>JAISVB010000016.1 GCA_031271755.1 Culturomica sp.
CGCCAAACAGATTGGATTTTTCCATTTTTGGCCAAAAGCAACAATATATTCCTAATCGTATTCTTGTTACGATTAGGAAACTGATTGTGAATATCCTCTATCGAAAACGTAAGCCTGCCTATTTGAGGCAGTCCTAAAACCCAATCCCGTATTTTTAATCCTTTGTCCATACCATTGGCTTACATTCCGTTTGCAAAAATACTAATTTTTCAGGTATTAACGCAGATAGAATGTTATTATTTTTGTTTTCGCGCCTATTCACTATGGATATGTCAATCCATCTCAATTCACGCCTCATCTGCAATAATACCAATAAAAGCGGTATTATTGCAGATGAGATGTATTTCTTTGACTAAGACTGTTGGAATTAAGGAAATTAGTTGTACCTTTGTACCCGAAAGCCGAGAGGTTTTCAACTCTTTGAAATTATTGAAAAGCACTGAAAATCAGGTAATGTATCAGATTAGGGCATAGAGAGTTACAAAACTCTTAACTATCTGAAAATCATTATCGGTAAAGCATGAGAATCAAGTTCAAAAGATGACTGTAATGGTCATCTTTTGTATTTTTGCACCCTTAAAACAGATGATATCATGCCGAAAGCGAATATGAAAAATATCGCATCGTGCAAGACAGACTGTTCGAGTCCGATTTCGACAAAGAGATGAAAAAACTTTTGGAATAGCCGTCTTCCTGTAACCGCCGTAACTGTAACGGTAGTTACAAGGATAGTGTAGCTTTTTGATTTTGCAAAAAAACTCCCTGAAGGGTTGGTATTTCGAGAAAGATTATGTATCCGACGAAGTTCATTGTAAAAGCAATGTGCTGGGAATCGAGGTAAAATCCTCGTGGGTCAAATAGTGGAACTCGATTTTCAGGCTTTATAAAACTCTGGTGGTTAATGGATTGTGCAAAGGTTCACTTTCCGTCCATACCGCCAGACAACACTGAAAAGCAGCAAGTTGCAAAATCAACACCCAATTTTATACCCTAAAAGGTGAAAGTTGGGTGTTTTTGTTTATTGGGGTAACAGATCTGTTAATAATGAGGTATGAGTATTATGAATATCAGTATCAAATCCCCGAAAAGTACTGTATTTATTGGAATTACACAGGCATTCAAAAAATGCGTATTAATATCTTATTAATGCACTTCCGAATCTTCCGGACTTTTCAGCCCTTTTTTAGCATTAAGCGAACTTACTACCTTTTTCCCGGTCTTTTCCTCAATCTCTTTTCGGGCATTTCCCGCAACCTCTCCGCCCTGTTTAGCTATTTCACGGCTTTGCGCTATGGTTTTCGGTTCTTTCTCCTTGGATATTTCGGTGGTCGTGGCCTCTGCAAGCATATTTAGCACAAGTTCAAGATTAGTCATATTGTCACGCAAGCTTTCGGTTTTTAATCCCTTGTACTGCTTGTATTGCTTTGTGGTCATACCAGCCCATCCCTGCGTAATAATATCGGTCAGTACCGCAAACTCCTGCCCTTTCTTCACACCGCGCCTCTCCCATTCATCGGTCAACTCTTTGCGAACCTCGATAGATTTCAATCGCTGATTGATCCAAGCCTCGGAATAGCCCTTCCGGTGGTAGTACTCCAATAACCGGTCTATACCCCGTTCCGGATCGTCGATTTCTTCCAACCGTTCACGCCCCAATTGAGCCAACCATTGTTTGAACGGTTCAGCCTTCGGGGAAGGAATAGACTGTACCAACCGGAACAGTTGTTCCACATCGGCCACATCGGTAAGGCGCATCTTACCATCCGGGGCTTTCATTTTCAACTGTCCGATTTTTTCGGACAGTTCACTGCCTTCAATTTGTAGTTTACGTTTCAGATCGTCCCAATACTTACGTGGCCGATCGCTATCCGTCAACACGGCAATCACATCCACGATCGAAACGTACCACTTTTCCGCCTCCGAATCCCATACGGAGCGAACGTGTCGATTCTCGAATAGTTGTACAGCGTCTTTCTTGGTCATACTCTATAATATATAAGGCATCACATTTCCCCGACTTCATCACAAAAGCCGCATTTGTTATATCGGACGTAATTCTACGGTCAGTCCCATAGCAGATGCAATGCGGTATAACGTCGATACCGTCGGAACTGTAATACCTCGTTCTATTCTTGAAATGTACCCCTTATCTGCCCCGATACGTTTAGCAAGTTCCGCCTGTGTTAATCCAGCATGTTTCCGGGCATCCAACAAAATTTGCGCGTTGTATTCTTCCCATGCTTTACTGGTGGATTCTTCCCGTTCAGGCGTACCGATTGCCCCAAATTCTTCTGCAAGGTATCCGCTTACATCGTAGACATCCTTACTGATTTCTCTTAGTTTCATAATATTCTGCCTTTAATTTAAGTGCTTTTTCAATTTCGCTACCGGGGGTTTTCTGCGTTTTCTTTTTGAAACAGTTGAACAGAACAACTACCGCATCGCCATCATATATAAACGCAACTACCTTTCTCATAGTGCAAAGATAAACATAGTTGTATAATTATACAACCATCCCCGCATTTTTTTCAAAGAAAAACAGCAATTTCGATAAAGTAGGAAAAGCGCAGCATTTAGGTGTTGCGCTTTTCTTGTGTAGTTAAATAATATTAAATATTGGGGTTTGGGTGAAAATAGCTGTTGGAATATTTTTATAGTTGTAAAAATACAACTATTTTTACAGTGTCGATTAAAAACGAATAGTTCTATGAAAATTTGGAAAGTAAAGGAGATAATCAAGTTTATCGAATCAGATGGCTGGTATCTTGCAAGAACAAAGGGTGATCATCGACAGTTTAAACACCCAACCAAAAAAGGGAAAGTAACAGTACCCGGAAAACTAAGCGATGATTTAGACCCCAATACAGCAAAAAGTGTTTTAATTCAGGCAGGGCTTTTATAAGCCCTGCCAACAAAAAAGAAATCATTATGAAAAAAGTTATAGTTACAGTTGGGATGACTGAAAAAAATTACTCTGCACACGTTAACATTGGCGAGGGAATAGCAGTAGCAACCGGAAAAACATTTGATGAATTAAAAAAGCAAATGAGCGAAGCAATCGAATTTCATTTGGAGGGAATGCGTGAAGATGGGGACAAGATACCGGCGGTTTTTGGTTCAAAATACGAATTAGTGTACCATTTTTCCACTGAAAGTTTATTAAGACATTATAGTGGTATTTTTACAAATGCCGCCTTTCAAAGGCTTACAGGTATAAACCAACGGCAAGTACAGCGCTATGTATCCGGAGAGAGTAAACCACGGGAAGCACAGGTAAGAAAAATAGAGTTAGCTCTTCATAACTTGGGAAGAGAATTATTGGCTGTGGAATTATAGTTTTTAATTGACATTAAACTCTTTTTACAGCTCCCCGATGTCGTTTATTCGGCGTCGGGGTTTTTCATGTCATATTTGATGCTTTTCTTTCAAAAAATCATCAAATAATTTTGGTACTCATCTTTTTAATTTGTTATTGTTTGACACTGTAAAGTGGAGTGATTTTACTATTATCTACAAAATAAATCGTACTTTTTTACCACTCTTTTTCTGCCGCGGAAAACAAACAGTCCAACAGTTTACGCAGTGCATTATCTATTAGCGTGAAATCCCGTTTAATATAGTAGTCTGTGACTGTTTGCCCGGTAGAATGGTTCAGGCACTCGGAAACATCGGATTTTGGCATTTTAAACCTGTTACGCAAATTTGAATGTGATCGGTACATTACCGATCACCAATTTTCGAGGACTGCCATCTGTGAGATATACCACTTTCATCGGTACCTGTGTGGGCAAGCTTTGTAGTAAAGATAATCCATAAATTCGTTGTAGAATTTCAGATTGAGGTTGCGGAAGGTGACAGGCTGGGAAGAATGCTCATTATATATTCTGTTAAAATGCAGGTATTTTTTCCTGTCAGTATATAAAGAATCGTGATTTTTATGTAAATTTGTCGGGCAATAGCATGAAAGACAGGCAAGATATAGGTATCCGGGGAATTAATGAAAAGTCGCTTGAAGCGTGGGAAGAACTTTACAAAAATTACTACCCCGCATTATGCTCCTATTCGGAAAATCTGGTAAAACGTTCCGATGTAACCCAAGACATCGTACAGGAGTTATTGGTCAACCTGTGGCGCTCCGACCGCCTGTTCAATACACAGGAAGAACTCACATACTTTCTGTACAAAGCGACCTATAACAACTCCCTGAACTACCTGCGTACCTGCAAAATACAGACCGGCATCCTGTCGACCATCCGGGAAAACACCCTCTCCGAAGACGCCCCCTTCTCCGACAAACACTTTGCAGAAACCATCCGGGAGGAACTATTGCGCCAACTGCACCTGCACATTCAAAAACTGCCCCCCGAACGCCGCCGGATCATCCTGTTGAGTTTAGAAGGGCGCAAGCGGGAAGAGATCGCCCAAATCCTCGGCATCAGCCCCAACACCGTAAAAGCACAAAAAACCTGCGCGCTTAAAACACTGCGCGACGCACTCAAAAACAGCGCCATCTACTCCCTCCTGCTTATTTTTTGTTAATTTTTCACTAATTCCCCATTTTTTCCTGTTTCGGATAGTACCAAACCGGAGGTTGTGCATTTTACAGAACGATAACTGTTCTTTCAAGATACAACAACCATCGTGGAGCAAAGATCAAAATTTTTCCGCATCGTCGAATTGATGTTGGCCGGAACAAAAGCAGAATTGTCGGAGCAGGAAGCTTTAGAGTTGGACGGGCTGCTGGACACGCCGGAATTGCAGGAAATATATAACAATATGAACGACGGCCGGGAAATTTTCCGCCGCTTGGAACAATTGGAGCGTTACGACGGCCCCTGCTGCCAGGCAGCTTTTGCCGACTTCAAGAAACAGGCAAAACAGGGAAAAAGACGGCGCATCCGCCTCTTTTTGCGGGCAGGCGCCGCCGCCATAACGCTGCTGCTGACGGTCATTGCCGGACAGCAGTTGCTACGCCCCTCCCTCTCCCCCGAATCCCAAATCGGCCCGGCCACCGAACACGCCCTCCTCTACACCTACACCGGAACGGGCATTCCCATAAACGGCCCTGTAAAAGAGAGCGTATACAACTACATCGGGCAGGACACCTCCTGCACCCCCGAACAAGACACAGCCGTACAGAATCAGTTGGTCGTTCCGCGGGGCGCCACTTATACCATACGGCTTGCCGACGGCACCAAAGTGGTACTGAATGCCGACTCCGAACTCCGTTTCCCCGCGCTCTTCTCCCAAAACGAGCGCCGGGTCACGCTCAAAGGCGAAGCCTACTTCGACGTAGCCAAAGACCCCAAACGGCCTTTCATCATCCACACCGGCGACAGCTTGGACATCCGGGTATTGGGCACCAAATTCAATGTACAGACATACGGCGACATCCCCAAAACAGCCGTCACCCTCATCGAAGGCTCGGTGTCGGTGAGTGTCGGCCTCGGAGAAGTGGGCGTTGTGCTGAAACCGGCCGAACAAGCCGTATTCGACCGCAAATCTACGCTTCTTTCCGTCCGGGCGCTCGAAAACACGCTCCATTCAACGGCTTGGAGCAACGGCTACTTTGACTTCGAGGCAACCCACATCCGGCTGATCATTAAAGAATTGGAAAAATGGTACAACGTCGAGATCGACACCGGCGACATCGACCTCGACGAATTGGGACTCTTCTCCCTCCACATGAGCCGCCGGACAACCATCGCCCCGATCCTCAACATGCTGCACGAAATAACAGGTTTGAATTTCCGGACAACCGGGCGAACAGTGTACCTGTTTTATTAAATAACCTCAATCTTAATTACAAACTATGGAACAAAAGCTACTCAACGGAAGTAGAACGAAACAGCCCGGCGGAAGCCCGGCGCGGCTGTTCTCCGTTTTGCTTCTAAGCCTGTGGTGCGTAGTACTGTCCGCTACCGGATCGTACGCCCAAAACCAACAGCGTATTACGCTGAATCTGAAAGGAGCATCTGCCGAACAGATCCTGAATACGCTGAAAAGTTCGACAAACCACGAATTTTTCTATCGTGTGAACGATTTGACGGATGTGCCCAAACGCGACTACTCTTTCACCAACGCAACGCTGGAAGAGGTCATGAACCGGCTTACAGCCGGCACCTCCCTTCAGTGGTCGGTGCAGGAAGGCACGGTAACCATCTCCCGCCGTCCCGCCGCACAGGCGCAACCGGCCGGTAAAATAAGCGGCCGGGTAACGGATGAAAAAGGTTCCCCGCTGCCCGGCGCCACCGTCATGTACACAGGCACCAACATCGGCGTAAGCACCGACATCAACGGCGAATACCTCTTACCCCCCCCCACCGAAGGCTCTTCGGCAAAAATCAAGATATCCTTCATCGGATTCCAAACCGTGGAAAAAACGGCTGTACCCGGCAAACTCGAAGTCATTGCCCTGAAACCCGAAGAAGCCTCGCTGGATGCCGTAGTAGTTACCGGGTTGTTCAACCGTCCCGGCAGCAGCTTTACCGGATCGGCCAAAGTGGTCTCCAACGAAGAACTGAAACGGGTGGGCAGCGGAAACGTATTCCAGAGCCTGCGCAACTTAGACCCCTCGCTCAACCTGATCGACAACATGGATTTCGGTTCCGACCCCAACCGCTTGCCTTCCATGGAATTGCGGGGAACCACCTCCTTTACGCTCGAAAGCGACGCCAGCCTCCGCCGGATGTACGAAAACGACCCCAACATGCCGCTCTTCATCCTGGACGGCTTTCCGGTCAGCCCCACCCGCATCTTTGACTTGGATATGGAGCGGGTGCAGAGCATCACCTTACTGAAAGATGCTTCGGCCAAAGCCATCTACGGCGCCGATGCGGCCAACGGCGTCTTCGTCATCGAAACCAAACGCCCCCAGGGCGGCGACATGGTGCTAACCTACCGCGGAACAATAGACCTCACCATGCCCGACCTGACCAGCTACGACCTGACCAACGCATTGGAAAAACTCGCCGTGGAAAAAGAGAGCGGCATCTACGAACAGAACACCAACATCAACTTCCTTTTGGACAACCAGTCCATCTACAACGAGCGCATGAACCGGGCATTGGCGGGCACCGACACCGACTGGTTGAGCAAACCCGTGCGCACCGGCGTCGGGACAAAGCACTCGGTGGGGCTGGAATTGAACGACGAAAACCTCGGCTTCATGGGGAACGTCTCCTACAGCGACGTCGCAGGTACCATGAAGGAGTCCTGGCGGAAAACCCTCGCGGCCACCATGGACGTTACCTACCGGAGAAGCGGGAAGTTCCTGTTCCGCAACCAAATGAGCATTGTGTCGAACAAATACCAGGACTCTCCCTACGGCTCGTTCTCAGAGTATGCACAGGCCAACCCGTACAACGATCCGTACGACAAGGACGGCAATCTCCTCAAAACCTTTCGCGGGATCAATTTGGACCCGGAGCCTAACCCCCTCTGGAACGCGCAACTCAACACCAGCCTCACGGGCAACTACCTGATGTTTTCCAACAACTTCAACGCCGAGTACTACCCCACCGAGGGGCTGACCCTGCGCCTGCGCGGAAGCGTTTCGACCCAGCGCGACGCATCGGACCGCTTCTACCCGGGCGACCACACCCTGTTTGCCGACTACGAAGAAGCAGACCGGACACGGAAAGGAAAATTCGATGCCAGCACAGGCCGGCAGGATCAGTTGAGAGCCGACTTTTCGGTCATGTACAACAAAACATGGGCCGAAAAACACACGTTGCTCAGCAACTTCAACTACAACCTCACCCAGCGGGAATCGCGCCAGGTGACCCACTCGACCGAAGGTTTCCCGGATGACCGGATGGACGACATCATGTTCGCCCGGCAATACGCCCTGGGCGCCAAACCTGTCGGCTTCGAAAGCATCACCCGCGACATGTCCTTTACCGGGCTGCTCAGCTACATCTACGACGAGCGCTACATGGCGGACTTTACGCTGCGCGGCAGCGCCTCGTCGCAATACAGCCCGAAAAAGCGCTGGGGCGCCTTCTGGAGCCTCGGCCTGGCGTGGAACCTCCACAACGAATCGTGGGCGGAAAACTCCGCGTGGTTAGAAAAATTCAAACTGCGCGGTTCGGTGGGCAGCACCGGCACCCAAAACGTGGACGCCTACTCCCACTTAGCCACCTACAACTACTACAAAGACGAGTTCTACGACATGGGCGACCTCTCCAGCGGAAACGGCGCCTACCTCCTGCGGTTGGCCAACGAAGGTCTGCTTTGGCAGCAAACCCTTGAGTACAACATCGGATTTGACGCCACCCTTTGGAAAAACCGCCTGAACATCGTCTTCGACTACTACCTCCGCAACACCAAGGATTTGGTGGCGAGCTTTACGCTCCCCCCCTCCACCGGTTACACCAGCATAAAGGAGAACGTGGGCGAAGTGCGGAACAGCGGGATAGACCTGACCCTCAGCTACCGGCTCATCGACCGCCCCGACTTCTTCCTCAACCTGACGGGGGCGCTCTCCATGAACAAAAACAAGCTCACCAAGATCTCGGACGCCATGCGCGAATACAACGAACGGATGAACTCACTCTTCACCGAGGGCGACCACGACGGCGACGGAGAAATCGAGGAAGCCCGCTACCTCCCCGTACTCAAATACGTGGAAGGCGGCTCCATGACCTCCATCTGGGCGGTTCCCTCGCTGGGCATCGATCCCGCCAGCGGGGAGGAGATCTTTATGCGCCGCGACGGCGTACCGACCTACAGCCGTTACTACTCCGCCAGCGACCAGGTGGTGGTGGGCAACTCGCGCGAAAAATACCGCGGCAACTTTGGCGTATACAGCGAATACAAAGGGTTCGGGCTGAGCGTAACCTGCCGGTTCTTAGGCGGCGGCGAGTATTACAACCAGACGCTGATCAACAAAGTGGAGAACATCGACATCACCAAGAACGTAGACCGCCGCGTCTTCACCGGCCGCTGGTCCACCACCAACCGCCACGCCCCCTACAAAGCGTTCCGGGTTTGGGACTCCTCACGTGGTGCTTGGATCAATGCACCGAAAACACAGGCCTCCTCGCGCTTTGTCCAAAAACGCAACGAATTGGACATCGCCGCCATCAGCGCCTACTACGACCTGCACCGCCTCAGCGCCATCAAGGCCATGGGTCTGAACCGCCTGCGCCTCGGCGTGAACATGAACGAAGTGCACAAATTCTCCTCCATCCAGATCGAGCGCGGAACGGAATACCCCTTCGCCCGCACCCTGTCGTTCTCTTTAACCGCTGAATTTTAAAACGAGTACACTATGAAACAGATAAAAAAAACAGTACTGGTATTGCTGACGGCAGCCCTTTTTGCCGGATGCAACGACTGGTTCGACGTCAAGCCCAAAACCGAGATCCGGGGCGAAGACCTCTTTAAAACCGAGCGGGGCTTTTGGAACGCGCTGACGGGCGTCTACCTTAATATGGCCCATGAGAATGCCTACGGCAGAGACCTCTCCTGGGAGGGAATCGAATTTATGGCGTGGCAGCACAAAAACAACACCGCCTTAGGTGCTTTCTACGACCTTCAACGCGGCAACTACACCGCCACCAGCTCGGTGAATTTTATCAACAAAACCTGGCTTCGGCTCTACAACATCATCGCCGAAGCCAACTA
>JAISVB010000063.1 GCA_031271755.1 Culturomica sp.
GAGTTTTCCGCCATTTTTCGGAGGAATGGGAGGGGCAACCGGGAGGTCCAACGGAGCATCCGGTTGTCCCATTTTTTTAAAGTCTTTTGCACTGTACAAAACTACGTGGCGTATCCAGGGCAGGCCCTTCGTTTGGTATATTGGGGCAAATTTAAAGCGGATGTTTTTTTTCAGAATTTCCTGTTCCAGCACCGCCAAAGAGCTCATGGGAATTTTTTCCCAGATGTGCGGATAAGTAAATCCCATTTCCTTGAGAATACCCTTTGTATCTAAATAGAAGGTTATAGCAAATAGAGTCCAGCCAATTTCCACATTCTCTAATCTGTCCTGTACATGAGGAGCTATGTGTTTTTTTACAAGCGCGTCCAATTCCATCTGACTCAAAACGGTAACTGTCGGTTCGTAAGGCCCCTTGTATTCGATGGTTTGAAGATAGTTTTCCGTATTGTAAATAATATACGATGCCTTACTTTTCAGTTTTATATACTTTTGCCCATTGATAGTGGTATCCATAATAAAGGTTGCTTGTGCGTAGGCTTTCGGCAAAGCAAATGATCCCCAAAGAAGAGTAAGCAGTATTATGTTCTTCATGACTTAATTACAGACTTTCTCATAAGAATTGTCAAGATGAGTCATTATTGTCCATCCTCTTTTATTGGGAGTTTTCCGCCATTTTTCGGAGGAATGGGAGGGGCAACCGGGAGGTCCAACGGAGCATCCGGTTGTCCCATTTTTTTAAAATGTGGAACTCCGTACAAAACTACGTGGCGTATCCAGGGCAGGCCCACTGTTTGGTATCTTTTGGACACCGTAAAGCGGATATTTTTTTTCAGAATTTCCTGTTCCAGCGCCGCCAAAGAGCTCATGGGAATTTTTTCCCAGATATCTGAATAACTGAATCCCAGTTCCTTGAGAATACCTTTTGTATCCAAATAGAATGTTATGGCAAATGCTGTAAAGGCGATATCCCTCCGCTCTATCTCTAAGTTGTCCTGTACATAAGGATAGATGTATTTTTTTACAAGCGCGTCCAATTCCATCTGACTCAAAACAGTAACTTTCGGTTCGTAAGGCCCCTTGTATTCGATGGTATACAGATAGTTGGCCGTATTTTTTACCAAATACCAGTGGCTTTTCAGTTTCTCATATTTCTGTCCATTGATGGTGGTATCCATAATAAAGGTTCCTTGTGCGTGGGCTTTCGGCAAAGCAAACGATCCCCAAAGAAGAGTAAGCAGTATTATGTTCTTCATAGCTTATTCAGTTTAATTGGTACATCTATTTTTACAGATTATTTCAAACATTTCTCATTAATTGTTTTGAATAGATCCGGAATACTTGGCTTGTATTCCACACCCAATTCATAGACTTGGGTATAGGGGTATGACTTTCGGAACAGGCTGTCAAATTGGTGAAATTTGCTCATGTCGATAGTGGACGGGAACGTATTTTGGGTACCCAAAAGGCTTTTCAGCCATTTTTCGTAATCCTCTTCAATCTCGTAAACACCTCCATTATACACCCTGCATGCCCATTCGTTCCTCATCATATCCGGATCCTTTTGGTAAGCGATCAAGTCGGCCAGTAACCGTACCTCAAATTCCATGGTGCCTGTTTCTACTCCTCCCAGTGCATAATTGTTTCCGTTCTGTTGGTGGTAGTGGTATTGGTAAGCATGGGTTAACTCGTGCATCAAGTTTTCAGCATTAATATCCTCGCTACCCCAGAATTTTAGCTTGTTGTCCGGTGTAAACGAGGCATTCCCCAGCCGCAATTTTTCATCCACCACAATGTCTTCCAGTTTAAATCCGATACTGTTGAAGTAGTTGAGTATCTGTGTAAACGCACACTCTTGCGTCAGTTCCTCCAACGCTTCTTCCAATTTCACAGAATCCGCAAAATTCAGTGAGAGTTTTTGGGTGATTTTTTTCGAGCGACTGTTGTTCTGTGTGGAATTGTTTGTTCTGTCGTTGCTACCTCCTCCTCCCCCTCTCCCTCTCCACGGATCATTGTCGTATCCCCCGCCGGTTGATTCCTCAGTTACCTGACACATAGAAATCTCTACAAGTTTGGTGAATATATCGCACTCGGAAATGCTGTTTGCCTCCTTGCCAAATCCTGTAGTTATGACCCAACAACTGTATACATCCACCCATATATAATCTGTGCTGCATGTAAACGCTCTTGTCGTTGGGCCTTCTGCCGGAGTAATGCGTTCGGTGATCCGGCCGGCTTCGTACTCCCATCCGTTGACCAGTTCCCCCTCCATGTTGTGGTACAGCACCAGTCCGTTGTATTCCGCCGGTTTGTCGAAATAGGAAAAGTCTTCGTGAAAGTCCGGGTGCCGGGCGTAATATTCGGCTGTGGGCACAACGGTCATCAGGAAGCAGATCTGTTCCCCGATCTCTTCGTTTGCCAATATGATGAGCCGGGTAAACGAATAAGCGGACGGGTAGGAGGTGTTGCGCACGGCGGGCATGTCGGCTTTCTCTTTCCAGTCGGGGTGATACACCAGCAAGCCATCGGAGAGCATTTCGGCTTCCATGGAGCGCAGGTGTCCGTTTCCGGCAAAACGGGCGGACTCCCAGTGCGGCGTCATGGCGCTTCCCACGTATTCTTCTTCGATCTTCAATCGGAGCGCCTGTGGGTAATTGGTTTCGTACCACTCCGCCAGGGATTCGGGCGAGCGGGAGGGCGGAACAGCGATTTCCTCTCTTTCACACCTGATGAACAGAAAAATGCAGAGAAGAAAAAGCACGTAAGGCTTGTGTTTCATGGGTGATGGAGTTCGTTTTCAATGGTTTTATGTACAAATGTAATTAAAATATGCAAAAAACAACAAAGAAAATGGTATTTTTAGTGATTATGCCCGGGCATGCCGTTTGTGATGCAATTTACAAGATTGATTGCATTTTTCAGAAGTGGGAGAGGGAGTTTTTTGCGGAAACACAACAAATTTTCGTGCGTTTGCCATTGGAAAATGACGCCTCTGTGTTGAATGTTCGGGATAAGTAAGTATCTTTGCCAAATTGTATCGATAGGAATGAAATTTTGTAAAAAAATGCTTTAAGGGCATCATGGCTATGCTGATAATGGATAAATTGCAGGGATTCTGGAATGCTGCCGGATCTGACGGATATGTGCTGCTGGTTTGTATATTTTTTTTCGTTTATCTTCTGATCCGGATACTTTACAAAACGATCGTTATCTGCTCTCCCTGCAAAGAGGGCAACAAAGGCCGGCAGGAGGGTGTTTCCGTGATCATTACCTCCAGTAACCGGGAGTGGGACCTGAAAAATAACCTGGAATCTTTTCTGACACAGGATTATCCGGAATACGAAGTCATCGTGGTGGACGAATGTTCCGAAGACGACACCCAGGATACGCTGGCGGAGTTGCAATTGAAATACCCCCGCCTCCGCACCAGCCGCCTCTTCCCGGAAACCAAATTCCGGAATACCAAAAAGATCGCTCTCCACATCGGTATTCTGGCGGCGCAATACGACATTCTGCTCTTTTCGGAGATCGACTGCCGGCCGGATACCAAGAACTGGATCCGGGATATGCAGGCCCGTTTTGACGAGCATACGGCGGTGGTATTGGGGTACGCCAATTATGCCGCCGGCCGGGGGATGGACATGTGGCGTTTTTTCCGTTTTCTGCGTTTTCTGAAGATGATCCTGTTTGTCAAAAGCGGTAGTTTTGTACTGGGAGACGGGCGCAATATGGCGTATCGGAAAAAAAATTACCTGAAAGAGAAAGGATTTTCAAAAAATACGCACAGTTATATCGGCTATGATAATGAGATGGTTAAGGCGCTGTCCAAAGGAGGGAACGTGCGGATCTCCAAAAAAGATTCCACTTTTGTGACCATAAATGACGGCGATCGGAAAACCTGGAAGGGCGATTATACGTATTACCACGAAAATAAACGGAAATGGCCTATATCCGCTTTGCTGAAATCCGATCTGGATCATTGTGTCAGGCTCCTTTTTTATGTGATGGGGATTTACCTTGTCTGTAAAAAAGTGCTGCTCCCATACACCATGACAGGGATCGCTTTTGTGTTTACCGTAGAGATGATTGCAACCTGCATAGATATACGGAACCTGAAACAGAAAAAACTGTTTCTTCCTTCGGTTGCGGCTGGTTTTGTGGGCTTTCTGTACAGATGGTATTTTACGATGTATGCAATTTTTACGAGAAAAAAATGGAGATAACGGAGAATTTGTCGGAGAAAGCCCTTTATGATTATAAGGTTGTAAAGAAAGCGATAGTGGGTGATGAGAAAGCTTATTCGGAATTATTTAAACGTTACAAAGATTCGGTTTATTACATGATCCTGAAAATGGTCAACAACCGGACAGATGCCGAAGACCTGATGTTCGAAGCATTTGAGAAAGCATTCGCCAGCTTGAATTACTACTCTCCGCAGTTTGCCTTCAGCACCTGGCTGTTCAAGATCGCCTCCAACAATACCATCGACTTCATCCGCAAAAAGAAAACCCTGCTGGTCTCCTTAGACAAAGACGATATTCACCCGGACGACCGCGGTTACATCAACAGCATCCCTGCCGATGTGCGGACTCCCGACGAGGAGGCGATCCGCTCGCAACGCGCCCTGTTTATGCGGGAAAAGGTGGCCATGCTGAAAGGGCGGTACCGCCGGTTGATCGAACTGCGCTATTTCGACGAATTTTCGTACGAAGAGATCGCCAACGAATTGGCCATTCCGCTGGGAACCGTAAAAGCCCAGCTTTTTCGTGCAAGGGAACTGCTGCAAAACATTCTTCAACACACCGAAATCGCCAGCGAAAGCGAATTGTATTAACCGGCAGCGGACAATTGTTGTTTTGGTCAAACGAATGTTAAAGAATCTTTTTTCGTTCGAAGAAATAAGGAAAATCATTGCAATTGAAAGAATTCTAAGATTATCTTTGCTTCATTGAATAACAACGGAGTTTTAAGTAATCTAAACGAATTCAGGAATTATGAAAAATCTTTCAATTGCATTGAATGTGGTGTTGTTGCTTGCTATTGCGGTTTTGTATGTGTTGCACTTTTCCGGACGCAACGGAAAGGCGGACGCGGAAAACAGCGAAGAGGAGCGTGTGCCGGGAGACATTGCAAAGATTGTATATATCAATACGGACACATTGTTGACCAACTATGCGTTGTCCGTGGAACTGAACGAGGCTTTTCTGAAAAAACAGGAGGAGAGAAGGACGGAGCTGAATATGAAAACCAAGCAGTTGGATCAGGAGGCGACCGATTTCCAGCGCAAGGTGGAGAACAACGGTTTTATCTCCCGGGAGCGGGCGGAAGCCGCACAGATGGCTTTGCAGGATAAGTACCAGAAACTCCAGCTTTTGCAGCAGGAGATGTCGGAGAAGATGATGCAGGAGGACAACGAGTTGAAAAAACGGTTGTTCGAAGAGATCACCAACTTCCTGACGGAGTACAACCGGGAGAAAGGACACAACATCATCCTGAGTACGGTGATGGCGGGAACCGTGTTGTATGCGCAGGATGGTTTCGATATCACGCAGGATGTATTGAAAGGGCTGAACGCCGCTTACCGGAAGAAATAAATATCCGTTTTTCTGATTCGCAAGAAGGGTTTAAAATACGATGTTTTATTCCCTCCCCTATGAAGAGATTCGAGCGCTATTTTTCGCGCAACCGGGAGGCGGTTGTCCTGGAATTTCCGGCTGGTTTGGAACTGTTGGCCGTGATCCCGGTGCTGGACGATCCGGACGTTTGGAAAACATTGCGCTCACTGGCGCCCGGCCGGCCGGGAAAGGCCGGGGCGATCGTGGTGGTGAACCACGCGGCCGGATGCCCGGAGGAGGTAAAGGAGCGGAACGGCCGGATGTACTGGGAACTGCTCGCGGAGGCGGAAAGCAACCCTTTTTTGCAGGTCATCCGGGCGTTTGACCTTCCGGACCGGGAGGCAGGGGTGGGCACAGCCCGGAAAATCGGCATGGATGCGGCGGCGCTTTACTTTTGGAAAGAAAAAAACGGCGAAGGGGTGATCGCCTCCTTAGATGCCGATACACTGACGGAGGAAAATTACACGGAGGCGTTGCTCTCCGGTTTCCGGAACAACCGGTTGGCGGGAGTAACCCTGGCCTATGCACACCGGACGGAACCCGGAACGCCCCCGGTCGAGGCGGAAGCCATCTGCCGTTACGAACTCTACCTGCGTTATTACCGTTTGGCGTTGCAGTATACGGGGCATCCCTACGCCTACACCTGTCTGGGTTCGGCATTTGCCGTGCGGGCGGCGGATTATGCGGCGGAGGGAGGAATGAACAGGCGGCAGGCCGGCGAAGATTTTTATTTCCTCCAAAAACTGATCGCCACCGGCCGTTTTGCCCACCTGAATACCACCTGTGTCCATCCCTCTGCGCGTATCTCCTTCCGGACGCCGTTCGGGACAGGACAGGCCGTCGCCCGGATGGTCAAAGAGGGGGGAGCGTTCACCACCTATTCGTTCGATGCTTTTCGTTGCCTGAAATCGTTGTTCGATTCCGTGGACGGATACTACAAAGCCGGCGGAGCGTTTGCAGCGGAATGGGTGGAAAAACAGCCGGAAGCCCTCCGTGTTTTCCTGCGCGAGAACGATTTGGCAGCCCTGTTGGAGGAGGTAAACGCCAACAGCGCCTCGCCGGTGCAATTCCGGAAACGTTTTTTTGACGGTTTCAACGCTTTCCGGGTGTTGAAGTTCCTGAACCGGGTACACCCGGCCTGTTACCGGAAAGAGCCGGTGGAAAAGGTGGCGCGGGAATTGTTGGCAGCCTGCGGGCGGCCCCCGGAAAACGGAGCGGGTGCGGCGGAATTGTTGGAGCGGCTCCGGGAGTTGGATATGTAAGAATCAGAGTGTATATTTGAAAAAATAATTTATACCGTGAGCGTCAAAGATTTTGAATACCGGACAGAAATAGCCGCGGACCCTGAGGAGCTGTTCGCTGCGCTGACCAACCCCTTTCAGATAGAGTTGTGGAGTGGATATCCGGCCGATATGCAGGCGGAGGAGGGGTACGAATTTTCCCTGTGGGAGGGGGATATTACGGGGGTAAACCTCGAAGTGAAACCCGATCGGTTGCTGGTGCAGGAGTGGTTTTTTGGAGATACGGAGCACCGGTCGGTGGTTCGCATGGAGTTGAAAAAGCGGCCGGGAGGGACCGATGTGCAGTTGCGGCACACCAACATACCGGAAGAGGTGTTCGACGAGATAACGGAGGGATGGCGCGAATACTATTGGGGTTCCATCCGGGCGATGCTGGAAATGTACTGACAAGAAACTGCGAAAGATGCGCCGAATAACCGTTGTCGCCATAGGAGCCGGAGACCGCATGAACGCTTATACGGAGTACGCCCGCCTGTATCCGGAAGAGCTGGAGATCGCGGCGGTGGTGGAACCGAATCCGCTTCGCCGGGAACAGTACGCTTCCACCTTCGGGATTCCTGTTGCACAGGCCTTTGCTTCCTGGGAAGAGTGTCTGCAACGTCCCCGGATGGCGGATGCCGTATTTCTGTGTACGCCGGATCCGCTTCACTACCGGCCGGCGTTGGCTGCTTTGGAGAAGGGGTACCACATCCTGCTGGAAAAGCCGATCGCCCAGAGTTGGGAACAGTGCAGCGAAATAGCCTCCCGGGCGGCGGCGTGCGGGCGGATTGTCGGCGTGTGCCACGTCCTGCGCTACCATCCCTATTACCGGAAGATCAAAGCGGTGCTGGAGAGCGGGGTGTTGGGCGAAGTGATCTCGGTCAGCCACCGGATCGAGATCGGGATCGAGCGCATGACCCACTCCTTTGTGCGGGGACTGTGGCGGAAAGAGCGCGAATCCAACCCCATTCTCCTCTCCAAAGCGTGCCACGACTTGGATCTGATCGTGTGGCTGACCGGGCGGAAGTGCCGCTCGGCGGAGTCCTGCGGATCGTTGAAGTGGTTCCGGGCGTGCAACGCGCCGGCCGGAAGCACGCACCGCTGTGTTGACGGATGCGCCGTGGAGCAGGAGTGCCCGTACTCCGCCGTGGAGTTGTATTACCGGAAAAAGCGGTGGTTGAGGCATTTTGACCTGGAGGGGGGAGAGGATCCGGACGCTGTTATCCGGAAGGAGTTGCAAGAGGGACCTTACGGGCGGTGCGTCTACCGGTGCGACAACGATGTGGCGGACAACCAGGTGGCGGTGATGCAATTGGAGGGGAACATAACGGTGGATTTCTCCCTGAACGGTTTTACCCGGGAGGGCGGTCGCCGCACCCGGATCGTGTGCAGTCGCGGGGAGTTGTCCGGGGATGAAAAGCGCCTCGCGGTGACCGCTTTCCGGAAAGAACCGGAGGTGTATGATTTCTCCGACACTTACGGGGAGTGCAATTTTCACGGAGGAGCCGACCTGCACCTTGTAGCCGACTTCCTGAAAGCGGTGCGGGCAGGGAGCGCCGCACACTTTCCGGCCCGCATAGAGGAGGTGTTGGAGAGCCATCGGATCGCCTTCGAGATCGAGAAAAAGCGCAAAATGCATGACGTCATTTAATCCGTCCGGTCGCAAGTAAAAAAAAACGGGTGCAGAGATGGAATTAATTTTTCAATTTTATTTGCACGAACAAAAATTGTTCTATCTTTGCACTCTCAAACAATGGTGGCATAGCTCAGTCGGTAGAGCAAAGGACTGAAAATCCTTGTGTCCCTGGTTCGATTCCAGGTGCTACCACCTCCCAATAAAGCAGTTGCGAAAGCAGCTGCTTTTCTTTTTCCGTCTTATCGGCAGAACAAGGATATCCGTAGATAAATCAGATAGTTTGTTTCTGAAATTTTTGATCAAGATCGAAAGCCCATCGTGCTACTTTATTCCGCTTTTCCGGATCTGCGCTGCGATCTCTTCGCGCAGGGATTTGGGGGTAATGCCTGCTGCCGCTAAGAGATAGGAGTTGCGCAGTTGTTCGCGGATAAAAGCGTCCGGCAAGCCGCCCTTCACCCGTATGCCGTTCCAGTGCCGTTTGTTGCCGTGGAAAGCAGGTTCGACCAGGTCGGGGTACTCTTCCCGCAACAGGATGGCTTTGTCGGGGTCGCACTTAACGGCCACCCATTCGAACCCGACCATATCGGTGTAGCAGAACATCTTGCCGCCGATCTTGAACACAAGGGTCGTTTCGTCGAACGGGGTCGACTCCTCGACGAGCGGCAACGAAAGGCAATATTGGCGAAATGCTAAAATATCCATGCCGTAAAGGTATCATTTTTTTCAATAAAGCAAATAGCGGGAAGATTTTACGATGGGGGGATTTTGTAGATTTGTGAACGGAATGATAAGAAAATAATAATATCTTTGTAGGGAATTCGCTTAGAACATCTTTGGAAATGGCACGCACCCGGCACGATATTGAAGTAAAAAAGCATTGGACTTGGAAATTGGTGCACCTGTGGTATATACCTGTTTTGGGGTTTACTTTTATGTTTACTCCGTTAGTCTTACTGTACATGGGACTTGTTAGCAAACAACCCCGATTACTCAGCCTGTTTGGTTTGGCACTTGTATCCATGGCATTGGGCATTTTTTTATTTGCAATAGAGGTTTGGCAGGGTTTTGCAACAGGAGTTCTACTGGCTACTTGGTTCTCCATTTTTGTGTATATGTTTGCAAGCGCCCCGAATTATCTTCGGAGGGTAGCATTGATTTCGGCCGGATATCATCCGGATGTTCCCACTACCGCAGAACTTCGGGAAACAGGTACAGTGTCTAAAAGAAAGAATATCGGGGAGCGGTTTGTAAAAGATCTTCAAAAATGGCAAAATGAGATTGACCGTCCGGCTATGAAAGAAGACATTCAAAAACTCATAGACCTTTCCCGTATTATTTTAAACAAAAAGGCCATTGACAACGAGCGTTTCTTTTTACGTTATGACAAAACGCTCAACAACATACTTGGTAAATACGACGAAATAGAAAACACAGGGTTGGATACGGAGGAAATCAGGCAAACGATGCATAATGTTGAGCAAAACCTTAGAAAAATTGTGATTGCCTTTCAGAACGACGTAAATAATCTATATAAAAGCGACCTTGTTTCCATCAATGCAGAAACATCGGCTTTTGTGCAAGATCTGCATAATAAAGGACTTCTTGATAATGAATAAAATGTGAACATCATGGATGAAGAACTGCTAACAAATGCTGAACAACCTGTCAGTGAATCGGAAAGAATAAAGATAGAAGATTATAAAAATAAAATCGATTTTACCCGCTCCGATCAAATTATTCAGTATGGTATTGCTGTTCAAAACCGCCTGACTGATTTTGCCGACACTGTCTTGTCCAATGTTCGCACAAAAGATATGGGAGAAGTCGGAAATATTCTGGCGACACTGACGGTTGATTTGAAAAAATTCGATACAGTAGCCTCAAAAAAGATTCGATTAACAGGTATTTTTTCTAATCTGAAAAGAAGGATTGCTCAACTGAAAGCAGAATTTGCCAGGGTAGAACAAAACATTCATAAAATAGAGCTCCAATTGGAGCAACACAACCAGACCCTGATGAAGGATATCTACATTTTCGACGAACAATACCGGGAAAATTGGAAATATTTTCGGGAAATTACCTTGTATATCCAAGCCGGGGAAGAAAAGATAAAAGATGTTCGTGAAAACATTCTTTCGATTGTGCCGGACAGAGTTGAGGACGGGGAGAGTATTCAGGACAAACAAAAACACAAGGATCTCGAACAGCAGGTACATCGTTTTGAAAAGAAGATTCACGATTTAAAACTCAGTCGCATGGTGTCCATTCAATTGGCTCCTCAAATCAGAATGATTCAGAATAACAGTGCGACCATGATCGAGAAAATACAATCGACGATCGCCAACACTCTTCCTTTGTGGAAAAATCAAATGGTACTTTCGCTGGGAATCTTACACTCTCAGCAAGCGTTGAATGCTCAAAAAAATGTGGTGGATACAACCAATGAGTTGCTGAAAAAGAACAGCGAAACGCTCAAGCAATCCACAACGCAAATTTCTGTGGAAAATGAAAGAGGCATTATTGACATTGAAACCATCAGAAAAGCCAATACCGATCTCCTTACAACCATGGATGATATTTGCAGGATCCAGAAGGAGGGGAGGGAAAAACGAATAGCGGTTGAGATCGAATTGAAGGCGGCAGAAGAGGAGTTAAAAGCTAAGTTATCGCAGTTGCAGAAGTAGATTTTGGGACGAAACATCACTGTTGTTTGCAGGTGTTGCGCAACGGGCACTCCGGACAATCCGCACAGGAGGTACAGGAGTTTTTGCCAGATTTTCCCCTGCGAAAAAACCGTCGGAAAACCCTCCGGAAAATAAGCAGGAGAACTGCCGCTAGAACAATATACACGACAAACTCCTGCCGCATGTCAGAAAAGTATTCCGATCCGGTGCACCAAAAAGCTGACCACCCAGGCCAAAGCAGTGGTGTACACAATGGTGAACAAAGCCCACTTCCCTCCGGCCTCTTTCCGGATCGCCGCTACGACCGCCATGCAGGGGAAATAGATCAGGACAAAAAGCATAAACCCGTAAGCGACTAAGGGGGTAAACTCCGGCCGGATGCTCTCGGTCAGCGCAGCCGTGTTCTCTTCCGTATCGGGTGCGTGGTACAGGATCCCCATCGAACTGACCACGATCTCCTTGGCTGCCAGCCCCGTCACAATGCTCACGCCCATCTTCCAGTCAAACCCCAACGGAGCAATGACCGGTTCCACGGTCTTCCCGATCCGTCCGATGTACGAATGCTCCAGATGCTCCGGAGTCCCGTAAGCAAAGCCGGAATCCTGCGGAAAATAACCCAACGCCCAGATGATCACCGAAGCAAACAAAATGATCGTACCCATTTTCCGCAAATACTGCACCCCTTTGTTCCACATGTGTGTTACCGTATTCCGCAACGTAGGCATGCGGTAAGGAGGCAACTCCATCACAAACGGGGCGGATACCTTTTTAAAGAGCGTGTTCTTGAGCAACAAAGCCGTACAGATAGCCACCACCACCCCGGCAGCGTAAATGGAAAGCAGCACCAATCCCCGGTGTGCGGCAAAAAAAGCGGAAACCAGCAGGATGTATACGGGGAGGCGTGCGCTGCACGACATAAAAGGCGTGATCAGCATGGTCAACAGGCGGTCCCTCCGGCTCTCCAGTGTGCGTGTCGCCATGATGGCCGGCACATTGCAGCCGAACCCGATCAACAACGGAATAAAAGACTTCCCGTGCAGTCCGATCTTGTGCATCAATTTGTCCATAATAAAAGCCGCCCGGGCCATGTAACCGGTATCTTCCAGCAAGGAGATAAAAAAGAACAGGATCAGGATGTTGGGCAAGAAAACCAATACCCCGCCCACGCCGGCGATGATCCCGTTCACCACCAGGTCGTTCAGCGGACCGGGCGCCATCACCCGGCCGACCCAGTCCCCCAGAGCGGCCATTCCGTTGTCGATCCAGGTCATCGGGAACTCTCCCAAGTAAAAAGTCGCCTGGAACATCACCCACATAAAAAACAGCAGGACGGGGAAACCGAGCCACTGATTGGTCAGCACCGTGTCGATCGCATTGGTCAGGTGGCGTTTCCGTTTTCCTTCCGTAAATGTTTCGTTCAGAGCGCCCCGGATAAAACCATACTTGGCGTTGGTGATGAGTGTTTTGACATCCTCTTTGTACTCCCGCGTCAGCTCCTGGATGCACAGATTGCTTGTTTCGTCTATCTTTGCGAAATTGGGCGCTTTCTCTAAAAGTTCCCGGACCATCCGGTCAGATTCCAACGCTTTGATAGCCAGGTAACGGGGAGCGAACTTGTCCGTCAGCACTTTGTTGGAAGCGATCGGGGTTTTTACCCGGTCGATCGCCTCTTCCAGCCCCTCTCCGTAATGAATGTGAATGTGGCGGGTCACCTCGCTGCGATCCTCGAATACCTCGATCACCCGTTCCAGCACCTGATCTATACCGACACCGGAACTGGCCGTTGTAGGTACGATCGGGAAACCGAACAGTTGCTCCAAAAAATGGTAGTCCAGCACGGCTCCCTCCCGGGACAGTTCGTCGTACATATTCAGTGCCATCACCATCCGGATGTTCATGTCGATCAATTGGGTGGTCAGGAAGAGATTGCGCTCCAGGTTGGAAGCGTCCACCACGTTCAACACCACATCCGGATGCTCTTCGGAGATGTATTTCCGGACATAGATCTCTTCCGGTGTGTACTCGGTAATGGAATAGGTGCCCGGCAGGTCGATCAGGTTGATCGTGTAGTTTTTGTATTTGAATACGGCTTTTTTGGCGTCTACGGTCACTCCGCCGTAATTCCCGACCTTTTCCCGCATACCGGCCGCCCGGTTGAAAAAAGAGGTCTTTCCGCTGTTGGGGTTGCCGACCAAGGCGACGTTGACGGTGTGGGCGTGCGTCCGGATGATCTCTTTGAAAGAGTCGCCGGGCAGGGTGCCGTTGTACAGGGCGGTATCGTCCGGCGCGGCATGATCCGTCACATCCATCACCTCGATCAGATCCGCTTCGCTCCGGCGGAGAGAGAGGTGGCAGTCCATCAGTTTGTATTCGATGGGGTCTTTCAAAGGGGCGTTTTTAATCACCGTAACCTTTTCTCCCTTCACGAATCCCATCTCTATGATGCGGTTTCGGAAACTGCCGTGCCCGTGTACTTTCACGACGAGACACTCATTTCCGGTCGGAATATCCGATAATTTCAGGAATTTTTGATCCATATTATACCATTTACGCGGCAAAAATAGGCTTTTTGCCCTACAAACAAAATCCCCCAAAAGAGGGATTTCTCCCTACATGTACAGGTCGCGTTCGCCGGCTGCGATGCGCCGGTAGTAACTCATAAAGGTGAGGAGCAGTTTTTTGTCGGTAAAAAACGGTGTGCGTTCAATCTCCTGCAGCTCCTGTTCGATCAGGCGTTCGCCTGCCTGCCGGGTTTCGGGGGAGGCATAGTCGTTCAGGTATTCCCGGAACGTCAGCACGGCGTTCAGTTTGCAGAATTTCCCTTCCACCCCTTTTTCCAACAGGTTCATGATCTTGTCCCCGGTTCTGCCGCAACGGTAGCCTGCCGTACAGAATGAGGTGATGTAGCCGTCGGAAGCCAGTTCCCGCACCACTTCGTCCAAGCTCCGCTGGTCTCCCAGCATGAACTGTACTTTGTCCGCATTCTCCTCCTGCGTTTTCTTTCCGGCGTATGCTCCGATGCCGATCTTGGTCGAAGCATCCGTTTGGGTGCAGCCGTAACCGATGATCTCCCTTCGCAGGCCGGCCCTCTCCCGGGCGGTCACGATCAGCCCGGTATACGGTACCGCCAGCCTCAACACCGTCACCAACCGTTTGAAAGCGTCGTCCGCCACTAAGTAGGGGGAGTTTTCGCTGATAAAACTGCCGGGCGCCGGCTGCATGCGGGGAAACGAGATGGTGTGCGGGCCGATCCCGAATTGCCGTTCCAGATCGTGGGCGTGGGCAACCAGCCCCATTACCTCGAACCGCCAGTCGTACAGCCCGAACAGGGCGCCGATCGCCACATCGTCGATGCCGGCCTCCATGGCCCGGTGCATGGCGTAGAGCCGCCAGCGGTAGTTCCCTTTAACGGTTCCGGCCGGATGCAGTTTTGCGTAGGTCTCCCTGTGGTACGTTTCCTGAAAAACCTGATAGGTCCCGATGCCGGCCTTCCACAATTTTTTCAGGTCGGCTATGCGCATCGGCGCGGCGTTTACGTTGACGCGCCGGATGTTGTTGAATCCGTTCCCGCCGGGGGTGGTGCGCCTGGCGGCGTAGAGGTGGCCTAAGGAGTCCGCCATGTAATCCGCATCGCTCTG
>JAISVB010000043.1 GCA_031271755.1 Culturomica sp.
AAAAAACAAAAATCCCCGCAATCTGTTGATATTGCGGGGATTGTCTTCCCTTTGTCGCCTTTCGGCCCTTTTATACCGTGACCCCGGTGGGGATCGAACCCACGACCCACAGATTAAGAGTCTGTTGCTCTACCAGCTGAGCTACGGAGTCATTTTGGAGTTGCAAATATACAAATAATTTTAAAACCGCCCGTATCGCCGAAAAAATAAAGCGCTATTTACCTACGGAATGGTTTTTCCGGCGGCTTTCCGGACAACACAGATGCTGAGTTCATACAGGAGGTACATGGGAAGGGCTACCAACAGCAGGGTGAAAATATCGGCAGTAGGGGTGATCAGCGCCGCTGCGATCAGGAGGACGACACAGGCGTGGCGCCGGTGCCTTTTCAAAAAATCGGGCGTGACCGCCCCTATTTTGGCTAAAAAGAAAGCCACAACCGGTATCTCGAACACCAGGCCCATCATCAGAGAGAGCATCATAAATGTGGAAACATAAGAGGAAAGGTCGATCCTGTTCACCACATCCGGGCTTACCTGATACGTTCCCAGAAAACGGAACGAAAGCGGGAAAATCACCAGATAATTCAGCAAAACCCCGAAGAAAAAAAGCAGGAAAGAGGAAACGATCACCCGTCCGGAATATTTCCTTTCATGCTCATACAGAGCCGGTTTCACAAAACCGAACAATTGAAAAACAACATAAGGCGAAGCAACCAACAAACCGGCAAAAGCCGAAACGGTCAGGTGTGTCAGGAATTGCGAAGCGAGGCGGGTATTGATGAGTTCCACCCGGAACTCCTCGGGACACAGCCCCGGAAGCGAAAAGGTCTCTCCGAGACGGCACAACATGCGGTAGGTGATAAAATCGGAACGGTGGGGCGCAAACACCAGGTTGAACAGAAACTCCTTGTTCAGAAAAGCAACAAAACCCAAAACACAGACGGCAATGGCAATGCGAAAAATAACCTTCCGGAGTTCGTCCAAATGATCCCAGAAAGTGGCATTGTGCTCCTTGCTTTGCTTCATGCCGGCGGTATTACTTCTTTTCTTCCGGCTCCTTTTTCTCCTCCTCCAGGCCGTTCACCCCGTCTTTGAAATTTTTTACCCCCTTGCCCAATCCCCGCATCAATTCGGGAATCTTCCTCCCGCCGAAAAGCACCAGTATAATAAGCGCAATAAAAATGATTTCCGTGGTTCCCAGAAACAGTAACGTGTTCATATCCTGATTCTTTTTATACCGGGCAAAGATAGTGCTTTTTTTGGGTTTTTTCGTACTTTTGTACCGGACTTAAAAACAAGCAGCATGAGTGGATTTTTCGGATGTGTATCCCGCAAAGAGTGTGTAGGGGATGTTTTTTACGGGACGGACTACCATTCTCATTTGGGCACAAAAAAAGCCGGTATGGCGTTTTACAACGGATCCGACTTTGTCCGCTCCATCCACAGCATCGAGAGCGCCTACTTCCGGAACAAATTCGAGCCCGAACTGGAGCGTTTCCAAGGCTCTCAGTTGGGGATCGGGGTGATCAGCGACATGGAGTCGCAGCCCATAACGGTCACTTCCCACCTGGGGCGTTTTGCCGTGGTTACGGTAGGAAGGATCGACAACCTCGAAGAACTGACGGAGATGTTGCTGAAAGAGAAGATCCACTTTGCGGAGATGTCCGGTTCGGACATCAACCCCACCGAGATCATCAGCATCCTGATCAACAAAGGTGAAAATTTCAAAGAAGGGATCGAAAACGTGCGCAATGCCGTGAGAGGTTCCTGCTCTTTCCTGATACTGACGGACGACTGTGTTTATGCCGTTCGCGATAAATTGGGCAGAACGCCGGTCATTCTGGGAAAAAACGAGGTCGGTTACGTAGCGGCCAGCGAAAGTTCCTCCTTTACGAATCTGGGGTATGCGTATGTACGCGACCTGGGAGCCGGAGAGGCGGTTCGCATCTCCGGGGATGGAGTGACGACGCTGATCGCCCCCGGTTGCCGGAAACAGATCTGCTCCTTTTTGTGGGTCTACTACGGTTACCCTTCGGCCGACTACGAAGGGGTCAATGTAGAGAGCGCCCGCTACCGTTGCGGGGTCGCCATGGCCGCCCGGGATGAACTGAAGGCGGATTTTGTGGCGGGCATTCCGGATTCCGGCGTAGGCCACGCCATCGGTTACTCCCACGGCAAAGGGATCCCCTACAAACGGCCGTTTGTAAAATACACGCCGACCTGGCCGCGCAGCTTTATGCCGCAAAACCAGAGCATGCGGGATCTGGTGGCCAAAATGAAACTCCTTCCCAACGAAGCGTTCACCCGGGACGCCCGGATCGTTTTTCTGGACGACTCCATTGTCCGGGGAACGCAACTCAAAGACAATGTCGTGAAACTGAGGGAATGCGGTGTAAAAGAGGTGCACGTCCGGATCGCCTGCCCACCGTTGGTATTTCCCTGTTGTTTCCTCAATTTCTCCACATCGCGCTCCACATTCGACCTCTTTGCCCGCCGGGTCATCCGGGATCTGGAAGGGAGTTCCGACCTGACCGATGAAATGCTGCAACCTTACACCGATCCCGATACCCAACAATACGCAGACATGGTGCGCACCATGTGCCGGCACCTGCAATTGGACAGCCTCCGTTTTCAACGGCTGGATGACCTTATAGAAGCAATCGGTTTGCCGAAAGAGGAGCTTTGCACACACTGCTGGGACAACTCCAGCTATTTTTAAACAGACTCTTTACAAACTATGAATAACGTCGGTAAAATACTTTTGGGTTTCCTTGGGTTGACGGCCGTCACTCTGTTCTGTTGGTATTTCTCTTCGGTGATCGCTTACGTGCTGATCGCTGCTGCCCTTTCCTTCCTGGGGAAACCGCTGATCGACCGGTTGGGGCGGGTACGCTTCCGGGGCCGGAGCCTGCCTTCCGGGTTGAAAGCGGGCATCACCCTGCTGGCGCTCTGGATCTTCTTTTTGCTCTTTGTCGGCACCATCATCCCGTTGGTCACCCACGAATTCCAACTGCTGGGAAACATCAGCATCGACACCGTCGTTTCCAAACTCAGCGTCCCCTTAGAGGAACTGGGAAATCTGGCAAAGCGCTACGGCCTCATCGACATGCACGAGAATGTGCAGGGAGCGTTGGCCGGCAGCCTCAACTCCTTAGTCAGCATCTCCCAGGTGCAAACGGTTTTCGGGTCCATCGCCGGTACCGTTACCGGGATCTTTATCGCGCTCTTCTCGGTATCCTTTATTGCCTTTTTCTTTTTGAAAGACAGCCACCTGTTCACCAACATCGTACTGGCCATCCTGCCGGCCCGTTACGAAGAGAGCGGCCGGAACGCCTTGAACTCCATAGAGAAACTGTTGGTGAGGTACTTTGTGGGTATTTTGCTGGAAGTACTGGGCGTTATGGCTTTGAATACAGCAGGATTGTGGCTGGTAGGGCTGAACTTCTCCAACGCCATTGTGATCGGGCTGGCAACCGGTATCCTGAACGTAATCCCCTACATCGGGCCCATCATCGGAATGGTTTTCGGCGTATCCGTCGGGGTGATCCTGAACATCGACCTGCCGTTCTACACAGATCTGTTGCCTTTCAGCCTGTTCTTGCTGGCAGTCATGCTGATCACCCAGTTGATAGACAACATCGTCTTTCAACCCCTGATATACGGCAACAGCGTGTACGCCCATCCGCTGGAAATTTTTCTCGTGATCCTGTTGGCCGGCAGTTTGGCAGGAATTCCCGGAATGATCCTCGCCATCCCCTCTTATACGGTGATCCGGGTGATCCTCCGGGAATTTTTCAACAAATACCGCCTGGTGCGGAAAATTACCTCCGGATTGAAACCGAAAGATCCCTAAATTTTATAACAGGGCGGTTTTCAGCACCTCATCGATGGTATCGACAAAATGGAATTTTAACCCTTTCAGGTACTCTTTCCGGATATCTTCGACATCTTTCCGGTTCTCGCTGCACAGAATGATCTCCTTGATCCCGGCCTGTTTGGCGGCCAGGATCTTTTCCCGGATCCCTCCCACAGGCAGCACCTTTCCCCGCAACGTGATCTCTCCCGTCATGGCCAACGCCTTCCTGACCTTCCGGCCGGTGAGCGAAGAGACCAACGAGGTGATCATGGTAATACCGGCAGACGGGCCGTCCTTGGGAACAGCTCCGGCCGGAACGTGCACGTGGATGTCGTTGTTTTCGAACAGGGCGTCGTCAATGCCGATCTCTGCCGCATGCGACTTGATGTACTCCAGCGCCAGCGTAGCCGACTCCTTCATAACATCTCCCAGATTTCCGGTCAGGGTCAGTTTGCCTTTCCCCTTGCTGTAACTGGATTCAATGTACAGGATCTCTCCCCCGGCAGCCGTCCAGGCCAGGCCGGTCACCACTCCCGGCAGGTCGTTCCCCTGGTACTCCTCTCTGGAAAAGAGCGGCATGCCCAAATATTCCCGGAGGTTATCCGTATCCAAAGTAATCCGGAATTTTTTGTCCATGGCGACTTTCCGGGCGACCAACCGCATGATCTTGGCAATGTTTTTATCCAAGCTCCGCACCCCCGATTCCCGGGTGTATTTTTCAATGATCACATCCAGCGTACTGTCCTCAAATACAATGTTTTTATTGGTCAGGCCGTGATTCTCCAATTGCTTGGGGATCAAATGGCGCTTTGCGATCTCCCGCTTCTCTTCCAGCAGGTATCCGCTTACCTCGATCAGCTCCATCCGGTCGCGCAACGGCGGGGCGATCGTAGAGATATCATTGGCCGTAGCAATAAACATGACTTTGGACAGATCGTAATCGATGTCTAAGAAGTTATCGTGGAATGCAGCGTTTTGTTCCGGATCCAACACTTCCAGCAAGGCGGATTGCGGGTCGCCCCGGAAATCTTTCCCGACCTTGTCGATCTCGTCTAAGATAAATACCGGATTAGAAGTGCCGGCTTTTTTAATACCCTGTATGATCCGTCCCGGCATGGCGCCGATATACGTTTTGCGATGTCCCCGGATCTCGGACTCATCGTGCAATCCCCCCAGGGACATCCGTACGAACTCTCGGCCGATGGCCCGCGCCACCGATTTCCCAAGAGAGGTTTTCCCCACTCCCGGAGGGCCGTACAGACAGAGAATGGGGGATTTCATGTTGGCTTTCAGCTTCAGCACGGCCAAATACTCCAAAATCCGTTCTTTTACTTTTTCCAATCCGTAGTGATCGGCGTTCAGAATCTCCTCGGCGTGGGTCAGATCCAGGTTGTCCTTAGAACAGTGATTCCACGGAAGATCCAGGATTTCCCGCAAATAATTCGACTGTACGGAGTAATCCGGCGCAGCCGGATTCAGCCTTCTGAGTTTCTCCAGTTCCTTGCGAAATACCTCTTTGACAGCAGGATCCCATCTCTTTTTGGCCGCTCTCTTTTCCAGTTCCTCGATCTCTTCGTCTGCAGGATTTCCCCCCAGTTCGTCCTGAATGGTTTTCATCTGCTGGTGCAGGAAATATTCCCGCTGCTGCTTGTCGATGTCGTTCTTGACCTTTTGTTGGATGTCGTTTTTCAATTCCAGCAAACTCAACTGCTTGCTCAGGATCTCCAACAGTTTTACCGCCCGCTGTTTCAGGCCGTCGATCTCCAATAATTCCTGCTTGCTCTGGTACTCTACATCCGTATTGGAAGAGATGAAATTGATCAGAAAAACCATGCTTTCGATGCTCCGGATAGCGAGTCCGGATTCATTCGGAATGTGGCTCGAATATTTTACGATCTTTCCGGCGATCTCTTTCAAAGAATCGGCCAGAGCGTCGTATTCCGGATCCTCCGCCGGCATTGCCTCCTCCTTTTTAAGAACGATCTTCCCGACGTGGTACGGATCGTCGTACAGAATATCTTCCAGGAAAAACCGCCTCTTTCCCTGGATAATAGCCGTCGTCGTGCCGTCCGGCATTTCCAGGATCTTGAGGATAGAGGCAACCGTACCGATGCGGTACAGATCGTCTAAGCCCGGATTTTCCGTATTGATGTCTTTCTGGGCGATCACCCCGATACGGGCGTTCTGCTTATAAGCATACCGGATCAATTTCAGCGATTTTTCCCGGGCAATGTTCACCGGGATGATCACCCCCGGGAACAGCACCGTGTTCCGGAGCGGTAAAATTGGCAGAGTGTCTGGCAGGTTCATATCCTCGTTCAACAACTCCTTCTCATCTCCGAGTATCGGCAAAAAATCCGCAGAATCATCTGAAATACTGTTTAATAGCATGGTATTAAAATCTATGCAATCCTTCATAATTCCTCCTTCGCTACATGTTTATTACAGGCCATACATTTTTTTAACTGACATTTTGTCCTTGCGGGCGATGCTTGTACAGTTTCCTTGCGTATAGCGCAATTACTGTGCCAAAGGAGAGAGCAGGCCCCGGCGCTTTCCCGGCACCGCTCTTCCTGTTTTAAACGGACGGAGGGTACAAAAGTTATTTAAAAAATATCCTGTTTTTTTTGGTAGTATTGGCCGGATCACATATCTTTGCAAGCCGTTATAAACAGAAAAACTTAAAATTTACATACACCATGAAAGAGGGCATACATCCTGAAAATTACAGAATGGTAGCGTTCAAAGATATGTCGAACGGAGTTACCACCCTGACCAAATCCACTGCCGTTACCAAAGAAACCATTGAAGTCGACGGAGTTGAATATCCGTTGGTAAAATTGGAAATTTCCAACACGTCGCATCCTTTCTACACAGGCAAAGTGAAATTGGTAGACACCGCCGGCCGCGTGGATAAATTCATGAACCGGTACAAAACCCACATGGAAAACAGAAAGAAGTAATTTCTTTCCGCCGAAACAAAAAAGAGCTGTCCATCGGGCAGCTTTTTTTGTGTAAACCTGTGTGTTAAGAATGGTTTTCAGAAGGAGTTTCAATAGAAATAAGCGCTATCTTTACGTTCATAAACCATATACGGGAGAGAAAAAACATGCAACAGGAACTTCAAGAACTATTCCGCTCAAGTACGGGTGAACAGGTTGTGACGATGACGGAATTGTCGGCGGCGGGTTCCAACCGGCGCTACTTCCGGATAAAGAGCGCGCACCACAGCCGGATCGGGGTGGCGGGCGTTTCTGCGGACGAAAACCGGGCTTTTATCTACCTGTCGGGGCACCTCCGGAAAAAAGGGATCGCCGTACCGCAGGTATATGCCGTGTCCGGGGACGGGATGTACTACATGCAGGAGGATCTGGGGGATTGCCTGCTGTTCGATGCGCTGGCGGAGAGCCGCACCTCCGGCCGCTACGGAGAGAAAGAGTTCCAACTGTTGAAAAAAATCATCACAGCCCTGCCTGTACTGCAATGCCGGGGAGCCGAAGGGATGGATTTCAGTTTCGGTTATCCACAGGCATCCTTTGACCGCCGCACCGTCTTCTGGGATCTCAACTATTTTAAATACTGTTTTCTAAAAGCTGTCGGGATCGAATTTCAGGAAGATCGTCTGGAAGATGATTTTGAACGGATGGCCGATATCCTGCTGGAGGAACCCTTTGACACCTTTATGTACCGCGATTTTCAGTCCCGCAATGTCATGATCTGCGACGGAGAACCGTTCTTCATCGATTTCCAGGGGGGACGGAAAGGCCCGCTCTACTACGATGTCGCCTCCTTCCTCTGGCAGGCGCGGGCGGCTTACCCGGACGAATTGCGGGAACAGTTGCTGGAAGCCTACATAGAGGCATTGCAACCCTTCCGCCCCATAGACTCCGGCCTTTTCCGGGCGCGGCTTCGCCACTTTGTCCTGTTCCGCCTCCTGCAACTGTTGGGCGCATACGGTTACCGGGGTTATTTTGAAAAAAAGAGCGCCTTTGTACAGGCGATCCCGGATGCAGTGGAGTTGCTGGCGAAACTGTTGGAGCCGGGTTTTCCCGATTACCCCTGTTTGTCGGAAGCGCTTCAGGCGTTGACCGGATTGGAAAAATACCGGAAACTACCCCCCGCACCCGGATTGACGGTCACCGTATACAGCTTCTCGTACAAAAAAGGGATCCCGGAAGACTATTCCGGCAATGGGGGCGGATTTGTGTTCGATTGCCGGGCTGTTCACAATCCCGGAAAATACGAAGAGTATAAAAATTTGACGGGTTTGGACGAGCCGGTCATCCGCTTTTTGGAATCCGACGGAGAGATACTGGAATTTCTAAAAGCAGCTCGTCAATTGACGGACGCTTCGGTGGAACGCTATCTGGCACGCGGTTTTACCGATCTGGCCGTCTGTTTCGGATGCACCGGCGGCCGGCATCGCTCCGTTTACTCCGCCCGGTCGATGGCGGAACACCTGCGGCAAAAGTACGGGATCCGGGTGATCTTAATCCACCGGGAATTAGACATACAGGAGCTATGAAGGCGATGATATTTGCGGCAGGATTGGGTTCCCGCCTGAAGCCGCTCACGGACAACTGTCCGAAAGCATTGGTTCCGGTCGGTGGGAAACCGCTGTTGGAGCATGTCATCCTGCGCTTAAAAGCAGCGGGTTTTGACCACATCGTGATCAACATACACCATTTCGGGCAACAGATCATTGATTTTCTGGCCGGGAACGGAAATTTCGGGCTTCGGATCGACATATCGGACGAACGGGATCTGCTGCTGGATACCGGAGGTGCCATCAAAAAAGCCCGTTCTCTCCTGGATGCAAAGGAACCTTTTCTGATCCACAACGTCGATATCCTGACAGACCTCGACCCGGCGCTCTTTTACAAAGAACACCTCCGTTCCGGGGCGGACGCTTCTCTGCTGACCGGCCGGCGTGACACCTCCCGCTACCTGTTGTTTGACAGCAGTGAAAAATTGCAGGGGTGGGAAAACCGGAAAACCGGCGAGGTAAAATCAGCCATTCCCGGCTTTGTCAAAGAGAACAGCTTCCCCTGTGCATTCGGCGGGATCCACCTTTTTTCACCGGTTCTTTTCCCGTTGATGGACGCCTGGCCGGACTGTTTCCCGGTCGTCGATTTTTACTTAGCGGCAGCGCCACATTACCGGATACAGGGCTATCCTTTTGAAGGGATGTGGATGGATCTGGGAAAACCGGCAGCTTTGGAAGAAGCGGAACGCTATTGGAACACTACTCCTTCATCCGGGCGATGAGTTCCCGGAAAAGGGCGGTCATCTGCGGTTGAGCCGACCGGCCGATATCCTGCACCTCTGCGTGATCGGTTTTGATCTCTTCGGGAGCGGCCGTGCTGTTAGTGATCACCGACAAGCCGAAACACTCCATACCGGCATGCCTTGCCACAATGATCTCGGGAACCGTGGACATTCCCACCGCATCTCCTCCGATCGCCCGGATCCAACCGTATTCCGCCGGCGTTTCAAAAGACGGCCCCTGCAACCCGGCATATACCCCTTTCCGCAGCCGGATGCCCAACTCCCGTCCGATCTCCTCCGCCAGCCGGATCAATTGCGGGCTGTAAGCGTCCGTCATACCGGGGAACCGGGGCCCCAACTCCTCCAAATTCGGGCCGCGCAACGGATGTTCCGGGAAGAGGTTGATGTGGTCGCGTATAATCATCAAATCGCCCGCCCGGTACTCCCTGTCGACCCCTCCGGCGGCATTGGAAACCAAAAGCCGCGGGATCCCCAACGCGTGCAGCACCCGGACGGGGAAAGTCACCTCCTGCATAGAGTACCCTTCGTAAAAGTGGAAACGTCCCTGCATGGCCACCACATTTTTTCCGCCAAACCGGCCCATCAACAAATTCCCCTTGTGTCCCTGCACGGTCGATACGGGGAAATGCGGAATATCGGCGTAGGGGATGGTGTGTTTGATCTCGACAGACCTTCCCAATTCCCCCAATCCCGTCCCCAGTATAATGGCGGCGGCCTGTTTTTCCCCCTGTAAAAAACGGGAAAGGTAAGCGGCGCTATCTTTTATTTTTTGCAACATACGCAATCAGTTCCTGGGCGAACGTTTCACCCTGGCATAAAAATTCGGGTTCCACCGGAATATAGAAGATCTGTTGTTTGATCTCTTCCGGGAGCTCACTCTCTCTCAGTCGAACCGCATCCTTCTCCGTGGTCAGGATGTATTTGTCCGGATCGCGGATCTCCGCAAAGATCCGTTCAATCTCCCGCACCTCTTTCTTGCCGAACCGGTGGTGGTCGGAGTACCGGATCTCCGTCATGTTGTCCGTATACTCCCGGAGTTTCCGGATAAACGGTTCGGGACGGGCGATGCCGGTAATGCACAACAGGGCAGAGTCCCGGTTTAGCGTGGGAACGGGGACGCCGGAAGACAAGGGCTTGATCTCCCCGTATTTCAGCCGGGTAAAAAACAGGTGTTGGTAAGGCTTCACCTTCAATTTTTTCAGGATAAGCCGCTTATCTATCGGCGTCAGGTGATCGGGGCATTTGGTCACCACAATATAATCCGCCCGCCTCAAAGCGGAAGCAGGCTCCCGCAACCGTCCCGCCGGCAGCAGGCAATCTTTGGACAGGGGGCGGTTGTAATCGATCAGCACAATATTCTTGTCCGCCTTTACGCGGCGGTGCTGGAAGGCATCGTCCAGAACGATCACTTCCGGCGGTTTGGGCAATGCAAGCAATGTCTCGATGCCCCTCGTCCGTTTTTCGTCGACAGCGACCAAAATACCGGGAAACTTGGTCTTGATCTGCATCGGTTCATCCCCGATCTCTTCCGCCGTGGCGTTTTCTCCGGCCAGGATAAAACCGGATGTCCGCCGCTTATATCCCCGGCTCAGGCAGGCCACCCGGAACCGTTCCTGCAACCTCCGGATCAACTCCTCCGTATGCGGTGTCTTCCCGGTGCCGCCCACAGTGATGTTTCCGACACAAAAAACCGGTACCTCGAAACTTTTGGAAGCGAGGATACCGGTGTCGAACAGGAAATTCCGGATGCCGACAATAGCGCCGTACAGTACGCTGAACGGGAATAACAAGACTTTTGAAACGCTCATCACGTCCGGTTTAAACAGACTCTAAAACCCGGTACGGGTTCAATTCAGGGATATGTCGTAAGGAAGCCGGGCCATCATTCCCTGCGGCATATTCTGCCACTCCTGCCATTGGCTGTAAACGCCGTAGTATCCCCCCAGCTCTTTCTTCAGCAGGTTTGTCTTGACGGATGCCGAAAAACCGGAAACCAGCTCCATGAAAAAATCCTTTTCCGTGGGGTATTCGGTGATCCGGTAATTCTCCAAACCGGCTTTTTCCGCAGCGATCTTCACCGCCTCTTCCAACCCTCCCAGCACATCCACCAATCCGGCTTGCACCGCCTGTTCGCCCGTCCACACGCGTCCCTGCGCCACTTCATGCACCTGGTCGCGGGTCAGATGACGGCCGCGGGACACCCGGTTCAGGAAGGTTTCGTATCCCTGCTCGATGTATTTTTGCAGTATTTTTTTCTCGTATTCGTTGAGCGGCCGGTCGCCGATGGGCAGGCCGAACGGGTGTCCTCCCAGCAGGTCGCTGTGCTTGTTGGTTTTGACAACGCTTCCGTGAATGCCCATTTTCTCCTTAAACAGTTTTTCTCCGGAAAAGAACTGCCCGAATATGCCGATGGAGCCGGTCAGGGTTCCCGGATCGGCCACAATGGTATCGGCTGCGCACGAAATGTAGTACCCGCCGGATGCCGCCACATTCCCCATGGAGGCGATCAGCGGTTTTTCCTGTGCGGCCAACTCCACCTCCCGCCAGATAATGTCGGAGATCAAGGCGCTTCCGCCGGGGGAGTTGACCCGGAGCACAATGGCTTTGGTGTTTTTATCCTCCCGCGCCTTCCGGATGCTTTGGGCCAATTCGGGGCCGATGGCGGTTTCCGACTGCGCCAGGCCGATCTGCCCGCTGGCATAGATCACAGCGATTTTATCTTTGGACACCTCCGTCTTTTTGCCCGGCACAGCGGCTTTGCGGTAATCGTTGTAAGCGGCCAACTGCAATTTGTCGTCGGCTTTCAGGCCGCATTTTTCCTTCAGGAGCGCAATCATCTCATCTTCGTAGATCACTCCGTCGTACAAACCGTATGCTTTTTCCGTTTCAGCCGGCCGGAACTCCAGGTTGTCCGCCAGCCAATTCAGAGTATCGACGGGAATGTTCCGTTCTTCCGATATCCCTTGCAATAGCGTTCCCCACATGGAGTTAATGTACGCTTGTATCTGCAGGCGGTTCTCTTCACTCATTTCCGTTTGGGTGAACGGCTCCACGGCCGATTTGTATTTTCCCACCTTTACAATGTCCACGTGTACCCCCATCTTCTCCAGCATCTCTTTGTAAAAAAAGGTGGTTCCTCCCATCCCTGCCAGCAATAGCGGAGTTTCCGGGTTCACAAAGATACTGTCCGCCACGGAGGCGATGTAATAACTCAACTGAGAATATCCCAGGTTGGCGTAACTGTAAATAAATTTCCCACTTTCCCTGAACGTCTTCAAGGCATTCCGGATCTCCTCGGCCGAAGCAAGTCCGCCGAAATCGCTCTGAATGGAGGAGAGGTCTAAGTAAATGCCTTCGATCCGGTCGTCCGTGGCGGCTTTTTTAATGCTTTTCAGCAACTCGTTCAATCCGATGGATTTGCCGGGTTGCATACTGAAAAAATCAAAACCGGAAAGCGGATTTCCGGACGCTTTGTCCGTGATGGTTCCCGAAAAATTCAGGTGCAACAGGCTCTTCTCTTTGATGGGAGCGGGTTGATCACCCAGACTGGCCATGGCTCCAACAATGCCGAAAAAGAGGAACAACAGCAACACATGTACGATCAGCACACCGACAATAGTGGCTAAAGTGTATTTCAGAAAATGTTTCATGGTGTGGGTTTTAGAGTGAATTCTACAAAATTAACACAAATTATTTTACAAACACCAAGTAGTAGCTGATTTTTCAAGGTATATGGATAAAAATTTGTTGTTCAAGGAGGGTAATTCGGAATGTACCTGATAGATGTGATGAGTTTTAGGTTTAAGTGCTTGTTTTATAGTTGTTTTTTTTATTTAGAGGGATGGAGTGGAGAAAACGGATTGTGCATCGAGGTTAATTTGAGGTACATCGGAGGTTAATTTTGGCATTTTGCGCAACCGTTTTTTTGCGGAGGATCAATTTCCCGGAGTTGTTTACTGCTGTCAGGATTCCTTTGTACGGCCTTTGCGCAGCCTTTGGTAGACCGTCGATAGAGCGTCCGTAGAGCATCCATAAACTGTCCTTAGAGCGTTATAATACCGTGGTGTTTTTTGTGGGATGTGCGTTGAAACAATGTTTTTTATCTCCGGCACGGCGTGGTGCGCGGCGGGAGCATTTTATCGGAAAAAGGATCAAAGTAGTGTATTCCATGGTAGTGGGTGTTGGATATGGCACAATACCGAGTCTCATGCAGCATATCTTCGAGCGGGTCTGAATTTTGTTCCTGTTTGTCCGGCGTTTTATCAGAGAACATCGTTTGCAACTTTTTTAAGTTTTCCTTAGCTACCGGTTCCGGGATACAAACTATGGGATTGGTTGCAGAATCAGAAGCGGGGGAGGGTGTTTTTTTGTGAAGTATTTGTGAAAAGTTGGGAAAATAAGGATTATTTAACCTGTTGTGTATTAATAGTTAACTTTTTATTATTTTTACCTGTAGAAGCAAATTAGGATTTTTTCTAAATTTGTATTAAGATGGGGGCAACAACTCACCAAGCCAAGCAGTTTTTATCTATTTCTTGCAATTTAATTTAGGTGGTTTATAATATCCAAGCCCAATACTCGTTACCATCCTTTTATATTTCGACAAATTGCTTTTGCAAAAATAATAATGTGCTCCTTTCAGTTTGTCATCTGTTGAAAAGTCGGGTAACCCAATCCTGTCCTCTGTGTCATCACAAAGTAGATTATATTTCCATAGTATTGCAAGCATTTCCTCTGTTAATGGATAACTATCATCCCACCAGTAAAATAATTTACCTCCTTTTTCGATATAACGGGAAGGCAGTTTGCCTTTACTTCCTACTGTTGTCTCTTTTGTATAAAGAAACTTATCACAACATTCTTCGCAATATTCACCAATGCGGTGGGCAGTAATACTTACAGTTGCAATTCCATCATACAATGAACCTCGTTTCCATTCATGAGTTCTTTTGTCTTTATAAGAGTTTTCATCAACTCGCACTAAAATACCTTCATTGAATACACTGTCTTTAAATGATACAGAAAAAATAGAATCTTTTTTGTATAAATTGCAATTTTTTGAAAAATCTAAAATAGCATTGTCTATTGCTCTTTCTTGTATATTTACCCCTGTTTGACCCATTATTTTTGTTGTAGACAAAAAGCCAAATAGTACTAAAATAATTAACAAAAATATTACTATACTTTGTTTTTTCATATTACTAAGTATTTGTATAAGGGAATTTATCTCCATAATTAATAGGTGCGTAAGAATATAAAATTGCATGTGTGGCATTAGTCTGAGAGCGTCATCTCTACTTTTTTTATCTTGGTCTGACGCTCTTGTTCTATCTGACACACTAATATTTTCACCACTGGGGTGTGTATGGAAAAATCCGGTTAAACTATTTTTTAATGGTGATTCTGGATACAATCTGTTCCACAACGTATGTCCATGTCCACCTTTTGTTTCCTTATAACTTGTCATTAGTAAGCCTTTGTAAATGAGTTGATGTAGAAGAGCGATTCGGCTCCCGCACTCGTCGTTGTGATCCTTCCCCCGTCCACACCGGCTCCCTCCAGCGACAGGAGGCCTCCGGTGCGCTTGAATGTAAAGGAATGTTGCAATTCAGGGGGATCGAATTTATTTTATTCAAACGTATACACTTTTAGTGGGTATTATTGTCATTCGGTTATTTTTAATAGCCTCTAATTATTTGTTTTAATTCTATATTCCCTCTTGAATATGTATATACAATTGCAACTTGTGTGTCATTAATTCCATTGGTTATCATGGGTAAAATACGCCCATCATTCATTTTATATCCAAGATGTGTTTTGTAATCGAGTGATTTTGATTTATTTGTACATTTAAAAAGTTCGGGAATGTTTTCTCCTTTAAGCACAAATATATCTCTCCCAACTTCAAAACCCCCCATATTCCTTTTATATAAGTAAATCGATTTTGTTTGTATACATGTATCGAATATAAATTTTGACCACATGTAAAAATATCTAAATAAATAACCTTACTCTCTTCAGTAGTAAAATTTAAAGGATAGGCTGTTGTTTGTGATAGACTATCAATTTTTTTTAAGAATGATGTGTCTTGAAGAATTAATTGACACAATTTTATCGATTCTTTTTTTGTTACAATTTTATCCTTTGTAGAATCTTTCTGAGATAATACTTCAAGAAACAATAGTAAAAATAAAAGCAAAATTGATGCTATTTTTTTCATAACATGATTTTATTTAAATTCATACGGCTGTGAATTAGGACTATTTCTTTGTTCAACGTTTCCCTTCATTGAATTGCCCATAATATTGTTTATTCAATCCTTATGAGCTCCTTTTTTGTCTGTGTATCTATCTTTTAATCCTAACAAGTGACCAACTTCGTGCGGTGCGGGGTCGTCTTCTCCTAAGGTCATGCCGTTTCTACCTTGTCCCCTCTATACTCCTTCATCTCCCTTTTCCACAAAGGATCATTTATCATTGTTTCCGATTTCGACAAAATTATCTCTATTAAATGGATTTCCAACTTTCAGGTATTAAAATTGAGTTATTTTGCTCTTTCCCGGTGCGTATTTCGGTCATGCTGCACCACCCTTTTCGACTGTTTTGCGGTGAGCCTTCTGAGGTCGTAGAGGGAGGCAGCCCTCCATCATCCAATTCTCCAAAATCTCTATTTATTTCAAAAACAGTAATGTTTTTCCAATGATAGAGTGAAATTTTCGTATCTAAAGTGCCAAATGGAGAATTCTTCAATTATTGCTATTTTACTTTTTTTGTAAGTAAATTTTTTATTTTTAGTTCCTTGTTGAAACAGATTATGAGGAGGTATTCCATTCACGAAGAAAAAAAAGTTATTGATTTTAAAAAAACCATATAGTGAACTGTTTCCTATCGGTAATCTCAATAATTCTATTATTATTTTGTACTCACAGTCCTTTCCTTTTTCAAATAACATAAAAAAATATTTAAAATCATTTTCCTTTCCTTTTACACATTCTCCATTAAGCAAAATTGAATCTAAAATAGAGATAAAAGAATCATTATTAACTAATAATTCTTTCAATTCAAAATTAATAGCTTCATTGTACGGAATAGTCCATTTTTGTGAATAACTTCTTGTTATACAAAACAATGCAACAGAGATAAATATGATTTTTTTTATTTTCATGGCTTAAATGGATAATAAGTTTTATTTGTAACCAAGTAAATTCTATAAATTGGTATAACCGAATTTTCTTTATGATTGGTCATAACAGTTGAGCCATTATCCTTTGTATTTATCAAGCCAAATTCTATTTTAGTATTTTTTAAAATGACAAAACCCGCTTTCGCGGGCTTATTCCTTATATTCCTCCAAATTTAGTTTCTTGTAACTCCCATTCCTGTTTATCACAAGCGTATTCGTAGGTAAAAATTCCCCAATCAACGGCAACAATATTTAAATGATTTTTTTTAGGAATAGAAACGCCTTTGCCTGATAATGTAATAGTCATTCGATTTTTTTCTAATGACATTCCCATAAAAACAAATTCGTATTCTTTCCCTTTTTTGAGTTTCTTTTGCCCTGATAGATTTTGTAAACTCATAAATTTTACATTCCTTTTCTGTATTGCCTCTGAAAAAGAAAAATTATTTGGATAACTATCTACACAAATATAAGGAGTATATTCCACACAATCTTTGCAAGTTTTATTTATCAAATCCGATTTCCAATCAAGATATGAAAGCAAACTTGTATTTATCATTTTGTTCAGTTGATTGTTTTCCTGTGCATTTGAAAATAAACAAATAAACACAAAACCAATCGCAACAATTATCCTTTTCATTTGCTTTATCTTTTAGGAGTTACAAACTGTTTAATTGGAATAATTGCCTGAACACCATTTGAATTATAAATATATACCTTGCCACTGCTACGACCAAAAACATAATTCGTACTTGTTCCCGCATTGTTTATATCTGTTTGAGAAGGCGTTTGTATGAAAGAATATGTTGTTGTTGTACCTCCCATTGTATTAGCAGGTGGAGAATCTACAACCGTTCCGCTTGGGTGGCTGTGGAAAGTGGAAACTCCCGTTGGTAATTCAATACTTGCAGTTGCGTCTGTTTTAGGATTTGCAACTGCCCCTGGTGTTGCAGTAACTACTTTTCCATTTTCAATAGAACCGCCGTATTCTCTATTATTTGCGTCTGTTGTTCCACCTCTGCCGTTATCTTTGCTAACTTCCGTTACCATTGCTTGGCGGTTGTCTGCCGAAGACTCTATTGCAATAGAATTTGTATAAGCCATTCCATTACTTTGAAAAGCCTCTGTTTTTCCCGAATTTGATTTAATAAATTTTGTTGTTTCTTTTATCTCTTTCTTTGTAAGAGCCTCTGTTCTAACTGCCAAAATTCGTTGGTCATCAACTCCGTCATTACCTATTACTTTTCCATTAACCGAAAAATCCGCTCTGCCGTCAGGGTCTATCCTGTTTATGGGGTTATTCAGTACGTAGTTGTACGGACTATATGGGAAATAACTTCCTGCCATTGGGTCTACGTTAAACCACCTTCCGAGTTCTGCATAGTACATTCTTCTACCGTGATCCAGAAATCCCATGTTTCCGGTCGTCTGTTTTTCTTTTCCGTTGAATTTGTATCGGTTGTCGCTGGTATGGTAGTCCGGGCGTCTGTGTTGAGC
>JAISVB010000015.1 GCA_031271755.1 Culturomica sp.
CAGGCGGACGCCAACGCCACCCTCATCTTTACCTTTGTGGGGATGAAAACCCGGGAAATAGCCCTGAACGGGCTCACCAACGTCAACGTGGAGATGGAAATGGATGCCGAACAGATGGATGAGGTGATTGTGTACGGGTATGGCTCCGGCCAGAGAGTGGGGTCGGTTGTCGGCTCCGTCAGCACGGTAGACGCCGTAAAATTGGCCAGCCGGCCGGCCAGCAACGTATCGGACGCTTTGCAGGGACAAATAGCCGGTATGCAGGTATTTCACTCTTCGGGCGAACCCTCCGACAACACCTCCATACGTATTCGCGGGATCAACTCCCTGAATGCCGGTACCGCTCCCCTCTACCTGCTGGATGGCATACCGGTTCCCGCCTCTACTTTTTCCACCCTGAACTCGAACGACATAGAAAATATAAGCGTATTAAAAGACGCCGCCTCCACCGCCATCTACGGTTCGCGGGCGGCCAACGGGGTTGTGTTTATCACCACCAAGAAAGGAAGCAGGAGCACGCAGGGACAGGTGGTCATCAACGCCCAGTACGGCTGGTCCTTTTTGACCCAGAATAACTTCGACCTGATGAACTCGGAACAGTTGTTCCGTTTCGAAGAGATGTGCTTTCCGCAATTGGTGAACGATCAGGAATACCAAGCCAACAAAGAGTTTGTTTTGAGCAACGGCATCAACTTCGATTGGGAAAAATACATGTTTAAAGATTCTGCGCCGACCTACTCCCTTAGTGCCGCTGTAAGCGGGGGCAGCGAGGATACGCGCTACCACCTTTCGCTGGGCTACCTCAACGAAGACGGCACGGCCCCGCGCTCGGGTGCAGAACGCTACACGCTCCGGCTGAATTTGGACTCCGACGTCAAAAAATGGCTAAAGATGGGCGCCAACGTCACCCTCTCTTACCAGAAAGCCGAAACATCGGTCACCGGTTGGTATACCAATACGCCCGTCATGGTTGTATTTTCCGAAAGGCCCTACAACGTGCCTTACGAACTGATCGACAACGACGGAAAGATCAGTTACGGCAAAGAGTTGGATAGACTTCCCTGGAGCGGTGGTATAAATATGAAGCACTGGTTTCAAAAAAATCCCATGCACCGCGACCGCATTGCACTCACGGCAAGCACCTTTGAACAGATCACCCCGATTAAAGGGTTGGTATTAAAAGCCATACAGGCCGTTGACGGAATAGACCAGCGCCAAACAAACAAACGTTTACCCTCCTACATCGGCAACTTGGGAAGCGGAACAACGACGGAATATTTTAGTCGCTACTACACCCTCACGGCCACCAACACGGCTGACTATACCTACTCGTTGAACGGGATCCACAATTTCTCCGTTTTGCTGGGACAGGAAGCCATAGTGAACCAATCCACCGGTTTCGGCGCATCGGTGCCGGGCATGACAGACGACCGGCTGACGTTGCTCCCGGCGGGAAATGTAAATAGTATCACCTTGCCGAGTGGAAGCGTTTACAAGGAAGAGTATGTATTCAATTCCTACTTTGGCCGCCTCTCCTACGACTACAACCAAACCTACTACCTCTCTGCCAGCCTTCGCCGCGACGGTTCATCCCGCTTCGGGGAATCGGTGAGATACGCAAATTTTTGGTCGGTAGGTGCCATGTGGGATGCTAAAAAAGCGTTCTTCCTGAGCGATATAGACGCTGTGAACTCTTTACGACTGAAAGCCAACTACGGGGTCACCGGTAACTCCAGCATTGGGAACTACCTGGCATTGGGCACACTGGGCACCGGGCCACAGTACAACAACCAAAGCGGGCTGGGAATTGCCGCTCCGGGCAACCCGGACCTGACCTGGGAAGAAGTGGCCTCCTTCAACCTCGGAGCAGAGGGAAGGCTCTTCGATCGCGTCGATTTCAACGCCGAATTTTACAACAAGATCACTTCCAATATGTTGATGGAAGTTCCCTGGTCTGCCACCACCGGTTTCGGTTCGGGCTGGGGGAATGTCGGCAAAATGCGGAACAGGGGATTCGAATTGACGCTCGGGGTGGACATCCTGAACGACAACGATTTCCAGTGGCGCATCTCCGGAAACATCAATTACAACAAAAACACCATGCTGGAACTGTACAACGGGATCGACCGGTACGTAAACGGAACAACCGGCCTTGAATACGTTGTCGGCGAACCGGTCGGCGGTTTTTCGGTGGTGGAGAGAGTCGGCGTAGACCCCATGGACGGAACGTTGGTGTGGAGGACCAAAGAGGGTCAATTGACCAAGGTGTACAGTGATGACGACGCTGTTTTCAACGGCATGAACATGTACGCGGATTGGTCGGGAGGGTTTTCGACCTCATTCTCCTGGAACGGGTTGTCGCTCGCGGCCGACTTCTCCTTTGTCGGCAAACGGTATATGTGGCTGAACGAAAAATATTACACCATGAACAGCAACAACGCGGGACAAAGCAATTTTGAAACAAAGATGCTGGAGATGTGGACACAACCGGGCCAGATCACGGATGTACCCAAATTCGGAACGCCGTTCTACTTTGATACGAGCGTCTACGAAAACGCCTCGTTCATCCGCATGAAAAACCTGAGCCTCTCCTACACATTGCCCCGGAAATGGCTGCAAAAAACCGGTATCATGGAAGGAGCGCGCGTCTATGCAACGGGGCGTAATCGGTTGACATTCACAGATTTTCATGGATACGATCCGGAATTCGACAACAATGGGACAGCCGGGACTTACCCCAACTCCAGGCAAATCTCCATGGGGGTAGAGCTGACATTTTAATCAACAGTATAACGTATGAATTTGACGGTTATGAAAAAGAATATACTTATTTTCCTGGCGTTGCTGACCTTTTATGCCTGCAACATGGACAAAAGCCCCTACAACGCCATCGAGCGACAAATTTCAAGCGTCTCCGATGCAAACAGTATCCGCATTGGATTGTATTCCAATCTGAAAGGAATGTTTACGGGAACGTATGTTACCATGCCGGATTTTCAGTCCGACCTGTTCCACGCCATGATCGATTTCGGAAATTTCAACGGATCGTTCTACACCTGGACCTTTCAGACCACAGAGCCGGTGGTGGAATCCCAATGGTACGGCTACTACTACGTGATCGCTACCAGCAACTTTTTAATTGAAGGGATCCGGGGACTTCGTTCCGCAGGCGGCCTCTCCGAAGAAGATGCAAAGGCGCTGAACACATATGAGGGAGAAGCTCGTTTGATCCGGGCGTTTTGTTATTACGCCCTCTCTGAAAAATTTTGCGCAGACTACGACCCCGAAAATGCAGCCGGGACAGCCGGATTGCCGGTAGACACGCTCTACAGGCCCTCCTCCCTGCCCGCCACCTATTTGGGAAGATCGCCCCTGTCGGACGTCTATGCGTTGATCACCTCCGACATCCAGGCTGCCGAAAGCGCCATTACCCGTGCCGGTGAAAAAAATTCGGTGTACCTCTCCGCGGATGTGGTAAAAGCCTTTAAAGCCCGCGTAGCCCTGACCATGCACAACTGGGATGTGGCCATCAGCGAAGCGACAAGCCTGATCCAGTCCCCTGCTTATACCTTGATTTCCGACTCCGCCGCCTACACCGACCTGTGGATAAACGATGAGGGGGACGAGGTGATCTTTGTCACGGAAATGGTGGGTGTAAACGACTTGGGAAATCAAACAGGCTCCCTGTTTATTTACGATAATCAAAACGCAGGCCCCGACCCGCAGTTCATCCCCGAACAGTGGGTGCTGGACCTGTATGAACCGAACGATATCCGCTTTCCCGCTTATTTCCAGCGGGAGGAGATCGAAGTGGAGAATATTGCCACAGACAGCCTCTACCTGCTGTTTAAATATCCGGGGAATCCCGCATTGCAAAATTCAACGATCAGCAACTACGTAAACAAGGGAAAAGCGTTCCGGCTTTCGGAAATGTATCTGGTAGCGGCAGAGGCCTATGTACAAAAAGGCGGGGCGGACGGCGCTGCTTCCGATCTGTTGAACCAGTTGCGCGCCAAGCGTATTGAAGGCTGGACGACACAAACATACAGCGGCGGCGCTTTGTTGCAGGAGATCCGGGAGGAACGGGTGCGCGAACTGTATGCGGAAGGCTTCCGGCTTTCCGACCTGAAACGCTGGAAGATGGGATTCACCCGCGGGGCCGGTCAGAATCCGGAGATGATCTTCCCCGGCAACACGCACGGAACCTTGTCGGTAGAGGCAAGCAATCCCCGCTTTCTGTGGCCGATCCCCAAAAAAGAAACGGATGTAAACCCGCAAATCAGGCCGCAACAAAATCCGGGTTATTAATTTAAAAAAGTAGAGCGATGAAACGTATGAAATTAGGAAAAATGATAGGGACAGGATTGTGCAGCATCCTCCTGCTTACCTCCTGTTTTGAGAACGAATACACTTCTTCTCTGGGCGCCGGAGACGCTTTTCTGGCTTTCCCCTCCACAACGGTGACCGTATCGGAAAAAGACGGTGTTGCCAACATTCCCGTTCGGATGACCTCCGTCGGCGCTGCAACCGCCACAGTCACCTTCGAGATCGTGGCCGCCCAGACCACAGCAGTTGAAGGGGTGTCCTACGAACAACCCGCCTCGTTTACCCTGAACTTTGACAGCGAAGACTGGACCAAAGATATCTCGTTTCCCATTGTGGACAACGATGTATTCACGGGAAAATCCCAGGTAGCGCTCCGTCTGGTGGAAGTGAACGGCGTGCAAATGGGGCGTGAAAACACCTGTATCGTCACCATTTCCGACGACGAACATCCATTGGCTGCCCTTTTGGGAACCTGGCAGGGCAGCGGACCGGATGGATTCAGCCCTGAGACTTTGAATTGGACGGTCACCATTGAACCGGACGAAGTGTCGTTGACCAAGGTATGGATCACCAATCTGGTACCTCATGATTACAACAACTATCCGGTGTACGGGGTTGTAGATGCAGGCATGACCACCCTGACGGTTCCGGGCGGTCAGCTCATGTTTCAGAATACGGATGGATCCATAGATTTGGCGATATATATAAGTGGGGTGGGGGTAATCCGTACATCTGACATTGTGTTTACCATCCAGGGCGGAACCTTGACGACAGCACAGTGGGTGGGGGCGCATTCCGTAGAGTTCGGCGGTTGGTTCGCCTTGACAATGGGAGAGGTATTGACCAAACAATAAGAGCCACTCCGCCCTTTCCTTTTCCACCAAAGGCTGTCCGAATGGGGCAGCCTTTGGCTTAAAATAACCTGAAATGTACTATTTTCGCAGCATGATAATCCTAAACAGCAAACTATGAAACGTTTTTGGCAGCTCGTTTTTATCATCACCGTGGGAATTTCCTGCACAGAGAGCGATTGGCCCGAAACAGCGGAAAATCGGGACGGCAACGAATGGCCCGAAACAACGCTGTGCGAAGGCACGCTCCGGATCAAATTAAAACCGGAAGTCCGTTCGACCATCCGGACGGTTGCCGCCGCCGGAAGTAGCGGAACGGGAATTGCCGCCGTGGATGAAGCGATGGCTCAAATGGGCGTTTTTAAGGTGGAACGCACCTTTCCTCCTGCCGGGAAATTTGAAAAGGCGCAACAGGCGGCGGGTTTGGATTTGTGGTACGACCTCTATTTTCAACAATCGCTTCCCGTCACCAGAGCGCTGAAAGGATTGGAAACGCTGGTGGAAATAGACAAAATCGAGCCGGTGTTGAAGATCCGGCGCGTTGGCGCCGCTTCCCGGTCTGCTGCACCGGTTGTGGCGACTCCCGGCGCAGCGGTATTTGCTTTCAATGACCCGTTGTTGCCGAAGCAGTGGCACTATTACAACAGCGGCGAGGATAAAGCCCTGACCCGGGCAAAGCAGGGAGCCGATATCAACCTGCTTTCGGCTTGGGAGATCACGGCCGGACACCCCTCTGTTATCGTGGCGATTGTGGACGGCGGGATTGATTACAACCACGAAGATCTAAACCGGAATATATGGAAAAACAGCGCCGAAAGCGCCGGAGCTCGAAACGCGGATGATGACCACAACGGGTACAAAGACGATCTGTATGGCTGGAATTTTGTCGATAACAACAGCAACATTGTTCCGCACGACCACGGCACCCATGTAGCCGGAACGGTCGGAGCGGTGACCAACAACGGGAAGGGCGTGGCCGGCGTGGCCGGCGGCACCGGGAATAACGACGGGGTGCGCCTGATGAGTTGTCAGATCTTCAAGCACAATCCGGAGAAGCCGGAAGAGGATCTCAGCAGCAACAGGTTGCCCGCAGCCATTGTGTACGGAGCAAACAACGGCGCGCTGATCAGCCAGAACAGTTGGGGGTTTAAATGGGACGGGACCGGGACGCCTCCGAATTTCCCGGATGCCGTGAAAGAGGCGATCGACTATTTTATCGGGCAGGCAGGGAAGGATGAGAAAGGGCTTCCCCTGCCCAATACGCCGATGACGGGGGGCATTGTGGTGTTTTCCGCCGGCAACGAGCAAATGGACTACAACGCCTGGCCGGCTGCGTACGATGCAGTGGTATCTGTGGCGGCCATGGGGGCGGATTATAAAAAAGCGCCCTATTCCAATTGGGGAAAGTGGGTGGATGTGACCGCACCGGGCGGGAGTTTGGCCTACGGGGAGGCCTACGCGGTGTTGAGCACACTGCCGGACAATCAATACGGCTACATGCAGGGCACTTCCATGGCCTGCCCGCATGTTTCCGGTGTAGCGGCTTTGCTGATCGCCAAACACGGAGTGGGAAACAGCGGGTTCACCGCCGAAAGGCTGAAAGAGATGTTGCTTACTTCTGTCAAAGATATCGACGGGCATAACCCTACGTTGAAAGGAAAGCTGGGCAGCGGCTATGTGGACGCTGCTTTGTGCCTCCAAACAGACCAGGGGATCGCTCCCGACCCTGTGGACGATTTAACCTTGCAATGGGCCTCCAATTCGGTGCTGCTCCGGTGGAATGTGACAAGGGATGAGGATAACGGCGTGCCGTTTCAATACGATCTTTACATCAGCTCGGAGCCTCTTGTTCCGGATCTGCTGCCCGATCTGCTCCCTGCTCTTTCCGTGGTGGTAAACAACCGGCCTGTCGGCTCCTTGCTGGAAGGGAAATTAAAGGATTTGATTCCCGAAACAAACTATTACATAGCCATTACAGGTGTGGATTTGTTTGGAAACCGTTCGACTGCCGCCTATCACTCCGGAAGCACCGTGGCCAATCTTCCCCCCGCCCTTTTCATGAGGCCCGAAGCGGAGATTGTATTGGCGTCGCACGAAATAAAATCGTATCGTTTTGTGGTAAACGAACCGGACGAACAGGCGTGGCTGGCTGAAACGGCCGGTGCTCCGAAAGGCGTAACCGTCGAAGTGGAAAACGACTCTCTTCTTTTTTTGCAGTTTAACGCCCGGCAGATGGAAGCAGGGAGCGGGTCGTTCGACTTGAAAATTACGGACGAAGCAGGGGGATTTACAGAAAAAAATGTGGCATTTACCGTATTGGAAAATCAGGCTCCGACCCGGCTGAAAAGTTTTGAAAACCTCTATGCAGACCGGATCGGGAAAAGCGTGGCCATTCCGTTAAAAGAGTATTTTGCAGATGCGGACGGAGAGGTACTGCAATTTCGGATAGAAACTTCCCCGCAAAGATTGACGACTTATTCTGTGGATACCGCAGGAGTACTTACTCTTAAAACGCTGAAAACCGGCCTGACAACCGTCACCGTTACAGCCGCCGATTTTGCCGGCGAAGAGGCAGCGGGCTCTTTTGTATTGATGGCCCGCGACGGCCGGCAGGAAGTGGATCTCTATCCCAACCCCGTCAGGGAACGGTTGTACATCCGCATGGGACTCGATGTAAGCGGGGAGGTGCATGTCAAGCTGTACAGCGGCGGGGGAGCCCTTGTGCTGGAACAGAAAGCGGCGATCTCCCCCTTTGAACCGGCGGTGTTGGATGT
>JAISVB010000047.1 GCA_031271755.1 Culturomica sp.
ACACTGCTCAACAGATTCAAAAAATTATATCCGTAACTCCCCCCACCGCGGCTGTCTGAGATCATGTTGCCATTGCCGTCATATCCATAAACGCCTGTTGCGGTGTTTCCCTGGACATAAATACTTAGTAGTGTGGCAAGGCATAAAAGTATCTTCATGACGGCATATTTTTATTTTTTGAGTAAAATTAACAAACAAATCAAAACGATCAAAATTTCACGGTCTGATTTTAAACAAACTCTGACTCTTTTTTTATAGCTTTACGGAATAACAACAGCAAGACTAACCGACTACCTAAATAGAAGACTATGAGCAGATTTGTGATAACAGGCGGCAGGAGATTGAAAGGAGACCTACAGCCGCAGGGAGCGAAAAACGAAGCGTTGCAGGTACTGTGCGCCTGTTTGCTGACAAAAGAGGAAGTGGTGATCTCCAACATCCCCGAAATCCTGGATGTGCTGAAACTCATTGAATTATTGAAAGGGATGGGGGTGAAGGCCGAGCGGCGCGCTCCCGGCGAGTACGCATTCTGTGCAGAAGGGATCGACCTGCGCTACTTAGAAACGGAAGAGTTTTACGAACAGGCCGTCAGCCTGCGGGGATCCATCATGATACTGGGGCCGCTGCTGGCGGTACACGGATACGGCATCATTCCCAAACCGGGCGGGGACAAGATCGGCCGTCGCCGGTTGGATACCCACTTTCTGGGCTTTGAAAAATTAGGCGCTATTTTTGAATACGACGCGGGGAACAGTTGCTTCAAAGCATCCGCTTCCCGCCTGAAAGGAAGCTACATGCTGCTGGACGAGGCTTCCGTTACCGGCACTGCCAACATCATCATGGCCTCCGTATTGGCGGAAGGCATAACCACCATTTACAACGCAGCCTGCGAACCCTATCTCCAGCAACTCTGCCTCATGCTGAACGCTATGGGAGCCCGGATTTCGGGCATTGCCTCCAACCTGCTGACCATAGAAGGCGTGCAGGAGTTGCACGGTTGCCGGCACCGTTGCCTGCCGGACATGATCGAGGTAGGGAGTTACATCGGGCTGGCGGCCATGACCCGTTCCGAGATCACCGTCAAAAACGTAAACATCGCTCAACTGGGGATTATTCCGGACGCCTTCCGGAAATTGGGTGTGCGGATCGAAGAGCGGGGAGACGATCTCTATATTCCCCGTCAGGAACACTACCTGATCGAAGATTTCATTGACGGATCCATCCTGACCATTGCGGATGCTCCCTGGCCGGGACTGACCCCCGACCTGCTGAGCGTATTTTTGGTGGTAGCCACCCAGGCTAAGGGAAGTGTGCTGATCCACCAGAAGATGTTCGAGAGCCGCCTCTTCTTTGTGGACAAACTCATCGACATGGGAGCCAAGATCATTCTCTGCGACCCGCACCGGGCTACCGTCATCGGACAAAACCACGAATCGCAGCTGCGGGCGACCAAAATGACCTCTCCGGATATCCGCGCCGGAATCGCGCTGCTGATCGCAGCCTTGTCGGCTTCGGGAACCAGTTCCATCCACAACATCGATCAGATAGACCGGGGATACGAACGGATCGACGAAAAGCTGAACGCCATCGGGGCGGAAATTATCCGGTACAGCTAAGAGTTTGTTAAAACTGCGCAAGCCGGGTGACGGGAAGCGTATCCCGGCAGTCGCCGGCCAATTCCCGGATGGTTTTTCCGTAAACGGGATGGATAAAACCGGGCATGATCTCGACAAGCGGGATCAGCACAAAGCTTCGTTCCGCCATGCGCGGGTGGGGCAGGATCAGGGAAGGCGTTTCCACGATCTCGTCGTTGCAAAAAAGCAGGTCGATGTCGATGGTGCGGTCGGTGTAGCGGTCGTGACCGTTGAGGGGGCGTATCCGTCCCAACTCCTCTTCCGTTTTGAGGCTGGCCTCTAAAAAAACGTGCGGGGAGAGCGCCGTATCGAATACAGCCGCCCGGTTCAAAAAAGGGGTATCGCTTTCAAATCCCCAGGGGGAGGTTTCGTACCAGGAGGAGATCAAATGCAATTTACCGGTGCGACGGATCAAAAGCGATACCGCTTCTTCGATCAATCGCCGCCTCTCTCCCTGATTGCTGCCGAACAACACCGTGATCCGGTTTAGTTTGGCCTCTTTGTTGCGGGTCATGGTAACCGGCCGCTTTATTTAAAAGCTCTGATTAATAGTCCCGTTATTAGCCCCGCCGTTTCCGTTGTTCTTTTTGTAGTAAGAATTAGTGCCGTTCGGCTTGTTCCCGTTCGGTTTATTGTTGTTCAATTTTCCGTTGGGCTTGTTCGGCACAGGCTTGTTGGAGCTGGGCTTGCTTTTCTTCTGAAGCAGCTCCCTCGAATTGGAAAGAGTCATCCCTTCGGGCAGCGTCACCCTGTTTCCGGCATACATTTTTATATCGTCCAGGATCTGTTCATCCTCCACACTGTCCTTGTTCCAGGTCAGGAACGATTTTTTCATGTGGTTGGCCGTCAAAACGGTCAATGCCCTTTTTTGATCAGGGTCTTCCAGTTCCTCGATTTTATCGAACAGTTTCTCCACCATTTTCCCGTAATGCCGGTAGCGGATGCGGTTATTGCTGTAAGGCAATTTTTCCGGTTTTTCATAAATATCGTCTAAGGAGGGAAGGGGGTAAGGGGTGTCTATATCCAATTGAAATTCAGACATAATGGCCAGGTGATCCCACAGTTTGTGCCGGAAATCGGGTACATCCCGCAGGTGGGGATACAGATTGCCCATGACATCGATGATCGTTTTAGCAGCCCGGGTGCGTTCTTCCCGGTTTTCAATGGTTCGGATGTGATCCACCATTTTCTGAATGTTTCTTCCATATTCCGGAAGAAGGAGTTTCTTCTTTTCGGTGTTGTATTCCATTTTTTGGTATTAAGGAGAGGCCGGAGTTGCAGAAAAACACTTCAAAACACTTCGGCAACAGATAATCACCACAAAGATACGCTATTTTGCGGTTTTACCGATACAATTTATGCTTCGGGGATAAATATTTTTGCAAATTTTAATAATAACACTTTCTCTTCCCCTCCGTTAAAGCGGACTTTGGCCTTTCTGTTTACGCCGAACCCGTCCAATGAAAGCACCTCGCCCGTTCCGAAAGTGGGGTGGAAAATCACCATTCCGGGGACAATTTGCCCGGGCTCCGCCGGTTTCAGATTGCTTCTGTCCACCTCCGGGACAGCCGCGTGAGCTGCCGGCCGCAGAGAGACCGGAGCGGGTTTGCGCACCGCCGGCGTATGCTGCAACCCAAATCCCGAACGCTCCGTCCGGGGCGTGAAAAATCCTTCGAGGCACGCCGGATCAATGTTCTCGATAAAGCGGGAGGCTTCTGTCGGCACAACCGTACCGTTCCGGTAGCGGGAAACCGCATACGACAGGACAACTGTCCGTTCCGCCCGGGTCAGGGCGACATAGAACAGTCGCCGTTCCTCCTCCAAAGCAGCCGGATTGGACACACACTGTTCCGCCGGGAACAGCTTCTCTTCCACACCGGTAATAAAAACATTGGGGAACTCCAACCCTTTGGCCGCATGGATCGTCATCAGCGTCACCTTGTTCCGGTCTTCCGATTTTTCATTGTCCTGATCGGTCAACAGGGCGACTCCCTCCAGAAAAGCCGGGAGCTTATCGCTGCTGTTTTCCTGATACGCAGTTTCGCAAAACGCCTTGACCGCATTCAGCATCTCCTGTATATTCTCTTTGCGGGAGATTCCCTCCGGCGTAGAGTCGTTCGAAAGATCCTCTTTGATTCCGGCAACCTCGGTAATGGTGCGGGCCAGATCGTATGCATTCTCCTCTTGTGCTGCTGCGGAAAATTTTTCGATCAGGCTCCGGAAATTCCGCAATTTGGCCAGCGTAGGGCCGTTGAACACATTCGCAGCCTGATCGATGTTGCTGAGGACGGTCCACATACTGACCCCGTGTTGCAGGGAGAGCGCTTTGACATGCTCCACGGTGGTGTCGCCAATACCCCTGCGGGGGTAATTGATGATCCTTTTCAGGGCCTCTTCGTCGTTCTGATTCACCGAAAGCCGGAAATACGCCAGCAGATCCTTGATCTCTTTCCGCTGGTAAAACGACTGCCCGCCATAGATCTTGTAAGGAATATTCCGCTTGCGCAACGCCTCCTCCAAAATACGGGACTGGGCATTGGTGCGGTACAGAATGGCAAAATCGTTGTACTCCTGCTGCCGGTAATTGGCCATCCGGAAAATTTCACCGACCACCTGAAACCCCTCCTCCTTGTCGGAAAGGGCTTTGATCACCCGGATCTTATCCCCCTCTTCGTTTTCGGAAAAAACCCGTTTGGGGATCTGGTCTTTGTTCTTGCTGATCACGCTGTTGGCCGCATCGACAATAGTCGTGGTCGACCGGTAATTCTGTTCCAGCTTGAACAGCTTGTAATCCGGGTAATCGTTCCGGAAATTCAGGATATTCTCGATGCGGGCGCCCCGGAAGGAGTAAATACTCTGGGCGTCGTCCCCCACCACACAGATGTTCCGGTGTTCTTCCGACAGTTTTTTAATGATCAGGTATTGCGAATAATTCGTATCCTGGTACTCGTCTACCAGGATGTAACTGAATTTCTGGCGGTATTTCTCCAGTATCTCCGGAAAATCCCGGAAAAGAATGTTGGTTTGCAGCAACAGGTCGTCGAAGTCCATCGCATCGCTTTGCTTGCATCGCTGCTGATACTGCTTGTAAATATCGGCGATCAGCGGTTTGCGGGCAGCCGTGTCGGCCGAAACGATCCGCGCCGACCGGGCGTACGCCTCTGCCGTGATCAGGTTGTTTTTAGCCATGGAGATCCGTCCCAGCACATCGTTGGCTTTGTACACCTTGTCGTCCAATTTCATCTCCTTCACGATCGTTTTGATCAGGTTCTTGGAATCCTGCGTATCGTAAATGGTGAAATTAGAAGTATAGCCCAGCTTTTCCGATTCAAAACGCAATATCTTTGAAAAAATGGAGTGAAAAGTGTTCATCCACAAGTTGGCGGCATTGACATCTCCCACCAATTGGGCAATCCGCTTTTGCATCTCCCGGGCAGCTTTGTTGGTAAATGTCAGCGCCAATATTTTGTAAGGCGGCACCCCCTGGCTCAGTAAATGAGCGATCCGGTACGTCAGCACCCGGGTCTTCCCCGATCCGGCCCCGGCAATCACCAACGCCGGCCCCTCGGTGTGCAGCACCGCCTCTTTTTGGCTTTCGTTCAGTTCATTGATAAAATCCACAGATCTCCCCAATCAATTAAATTCCGGGGATAAAGATAGCAAAATCCACGTGATTTTCTATATTTGCATAAAATACAAACACATGAAACCCGCATGCTGACAAGCGCCAAAGAAGATGTTGTTGCAAAGGGTTCCATACGGCCTTAAATAAAAAACACAACGTATGAAATACATTCTATTATTGACCTGTATATTGGGAGCGGTCAGCGGTTTTGCCCAGATCGTGAACGGGCCGGTCAGGATGGAGGCGCCCGGGCGTCAGCTTGTTTTGACAACATACAGTGATGGGAGTACGGATCTGTATGTGATCCAAAATACCGACAACGAACCCAACCCGCAATTCGGTGTTGTGCAGTTTACGCCGGACGGGAGCAACGGTTGGGAGTATGAATGGAGCTACAACGGGACTTTTCAACCTGTTGTTTATCAGGGAGATTCAACCTATATGCGTATGGACTTGCCCGGAGAGGGCGTTTATTACCTGAAAGGGACAAAGGCGGGCTCCTCCCCGGTGGAGGCGGAATTTCATGTATTTTATTCCTTTCTCGATGTTACAATCTCTTTAAACTCCGTGGAAAATGAAATGGATTGTGAAAACGTGACAGTCTATCTGAATATTGTTCCTCCCCAATACGGATCATTTCCGGGAGAAGCGAATGAAGTTGAGTATAAGTTCTTTGAGGATGGCCGCCAATTGACTTATTTTTCCCTTGATAATTATAATGCGCCGAGTATTAATTGGGAGGTAATTGGAAAAACATCCGATAAAAAGGGGAAGGTAGAAATTAAGGACCGGTTTGGGATCGTCTGGGAAAGCAACGAGGTGATATGGCACTCCTACATCCCCAAGGCCGATTTTTCCGCCACCCCCATGAACGGGGAAGCTCCGTTGGAGGTCACCTTTACTTCCGCTTCCGAAAATGCCGACTACTTCGAATGGTATCTTTACAAAGACACCAACGAGATCAAAACATTTTTCCCCACCTTGTCGGACAGTCTTTTACAGCTTGTTTATTACGGAGAACACCTGCCGCCGTATACCTACGAACATCCGGGCGAATACCAGGTGAAATTAGTGGTTGTCAACACGCAGGGGATCAATCGCTGTTCCGACACGCTCCTCTTCGAAGCGGGAAATTGGATCGTGGTGGACTCCTCCCTGCTGGATGTGCCGAACGTTTTTACGCCCAACGGGGACGGGATCAACGACCTGTTCCAGGCAAAATCGGAACAATCGCTGAAATTTTTCCACGGGATCATCCTCAATCGCTGGGGGCGGAAAGTATACGAATGGCGCGATCCGGAAGGCGGTTGGGACGGAAGGATCGGCGGGAAATACGCCAGTCCCGGAACCTACTTCTACATCATTACAGCCACCGGCCGCGAGATCGACGCCCGGAAATACATACAAAAAGGCGCCTTGTTGCTGGTGCGGTAGGAAATTTAACAGAGCCCGGCTATTTCCGGCTGAATTCGCACCCGCAATACCTCTGGTTGTAGAAACTATTCTCCTGCAACAGGAGCCGGCGCCGTTCGCTCAACCCTCCTGCCCGCCAGTTCTTTTCCCAAAATTCGGTACCGGGCACGCGGGCGGCCGCCCCTCTCCCGGCTTCTCCGATCTGGGAAAGGTTTTTCCAGCGGGAAGAAGCCAATGTGGTGGCAAAGCAGGCAATGCCCCGCTCCTGCGCCGTCCGGGCTGTCGCCAGCAGGCGCATTTGAAAGCAATACAGACAACGCCGGCCGCGTTCCGGCTCCTCCTCCAATCCCTTTGTTCCCTCCAGCCAGACGTTGTGCTCGTAATCCCCGTCCACCACCTCCAGCCCTGATCTCTCCGCATACCGGGTACACTCGTTCTTCCGGCGCTCATACTCCGCTAACGGGAAAATATTCGGATTGAAATAATACAGCACCGGCCGGATGTCGTTTTGCAACAGCCACTCGATAACCGCTGCCGAACAGGGCGCACAACAAGTATGAAGCAACAGAGATTGCATATCGTGGAAACCTTGAAAACATGTAAAATAAAAAAAGTCGCTGATCAACGACTTTTTTTACCTTTTGCTCCGTACCCGAGGTGGGAATCGAACCCACACGATATTGCTACCACTGGATTTTGAGTCCAGCGCGTCTACCAATTCCGCCACCCGGGCTTAAACTCGGGTGCAAAGATACAAAATAATTACAATCTGCAAACCCTGCGTAAAAAAATTGTCAAGAAGCAGATTCGCAACACTTCCCGGAGCCCTGCAACTTAATCATCGATCTCCATCAATTCAAACTGCAAATTGAATTTCAGTTCAAACCCGTTGTTCAGTTTCACCTCGTAGTCCCGCTTGTCGTAATCTATCGCTACCATCTTGGCATCCGGATAATTAGCGGCCACATACGTTTTGACGGGTGGCGGGACGATCCCTTCGGGGAGTTGCGTAAATGGGCAATTTACCTCTTTCCATTCCCCCCTGCCGTTAAATTCCACTTTACTGCCATTGGTAAAAACAACCTCGTAACTCTTGTCAAGAAATTCTTTTTCCATTTTGGCACGGGAAACTATCCCTTCCGGAAAATAGCGGGCAATAAACTGCCGGGCAGTGTCCGGAAGCTGCTCCACCGTAATCGGTGTGTCGTTGTCGGCAAACGCCGCACCGGCGGCCAGGATCAGGACAGCCAGCGATAAGATAATCCGTTTCATGATCAGATTTTTACTATGACAAATATAAGAAAAAAACTGAAAAGAAGTTGAAATACACTATTTTTGTAACGGGAGCATATCCCCAAACAAAAACGACATGGAGATAAAGAACGTGGTATTTGATCTGGGCGGAGTGGTCATCGTCTGGGATCCGGAAAAGATCAAGCGGGAATTTCCGGGCGACAAAAAAGCGCCGGCCTTCCTCTTCGAGAACGGCTTTTTCAGTGAATATTGGACGGAATTTGACCGGGGAACCCTGACAGAAGGGGAATTGATCGAAAAATTGGCAAAACGCTCCGGTTCCGATGTGGAAGAGTGGCGCAAGCTTATCGAATACATCAAAGGCTCATTGGCGGATCTGCCCGTCACCTGCGAATTAATGCACGATCTAAAGGAAACCGGCCACCGCCTCTTTTGCATCTCCAACCTGTCGGTGGAATTTTACCGGTACATACAGAACCGTCCCTTTTTCCACTACCTGGAAGGAAAAATCATATCGGGCATTGAAAAAGTAGTAAAACCGGATCCCGCCATCTTCACCCTCCTCTTGGAGCGCTACGGGCTGAAAGCAGAAGAAACCCTCTTCATCGACGATCTGGAAGCCAACGTCAAAGCAGCCGCTGCCATGGGATTCCGGGTAGTGCATTACACCGACCCGCAGGAAAAGAGTTTAGAAGTGCGCCGCCTGACGGGGCTTTAAAAAATAGAGATGCCGATCTCGGTGGTAAAGCGTTCCAGCGCTTCGATACCCATCACCGAATTACCGTGAGGATTCAGCTCCGGGCTCCAGACCGCAATACTCAACTGCCCCGGAATAATAGCCACGATCCCTCCGCCTACGCCGCTCTTTCCCGGCATACCGACCCGGAAAGCGAAATCGCCCGACTCGTCGTAAAACCCGCAGGTCAGCATCAGGGCGTTCAATCTCTTGGCCCGGCTTACGGTCAGCATCTCCTCCCGGTTGTGCGGATTGGTTCCGTGGTTGGCCAAAAAAAGGAACGAGCGGGCCAACTCTTCGCAATTCATGGAGATGCTGCACTGGTGGCAATAGATATCGATCAACCTCTCCACATCGTTGCGGATATTTCCGAAACTCTTCATAAAATACCCCAGCGCCCGGTTCCGGCTGGAGTGCTCCAATTCGGAAGCCGCAACGACCTTGTCGTAATAAATATCATCGTTCCCCGCCAGCTCCCGGACAAATTCCAGCAGCGCCTCCTTGGGGCGGGGATACAGGTCGGCCAGCTTATCGGTTACCACCAAAGCGCCCGCATTGATAAAAGGATTGCGCGGTTTTCCCTGCTCGTGCTCCAACTGCACCAGCGAATTGAACGGCGTACCGGACGGTTCCCGGCCGACATAATTCCAGAGTTGATTCCCCAGATGCCGCACCACCATCGAAAGAGCAAAAACCTTCGAAATACTCTGAATGGAAAACTTCGTCCGGTAATCGCCCGTACCGATCACCTTCCCATCCATCGTGGCAACAGCGATCCCGAACTGCTCCGGATTCACTTCCGCCAAAGCCGGAATATAACTTGCCACCTTCCCCTGTCCCGCAAAAGGCAATACCTCCCGGTATATCTTCTCAATAACTTCCTGGTAATTCATAAAGCTGATTTTTGAATGGGTTTTCTGCGCAGGTGCAAAGATATGGATTATTCCCAAAACCGCATAAAATGAGGCATATATATAGAAAGTTTACATGATTTCCAATCCTTTCATCGCTGTTTTTATACGGACGGAATGATTCCTCTGTCAAGGGACGATCAAACCGTCGTCAATTAATTCTTGTTTAAGTTTTTTATATGACTCCAATAAAAGCTGATCATCTTCGGGTGTATTTTCCAAATTTACGCGCACAGCAGGCGATACCTGTTCAATGTTATCATAAATGATCGTAAAACGATCGCCCGGTTCAAGATCGGCACTGTACCATGTATAAGGTATTCCGTTACGCTCCATGCAGCCGAAATACAATCTGTAAGGCCCTTCTTTATTTGACAGGAGGATATCCGTAATACCACTGCGGGATGCCCCGTACCATTTTTTATCGCCTGTGTCTAAAATAAACCCGTTCATAATAACCCCTTGCTTTGTAAATACTGTTCCAATCTGAGGAATTTATCCAATTTTGACAGGGGACGCACTGTTTCATCATGAATGCATTTCACGGGCTCAGAAACACAATCTATATCAGCAAACTTAATCTCAAATCGATCGCCAATACGGATGGGCGCATCGCACCACGCTATTTTTGTTTGTGTTTATTGCTTTGGCGCGTATGCTAATATGCCATATCGGCCGGTTGATGAATTATATGACTCCCTCCTCCTTGAGGATAATTTCCAGTTTTCGAAATGTTTCCAGTTTCCACTCTAACTCCCAATTTTCACTTCGCTCTTTTATCATTTTCGCATATTCGGGATCTATCAGGCTGATCTTTTCATGATTTTCAGCCGTAATGGCCTCCGAAGCGCTATCAAATTCCGCAATTTCGACTTCAAACTCAAATTCTTCTCTGACGATTTGCCATGAAGCAAGGATTCCTCCCCCCTCAAAAATAAATTCATTTCGAACTAAATTAGCAGCCAAATGAACGTTGGAGTCGGGAACTCCGATTCGGAATTCCCGTCCCATGTATTGAACGATAAACCCTGTCATAATTATTGATCTATACCAGTCCTTTATCTTCGAGTTCCTGTTTAAGAGTATAATAGCTCTTTTTCATATCATCTCTATCAAGAGGTCTTCTGGCCTTCAAAGGGGAGATATTGCCGATCTCTTTTATGCGCACATGTATTTTATCTCCTATTTGAAGTTCTCTGTCATACCAGTCAAGGCAATACGATTTTGAATCTATTCCTTTTACTGATAGATAGTTATCAATTCGATCATATCCAATACCCATTAGGATAGATACAAGACTATCCGAAGCTACATTGATCGCCTCTTCGTTATTTATTTTTATTTCAAAACCCATCATGATTTCATACGCTTGTTTAAATGATTGATTACAATCTCTTTAAATAGACCAGTAGCTTGGCAAAAACAATGCACTCAAACAAAATATGGCATCCTGTCGCTTTGCGTTCAAGATAAAATAGAGCAGACAAATGATATTGATGATGCGGCATATCAGTATGCCCAAAGTAAGCAGATCATTTTCAGGTAAATACATGACTACAACTGTCAACGCGATTAATCCGGCAACGACTACATTTGATATCATATAAAAATAGGTTTCCAAAACTTTTCGATGCTCATTTTTAAATAATAAAAGGAGTTTTCCGGGCACAATTACAATAGATAACAGAAGAGCTGTAATCGTGTATAAAAAAGAAGGCAAAACCCCTTTCATCGTAAAAAAATAGAGAACGGCCAGAACAAAAATACCGATACTGTCCCAATATTTTTTCATACCTTTAGAAGGTAGTTATTTGGATGGTAAATTAGTAAAACTGTGTGACAAAATAGGTAAATAAAAATAAAAATCCAATTTTTTACACCTTTTTTGTAAATGGATAACATAAACAAGATATAGCCGAGTTGATAAAAGACTCCGATTTCAAGCAATGGCTTGTTGATTTGAAGGTTCGCATCCGCCAAAGCCAACTCCGGGCGATGGTGAAAGTGAACGATGAGATGTTACGCCTCTATTGGGATTTGGGGCGATATAGTCATTAGACAAATGGCGGCCAAATGGGTGGCTGGTTTTTCGAGAATTTGAGCAAAGAGTTGAAGGATGAATTTCCAGATATACAGGGCTTTTCAACCACGAATCTTAAATATTGCTAATACTTTTATCAGTTTTATTCGTTGGATAAGTGTGAGTCGGGTGTTTTCATTTCGCCGGGGTGTCCGTTTTCTTTGGGCGAGCCGTACCGGCGATCTTCAGTTTCTCATTCGCCTGTTCGATGCTCGCGATAAACTGCTTCTCCACCTCGGAGAGTTCGTCGAGGCTTTTATTCTTGTATGCATCGTACTCCTCTAACGCTTTTTTCTGTGCCAGTTCGGCAGATATTTTTCCGGCGTGGGTCAGAACGTCCTGTCGGCTCATCGTGATAAAGCCGTCCAATACCTCAATCCAGTCTTTCATGTACATTGGCTTCTGCCGCATAGCATTGATCTCGGCTATGTCGAGATAGGCCGAGACGAGCCGGTTCAGCAGGGCGAGTTCCTCTTCGGCAAGGTAGTTCTTGGCTACGGTGATATCCTGTTTGGTCGGCTTCTTGCCTTTGAACGCCGTCAGGCCCATGAACGGCAGGGTGGCGTTAGCGCGTTGGAAAACGATCTCTGCGGCAGTGTGTCCATGCGCGGCCCAATGGAGTTTGTTCTGTACGGTCTGAAAGAACCTCTGCGTAACCTCCGCCCGTGGGTCGTAGTCGATGCTGGTCGCGTAGATTTCGAGGACTTTGCGATAGAATATCTTTTCGGACGAGCGGATGTCTCGTATGCGTTCGAGCAGTTCGTTGAAATATCCGCCGCCCTGTTTCACTAGTTCATCGTTCATCGTGAAGCCCTTGATGAGGTATTCGCGCAGGCGTTCGGTGGCCCAGATACGGAATTGTGTTCCCCGCAGAGACTTCACCCGATAGCCGACCGAGATAATCACGTCCAGATTGTAAAACTTCGTCCGGTAGTTTTTCCCGTCGGCGGCAGTTGTTAAGTAATCCTTGACAACTGAACTTTCGTTCAACTCTCCCTGCTCGAAAACATTCCGAATATGCAGGCTGATATTTTGCTTGGTCGTTTGAAACAGCTCCGCCATATCGGCTTGTGTCAGCCAAACGGTGTTGTCTTCCAGACGCACCTGTATCCTTATATGCCCGTCGTCGGATTGATACAGGAGGATTTCGCTATTTAGGGGTTGGGGCAACATCATACGGTATATTATAACCCGTTGTGCATTTAAAATATATGTATAAAAAGTTGTTCATGTCGGATATAATCCGTATATTTATTTGACTATCAATCATATAAATATCATGAACAACTTCGGTGCAAGTTACGAAAAGATTTTGGAAACATTGCAAACCATAGAGGAGAAATCGAATTTTCGCCGCCGGGCTTTGTTCTCCCATGTCGATGCGTTCCGAAAGCGCATGACGGAGAACATATCCCTTGCCCCGGACTACCTGATGGGTGCCGCAAGAGAATAGAAACGCTGTTTTCTCAAACGAAATGACCGAAATATGAACAACGTAAAAATGGCCGTAGCTTACATGCACAACGGGTTGCCTTTATTTTTTACGTACCAAAAATCAACCCATACCGATTAAGCAGCGGATCTCCTCCTCCGAAAAACGCTCCGTACAGTTTTCCGAGTTGAACTCAAAATCCGGAGCGACTTGTTGGGCGGAGTGGTGCCGCCTGTATAGCTCCATATCGGCGTACGGCGGGACGATGATGTAAAACTCCCCGGTTTCCAGGGTGTGGTAAGAGTCGTAACGGGTGATCATCTCCTCGTACAGTTTTTCCCCCGGGCGCAAACCCGTAATGCGGATCTCCGCCCCGGGATCCACGGCCCTGGCAACGGTCAGGATGTTGTACGACTTGAGCCGGGGGGCGAAGATCTCCCCGCCCAGACCTTTCCGGATTACCTCCCAGGCAATCCGGACACACGCCTCCAGCGTAGCCATAAAACGGGTCATCCGGGGATCGGTTACCGGCAATACCCCCTCCTCCCGGGCTTTTTTCACAAAAAAAGGGATCACCGTCCCCTGGGAACCGAACATGTTCCCGTAACGGATCACCGCCGTTTTCAGTCCCGGATGACTTTTACCGGCTCCCGTAAACAGTTTGTCCGAAAGCATCTTGCTGGCTCCGTACGCATTGTTGGCCAAAGAGGCCATATCGGTCGAAAGGGCGACGATGCGCGGGCAGCCGTTCCTGACTGCGGCCTCGATCAAATTATGCGCCCCCGTAACATTGGTCAGGACGGCTTGCCAGGGATCGTTTTCCGCTTCGGAAACCAACCGCACGGCAGCCGTATGGACAATAATATCCGCCCCCCGGGTCGCCTTTTCCACATCCGCGAAACAGGCCACATCTCCGGCGACAAAGCGGAGCGGGCTTTTCCCGAAGGTTTTCGCCATCGCCTGCTGCTTGCCTGCGTCCCGGGAGAAGATCACGATCTCCTTTACTCCCGGATAACGGGCAAGCGTCATCTCCGTGAATTTCCGGCCGAAAGCCCCGGTGCCGCCGGTAATAACAATTCGTTTGTCTGTAAACATTTCAGGCTGTTTTTAAAATACGAAATAAACCTCTTCCCGTAATGCGATAAAAGCGCAGGCACAACAGCACGCCCGTCAGCGTCAATCCGACCGGATAACCCAGCCAAATGCCGTTGAGCCCCCACTCCAAAATAAAACCGAAAAAATAACAAACAGGCAGCGCAATGAGGAAATAACCGGTAAAGGAGCGTGCAGCCATTGCCACCACATCGTTCACCCCGCGCAAAGCATTGGCGAAAGCAATCTGCAAGGCATCCCCGAACTGAAAAGCCAGCAGGAAAAAGATCAATACGGAAACCGCCCTCAACACCTCCTCCGATTCCGTAAAAAGCAAGCCGATGGAGTTCCGGAACAGGAAAAACCCCAACGAAACGATCACGGCTAAACAAAGGATGAGGTGATAACCGGCAACAGCGCTCCTGCGGACATTGACCCGGTCGCCCTGTCCGAAAAAATAGCTGCTCCGGACAGAGATCGCCGCCCCGATCCCGTAATAGACCATAAATCCCAGCGTCGAGAGGGAAACGACGATCTGGTGGGAGGCCAGCGCAATGCTGCCCAACCAGCCCACCATGACGCCGGTCACGCTGAACAGGCCCGTTTCCAAACCCATCTGCATCCCGATCATCCACCCCATTTTGTTCAGGGAGAAAAAATCCTCCCGGTTGTAACCGCTGCGCCGGTAGCCCACCAGATACCGGCGGTAACGGGTGCGGCGGTAAAAAAGCACCGCGAAGGCAGGGAGCATCAGCGCGCGGGCGATCAGGGTGGAGATACCCGCCCCGGTAAGGCCCATGGCCGGGAATCCGAACTCCCCATAGATCAGGATGTAATTTCCTATGATGTTCAGCAGGTTAGAAGAAAGCATGATATACATCGGGGTACGGGTATCGGTGATCCCGTCGGCAAACTGCTTAAACGAATTGGTGAGCATCAAAAAGATCAGCGACGCCAATTGCAGCAGGAAATAGGGGCGGATCAGCGGCAGCAATTCAGCGGGTTGTCCCATGCGGTCTACACAGAAGTACAAAATCCCCATCAGCAGCGTCAGGAGTATCCCCACACAGCCGTTCACCAACAAGCTGTTCCGCAACAACCGGCCTATTCTGAACGGATCCCGTCGCCCGAACAATTGCCCCACCAACGGGGTCAACCCGTAGGAAAAACCGATGCCGAACAGGATCGGAATGTTGAATACACTGTTTACAAAAGAAGCTGCCGCCAGGTCGGAAGTGCCGTATCGCCCCACCATGATGTTGTCCGCCAATCCGACAAAAACAATGCCCAACTGCCCGATCACAATGGGAACCCCCAGCCGGATCAATGCCCGGTAATGCTCCCGGAAACAAGAGAAATATTTCATCGTCCGAAAGTATCTCTTTTTTGGAGAACCGACAATCAAAATGGCGGAAATTGATTACCTTGCACCATTATTCAGTTGGTATGATCAGATCTGTCTCCTTCCTGTTATTGGTGTTGCTTGCAGCCGGCATGCAATCCGCCGCCACGCCTGTTTCGGATAAACTCCGCGCCATCTCTGCCGTCAGCGATGTCCGGGAAGTGGCTGTCGGCCCGTTCGAGTCCTGTTACGAATTCTGGTTCGAACAGCCGGTAGACCATGCGCATCCGGACGGCGCTACGTTTAAACAGCGGGTGCTGCTGGGGCACAAAAAACAGGAAGCTCCCGTCGTCGTGGAATTGCCGGGCGGCCCCATTGAATCCTCCGACGAAGGAGAACTGCCCGGCGAAACGGAACTCTCCAGCCTGTTGAAAGGAAACCAACTCATCATCGAACACCGCTTTTTTGCCGGCAGCATACCCGAAAACGGGGAGATCCCCTGGGAATACCTCACCATCCGGCAGGCGGCTGCGGACCAGCACGCCGTCATCCAAGCCCTCAAAGCGCAGCTCTACCCGGCCAACAAATGGATCACGACCGGTACCGGACAAGGGGGGCAGTCCGCTATTTTCCACCGCTATTTTTACCCGGAAGATGCGCACGTAACCGTTCCGTATGTGGCGCCCCTGAATCTGGATCGTACGGATCCGCGGATCAGGAAATTTTTAGACAGGATCGGCTCCACCAAGATCTCCGTTGCGGCAGTGGTGTTCGGCGCAGAGGTGGCGTGGGCCTGTAAATGGAGCGTCCACGACTTCCAGATGCTCTGTTTCGAACAGTTGGACAGGTTGCTGCCGCTCATCGCAGAGATCGTACAAGAACAGGGATACACCTTTGAAACCGTGGGGGGCCTGAAACGCGCCGTACAACTGATCATCCTGGAAAACCGATTCTCCTTCTGGCGGTGGGGGCATCCCTGCGGCAGCATCCCCGATCCGGAAGACGATCCGGAGTTGATCGCCGATCACCTGCTTCAGGTTTCCGATCCGTCGTTTTTTGACGACAAACACCTGGCGGAACGGCAGCCCTTCTTTTACACAGCCTTTACGGAAACCGGCCTGTACGATTACAACGTCAAACCGTTCCGGAAGTTCCTGCCGGACAAAGAGAACATTACCTTCGCTTTTGCCCTGCCGCCCGGAGCGGAGCGGAAACCTTTCAACAAAACACAGATGGAAGAGATCAATCGCTGGTTGCAAACCGATGCGGAGAAGATGCTTTTCATCTACGGCGGCCTGGATCCCTGGACGGCTACCGCTGTCGATCTGAAACAGAACGGCAAATGCCAAAAATACCTGCAGGGAGGCGCGCACCACGGTTGCCGGATCGCGACCTTCGAAGGGCCTTCCAAAATGGGGATATTGGAAACTTTGAAGGAGTGGTTGCAATGATCAGTCGTGCCGGGCAAGTGCGCGTACAATCACGGCAGTAGCGCCCAATTGGCTGTTTACGTACTCGCCGGCTCTCCTTCCTGCCGCTTCCCGGATCGGGTCGGAAGCCGTCAGGGTGTCTAACAACTCTTTTAACTCACCGGCTGTCCGGATGGAAAAAGCCCCGCCGCGCTCCTTCAACTCAACCGCCTCCCGGAACTTCCCGAACTTGGGGCCGAACAACACGGGAATGCCGTACACGGCTGCTTCCGGCGTATTGTGTATCCCGGCTCCGAATCCCCCTCCGATGTAAGCGATCTTCCCATACCGGTACACGGACGAGAGCAACCCGATGCAGTCGATGATCAATACGTCGGCGTTTTCCCCTGCTATATACCGACTGAACCGGACTGCCGGTTTCCGGCATTTGTCCAGGATGGAACGGAGACGGGATTCGTGGATCTCGTGCGGGGCGATGATCAGTTTATATGGGCCGGAATAGTCGTTCATATAAGCTAAAAGCAGCTCCTCGTCCGGCCCCCAAGTGCTTCCGCAGACTAAGGCGGGCGCCCCGTTCAGGAATTGTTCGACCTGCTCTATCCGCAACGCGTCGGCGGCGATCTGTTTGACCCGGTCAAAGCGCGTATCGCCCGTCTGCTCCGCCTGCTGCACGCCGATGGAGGCCAGCAGCCGCACGGATCCGCTGTCCTGTACGAACAGGCGGGTAAAGTATCCCAGCATGCGGCGGTGCAGGCCGCCCCAGCTTTTGAAAAAGGGCTGTTCCTTCCGGAAAATAGCCGAGATCAGGTAGGTGGGGATGCAGCGGCGATGCAGTTCATTCAGGTAGTTGTACCAAAATTCGTATTTGATGAACACCGCCGCAGCGGGCTGTAAAGTTTGGACAAAGAACCGGGCGTTGGAAGGGGTATCGGCCGGCAGGTACAGGATGTAGTCGGCCCCGCTGTAGTTTTTCCGGACTTCGTAGCCGGAGGGCGAAAAAAACGTGAGCAGGATCCGCGTTTCCGGCTCCTGCCGTTTCAGCGCTTCCATCACCGGCCGCCCCTGCTCAAATTCACCTAAGGAAGCTGCGTGAAACCACACCAACCGCCCTTTTTCCGCCGCAATCTCCCGGATTTTTCCCCGCACCCCTTTCCGGCCTCTCACCCAAAGCCTCGCTTTGGCGTGGAAAGGTGCAGCCAGCCGGATCCCCGCCGTATAAGCGGCAATCCCCAGATCATACATCACTGCCATGTAAACCTTTTTGGTGCAAATATAGCGCAAACCGAGTGCAATTGTGAAAGCTTGCTTTCAAAAATTGCCGGGGTGCGGCCTATATTCTGTAAATATAGCGCAAACCGGGAGATAAACGCATATTGTCCGCCTTTTCCCAGTTTTTTTCAGATCAAAAATACACGAAAAGGAAATCTTTTACTATATTTGCGGCGTTAAATGTGGAAAGATTTGGCTGATTGCAACCACAGAAAAAAATTGCTAAAACGCATGCTTCTGAAAAACAACCATCCAGTATTTCCCTGAGTATTAATTTGTGATTCTGATACCAAGCCTGCGCTTGGGGTTGAATCTGAAATCTAAATTAAAAATGGGATATTTATTTACTTCCGAATCCGTGTCCGAGGGGCATCCGGACAAAGTGGCAGACCAGATCTCCGATGCCGTTTTAGACAAAATCCTCGCTTTTGACCCCGAAGCAAAGGTCGCTTGCGAAACCCTGGTCACGACCGGACAAACGGTCATTGCCGGGGAGATCAAAACAAAAACCTACGTCGACATTCCGATGGTGGCCCGCGACGTGATCAACGAGATCGGGTACACCAAAAGTGAGTACATGTTCGACGGCAGCAGTTGCGGCGTACTGCTGGCGGTACACGAACAGTCGCCCGACATCAACCGCGGAGTGGTGCGGGAAGACCCGATGGAGCAGGGCGCCGGCGACCAGGGAATGATGTTCGGGTACGCCTGCAACGAAACGGACAATTACATGCCGCTTCCCCTGGAACTGTCGCACCTGTTGCTGTACGAACTGGCCCAACTGCGCAAAGAGGGGCAGTTGATGAAGTACCTCCGTCCCGACTCCAAGTCGCAGGTAACGGTGGAATACGGAGAGAACGGAAAACCGCAGCGGATCCATACCATTGTGGTATCGACCCAGCACGACGATTTTATCCTGCCGGTGAATACATCCCCGGAGGCTCAGTTGAAAGCGGACGAGGCGATGGTGGAGTGGATCCGGAAAGACATTACCGACATCCTGCTTCCGCGGGTGAAAGCCAAATTGCCCCAACGGGTACAGGCCCTGTTCGACAAAAACCTGATCCTGTACGTGAATCCGACGGGAAAATTCGTCATCGGCGGGCCGCACGGAGATACCGGGCTGACCGGCCGCAAGATCATTGTGGATACCTATGGCGGGAAGGGTGCACACGGCGGCGGAGCCTTTTCCGGGAAAGACCCTTCCAAAGTAGACCGCTCGGCTGCTTACGCCGCCCGCCACATTGCTAAAAATATGGTGGCCGCCGGGATCGCAGAGGAGATGTTGATCCAGATCTCGTACGCCATCGGTGTAGCCTGTCCGGTGGGTATTTTTGTAAATACCTACGGCACGGCGAAAGAAGGCGTTACCGACGCGCAGATCGCAGAGAAGATCTCCGAACTGTTCGACCTCCGGCCCAAAGCCATCGAAGAGCGCCTGAAATTGCGCAATCCCATTTATCAAGAGACAGCCAGCTACGGACACATGGGACGTACCCCCCGCGTCGTCAAAAAAGTATTCACCTCCAACTACTGGAATACGGTGGAAAAAGAGGTAGAACTGTTCACCTGGGAAAAATTGGATTACGTGGACACCATCAAAAAGGCTTTTTAACAAGACTTTGAACCATAAAAAAGAGTTGCCTCCGAGCAACTCTTTTTTATACCTTTCAGAAAGGCCGGCCTTCTTAATTCCTTCTCCCCATATAGATCATGATGTAATACAACAAGGTCGCCAAAGAGGAGAGCGCTGCGATCACATATGTGTAAGCAGCCCATTTCAAAGCGTCCTGCGCATACCCCTGGGTTTGGGAAGTAGTGATCCCGCTGGTGCGGAGCCATGTCAGCGCCCGGTGGCTGGCGTCGATCTCCACCGGCAGCGTGATAAAGCTGAAAAGCGTGGTGGTGGCGAACAGGATGATCCCTGCCAGCAACAACTGGGGGAATGTGTTCACGAGCAGGATCCCTGCCAGCAAAAGCCACTGTACCCATTGCGAAGCGAAACTGACAACCGGCACCAAAGCCGAGCGCATCTCCAGCATACTGTACGCTTTGGCATGTTGCACGGCATGGCCGCATTCGTGTGCGGCGACGGCGGCTGCAGCAATGCTGTTCCCGTTGTACACCTCTCTGCTCAGGTTGATGGTGCGGTCTTTGGGGTTGTAGTGGTCGGTCAGGCGTCCTTCCACACTGCCGATCCGCACCCCGGTGATCCCATTGTCCCGCAACATCTTTTCGACCACCTCCCGCCCGGTCAGCCCGTCGGCGGTCGGTATCTTCGAATATTTTTCAAATTTACTTTTCAACTGGTAGTTGATTAACCAACCCAGAAGCATGAATGCGATAAAAATAACCCAGATCATCATGGTTTGTTGTAATTTATGTGTTTTATTTTTCCGGCATATAAAATGCAAAAATCATGCCGATCGGCAAAATTAACAAAAACTGCCAAGAGTGAAACGAATGGAATGTGAAAGGTGTTGTTGTTTTTTCCAAATATTGTGATTATTTTGGGGACGCTTTTCAAAGTTTGAAAAGTGGTGTAGAATCATTAAAAAATTATTACAACCATGAAAACCTATAGTCCGAACGAGATCAAAAACATCGCTCTCGTAGGCAGTGCAGGTTCCGGAAAAACCACACTGGCCGAAGCGATGATGTACGAGGGCGGGGTCATCCCGCGCAGAGGTAGCGTATCTGCTAAGAATACCTCCTCCGATTACCGGCCCGTTGAACAGGAGTACGGCTCTTCCGTCTTCCCGGCAGTATTGTACGCCGAGTGGAAAGAGCAGAAACTGAACTTTATCGATACTCCGGGGGCCGATGATTTTGTGGGAGGCGTTATCTCTGCGCTGGAAGTAGCCGATTCCGCCGTTATGGTCGTGAACGCCGTAAAAGGGGTGGAAGTGGGAACCGAGATCACCGCCCGGAATGTAAAGAAAAAAAACAAGCCGATGATATTGATCGTGAACCAGTTGGATCACGAAAAAGCCAACTTTGAACAGACGGTGGAGCAGATCAAAGCTTCGTTCGGGGCGAAAGCGGTGCAGATTCAGTATCCGGTAAATCCGGGCACGGGTTTCAACCGGGTGGTGGATGTATTGAAAATGGAGATGTACCAGTGGAAACCGGAAGGCGGAAAACCGGACGTATTGCCGATCCCCGCCGAAGAACAGGAAAAAGCCAACGAACTGCACAACGCCCTGATAGAAGCCGCCGCCGAGAACGACGAAAAATTGATGGAGCTCTACTTTGAAAAAGGCAGCCTGACGGAAGACGAAATGCGCGTGGGGATCCGGGCCGGCCTCATCAAGCGGGACATGTTCCCGGTATTCTGCGTCTCGGCGGAGAAAGACATGTGCGTGCGCCGTTTCATGGAGTTTCTGGTCAACGTGGCGCCCAGTGCGGCGTCCATGCCGGGGCGTGTAACCATAGACGGGGAGCTGGTTCCGTACAACGAAAAAGGCCCGCTTTCCATTTTTGTTTTTGCGACGACGATCGAGCCGCATCTGGGAGAGATCAGTTATTTCAAGATCATGTCCGGCACCCTGAAAGAGGGAGACGACCTGAACAATATGACCAACGGGACCAAAGAGCGCTTTTCGCAGCTCTTCGCCGTAGCCGGTAAAAACCGCACCAAAATTACGGAGATGCGGGCCGGGGATATCGGTGCAACGGTAAAACTGAAAAACACCAAAAACGGGGATACCCTGAACGAAAAAGATTGCGAATACAAATTCCCCGGCTTCAAATACCCGGAACCGCGTTACCGGACAGCCGTAAAAGCCGCCAATAAAAACGACGACGAAAAGGTAACGGAGGTGCTCTACCGGATGCACGAAGAGGATCCCTCCCTGCTGGTGGAATACTCCAAAGAGTTGAAACAGTTGCTCGTATCGGGACAGGGAGAATTCCACCTGAATACGATGAAGTGGCGCATGGGACACAACGACAAATTGGAGATCGAATTCGTAGCGCCGAAAATCCCGTACCGGGAAACCATCACCCAATACTCCCAGGCCGACTACCGCCACAAAAAACAGTCCGGAGGCGCCGGGCAATTCGGGGAAGTGCACATGGTCATCGAACCGTACGAAGAGGGAATGCCGGATCCGACCACTTACAAGATCGGAGGCGTAGACACCAAGATCAGCGTAAAAGGAAAAGAGGAGCACCACTTGCCCTGGGGCGGGAAATTGCTGTTTTACAACTGCATCGTGGGTGGCGTCATCGAAGCCCGCTTTATGCCCGCCATCCTGAAAGGGATCATGGAAAAAATGGAAGAGGGGCCGCTGACGGGCTCTTACGCCCGGGACATCCGGGTGTGTGTGTACGACGGGAAAATGCACCAGGTGGACTCCAACGAAATTTCGTTCCGTTTGGCCGGACGGCATGCTTTCAGTGAAGCGTTCAAAAAAGCCAACCCGAAGGTGTTGGAGCCGATCTACGATGTAGAGGTGCTGGTGCCGGAAGAGGACATGGGGGATGTAATGGGCGACCTGCAAACCCGCCGCGCCATGATCATGGGCATGGACACCGACAGCGGTTTCCAGAAGATCATGGCCAAAGTACCCCTGAAAGAGATGCAGCGCTACTCCACTGCTTTGAGCTCCATTACCGGCGGCCGCGCCACCTTCTCCATGAAGTTCTCCGGTTACGAAAAGGTGCCGGCGGAGATTCAGGACGAGTTGTTGAAGAGCTACAAAGAGTCGGACGACGACGAATAATTACCGATGCACCTCTTTTACACACCGGATATCGAAGGCGATGTCTACACCTTGTCCGCGGACGAGTCGAAACATTGTGTCCGGGTGTTGCGGTTGACGGAAGGAGCGGAAGTGGTGTTGGTGGACGGCGCGGGGGGATGGTACCGCTGCGCCGTCGACCGGGCCGATGCAAGAGGGTGTACCGTGCAGGTGCTGGAGAAACAGGCCGGATACGGGAAACGTCCCTTCCGGCTGCACCTGGCGGTGGCTCCGACCAAAAACATCGACCGGACGGAGTGGATGCTGGAAAAGTGTACCGAGATCGGAACAGATGCGTTCACCCTGCTCCGCACGGCCCGTTCGGAACGGAAAACGGTCAACGACGAACGTTTGGAAAAGGTGATCGTTTCGGCGATGAAACAATCCCTGAAAACGTACAAACCGGAATGGAACGGAATGACGGATTTCCGGCAGGTCGTCCGGCAGGGTTCCGAACCCCGGAAATTCATCGCCCATTGCCATGAAGGTGAAAAAGCCCGGTTGGAAGAGGTATATGCTCCGGGAGAGGATGCGCTGATCCTGATCGGGCCGGAAGGGGATTTTTCCCCGGAAGAGGTAGCATGGGCGACAGCCGCCGGTTTTGTCCCCATCACGCTGGGAGAAAGCCGCTTGCGTACAGAAACGGCAGGCATTGTAGCTTGTCACAGTATCCATTTTATAAACAAACAGTAGCTGACATGGAGAATCTGCTCCGGATTGCATTGATCATTGCATTGTTCCTCTTTCTGCCCCGCTGGATCTGGGGACAGGAAGCCAAAACCAGGATCGGATTGTTGAAATACAAAGGGGGCGGGGACTGGTACGCCAATCCCACGGCGCTTTCCAACCTGATCCGTTTCTGCAACGAGAACCTGAAAACCGACCTGGCCCCGGAGCCGGCTACCGTAGAACCGGGAAGCCGGGAGATCTTCAACTACCCGTACCTGCACATGACCGGGCACGGAAATGTCGTATTCACTCCGGTCGAAGTCAAAAACCTCCGGGATTACCTGCTGGCCGGCGGTTTTTTGCACGCCGATGACAACTACGGATTGGACCAGCCTTTCCGGCGGGAGCTGAAAAAGGTCTTCCCGGAGGACGAATTGACGGAACTGCCCTGGGATCACCCCATTTTCAGCCAGAAATACACCTTTTCCAAAGGATTGCCCAAGATACACGAGCACGACAACAAACGGCCGCAAGCCTTCGGTATCGTGAAAGAGGGGCGTTTGGTGGTACTTTTTACTTACGAAACAGACCTCGGCGACGGCTGGGAGGATCCGGAAGTACACAACGATCCGGGATCCAAACACTTGGAAGCCCTGCAAATGGGCGCCAACATCCTCTCCTACATTTTCCGGAACTGATTTCGTCCGGTTGTTCTGCAAAAAAGCACGATTCATTTTTGCATAATCTCCGTGCCTGTTGTGCAATATAGATTCCATCACACTTCCTGAAGTGTCGTTTTGTCGCAGGACAGAGGCGATTTTGCGCCAATTTGTCGTAAAATCTGTAAAAATTTCCTTGAAACTTTTTACAGGAGCGATCGGTATACCCTTTGTATTTTACCGGATCAGAAAGGAGATTGTATGATGCAAACAGACAACTATACCATTAAATCGCAGGAAGCGTTGCAAAAAGCAGTGCAGCTTGCACAAGCCCGCGGACAACAAGCGGTCGAGACCGGACATTTGCTGAAAGCCCTTCTGGAAGTCGGCGAAAATGTCACAAAATTTATTTTCAGCAAATTGGGTGTAAACAGTCCGGCGTTATCGGCGGCGTTGGACAGGATCGTGGACGGATACCCGAAAGTATCGGGGGGCGAAGCCTACCTTTCGCGTGAGACCAACAGAGCGCTGGAAAAAGCAGCCCGGTTTGCCGGCGAAATGGGCGACCAGTATGTCTCTTTAGAGCACATCCTGCTGGGGCTGCTGGGAGAAAAAGACCAGGTATCGCAACTCCTCAAAGACAGCGGGATGACCGAGAAGGAGGCCCGGGCGGCCATCGCCGAACTCCGGAAGGGATCGAAAGTGAACTCACAATCGGCGGAAGACACTTACGACGCTTTGGGGCGTTACGCCATTAACCTGAACGAGAGAGCCCGGAACGGGAAATTAGACCCGGTCATCGGGCGGGACGACGAGATCCGGCGGGTATTGCAAATCCTGTCGCGCCGCACCAAAAACAACCCGATCCTGATCGGGGAGCCGGGGGTCGGCAAAACGGCCATCGCCGAAGGATTGGCGCAACGGATCGTAAACGGGGACGTTCCCTCCAATCTGACCTCCAAAAATATCTACTCCTTGGACATGGGCGCACTGATCGCCGGGGCGAAATACAAGGGGGAATTTGAAGAACGCTTGAAATCGGTGGTAAACGAAGTGATCGCCTCCGAGGGCGAGATCATCCTGTTCATCGACGAGATCCACACCCTGGTGGGCGCCGGGAAATCGGACGGGGCGATGGACGCCGCCAACATCCTGAAGCCGGCGCTGGCCCGGGGAGACCTGCGGGCGATCGGGGCGACCACCCTGAACGAATACCAGAAATACTTTGAACAGGACAAAGCCCTGGAACGCCGTTTCCAGAAAGTGATGATCGAAGAGCCCGACGTTGTGAGCGCTATCAGCATCATGCGGGGATTGAAGGAGCGGTATGAAAATCACCACAAAGTGCAGATCACGGACGACGCGATCATCGCTTCCGTGGAGTTATCCCACCGCTACATTTCCGACCGCTACCTGCCGGACAAGGCGATCGACCTGGTGGACGAAGCGGCCGCCCGTCTCCGGATGGAGATGAACTCCGTGCCGGAGGAGATCGATGAGTTGGACAGGAAGATCATGCAGTTGCAGATCGAACAGGAGGCCCTGAAGCGGGAGGGAAAGAGCAAAAAACTGGAAGACATCAAAGAGGAACTGGCCAACCTGACCGAAGAGCGCACCAAACTGCGGGCGCAATGGGAATCGGAACGGGCGCTGATCGACCAGATCCAGCAAAATAAGGACGCCATCGAGCAATACAAATTTGAGGCCGCCCGGGCCGAACGGGACGGAGATTACGGAAAAGTGGCGGAACTGCGCTACGGGAAGGTCAAGGAGGCGGAGGAGCGGATCGAAAAGCTGACGGGGAAGCTGGCGGAACAAAAAAGCGGGGAGTCGCTGCTCCGGGAGGAGGTAACGGCCGATGATATTGCAATGGTGGTTTCCAAGTGGACAGGCATTCCGGTGAACCGGATGATGCAGAGCGAGCGGGAAAAATTGCTTTCGCTGGAACAGGAGTTGCACAGACGGGTCGTGGGGCAGGAGGTGGCCATTGCGGCGCTGGCGGATGCGGTCCGGAGGAACCGGGCCGGCTTGCAGGACGCCAAACGGCCCATCGGCTCCTTTATTTTCCTCGGGACGACCGGGGTCGGAAAGACCGAATTGGCCAAAGCGTTGGCGGAGTTCCTGTTCGACGACGAAGGGCAGATGACCCGGATCGATATGTCGGAGTACCAGGAGCGCCATTCGGTCTCCCGGCTGATCGGAGCCCCTCCGGGCTATGTGGGATACGACGAAGGGGGGCAGTTGACGGAAGCGGTGCGCCGGAAACCCTACTCGGTCATCCTGTTGGACGAGATCGAAAAAGCGCACCCCGATGTGTTCAATATATTGCTTCAGGTGTTGGACGACGGACGGCTGACCGATAACAAAGGCCGGGTGGTCGATTTCAAGAACACCCTCATCATTATGACCTCCAACATCGGCGCCCACCTGATACAGGAGAAGTTGAAGGATCTGAATGACAAGAACCGGGAGGCGTTGTTGGACAAAACCAACGCAGAGGTGTTTGAGCTGCTGAAACAGACCATCCGCCCGGAATTCCTGAACCGGATCGACGAGATCATCATGTTTACGCCGTTGCAGAAGGGAGAGATCGTGGAGATCGTCCGCCTCCAGATCAACGGAGTGAACAAAATGCTGGCTGCGAACGGACTTGTACTGGAAGTGACCGACAAGGCGGTGGAGTGGATTGCCGGAGAGGGCTTCGACCCGCAATTCGGCGCCCGCCCGGTCAAGCGGGTCATTCAGCGTAACCTGTTGAACGACCTCTCCAAACAGATCCTTTCCGAAAAGGTTTCCCGCGACAGCCACATCCTCGTAGACGTGGAAGGCGGCCAATTGATCTTCCGGAACAAGTAAATCCTTCCGTCGAAGAACCCGAAAACCCAAGGCAAATTGCTGTATTTTTGCATAACAGAAGCTATTTTTAAAAGCGTTATGAAGAAGTTTTTGTTCGTTGGATTGCTGAGTACGGTAGCTTTTTTGCTGCCGGGACAGCAAACACCACAGGTACAATACGTACAGACGCAGGACAATCAGCGGTACGAAGTGGCGGGCTACCTGCCGCTCTTTTACGAACAGCTCAAAGAGAGCCTGACTTTTCCATTGGCCTGGAACGACACCTCCGGCCGTTCGTATGCAGCGTGGCGGGTGGAGGTGAGGGAAGTGTTGACGGAGTGTATGCAGCTCCTTCCGCCGGCCCCCGCCTCTTACGATGCAACGGTGCTGGCCACGGAAAAGCGGAACGGATACGAGGCGAGGAAATTGCTTTTCAACGTGTCGGCGTGGAGCCGGATCCCGGCGTACCTGCTGGTGCCCCAAGGCAAAGGCCCCTTCCCGGCTGTTATTATGCTGCACGACCACGGGGCGCATTTTTCCATCGGAAAAGAGAAAGTAATACGGCCTTTCGGCGTAACGGACGAAATATCGGCGGATGCGGCCGGTTGGGTTGAAAAGTGCTACGACGGGCAGTATACGGGAGATTATTTTGCGGAAAACGGATACGTGGTGCTGGCCATCGACGCCCTGTTCTGGGGCGAACGGGGCAGGAAGGAGGGGACGGATTATGCGGTACAGCAGGCATTGGCCTCCAATCTGTTGCAAATGGGAACCTCCTGGGGCGGAGTAATCGCTATGGACGACGTGCGCAGCGCCGGGTTTTTGGCGGAGCTTCCCGAAGTGGATCCGGCCCGCATCGGTTCTTTGGGTTTCTCCATGGGAGCCTGCCGTTCCTGGATGCTCTCCGCACTTACCGACCGGGTGGCGGCTGCGGCCGCTGTTTGCTGGATGAATACCACCGCCCGCCTGATGACTCCGGACAACAACCAGACCAAGGGAGGTTCCGCTTACGCCATGCTCATACCGGGCATTCGCCGTTTTCTGGATTACCCGCACGTTGCTTCCGTCGCCTGCCCCAAGCCGGCCTTGTTTTTTAATGGTAGCCGGGATCCGCTTTTTCCGGTGAATGGGGTAGAGGAGGCATACGCAGAGATGGAGCGTGTCTGGAACAACCAACAGGTTCCGGAAAAATTAACGACCCGGATCTGGGACGAAACCCATTTTTTCAACAGGGAGATGCAGCGGGAGACCCTGCAATTCTTCGATAAGTGGCTGAAACAGTGATTACAGGATCCGTTCGATCTCTGATTTTTCCTCTTCGCTGAAAGCGATATTCTCGACGGCTTTCAGGTTGTCCTTCAACTGGTTGACGGAACTGGCCCCGATGAGGACGCTGGTGACCCGTTCCTCTTTCAGCAACCAGGAGAGCGCCATTTGCGCCAGGGTTTGCCCCCGGCGGGCGGCGATCCCGTTCAGGCGGCGGGCTTTCCCGGTTTGTTCCTCCGTTACCTGCTCCTGTTTCAGGAAGCCGGTGGAGCGGGCAGCCCGGGAGTCGGCCGGAATGCCGGTCAGGTAGCGATCCGTCAGCAAGCCCTGTGCCAGGGGAGAAAAAGCAATCAGGCCGATCCCCTCTTCCCGCAACAACTCCAACAATCCCTCCTCTGCGTGCCGGTCGAACAGGGAGTAGCGCTCCTGCTGGATCAGACAGGGCGTCCCGGCCTCCCGCAGCAACCGGATCATCTGCTGCGCCTGCCCGGCGGGATATTTGGAGATGCCGACATAGAGTGCTTTCCCCTGCCGGACAATATCCGACAGGGCGCCGGCGGTCTCCTCCAACGGCGTGTTGGGATCGGGGCGGTGGGAGTAAAAAATATCCACATACTCCAATCCCATCCGTTTCAGGCTCTGGTCGATCCCGGCCACGAGGTGTTTCCGGCTCCCCCAATCCCCGTACGGCCCCGGCCACATCTGATGCCCGGCTTTGGTGGAGACGATCCACTCGTCGCGGTGCCGTCCCAATCCCTGCTTGAGGATTTTGCCGAAATTCTCTTCGGCGGAACCGGGCGGCGGGCCGTAATTATCGGCCAGGTCAAAATGGGTTACTCCGCCGTCAAAAGCAGCGTGGATGATTTCGAGGAAATGTTCAAAGCGGTCTGTGTGACCGAAATTGTGCCACAAGCCGAGCGAAACAGCCGGCAGCAACAAGCCGCTCTTTCCGCACCGGCGGTATGGCATCCGGTCGTAGCGGGTGTCGTTGGGAGTATACATGAAGGTTGTTTTTTATTACCGGGTGATCCGGAACCAATCTGCTTCCGCCCAACCGCCGTCATTGACGCTGATGGCGGGACGGGTGCAGAACAGGCCGACCCTGGCTCCGATCCACTTCCCTTCCCGGGCTTTGAAGCTCTCCCCCAAAGGTATGAATTTTTTACCGTCGGTGCTGTAACTGAACGCACAATTCACCGGCAGGTTCCCTCCTTTGTACGATTTTCCTCCGGCAGCCGTGAACCGTACCCGGAGATAGAGCGCTTCGCCGGCCTTACAGGCGATGCGGGCATTGACTTTTTCCCTCCCTCCCCGGTCTGCCTGAAGACATTCTGCCTGCGAAAGCACCACTCCTTCGCCGCTGTTTTCCAGTATCAATCCGGCGTAATCCGCGCCCATCACCACCAAGCCGGTACGTTCGCCCGTGTAGGCGGCGGTCGGTTTAAACGTCAGTTTTACGGTCGCGGTAAAATTCTCGGCCGGGGTTTTCTGGAGCAACAGGTTGGATACCTCCCACAGGCTTTTGCAGGAGTCCGGTACGGGGTAGGAGTAGAGGCGGAGAACCCCTTTGTCGCCGGCATAATACGCCCATTTCTCGTTGGGATTGGCGTGCCATTGCCATTGGGGCGAGAGGGTAAAGCCGTCGAATTCGTCGCTCTCTTGTGGCGTACATACGGGATAGATCTTCCCCACATCCGGTTTCCTGTGGCGCATCACCGGTTCGCCGCAGCCGTCCCCGTCCCTGTCCGTTCCCATCACCGGCCAGCCGTTTTTCCACATCATGGGTTGCAGGTGGACGATGCGTCCATAGGCTCCGATATCCTGAAAATGCAGGAACCAATCCTCGCCGGTCACCGTTGTTACCCAAGCGCCCTGATGCGGGCCGTTGACCGTCGTTTTTCCCTGGTGCAGCACCACTTTCGCTTCGTAGGGGCCGTAAATGTTTTTCGATCGCAACGCCAATTGCCAGCCGGTGGCCACTCCTCCGGCCGGAGCGAAGATGTAATAGGATCCGTTGTGTTTGTAGAACTTTGGCCCTTCGACCGTTTCGTGGCGCTCGTGTCCGTCGAAGACGATGCGGGAGGGGGTGATCGCTTTGGAGGCATCCGCGTCGAGTTCGCAGATCGCCAGTACGCTTTTCAGCCCGGCCCGGCTTCCGGCGTATGCGTGCACTAAGTACACTTTCCCGTCCTCGTCCCACAGCGGACTGGGGTCGATAATTCCCTTGCCGGGTTTTACCAGTACCGGTTCGCTCCAGGGGCCTTCCGGTTTTTGCGCCTTCACCCGGAAAACACCCTGATCGGGGTCGCCCCAGAAGATGTAAAATTCGCCCCCGTGGTGGCGGATGCAGGGCGCCCACACCCGGTTCCCGTGTTGCGGGCGTTCCGGTTCTTCCACCGGCGGCAGGGAGTGGGGTACGGCCGCCCCGATGATGCTCCAATTGACCAAATCCCCGGAATGCAGGATCTGGAGCGCCGGCAGGGAGCCGAAACTGGAAGCGGTCATGTAATAATCCCCGCCGACGCGGCAAACATCCGGATCGGAGTAGTCCGCATACAGGACCGGGTTTTTATAGGTACCGTCTCCGTTGTCGGCCACCCACACCTCCGATACACAGGGGAATTTTTCCCCTTCTCCGGTTCCGTTTTCCGTTTCGATCTCCAACGGATGTTCCAGTTCATCTTTCCACTCCCGGACGTAAGCGAACCACGCTTCCGGGGTTTTGTAGCCGAAAGTTTCTTTCAGGGAGGTGAAGACGGCGTGGTGGCGGAAGTACGTTTCGCCCGGGGCGGAGAGCGTATAGAGGTAATTGGGTTTGTCCTTCACCTCTTCCCGGACGTATCGGGCCGGGATCCAGGCAGCCAGTCCGACCGTCTCTTTGGCGTATTTCACGGTGTCGTTTACCGGCCAGTCGGTACCCCAGCAGGCGATCAATCCCCGGTGGTCGGAGTAGGAAACAGAGCCTTTGACGTCCTGTACGCCCGTACAGAACAGCTCTTCCCGCAACGGTTTGTCGAAGAAGGTTTCCACCACCAGGTCCCGGTGTCCGGCGTAGAGGATGTAGCGGTTGAGCATGTTCAATTCCGATCCCCGGTACTGCCAGCCGGTTACCCCGGTTTCCACGACGGTTCGGACAGGGCCGTACGCCGCGATCCGTTCCGTACGGGTGGCGACCGGTTCGATGTGCGTGGCCTTCTCGCCGTTCCATCCTTTCAGGGTGCCGACGCCACAACTCCCGCTTACACGGAGCACATCGTCCCCGAACCCGCGGGACAACTGTTCGTCGTTGGGGTAAAACTGTGATTCTTTCAACTCGAAACCCCGGTGGAATTTTCCGTAAATGTCGATGGTCTGCTTCTGGTCGAAATAGATGCGGTAGGCGGCCAGTTCCGATTCGAAAGCCGGCCCGTGGTGGTGCATCTGGTTGTAAATGTCGCTTGTTCCGGGAATGGTGACTGCCTGTACCGGCACGTGTTTGCCTTTCTTGTCGCTGACAAGCATCTGGGCGTACACCCGTTCCGGGTACTTCCGGCCGGTGGCGTCTTCCAAAAGCCGGATTCGGAAGATCCGGGAGCCGTTCGCAGGGAAATCCGCCACGAATACCAACTCGTCCGTTTGGCGGTCGCCGTTCAGGTCGTCCAACTGGCTGGGGATCTCCTGCCCGTTCTCTGCGGTCACAACAGCCGAACGTACCGCAAAGCCGGGATCCGCTTCCCGCAAGTCGATGACTACCGGGGCGTCCGTCCGCTTTTTGTTCCAACTGTTCCGCACCGTTATGGAAAAACTTTTTGTTCCGGTGAAACTGTCGTACCGGACATACGGCGCCAATGCCGGGATTTTTTCCCGGATTTCGTCGGCGGCCAATCGGGCGACCTGCCGGGCGCCGGCCCTGTTCAGGTGGGTATTGTCTTCCCGGCCTTCGGGAATAAAGGGGTGCGTACCCGGAGATACCCACACGAACCACGAACGGGAGGCGCTGTCTCCGGCCACCTTCAAACACTCCGTTGTGCTTCTGTTCAGATCGATCAGCACCGTCTGCGTCTCTTCCGCCGCCGCTTTTGTGGCCGGGATCCACTCCCCGTGGGTGTCGGTCAACGTGTCTGCCTGGAATATCCGGCGGGCGATGGGGGTGAACAACACCGGGATCCCGCCTTTTTCCCGGGTTTCCCGGATGTATTTTTTCAGGTTTTCCTTGAATGCCCCGTGTGGTTCGCTGTACCGGGCGGAATCTTCCCTCTTTTCGTCGTTGTGCCCGAACTGGATAAACACATAATCACCCTCCCGGAGCCGGCCAAGTACCTGCTCCCACCGTCCCTCTTCCAAAAAACTTTTGGAGCTGCGGCCGTTCCGGGCGTGGTTTTCCACCACAATCCCATCGGAGAGGAGTCCCGGCAATACCTCTCCCCAGCCCCTCTCCGGATTCATCCTGGCCGGATCTTTGGTCGCCATCGTAGAGTCTCCGATCAGAAAAATGACGGGCTTCTGTTCTTCCCGGCCGGTAAAACCGGCCAGGAGCAGGCAGAATACCCAGGTCAGGTGCAATATATATCTTCTCATGGCACTTTATTTTTTCAGTCGTTCCCGGATCCAATCCACCTGCGCCATCCGGGTGCCGGCGGAGATCCAATGTTCGTTGACGGGGGTGATCAGGGCTTCCTTGGGGGCGGTGATGACGTTGTATACAGCGTAGCTGGTGGTGGGAGGGCAGGTGTTGTCGTTGAATCCCCAGGTCAGGAAAACAGGCACCCGGATGAGCCGGGCAAAATTTACCGCGTCGTAACAGGCCATGACGGCGATCTTTTCCGGGGTATCCTGTCCGTTGAATTTTGTAAAGAAGTGGGGATAGCCTCCCGCCTGTCCGGTGGGGTAGGCAGCCATGTCCGCCAGAGCGGGGTGGGCGGCGACACAGAGGGTGACCCGTTCGTCCAGCGCGGCGGTGACCAATGCCAGCGCTCCCCCCTGGCTGGCTCCCAGGGCAATCAGGTTTTTCCCGTCGTATTCGGGCAGGGAAACTAAGTAATCCAAAGTGCGGATACAAGCCGCATAGACCTTTTTCAGGTAGTAATTGTCCCGGTTGTCCAAGCCGTTGGTGAGGTAACTGTTGTTGTCCCGGAAGGCGGCGGAGAGATCCCGGTACGTCGCTTCGTCCAAGGCGGGATCCAGGCCGTGGATCTCCATGTTAAAGCATATCAGCCCGTTTTCCGCCAGGTAGAGGGTTTTCACAGGATCCATCGGTTTGATGCCGGCGCCGGGCGGATTAAAGACCACCGGGTATTTTCCGGGAGCCTTGGGTTTGGTCAGGTATCCGTAAACATACGACCCCTTTTTGAAACATTGCAGTTTCACCCCGTAACAGGCCACGGCCGGAGAAGAGAACTTCTCCACGTACCGGACGCTGACCTCAAAGGGACAGGCGGCCGCTTCCTGCAACGTCTTTTCCCAGAACGCCCGGAAATCGTCCGGCATCCCGACCACCGGCCGGATCTGTTCGGGAGAGAAGCCCACTTTCAGGTGGTGCCGGTATGTTTCCCCGTTCAGCGCAACGCTGAATTTACAATCCCGGAAGCCGGGCTTTTGCAGCGTTCCCACGGGTATAACCGCTTTCCCGTTCTCTGTCCGTATGCTCCCCCGGGTGTCGTCGGGGAATTGTTCCGGACCGGCGGAATAAGCGATCTCGATATTTTCCTGCAATATACCGTACAGATAGACCGATACGGTGACGGATGCCTGCTCCCCGGTTTTGTAGATCCAATCGGCGTGATCGGGAGCGGTCACCCAGAGCACATCCGACCGGTAGGGGTAGTTCTCCCCCCCGGCAGGCAGGAAACAACACACAAACAACCCGGTCAGCATCAGTCCGATCCGGAACAACGGGAACAGGTGCTGCTTGTTCATCTGTTTTTATTTTACAGCGTTACGCCGGTTTTAAAGATGGCGATCTCCTTGAAACCGACCAATTCGTGTTTCAGTTTGCGGCCGTCGGCCACCTCCAGTACAAAAGAGATAAAACGTTTCAGGAGCGCATCCGGCTCCTCGTCCTCCAGCAGGCTTCCCGCATTGAAGTCGATCCAGTTGGCTTTGTAAGTCGCCAAAGCCGTATTGGTGGAGATTTTCAGGGTCGGAACAAAACTGCCGAACGGCGTGCCCCGGCCGGTGGTGAACAACACCATTTGGCAGCCGGAGATGGCCAGCGCCGACGCCGCCACCAGGTCGTTGCCCGGCGCCTGCAACAGGTTCAAACCGGATTTGACGATGGGTTGTGCGTAGGTCAGAACATCCACGACTTCCGCGGCTCCGCCTTTCTGTACGCATCCCAGCGATTTCTCTTCCAGCGTGGTGATGCCCCCTTTTTTATTGCCGGGAGAGGGATTTTCATAGACCGGCTGGTCAAATTTCCGGAAATACCCTTTAAAATCGTTGATCAGGCGGACGGTTTCGTTGAACACTGCCGGAGAACAGGCCCGGTCCATCAGAATGGTTTCCGCACCGAACATCTCCGGAACCTCCGTCAACACAGTGGTGCCTCCCTGTGCGATCAGCCAGTCGGAAAATCGCCCCGCCAACGGATTGGCGGTAATGCCGGAAAAACCGTCGCTCCCCCCGCATTTCAGGCCGATCTTCAGGTTGGAAAGGGGGAGCGGCTTCCGCTTGTCCGCTTTCATCTTCTCCACCAGCTCTTTCACCAATTCAAAACCGGCGGCTATTTCGTCTTCCACCTCCTGGGCGATCAGGAACTTCACCCGCTCCTCGTCCCACGTGCCGATCACCTGCTTAAAGTCGGCGATCTGGTTGTTTTCGCATCCCAAGCCCAGCACCAATACGCCCCCTGCATTGGGATGCCGCACCAATCCGGCCAACGCTTTTTGCGTATTCTCGTGGTCGTCTCCCAATTGGGAACAGCCGTAGTTGTGCGTATATACGCGTACATCCTCCACATGGGAAACATCCAATTCCCGCTTTACCCGGTCGGCGATGGCCTGCGCCTGCCCGTTCACACAGCCCACGGTGGGAACGATCCACAGTTCGTTCCGGATCCCCATCTCCCCGTTTTTACGGAGGTAACCGTTTACCTTCCGGTCGTCCTTCGGAAAATGCAATACCGACGGCACCTTGTTGTAGGTATATTCCAGGTTGTCCCGCAAATTGGTTTTCAGGTTGTGGGAGTGCACCCGGGAGCCGGCGGCAATATCCACGGAGGCATGTCCGATGGGATAGCCGTATTTGATCACATTTTTACCGGCGGGAATGGGAACAACGGCAAACTTGTGTCCGGGATCGATCTCTTCCCGCAACGTCACCATTGTTCCCTCCACCTCCAACACTTCTCCCGCCTGCAGTCGCTCCAGCGCTACCGCTACATTATCCGCTGCCTGTATTTTCAAAAACCTCTTCATACGACCTGCTGATTACTAAACTCCCAGCTCCTTTTTGATCCGCTCCACCCGTTCGGCGTAAGCCGCTTCGGTGAGGTAGGTTTTTTTCGGGTTCATTTCAAAAACGCTTCCGAACTCAAATTCCCCCTCGTACTTCGGAACAATGTGCCAGTGGGTATGCTTCAAGGTATCGGAATAGGCCCCGAAATTGATCTTGGCCGGCTTGAACAGCTTCTTCAGCGCTTCGCCCACTCTCCGCAGGTCTTTCATATAGGCGCAGTAATCCGCTTCGGGGATTTCGAACAGTTCGTTCACATGATCCCTGTAAGCCAATACACAGCGGCCGGGGTGGGACTGCTCCCTGAAAAGAAAGAGGGTGGAAACAGCCAGATCGCCTATTTCGATCATCAACTCCTTTTGTGTCTGGTTCCGCCGGCAGTATAAACAATTTTCCATAGAGGTGATTTTTTATTTCAACAGATCCGACAATGCGGCGGAGATGCCCATTTCCAGAATGTCCCCGGCATACTTGGCGACCGTGCCGGTCAGCGGTTTGACTTCCGTCAGATCCACCGTCCAGATCGCCCGGTTCTCCGCGATCTTCCGGACGCTCTCTTCGATCCGGTTGTTGTCCCAGGTTGACCGGATAAAGGCGACATGCTCCGGCGTATCGTTGGGCGTGAAATCGACCTCCGACTTTCCGCTGTAAAGCACCAGCAGGGCGGCCAGCGAAAAAAGGCTGTACTCTGCGGTCTTTCCGGCTTTTTTGAAATTATCCAGCACGGTGGGGAAATTCCGGGCTTCCCATTTGGAAAGCGAATTGAGCGAGATCGTCGCCAGCAGGTGGCGGAGGAAAGGGTTGTAAAAACGCTCCAGGATACCCGCGGCAAAAGCCTCCAATTCCGCCTTGTCTTCATCGATCATCGGCAGCACCTCTTTTTCCACCATTGTATTGATGTACTGCTCGATCATCGGAGTATTAAAAGCGTCCATCACCGTTTCGCACCCCATTTGCAACCCCACGGGCACCATGGCGGTGTGCGACCCGTTCAGAATGCGCACTTTTTTGTCGCGGAACGATTTGATGCTCGGCATGTAGAGTACGTGCAGCCCGGCTTTGTCTAACGGGAACACCTCCTGCACCTTTTTGTAGTCTTTTCCGCCGATGGCCCACAAATGATAGTACTCGGCCTTGATCACCATGTTGTCGTCGTACCCCAGCCCGGCTTTGATCTCGTCGATGTTTTCGCGGGGGAAGCCGGTGACGATCCGGTCTACCAGCGTGTCGCAAAAGCGGCAATGGTGGTTGACCCAATGGATAAAATCACTGCCCAGCTTGTTCGCTTCCGCGTGGCGGAGCACATACTCGTGCAAGGTGGAGCCGTTGTTCTCGATCAGTTCGCAGCAGATCACCGTCAACCCCTTGTCCGGCGCTCCGTTGAAATGCTTGAACCGGTTGTACAGCAACGCCGTCATCTTCCCGGGATAGGATTTCGGCGGACGGGCGAAAATATCTTCCCCCTCTTCGTAGCGGATCCCCGCCTCCGTGGTGTTGGAAACGGTGATCTCCAATTCGGGGCTTAAAAAGTACCGTTCGTACTTTTGGTATTCCGTATAGGGATTCAAGGCGTCCTGCACACACTTGATCAGGCGGATCTCTTTGATGGGTTTCTTCTCCCTGATCCCTTCCAGATAGACGTGGTAGAGGTCATCCTGGCGGTTCAACTGTTCCGCCATTCCGTTCTCGATCGGCTGTACAATGGCTACGCCGTGGTGCAGCACACCGGCTTCGTTGGCGATGTCCACCATCCAGTCGACAAAGGCGCGGAGAAAATTCCCTTCCCCGAATTGCAGAATTTTCACCGGAAGTTCCGGTTTTTCTACGGTGTTGCTGTTTAACTCTTTCATGGCGATAACAAGGTATTAGAGGATGATCGGTTTGTATTTGGGAACCAGTGATTTCATGACGATCCAGCCGATCAGGTAAGCTACGGCGCATACACAGAAAATGATGAAGTATCCTGCCGGTTTCCCCGAAAAGCCCATGAATGCCAGGTTGGTATCGCCGGCGAATACAAATAACTTACCGGCCGCTTTTTGCAAAATAAGCGAACCCAGGCCTCCTGCCATCCCTCCGATACCGGTGATGGTGGCGATGGCCGACTTCGGGAACATGTCGCCGACGGTGGAGAAGATGTTGGCCGACCACGACTGGTGAGCCGCGCCTCCAAGGCCGATCAGCAAAATGGGCAACCACGGGGAGATGGTTCCGAGCGGCTGCGCCAGCAACACCACCAGCGGAATAAAAGCAAAGATCAACATGGCCTTCATCCGTGCGGCATAGGGATTTTGTCCGGTTTTATTGATGATAATGGTGGGCAACTTTCCGCCGTATATGGACAGCATGGTGACGGCGTACAGGGTAAAGATCAATCCCATTCCCAGTCCGTCGGACGTCTTAATGCCGAATTGCGTGTTCAGGTAGGAAGGCGTCCAGAACAGGAAGAACCACCACACGCCGTCGGTCATGAATTTGCCGAAAGCGAAAGACCAGGTCTGCTTGAACTTGAAGCATTCCCAAAAGGACAATTTTTTCTCCTGTCCGGCCTCCACCGCTTTTTCTTCTTTTGCATCGGATTCCTTGTCCGAAAGAATATACTCCAGTTCGGCTTCGTTCACCTTCGGGTGTTTCTCCGGCTTTTTGTACATAAAAACCCAAAAAGCCATCCAGATAAAGCCCAATGCACCGATAATAATAAACGCCATCTCCCAGCCGAACGCTTTTGCCAAAGGCGGAATGGAGAGCGGAGCAACCAGCGCGCCGACCGAAGCCCCGGCGTTGAAAATACTGGTGGCATACGCCCGGTCTTTTTTCGGGAAGTACTCCGCAGTCGTTTTAATGGCGGCGGGGAAATTCCCGGCCTCGCCGATAGCCAGCACTGTACGCGCCACAATAAAGGCGTACATGCTTACCGTAGAGATCACGACCACCATATCTCCGGCAGCCTCTATCAGTTCCAGTTTGGAGCCGATGCCTGTGTACATTTCGGTAAAAATACCGCAAAGCGCATGGATGCAAGCGCCCACGGACCACACGCCGATAGACCAGAGAAACCCCTTCTTTGTGCCCATCCAGTCGATAAAGCGGCCGGCGAACAGCATGGCGATGGCGTATACCAGCGAGAAGAGCCCGGTGATATTCCCGTAGTGGTTTTCGTCCCAGTGAAATTCCGGTTTAATAAACTCGTCAAAAGTAAGCGACAGCACTTGGCGGTCTAAGTAGTTGATCGTGGTGGCAAAAAACAGCATTGCGCAGATCGTCCACCGGAAATTCGTCATCTTTTCTTTCGATAATGTACTCATTTTAAGCTTTATTTAGATTGAATATATAATCACGCTCGTCGTTTCACCCCACGCGATCAGAATTTAAAAAAGTTTTTGGCGTTGTTGTAGCAGATGTTTTCCACCATTTGGCCGATAAAATCCATTTCACTCGCCGGCAGCAGCCCCTGTTCCACGTCGTTCCCCAACAGGTTGCAGAGGGTTCTCCGGAAATACTCGTGACGGGGGTAGGAGAGGAAGCTGCGGGAATCCGTCAGCATCCCCACAAAGCGGCTCAACAATCCCAACAGCGAGAGCGCGTTCAACTGTTTCTCCATTCCGTCCTTCTGGTCCAGGAACCACCAGCCCGACCCGAACTGGATCTTTCCGGCCACGGTGCCGTCCTGGAAATTTCCCAGCATGGTGGCGATCATTTCGTTGGCGCCGGGATTGAGGTTGTACAGAATGGTTTGCGCCAATTTGTCCTGCACCGCGAGGCGGTCTAAAAATTTCGACAACGCTTTGGCGGTATTGAACTCCCCGATAGAGTCAAAACCGGTATCCGGCCCCAGCTTGCGGAACATTCTGGTGTTGTTGTTCCGGATGGCTCCGTAGTGGAATTGCTGCGTCCACCCCTTCTCCCAATCCATCACGGCAAACTCCACCAACATGGCCGATTTGAACTTTAAAACCTCTCCTTTGTTCAATCCGATCCCGCCATACACTTTGTTAAAGATCAGGTCGATCTCCGGCTGGGTATACTCTTCGGCGTAAAACTCTTCGATGCCGTGGTCGGAAAGGCGGCAACCGGCGTTGGCAAAAAAGTCGTGACGGACGCGCAGGGCTGCGATCAAATCTCCGAATTTGCCGATCGTTACACCGGAAACGGCGGAGAGTTTCTCCATATAGGCCCGGAAATCGGCGGGCGACTCCACGGCCATCGCCTTGTCCGGACGCCAGGTCGGCAACACTTGCACTTCGAAGCCGTCGGCTTTGCATTTCAGGTGGTGTTCCAGGCTGTCCACCGGGTCGTCGGTGGTGCAAACCGTTTGCACGTTGTACCTCCGCATCAATCCGCGGGCGCTGTACTCCGGCGTCTGCAATTTGGCCGTACAGGCGTCGTAGATCTCCTTGGCAGAGGAGGGATTCAGCAATGAGGTCACTTCAAAAGCGGTTTTCAACTCCAGATGCGTCCAGTGGTACAACGGATTCCGCATGGTATAGGGAACCGTTTCCGCCCATTTTTCAAACTTTTCCCAATCCGAGCTCTCCTTTCCGGTACAGTATTTTTCGTCGATGCCGTTGGTACGCATAGCCCTCCATTTGTAATGATCCCCCTCCAACCACACCTGCGACAGGTTGTCGAACCGGTGGTCGCGGGCGATGTATTCGGGATTCAGGTGGCAATGATAGTCGATGATCGGCATCTTTGCGGCGTGTTCATGATACAACTTTTCGGCCGTATCCGTTTGCAGCAGAAAATTCTGGTCGTTAAAACTCTTCATAGGCGTATTCTTTTTATGGATTTATCAATTACGCAACGATTGTCCGTTGACGGAAACATTTTCAAACACAACGTGCTCCGCTCCGATGATCCGGTTCAATTCCTCTTCCTGCACGCCTTCAAATATACAATTTTTCACGAAAATATCCCGCACTTGGGTATGATTCGTAAAACCGTCGATAAAAATCCCGTACCGGCTCTTGCGACATTGGATATTTTCTAAGAAAATATTTTTCACTTCGGGCAGATAAGGCCCATCCTCCACCTTTTCGTACTTCATCTCCACCCGGAACACGGCCTCTTTGCACTCTCCCACCCGGATGTTGCGCACATAGATGTTTTCGATCACTCCTCCGCGCACGGCGTTGGATTTGATCCGCACCACCCGGTCTAAGTTCGGACTGTCCATGTCGCAATTTTCGGCCCATACATTCCGGCAATTCCCGGAGATCTCGCTCCCGATCACGACTCCTCCGTGCCCGTCCTTCATGGTGTTGTTGCGGATGATGATGTTTTCGCTGGGAATATTCCAGGTCCTGCCGTCGTGGTCGCGCCCCGATTTGATCGCAATGCAGTCATCGCCCGTGTTGAAATAGCAATCTTCGATCAGCACGTATTTGCAGGACTCCGGGTCGCAGCCGTCGTTATTCGGGCCGTGGCTCTCCAAATGCAAGCCTCTCACGGTCACATTTTCGCACAAAAGCGGATGCACCAGCCAGAACGGCGATCCGACGATCCGCACTCCTTCGATGAGGACATTGGTACATTTATACGGTTGGATAAAGGGAGGGCGGAGACAATCGTCCGGTTCCATCCACCGCTGCTCCACCGGTACCCCGTCCGCTGCCATCCGGGCTAATTTTTTCCGTCCGCCGATGGTGTCCGGGCGGTAGTGCTGGCTCAGCATGCCTTCCTTCCAGCCGTACTCTTCCAAGCCTTTCCAGGGCCACCAATGCGTATTGTCCGCCTGTCCGTCCAAGGTGCCTTTTCCGGTGATGGCGATATTGGTTTCGCCGTAAGCGTAGATCAACGGCCGGAAGTTGTAACAATCCAAACCCTCCCAGCGGGTCAGCACAAAAGGCGTGTACGCTTCCGGATCGGTGGAAAATTTCAGCGTGGCTCCTTCCGACAGGTGAAGATTTACGTTGGATTTCAGGGTGATCGCCCCGGTATAGTGCTCACCGGCCGGGACAACAACCGTTCCGCCTCCCGTTTTGTGGCAGGTATCGATCGCCCGGGCGATGGCGTTTGTCACCGTCGTTTCTCCCTCCGCAACAAAATCCAACATGTTCCAACTTCTGTCCGGGAATACCGGCGGAGCGATTTTTTCCAATACGCTTTCCGCCTCTTTCCAGTAATCCGCTGTATTGATCTGCGGCCCACATGCCTGAGAAGCAAGCAGCAGAATTCCGAAATAACCGATTTTTTTCATAGGTTGTTGTTTTATCAGATTCCAAATTTACACGATCCGATGGTTTTTTCCACCAAGCTATTGAGATACATCTCTACATTCGTATAGGTTGCGTCCAGCGTATACAACGCCGAATCGTCCTTGTCCGGGTTCAGGCGGTGCTTTTTTTCCCACTGATCCGGCATGCCGTCCCGGTCCCGGTCTGCGGGGATCTGGTCGCTTTTCAGTTCCGGCCATCCGCCCACATCCTCCTGACTGTCGATCAGGCCGTTTTCACTCCCGCGGGAGCCTTTGTACGTGAAACTCCCCTTCCGTACCTCTTCGGTGATCCGGCGATCGACGGCATCCCGGACTTGCGAAGCTCCGGCGTACTGCAACACGGCCTTGTATGCCTCTTCCGGCGAATCCGTCTTTTCCGGCTGTGCAACGGCGAACGGTTTATCAGAGCGGATGGTTCGATACCCCTCCCAGAATTCCGACGTATCTTTGGGGTGGATCCCCTGCCAATTGTCCCGGTTTACCGCTTCCACCGACGGAAGAAGCGCAGCCGGCAGGTGGGGGGAACTCCCGTCGAAAAAATTGCCGGAAACATAAAATTTGCCCCAGACACCCCGTTGGTTTCTCAGACTCCCGTCGTCGAAATTGGGCTGGAAGATCCGGTTGACGATGTTCTTGCGGAGAGCGGTAGAGGGGCCGGGTTTGTAGTAATTGTTGACAAAGTTGTAGCTGCCTCCTTCGCCGGCATATCCGCCGTTGACAGGCCCCCAATTGTAGAACACATTGTTCCGGATATCCACCTGTTCCGCTTCCGGTTTTCCGGTATACCGGCTTCCGCACAGGCGGGGCGTCCGGCTGCTGTGGTGAGCAAAGAGGTTGTGGTGGAACGAGGCATTGCTCCCTCCCCAGATGCCTCCGTAGCCATGTTCTCCTTTCTGGTGTCCGGAATTCCGCAGGCTTTCGCTGATGATGCACCACTGCAGGGTGAAGTTGGTGTTGTCGTAGAAAGAGGCGCATTCGTCCACACTCCAGCTCAGGGAACAATGGTCCACGATCAGGTTCGTACAGCGCGATCCTCCCATTGCATCGTCGTCGGAACCGCTCCGGTCGCCCAACCGGCAACGGATATAGCGCACGATGACATTGTCGGCTTTCACTTTCAGTTCGTAATTCCGAAGGCCGATACCGGCTCCGGGGGCGCTCTGCCCGGCAATGGTTACGTTTCCGTTGTTGACCGGCAACTCTTCCGTCAGGTCGATCCAGCCCGCTACCGCAAAGACAATGATCCGCGCTCCTTTTTGCCGCAGCGCCCACCGCAGCGTTCCCGGGGAACCGTCGTCCTGCAGGCTCGTTACGGTCAGAACTTTCCCGCCCCGTCCGCCGGTGGTGTATTTCCCTCCGCCTTCCGCGCCGGGAAAGGCAGGTACAGTAGCTATTGCCGTATCTATTAATTCAGCAGGTGTTTGAGGCTCTCCGGTCTCCGGGGAAGTTGGAGTTTGCGAACAGCAGGCAAGGAGCAGCAAAATCAAACCGATGCATTTTATAATCATAAATTCTCTGATTTTGGAATGGCTTGGTAAAAACGAAGTTGCGGAATTTTCCGCAACTTCGTGTAAAGATCGGGTTAAAATTTATTCCAACCACCGCGGGTCACCGACCTTATCGGACTTGATGTAGTCGTTGGTAACAGTAAAATCGTATCCGGGAGCGTTTACAAATCCGGGATCCGCTTCTGTTGCTTTGATAGCGTCGGCTGTCGTGTAAAATCCCCCCAACAGATTGTAACAACTCCAGATGTAGTTGTTGCTGTATGTCGGAGATTTATCGCTCATATTAGCCTCATTCCTGCAGAAATTCCCCATCGTTGTGCCCGGTTTAGCTTCCACGCCTGTCTGTACAAACAGACAGTTTGTCACCGTAAACTCGGCTCCGGTGCCGTTGACCCGGAACAGCCCATGGTTGTTGGAGTTGTCAAAATTTGCAATTTTATAGAATGTACACCTGTTAAAGACTGTAGTACAGGCTACCTGCATCCGCAGGAAGGTGCGGAAGCCATTAGCAAAGGTAGTGTTTTCCACTGTTAAGGAACGGAAGGTTCCGCCGCGGATATCAATCCCGTCTCCACCATCGCCTGGAATGTCGCGGATGATACAATTGAAAAACAGGACATCTCCGATAGTAGTAGCATTGTTGTTATAGATCAACTGCCGTACATAATTCCGGATTTCACATCCGTTGACCGTCAGGTTGTTTATGGTACTGCCGGATGCCGTCACAAATACTTCGTTTGTCGTTCCCCCTCCGTCTAACACAAGGTTGTTCAATTCCAATTTTGCAACGGTGGCGGCGCCCAATTCAAAGCTACCGGTAAGTACCGGTTTGGCGTTTGCTCCGGTAAAGGTACGGGTTCCCCGGTTCTTGTCCCCATTTTTTAACACAACCGTGTAGACAGTTGGCAGATAGGAGATTTTCACGGATTTTTTCACAGAGAACTTACCCAAAGTGTACGTGGCATCCGGAGCAATGACAAATTCGGCGCCTTCTGCAGCGGCATTCAACAAGGCAACAATGTCGTCACCCGGATTTATAAGAGTGGCGTTCCCAAAGTCCGTAGAAGTTGTCAATCCGGTGATCGTCGCTTCTCCGGTGGCTTTTTCGTTTTCGGTCAGTACGTGATTGATGTTACCGGGCATCAGGGTAATGTTTGTTACCGGCAATCCGGGTTGCCAATGGAGTGTCACTGTTGTCGCCGTCAAATCGGATGGGAGAATAGCATTGAGAGATTGCTCCACATCGGTTTCAAAAAAGACCGTGTTCCATTTCGAGTTGTTCGTATTTGCAGAGAACGCTTGCACCCGGGCGGTATATTGTGTTTCACCGTCTAACATAATATCGGCCAACGGCAACTCTTCCGGCAGGATACCGCTCCGGCTCCAGGCGGGTGCCCCTGTCGGCTCCTCCCCAAAACCCAAACTGTCGGCGTAAATCTCCAACGTGTACGATTCGGCGCCTAACGGTTCTGCCCAACTCAGACGGGCGTAGTTGCGGTTGATGACGCGGGCTTCCAGGTTGGTCGGCGCCATCAGGCGACCGAATTCCAACTCCTCTACAACCGGATCGATGTTGTCGGAGCAGGCGGAAAAGCCTGCAATCATGGATCCGATCAGTATTGCTATATAAATCAGTCGTTTCTTCATCGTATCTGTTTTTTCAAAGAGAAATTAATATTTGTAATCGTTTTTCAACTGTCCGTTGCTGTTGCTGATAAATACCTCCCAGATCGGCCAGAATTGTTTGGTGTCGGGGTCATTGAAGAAAAGCGAGTTGATCTTGTCCTGTGTCAGGTCATTGAACCACTTGCTCTCTACAGAGTATCCTGCTCCGGGATCTCCCGTTTCTCCGGGATTCAATCCGTAGAGTTTCAGAGTGGTATTGGGGTAGGTGCCTGAGTATACGTTGTTTTGGGCAACAGAGGGTTCCGAAAGGCTGTAGTAGACGTCCCCGCTCAGATAAGCATACCTGCCGGTGCGACCTGCTAATTCAAGCATCTTATCCTTGGCATCTTCCATCTTGGTTCTCAGCAGGCCCCAGCGGATCAACAGTTCTTTACGAAGCATTTCGCCGCAAAATTCAAACGCGTATTCGTCTATAATAGCTTTATCCATTTGCTGGTAGTTGGTAATGGCTGCTAAATAATCGGTTACTTTAGCAGGGTGGTCTTCCGGCCGGAAAGCCCGTTCCCGGATCATTTGCAGGTATGGTTTGGCGGCGGAAAAGTCTTCCAGTACATTTTTAACCTCTGCCATCATTAATGGGATTTCGGCGTAGCGCATGTACTGTTTGTTGACACCGTCGTCGTTGGCTGCGGTCACATACCGGTTCATCCATTCAAACCGTATTTTCCCGAAGCACCATTGGTCGAAGCCGCGCAATTCCTGTTCGGCCGGGGTACCTTCTGACATCTTTCCCCTGTTCCATTGGTATGGGATACAAGTCACATCCCGGCGGGTGTCGGCCGGATCAAAGTCAAAATAGACCGTCGGCAGCGGACCGACGGATCCTCCCTGCATCATGGTGGTGAATTGATTGGCTTCCCCTTGTTGTCTGACGGCAAAATGGTAAGCCATCCGTCCCCGGCCGGGCGAAAACGGGATCTCCCAAAGCGACTCCCCGCCGGCTACGATGTTCTCCTCACACACTTTCCGGAATACGGTTTCAAAATTGTCTTCCAATCTGCCGGAGATACCTTCGTTGGTGAGAATGTCGTTCAATTCCTGTTCGGCAAGCATGTACATGTCGATCAGGTTAAGTTGCGCATCGTCGCTACGGCGAACTTCTCCGTCGGGGCGCTGGCTAAATCCGGCAGCGTTCAGGCAGAGGCGGGCGCGCAATCCCTTCACAAAGGTGCGGTTTATACGTTCTACCGTACCGGTCCAGGGGCCTCCCGGCCAATCAACCAGTTCTGCGGCTTCTCCGAGATCGGCGATGATCTGTTTGTAGATCACGTCCCGGTCGGATTTCGGCAGATACATCGTCGCCGAATTGATAGGCTCAAAACGGGCCGGTACATCTCCCCACGCCTTCACTAAGTCGGCATAGAGAACGGCTCTCAGGGTCAGTACCTCTCCGAGGATATGTCCCAGTTCGGTACCCGGCTCCGGATTCCCGTAAGCGCGCAATCCCTGAATGGCTAAGTTGGCCCGTTCAATTCCCTGGTACATCATCGCCCAGGCGTTGTTGTCGGTATTCATCTCCGAATTGGTGGCAGTGGCGCTGTAACCGGCTAATTGCTCCCGTCTGTCGGAGCCTGTTCCGTGCGTATTGTACCACTCGATGTCCGTATTAAAACCGTACCACAGGAGAAAACGCCCCCGGTACGAATTGGTTTCACCGAAGGTGTTCAAGATCCCTGTTACTGTGCTCCAGGCCAGATCCGGGCTGGAGAAAACCACCGACGGATCCAATGACGATTGGGCCGGGGTATCCAAATAATCCTCGCAGGAAGTGATTCCCCATCCGGCGACGATCAGGCAAAATATATAGATCAATTTTTTCATATCAGTACTATTAGAGGGTTACAATCAGAAATTCACGTTCAAACCGAACAGGAGCTGGCGACTCTTGGGATAAGCGGAGTAATCCACACCCGGTGTCAGCGGGGTTTTGCGCCGGGTGGATACTTCCGGGTCAAACCCTTCGTAGTTGGTCAGGCAGAAGACGTTGTAGCCGGTCATGTAGAAACGTACCCGTTCGATGCGTATCTTCTGTGTCCACTCTCTGGGCAGGGTATATCCCAGTGTCAGCGTCCCCAAGCGCAGAAAGGAACCGTCTTCTACCGCCCAGTCGGTAAATACGAACGACCGGGTGTAGGGCGACCACATGGTGGTGTTTGCATTCATCGCCTGCAGTTCGACCGGATCGTTGCTGATGGTACCGTCGGGGCGGAGGTTGGTCCACCGTTTTCCGTCGGCCATGTCGGTGATCAGGTTGCGGTACTGGTATTTACTGGAAGAGGTGTACTCGATCTTGTTGGCGTTGTAGATGTCGTTCCCGTAGCTCCAGTTGAAGACAGCCGACAGGTCGAACCCATAAGCGCGGCCGTTGATGGTCAACCCGCCGGTGTGGATCGGATTGGCATTTCCGACAATTACCCGATCATCGCCGGTGATGTTGCTGTCCCCGGTCTGGTCGATCAGCTTCATGGCTCCCGGGCGCACTTCGTTGATGTAGGTGCTGGCTTTCGGCAGATCTGGACGATCCTTTAATATCCATTGGCTGCCGTCGTATCCTTCAAAATCGTCCACTTCGTAGCGGCCTCCGTGGCGGATCCCGTACATTTCACCCACGGATCCCCCTTTACGTACCCTAAAATCGTCGCTGAACTCGGTGCTTCCCCAACCTGTCATGGCGGTGAAGTCGTCCATGATGCCGAGCGACTTGATTTTGTTTTTGTTGAAACCGATGTTGAAATTAAAACTCAACCCGTATTTCTCCTGCTCGATGGCCGTATAATTCAAGGTAACCTCCAACCCCTTATTTTCAGTTTCTCCCATGTTCCGGAACTGGGTATTGTATCCGGTACCGGAAACGGGGAACTCCATCAACAGGTCTTTGGTGTTGTTGAGATACACTTCCACGGAACCGTTCAGGCGACTGCGGAAGAGGGCGAAATCCAACCCGATGTTGCGGGTGTAGGTAGTTTCCCATTTCAGGTCGGGATTGGCCATGGTTTTGGCAGGGCTCAACAGGGAGCCGGAGTTGTTGACCCACTCTGTCGTACCGGGATCGTAACTCTGTAACAATTGACCGGAAGGGATGTTGTTGTTCCCGGCGGTACCGTAACTGGCGCGGAGTTTCAGATCGTCCAGCCAGTTTTCGGCGCCTGCCATAAAGTTCTCGGCAGAGATACGCCAGGCCAAAGCGACCGATGGGAAGTAGCCCCAGCGGTTGCCGTCGGCAAATTTACTGGAACCGTCCGCCCGGAAGGTTACCGAGGCGATGTATTTGTCCAAATAGCTGTAGTTGGCGCGTCCGAAGAAAGAGAGCAGATTGTCGTCCGGATGCAGGTAGTTTTCCACGGTGGCTTTAATCCCCTGTGGCGTCAGGCGTATACTTTCCCGGAAAGTGAACTGTTCCGGAAAGCCCTGTATAACATCTGTGTGGGTAGCAGAGGTGGTGCGGATCATCTCATGTCCCAGCAACAGGTTCAGGTTATGCGTTTCGTTTTTGAACAACTCCTTGAAGTCGTAGGAGAGGGTGTTGGTGTTGCGGAACGACTTCCGGAACCGCTGTTCCATGTTGAGCGCCGGTTTGCCTTTGGCTTCCTCGGCTACGCTGTTCTGAACGTAGTAGGTAGTGGTGCCGTAGAAACGGTTGTCTTCACGGTCGTTGCGATCCAGACCCACTTCGCTCCGGAGACGGAGGTTGTCGACGATCTCCCAACCGAAGGCGGCTCCAAGGTTGAAAATTCTCCGTTTCTGAGCCCGGTCGTTGTCGGCGATCGCTTTCAATGGGTTCACTAAATCTCCGAATTTGTCGTCATCGCTTGAAGAGGAGGTACCTCCGCCGCCCATCGGGATGGGAGAGAAGATCACGGAGTGTTTCATCCGGGAGTCAGCGCTGGACACTTCGTTTTGTTCGTTGGCGCCCCCGCCGTTGATCTTGGTTTCCGAATAGCGGGCCGACAGGTCGATGCTCACGCGCTGGTTCGGTTTGTGGTTCAGTTTAAAGCTGATGTTGTCCCGCCGGAAATCCGACCCCACCATGATCGCCTTGTCGTCCATGTAGCTGTAGTTGAAGGCGTAATTGGTTTTTTCGCCGCCGCCGTTCACGCTCAAGCTGTGGTTAAAGGTGTGTCCGGTGCGTCCGTATACCTGATCCTGCCAGTTGTTCCCTGTAACATTGTTGTAAAGATCCATGTCCTCGTAGGTTCCGAAGTAATTTTCGTAGGAAGAGAGGTCGTTCCCATCCAGCAGACCGGTCAGTTCATACTGCCACTTCACATAGTCGGCAGGACTTAAAACATCCAATTTCCTGGCAATTTTCTTAAACCCGTAATAAGCGTTGTAGCTGACGGTGGTTTTACCCGCTTTCCCGCTTTTGGTGGTCACGATGACTACCCCGTTGGCGCCCCGCGCCCCGTAGATGGCGGTAGAGGAGGCGTCTTTCAGGATGTCGATGGATTCGATCTCGGTGGTGGCGATATCGGAGATGCTCTCCACCGGGAAACCGTCCACAATAAAGAGCGGCGTGTTGTCGCCGGTGATGGAGCCGCCCCCGCGCACCCGGATCTTCATTTCGGCATCCGGCGAACCTTCGGTGGTGGTGATCTGTACCCCCGCCATCTTACCGGCCATGGCTTCCACGGCGGAAGCGACCGGAATGGCTACCAAAGATTCGGAGCCTACGGAAACCACCGATCCGGTGATGTCTTTCCGCCGGATGGTTCCGTACCCGATGGCGACAGCCGCGTCCAATTGAAGGGCGTCTTCTTCCAGGATCACCTCTAAGGAAGTCCTTCCCCGCAGTGAAATATCCAGGGTTTTCATGCCGACAAAGGAGAAGCGGAGCACTGCACTTGCGGCGTCGTTCACCAGAATGGTAAAGGTTCCGCTCATGTCCGTACTGGTTCCGGTAGTAGTTCCGACAACGGAAACAGACACGCCGGGCAAGGTCTCCCCGGCCTGGTCTTTTACGACTCCGCTTACCTGCTGGGCAAAAGCATTTCCTGCATAAAGCCCCATCAGTAGGAGAATCAAACGTAGCATCGTGTTTTTCATCTTTTCTGAGTGTTAAGTTTAGGTTTTATCTGGTTTTGAAAAAAAATTTCTGTTTTTGATACATGCTTCTCAGGCATGTACTTTTTTAGCCGATTTGTCAAAATAAACGTTAACAAAGGTTATACTGAAAAAAGAATATCAGGGTTTAGATTTTTCCCCATTTATATCCATTTTTTCATATTCCAAGCTGGCTAAGATAAAAGGGCCGACTCCTTTGGGGTCGTTGTCGCGGATCTTTTCCCCGACGTAATATTCAAAACTTCCGTCCCGGTAAGGATTGCCACCCAGGCCGGCTACAGCGCAACAGCGCGTGAGCGAAACCGTGCCGTCCGCTTCCTGCCGGACGAATTGCCGGATTACTCCCTGATAGCTCTCTTCCGCTACCGTTAAATAAGGATCCGCCGGGAGATACCCCATCCGGACGGCTTTCAGCAAAGCGTATACAAACATGGAAGAGGCGCTGGCTTCCAGATAATTGCCTGCTCTTTCGGGTTCGTCTAAGACCTGATACCACACCTTGGAGGCCGGTTCCCGCGTGTTTTTCACCCCTTCGGCCACCCGGACGAGCAGCTCGGTGATCTCTCCCCGCCGGGGGTGTTCTGCGGGAATAAAATCCAACACATCCGTCAACGCCATGAAAAACCAGCCCACAGCGCGTCCCCATACGTGGGGGGAACAACCGGTCTCCGGGTCTGCCCACGCCTGTTCCCGGCTTTCGTCCCAGCCGTGAAAGTTTAAGCCGGTACGCGGATCGTATGTATGGCGGTATACTAAGGTAAACTGGTCGATCACATCGTTGAAGTCTTCCGGCCGATTCTGCTCCCCGGCGCACTGGGCGTAGAAAGGAGCGCCCATGTAAAGGCCGTCCAACCACATTTGCCAGGGATATATTTTTTTGTGCCAGAACCCTCCCTCGTGGGTGCGCGGGTGCGCGTCCAACTGGCTTCTCAAAAGCAATGCCGCCGCCTTGTACCGTTCCTCCCCGCTCCGGCGCCACATTTTCCAGAGGAATTTTCCCCCGTTCAGGCGGTCTAAGCTGTAGTCTTCCAATTTATATGTTAATATTGCACCGGTGGAATCCACAAATTGGCGGGCAAACTGTTCGGTGTAGTCGAAAAATTCCTGTTTCCCGTATGTTTCGGCCGTTGCCATCAGGGCTTGCGCCATTAATCCTTGTGTATAATCCCACTTGGGCTTCTTCAGAAAATCCACCTGCCACAGTTCCGGATTGCGTTTGATTTCGGATTCGGCCATCCGAACCGACCAGGGGATCTTTTCCTCCTGCGTACAGGAAAAAAAGAGTAAAACAAACAAGGACAATAAATAATTTCTTTTGCGCTTCATTTGCTTTGTTTTAGAATACAAAACAAATATACGCATACGTTTTCGAAAGGATAGGCGATAAAATTCCCAAAAAAAGGGAAATACGTATCAAAAAGTGTTATGATTCGTTGTTTCCGGCATATTCGGTAGGGGTCATCCCAAACTCCTCCTTAAAACACTTCCGGAAGTAGGAGAGGTCTTTGAAGCCGACCGACCAGGCGATCTCCGAAACGGTACTCTCTCCCTGTTTCAGCAATTGCACCGCCCGTTTCAACCGGATTCCCCGGATAAACTCTTTGACGGTCATGTTGGCGATGGCTTCAAATTTCCGGTACAACTGCATCCGGCTCACTCCCATCTCTTCCGAAAATTTCTCAATATCCAGTTCCGGATCGTCCATGAATTTTTCCACGACATCGACCGCCTTTTTCAAAAACTTTTCGTTGGGGGAGTCCCAGGCGATCTCCGACGGTTGCATGATGAGATCGCTTTTGATCTTTTCCCGCAGGCTATTCCGGATCTGGAGCAGGTTCTCTATTTTGGTGCCGAGAATGTGGATGTCGAACGGCTTGGTGATGTAGTCGTCGATACCTGTCAGCAAACTTTTCAACTCCTCCTCCTTGGAGGTGATTGCAGTCAGCATAACGATGGGGATGTGGGCGGTTCGTTCGTCTTTCCGCAGCTTGAGGCACATCTCCCGCCCGTTCATCTCCGGCATCAGCATGTCGGCAATGATGATGTCGGGGATACAGGCGACGGCAGTTTCAAATCCCTCCCTGCCGTTGGCCGCTTCCAGGACAGAAAAGGAAGTCTTGAAGTGGTTTTTGATAAAACTCCGAATGTCCCCGTTGTCGTCCACGACCAACAAGTATTTGTTTTGCCTGTTTTTTTCTTCCGGATCCCTTTCCGGAGCAGCGATTGCCGGCGCTTCGGTTCGTACAGGCAACCGGACGGAAAAGGTGCTGCCCTTACCGGGTTCGCTTTCGACCTCGATGCTTCCCTCCATCAACTCCACAAAACTCTTGGTAATGGAAAGCCCGATCCCGGTCCCGGTGATTTCACTGGAATGGGCGCTTTGGAAAAAGCGGTTAAAAATATGCGGCCGGTTTTCGGCCGGAATGCCGGCGCCCGTGTCTTCTACCCGTATCCGGTACTCCTGTTCGCCGATCTCGGTTTTTATCCGGATTTTCCCCCCTTCTTCGGTAAATTTGATGGCATTGGAGAGTAAATTATCGATGATCTTTTCTAATTTGTCCGGGTCGAAAGCGGTGATAAAGCGGGTTGCAGAACTTTCAAATGTCAGTTCGATCCCTTTTTCCGCAGCAGGGTACCGGAAACCTTCCGCGATCCCGTTTAGAAAACGGATCAGGTCTCCGCTTTGGTATTCTACGCTGTATTTGCCTGCTTCCAATTTCCGGAAATCCAACAATTGATTGATCAGTTCCAGCAATTTCCGGGCGTTTTTACGGACAATACCCAATTGGATGCGGATATCTTCGTTCCGGAATTCCTGCCACAATTTTTCGATCGGCCCCAGGATCAGAGTCAGTGGCGTCCGTATTTCGTGGGAAACATTGGTGAAAAATTGAAGTTTCAGGGTATCTATCTCGTGTAGTTTCCGCGCTTGTGCCTTTTCCAAAGCCAGCCGGTTTTTCATGTTTTCCCGGAAGGTGTACATGCGTACTAACTGCCGGGTTAGGAGCAGCGCCGCCAGCGCTACCAGGACGAAGAACCACCACTTTTGCCAGAAGGGCGGGACGATGACGATTTCCAACGAAGCTCCCTTTTTGTTCCAGACGCCGTCGTTGTTCGAGCCGACCACCCGGAAGGTATAGGTTCCCGGGGCTAAGTTGGCATAGGTGACCAGGGTGCTGTAGCCGGCGTCGACCCATTTCTCTTCCAATCCTTCCAAACGGTAGCGGTACCGATTCTTTTCCGCCATGACATAGTTCAGCGCCGTAAACCGGAAAGAGAGGGTGTTCCGGTTGTGGGAGAGCCGGACAGGGCTTTCGCGGAAGGGCTCCTTTTGGTTAAATACCCGGAAATCGGTGAGGACGACGGGCGGAATGTAAGCATTGGTTTTGACCAGCTCCGGAGCAATGATGTCAAAGCCGTTGATCCCTCCGAAGATCAGCTCTCCTCTGTCGTTTTTGGCAAAGGCGCCGTAGTTATACTGATTGTCCTGAAACCCGTCTTTCCCGTGGAAGTTTTTAAAGGTGCCGGTCGTGAGGTCGAGGACAGAGAGGCCGTTCATGGTGGAGATCCAGAGGGTGGAATCCTGACCGGGAAGAACGCCCAGGGTATAGTTGTTGATCAGCCCTTCTTTTTCGGTATAGAACCGGTAGAACCCCCTCCTTTTGTCAAATCGGGCAAGGCCGTCGGGGGTGGTGACGTAAAAATCCTCCCCCGGCACTTCAAGCATGGCGCGGGTTTTTTTGAAGTACTTCCGGACCAGCCGGGTAGAAGGGGTGTAGAGGATCAATTCGTTCTCTCCCCCGAACCACAGGTCCCCTTCGCTGTCCTGGGTGATCCAGTTGACCTGTCCGGACGTCAGGATGTCGCTCCGGAATTGAAAATTTTTCTCCGTCCGGTTGTACTGTTCAACTCCCTGCGAACTGCCGATCCAGATGTTGTTTTCCGTATCTTTAAAGAGTGCCCATACCCGGTTATCGGCCAACGAGGTCGTGTCGCCGTTGTGGTGGGAATAGGTGCGAAGTGCGCGGCCGCTGCGACGATCCAATACCGTGATCCCTCCCAGATAAGTACCCAGCCACAGCTCGTCCCCATCCATCAGAAAAGCCTTGATACAGTCGGAACTGAGGCGGCTGTTCTGCCGGGTGAAATAGGTAAAATCGCCGGTTTTCCGGTTTAGCCGGTTAACGCCGCCCAGTTCCGTTCCGATCCAGAGGAACTCCCCGTCACAACAGAAGGCAAAGATCTCCGCATTGTTCAGGCTTTTGCCGGATTCCCCCTCTATGCCGTAAGAACGGATAAACTGTTTTTCGTGTACAAAGTGGCTGATCCCCTGCCGGCTGCCCACCCACAGATCACCTTTCTCATCCACGCAGAGGCTCAGAACCGAGTTCCGGCTGCTCATCTCTTTACCGCTTATCTCCGGCCCGTGGTAGTCGTGTTGTTTACCGTCAAACGAGAAAAGTCCGGCGCGGGTTCCGATCCAGAGCCGTCCGTCGTTGGCGCGGGCAATGGCGCGGATGGTTTGTGCACGTTCCTGCTCCGGGGCAAACGTGCTTTTGATGATCCGGGATTCCCAGGAGTTGATGTAGTACAATCCGGAGTTGTAGGTACCGATCCAGATCCGGTCATCGTGGTCGGCGTACAGCGCCCAGATCTCATCGCCGGGGCGTTCTGTTTCAGGCAATGGAAAAGAGGAGAGACGGTTCCGCCGGGCATGGTAGCAATACAGCCCCTGCTCGGTACCCATCCAGATGTTGGTGTGTTTATCCACGGCGACCTTTTTCAGGGAAGAGGGCAGGTCTAAAGGGATGGTTTCGGCCTGAAACACTCCTTTTTTGTGCTGTTTCAGTACGACCAGCCCTTTGTGCGTTGCCAACCAAAGGTTTCCCTCGGCGTCCTCGGCGATATCGTTGACCGATCGCCGGTCGTCCCCCCCGATCGGTTGACGCAGAAAAATTTCCCGTTGCCGGTCGAACCGGCAAAGACCGCCGTTTTCCAAGCCGACCCAGAGGAATCCCCGGCTGTCTTCAAAGATGATCCGGACCAGGTTAGCGCTCAGAGAAGTGGAATCGGCTGCGTCGTGCGTGAATGTACGGAACTCCCGCCCGTCGAAGCGGTTGATCCCATAAGTTGTGCCAAACCACATCCAGCCGTCGCTGTCCTGAAAAATACAGTGAACCTGGTTGTTGGACAACCCCTCTTTTTGGGTAAAGTGATCGAATCGCCCGCTAAAATTTTCTTCCGCTCGCGCAATGCCGAACAGGCAAAAAAACAGTAAAAACAGGATGATTTTCATATAATTTGTATATTTTTACTCCCCGTTTATAATTTTGTAAAGATATACTTTTCACAACATCCCTGCAATGATGCGATGGCTACTTTTTTTCCTGTTGCTTTCCGGTTCACTCTGTGCACAGGAACGGCGTTTTACGGTGAGCGGTACCATTACCGATCAGGTGGACGGGGAGAGCCTGATCGGCGCCAATGTCCGGGTTGTGGAGACCCGGAGCGGGGTAGCGGCCAATGCGTACGGCTATTATTCCCTCTCTTTGTCTCCGGGAACTTACACGTTGCAATTTTCTTTTGTCGGCTATGCTACGCGGGAAGTGCAGGTGCAATTGAGGGAGAACCGGAAATTGAATGTATCCCTGGAGAGCTCCGGAAGCCAGTTGGATGCGGTAGTGGTTTCGTCTAAGGGGAAGGGTGCGCACGTAACGGATCCTGTGATGAGCGTGGAGCATTTGTCGGCCGGAACGATCAAAAAAATACCTGCCATGATGGGAGAGGTCGATATCATCAAAGCCATTCAATTACTGCCCGGAGTACAATCCACCTCCGAAGGATCGTCCGGCTTCAGCGTGCGCGGCGGAAGCCACGATCAGAACCTGGTGCTGCTGGACGAGGCGACGGTGTACAGCGCTTCCCACCTGATGGGATTTTTTTCCGTATTCAACAACGATGCCGTCAAGGATGTGGTGCTGTACAAGGGAGATATTCCGGCGACCTTCGGTGGGCGGCTCTCTTCCCTGTTGGACGTTCGTACCAAAGACGGAAACAGCCGGAAGTTTTCCGGTACCGGAGGGATCGGATTAATTTCCAGCCGATTGACATTGGAAGGGCCGATCGTACAAGATCGTTCCTCTTTTTTGCTGTCGGGGCGGCGTACCTATGCGGATATGTTCCTTCCGCTGGCCAACGACGAGAACCTGCGGAAATCCACCCTCTATTTTTACGACCTGAACGCCAAACTGAATTACCGGTTCAACGACAACAACCGGTTGTATCTGGCGGCGTACCACGGCCGGGACAAATTTGCAACGAACTTTGCCGGGATGGACTTCGGGAACACTACCGTCACCCTGCGCTGGAACCACGTTTTTACGCCCCGGCTGTTTTCCAATTTTACAGCCATCGGCAGCTCCTACTCGTACAGCATGCAACTCAATCTAAACGCCCAACTGAAAGAGGAGTGGAAATCCAAAATGGAAGATTACGGCCTGAAAGCCGATTTCACCTACCATTTTACCTCCGGTCAGAACCTGAAATTCGGCTACCAGGCCATGTACCACGTCTTTATTCCCGGACAGGGAGGAGGGGTCGGGGCGGATGCGATCATCGGGCGGATCTCCTTCCCCCATACCTACGCTTTAGAGCACGCCCTGTACGCGGCCGGCGAAACTTCCGTCGGAAGCAGGCTGAAGCTGAAATACGGCCTCCGGTACAGCCTCTTCCAGAACATCTCCAACGGAAAAGAGATCGAATTTCTGGAAAATTACCAGGCGACGCGGACGGAAACATACGCCAAGGGAAAAATTTACCACTCCCGCGGTTTGTTCGAGCCGCGCGCCGGTCTGCTTTGGATGCTTTCGCCTGCCAGTTCCTTCAAAGCCGGCTATACCCGGACGGTGCAGTACATACAGATGGCTTCCAACTCCACCTCAGGGTCGCCTTTGGATGTCTGGTTTCAATCCTCCCAAAATGTCAAACCGCAGTTGTGCGATCAGTATTCGATGGGATTTTTCCGGAATTTTTCGGCGGACGCGTATGAATTGTCCGTGGAACTTTATTACAAAGGCTTGCGGAACGTAATCGACTTTAAAGACCACGCCCAATTGATGGGCGAGGAAAAAATAGAACAGGAATTGCGCTTCGGAAAGGGGTACGCGTATGGCATGGAGTGGATGTTGCGGAAGAACACGGGCAGGTTGAACGGCTGGTTAAGCTATACCTATTCCCGCAGCCGGCGAAAAATCGACCGGATCAACGAAAATCGCTGGTACCGTTCACCTTACGACAAACCGCACAGCATTTCGTTGGCCGCCAATTTTGAACTGAACAGCAAATGGAGCCTCTCGGCCAATTGGGTGTATGCCAGCGGCAATCCGGTGACCTTTCCCACCGGGCGTTTCCAGATAGAGGGCGATTATGTCCCCATTTACTCCGGCCGGAACGAATACCGCTACCCCGACTACCACCGTTTGGATTTGTCGGCGACCGTTCAGCTTTCACCGAAAGAAAAGAGATTCCGCAGCGAATTGAATTTTTCCCTGTACAACGCCTACGGCCGGAAAAATCCGTGGACTATTCAGTTCCTGCACGAAGAACAGGCCCCGGATACCATGTATGCCGAACAGATCTACCTCTTCTCCTTCGTTCCTTCCGTCACCTGGAATTTCACCTTTTAACCGCTAACGTAATGAAGACAGGGATCTGTATATTTTTGGGATGCGCCTTCTGCCTGCAGGCCTGCACCGCCCGGATCGACATCAGCACCGCAGACGCTCCGGAACGGTTGGTCATATACGGAGCCATCACCTCCGACACCATGCGGCACGCCGTCCGGATCACCCGCTCTGCCTCTTTCTTTGCCACAACGCCGCCGGAGGCGATCAGCCGGGCGGAGGTGGTGATAACCGGAGGCGGGGAGGAGTTCCGCCTGACGGAGAATGCCTTGGAACCGGGGCTGTACGAAACGGATGCGGGGGTGTTCGGGACGGAAGGCGAAACCTATGAATTGTATATATGCCTGGATTTCGACGGGAACGGAGAGCCGGAAGAGTACGAAGCCTCCTCCTTCCTGCCTCCTCCGCCCCGCATGGACTCCATCGGGTTCCGCCGGTCGCTTATCAACGACCACATCGAAGTGCTGGTCTGGGGAGGTCTCCCCGACAACAAAGAAAATTACCTGAGCCTTCACCTTTACCGGAACGGCGAATTGATGAACGATTCTCTCTCCAGATATATGGTCATGGACGATGAATTTTTGGACGGAAAAGAGGTAACAGCGGCTTCCTGCTTTTTTCTGGATCAGAAGGAAGACGAAGAGACCCTCGTTCCGGGCGACAGGATCGTTGTGCGATTGGATTTGATCACCCGGGACTATGCGGAATTTATCTGGAACGCCCAGTCTGAGATCCAGGGATCCAATCCCATCTTTGGCGGCCCTCCCGCCAATGTCCCCACCAACATCCGCGCCCGCAACGGAGCCGCCACACCCATCTCCGGCTTTTTCACCGCTTACTCAGGCCGCTCCGCCGGCCGTGTCTACGATGGGGTGGAGTAGTTTTCCGGCGTTTACCGGGCTTCTGTTTTTGGAAAAATTGCAGTAGATTGTGTGTACACACGGTTTATCGCTTCCTGCCGGATGGACTGTTCATTTTTTCGGGTGTGCAAAATTCGGAAAAGCCGGACAACAAGTACAGTTATTCAAATATCTTCGGCGGTCAGAGTGGGGTTGACCACCCGCCCAACAACAAATGTCAGGCAACAGAAAATCATCTGCTCCGGGAACGCTTTAAACCGTGTGTATAATCCAAATAACAGAAAAACAGCCATGTGATTGTCCTCTGTTATAGGAAGGGAAAAAATTTGTCTTATTCCAAAACAGGTTGACAGCTTTTGGTTATAAACGATTTATCTGTCTGCAAGCAAGTAGTAAATCCAAGACAGGTTTACACATGTTTGTGCAAAGATATCTTTTTTGAGTTTAAGCTGATAAAAAAGAAGCCGGATGTGCTCCGGCTTCTTGATTTGTGGTACTCGAGGCGGGACTTGAACCCGCACGGCCGTAATGGCCACAGGATTTTAAGTCCGGCGTGTCTACCGATTCCACCACTCGAGCATCCTGTTGATGTGGCGCAAAGGTAATACTTTAGGAGAGAAAAACAAATTTGAGATATTATTCCTGATCTCCGATAGGGCAAAATACATCTCAAAATAAAAATGATAAAGAACGATTTTTTGTCCGTGATTGTCGTCGGAGCCAGCGGGAAATGGCCAGCACTACATATCCTCCGTCGAAAGCCCACTCAGTTCCACGCGGTACTTCGCCAGCTCTTTTTTGATGGTGCCAACTTTGACGGCAAGCGCGGCGGGGTCTATCTTTTTCGGGTTGCGTTTAACTTCGGCGACCATCGCCGTTTTGTCAAGGTCGTTCAGGGCAATAAGGTCGATCTCGTTCTCGCCCTTGCTGTCCCAATAGTTGCCGATACTTGTAACCCGTTCACTCTCGGCGATCTTCTCTCGGAAATACCGTTCCAGCACTAAACCGCTGTATTGCTCGTAATCACGGTCGATATACTCCCGCAAAAGGTCGTACTTGCCCATCTCGATCATCGACTGGTTGGGATAGATGAACCGAAACCAAAAGCGCAGATAGTTGTCGGCGATGCTCCAACGCGCCTTGCGGCTCTCAGGCTTGGAGAACATCGGCTTGTTTCGGACGATCAGGGAATACTCTTTTTCGAGGTTTACCAGATACGCCCCCGTGTTTTTGCCGATGATGGAATCTATCTCGCTTTGGGTGGTTTTGCCCGAAGCGATCAGTTGCAATATCGAGAAATAGGTGCCGTATTCCTTGCCGAACTCGGAGATCAACAGCTCCCGCCCCTCGCCGATGAACGTGGAGTCGGGACTGACTACTGCATTGAGCATCTTCTTTTTGGTGGTGGCGCCGGCATCCATTAACAATTCGATATACTTGGGTACACCGCCCGTAAGCATATAGAGGCAGAGCAGGTCTTCGGGAGTGTATTTCGGGTTGAAATCGCTCAAAATTTCATTTATCACGCTGACCGTGAATGGTTTCAAGACGATTTTCGAGGTGTTGCGACCGAACAGCGGCTCTTTGCGGTTCTCGAAAATCTTCATCATCATAGAATAGATCGACCCGCAGGCTATGAAGTTTATCCGGGCTTTCCCTTTGTACCTGTCCCACAAATCCTGTATCTCGCTGAAAATAGCGGGGTTCACGTTGTTGAACTCTTGGAACTCGTCTATAATGAGTGTGTAACTCTCTTTGGTTGCATAGATCAACAGTTGCTCGAACATGTCGCGAAACCGGGTAACCGTGCCGAAAATTTGCAATCCCAACGCCTCCACAGCCTCTTTTTGGAACTGCTCGCACAGCAACGGCTCGCTTTTACGGGAAACGAACAGATAGAGGTATTTTTGTCCCCTGACCGATTCCAACAACAGCGAAGTCTTGCCGATACGCCGCCGACCCACCATCACGGTAAAAACCGCACTCTTTTGCGATTGCCTTCGATTGCGCTCCAAAAGCGCAGCCTCGTTTATCCTGTCGTAATATTTCATACCTGCTCGATTTTTGTAACGGCCATTATCTTAATGGTCGTTACAAAAATAGGGATTATTTATTTATTTTCCGCAATTTACTGATATTCAGTTTTGTTAGCGTAGTTTTTCAATTTATGCCAAACAAAAAAAGCCTCATTTAGAGGCTTTTGGAGCGAAAAACGGGACTCGAACCCGCGACCCCGACCTTGGCAAGGTCGTGCTCTACCAACTGAGCTATTTTCGCAAAGAGGACAAAATTTTTCTTTGGCGCTGCAAATATAGCTGTTTTTTAGTTTGTGCAAAAAAATATAAAACATTTATTATCTTTGCCGGGAAAAAGAGAGCAGCATGTCCGCCCGAAACAGCAAAAGAGTAGCCGGTTCTTATTTTGTATCGACGCTTAGCATCGCTTTGGTGCTCGTCGTTGTCGGAACGCTTGTTTTTATGCTGCTGAACGCAAAAGCTGTTTCCAACCACGTCCGGGAGAACATCGGCTTTTCCATCATCGTCAAGGACAACGTCAACGAGGCGGAGATCAAAAAAATGCAAAAGATATTGGATACCAAGCCTTTTGTGGGATCGTCCGTTTTTATCGGCAAAGAAGAAGCGGCAAAAAATTTCAAAGAGGAACTGGGGGAAGACTTTGAGCAGGTGCTTGGCTACAACCCGCTGTTGCCCTCCATTGAAATCAAGCTCAATGCGGACTACGCCAACAACGATTCGTTGGAAATGATCGAGAAGAGCTTAGGCGCTTACGAGATCATTCAGGAGGTTTCCTACCAAAAATCGTTGGTAGAGTATATCAACGACAACGTGCGGAAAATCAGTTTTATTCTCTTAGTGGCGGTGGCGGCTCTGGTACTCATCTCGTTTACCCTGATCCGGAATACGATCCACCTCTCTGTGTACGCACAGCGCTTCCTGATCAAAACCATGCAATTGGTCGGGGCTAAAAACTTTTTTATCTGCCGCCCCTTTATCCGGAACAGCGTTTGGTTCGGCTTCTTCGGAAGCATGTTCGCCAACATCATTCTGCTGGCGGCTATTTATTTTTTACAACGGGAGATCGGAAATGTCATCAATGTGATGAATACAGAGTTGCTGGTTATCATGGTGGCATTTGTTTTTGTATCCGGCATTCTCCTCTCCTTTTTGTCGGCTTGGAGATCGGTCGTGAAATACCTGAACAAAGATTTGAATGACCTGTACAGATAAGACCGTAAGACCGTAAGATAGTAAGACTGTAAGAGTTAAGATTTAGATGATATGATGGATGTAAAAAAATCAAACCGGAAAGAAGAACAACCGGACAAAACCGGCTTCCCCATCCCCGTGGAAAATTACCGGATGATCCTGATCGGGTTCGGAATCGTGGTGCTGGGATTTGTATTGATGATGGGAGGAGGCAGCGACGACCCGAATGTGTTCAGTTACGCTATTTTCAGTTTCAGAAGGATCACCCTGGCCCCGGTCGTGGTGTTAATTGGTTTTGCCTTTGTTTTCTGGGCTATCGTGAGAAAGCCGAAAAAGAAAGAGTAGTCCGGAATGGATTGGATAGAAGCGTTGATCCTGGGGATCGTGCAGGGATTGACCGAATTTCTGCCGGTCAGCAGCAGCGGCCATCTACAGATAGCCAAAGAGGTTTTGGGCGTGGAAATCACGGAAGACCTCACATTTGAAGTGATGGTGCATGCCGCCACCGTGTGCAGCACCATCGTGGTGCTCCGCAAAGAGATAGCGACGCTTTTGGCCGGCTTTTTCCGTTTCCGCATGAACGACGAAACCCGATACGTCTTGAAAATCATCGTGTCGATGATCCCGGTAGCCGTAGTAGGCTTCTGTTTCAAAGAGCAGGTGGAACAACTGTTCGGCGAAGGATTGGCGGTGGTGGGCAGTTGTCTGCTGGTGACGGCCGGCTTGCTGGCTTTCGCCTGCTATGCGCGGCCCCGGGCCAAAACAACGCTCTCTTTCCGGGATGCTTTTGTCATCGGAATAGCCCAGGCAATCGCCGTATTGCCGGGTTTGTCCCGTTCCGGTTCGACGATCGCTGCCGGTATTCTGTTGGGGAACAACAAGGAAAAGGTGGCCAAATTTTCTTTTTTGATGGTATTGGTGCCGATCTTGGGAGAAGCTTTGTTGGAAATCGCCGGGATGTTGAGAAACAGCGATGCGGCCGGTGCGGCGGGAGGAACTTCGCTTTTCCCCCTGTTGGTCGGTTTTCTGGCCGCTTTCGGGTCGGGCCTGGCGGCGTGCCGTTGGATGATCGGTTTGGTGGCTAAGGGAAAACTGATCTGGTTTGCCGTTTACTGCGCGGCAGTGGGGTTGGCGGTGTTAATTTGGTGAGGATATGATCGTATACAAAGCGGAGGGAGATTTCAGGGAAGGAGCAATGTTTTTGGTGGATAAGCCGTTGACCTGGACATCTTTCGATGTGGTGAACAAGATCCGCTGGGCGCTGAAAAGAAAGTGGGGCAAATTGAAGGTAGGGCATGCGGGTACACTGGATCCGCTGGCGACAGGCTTAGTGATCGTGTGCACCGGAAAGTGGACCCGGGAGATCGAGGGGTACATGGGACAGGAAAAGGAGTATGTGGCCGAGATCACATTGGGCGCAACCACCCCCTCTTTTGATCTGGAAACAGAAATAGAGAGCAGGTATCCCTGGGAACACATCGACGAAGCGGTGTTGCGGAAAGCGCTGGATGGTTTTACCGGTGTTTTTCAGCAGGTACCTCCGGTTTTTTCAGCTGTCCGGATAGACGGTACGCGGGCTTACCGGCAGGCCAGGCGGGGGAACGATCCCGAAATGCCCGCCCGGGAGGTACAGGTAAAAGAGATTGAATTGCTGGAATTTACTCCGCCACAGGTCCGGTTGCGGATTGTGTGCGGAAAAGGCACTTACATACGGGCTTTGGCCCGGGATATCGGAAAGGCTTGCGGAAGCGGCGCCTATCTGTCGGCTTTGTGCCGCACGGCCATAGGAGATTACCGGATCGAACAGGCCCATAAAATGGAAGAGTTGGTTTCTTTTTTTGAAAACGAGCCATAATTTACGCAGTTTTGTAATACGTAATTACCCACAGATATGAAATTATCCAAGTTTAAATTCAAATTGCCTGCGGAATCGATCGCCATGCACCCCACATTGAACCGGGACGAAAGCAAATTGATGGTTTTGAACAAAAAAACGGGGGAGATTCAACACCGTATCTTTAAAGACGTCATCGAATACTTTGACGAAAAAGATATTTTTGTTTTCAACGATACCAAGGTATTCCCGGCTCGCTTGTACGGGAATAAAGAAAAAACCGGCGCAGAGATCGAGGTGTTTCTGTTGCGGGAATTGAACCGGGATTTGCGGATCTGGGATGTCCTGGTGGATCCGGCCAGGAAGATCCGCATCGGTAATAAGTTGTATTTCGGAGAGGACGACAGCCTGGTGGCGGAGGTGATAGACAACACCACATCGCGGGGCAGGACCCTCCGTTTCCTGTTTGACGGGGAGTACGACGAATTCAAGCAGTTGCTGTACGGATTGGGGGAAACGCCGCTGCCGAGGATCATCAACCGGAAAGTGGAAAAAGAGGACGCCGAGCGGTATCAGACCATTTTCGCTCACCGCGAAGGAGCTGTCGCCGCTCCTACGGCCGGTATGCATTTCAGCCGGGAATTGCTAAAACGAATGGAGATCAAAGGAATAGAGTTTGCATTTGTGACGTTACATGCCGGTTTGGGCAATTTCCGGGAGGTGGACGTAGAGGATCTCACCAAGCACAAAGTGGATTCGGAACAGATCTTTGTCGGTGCGGAAACGGTTCGGAAAATCAACGAAGCCAAGGACGAACGGCGAAAAGTGTGTGCAGTGGGAACCACAGTGGCCCGGACGCTGGAAAGCTGCGTGACGACCCGGGGACGCCTGGCGGAATACGAAGGATGGACAAACAAATTTATTTTTCCGCCGTACGATTTCAGCGTACCGGACAGCCTCATTTCCAATTTCCACCTGCCCTACTCTACCCTGTTGATGATGGTAACAGCCTTCGGAGGCTACGAGCAGGTGATGAAAGCCTACGATGTCGCCGTGAAGGAAAATTACCGTTTCGGGACATACGGGGACGCCATGTTGATCCTGTAAGAAAAACAAACGACCAAACACTATGAAGAAAACAATTTTAACCGTTGTTGCCGGGTTGATACTGCTTCTTTGGCAGTGTGCAACCGTTCCGCTGACAGGGCGGAAACAGATGCTCTTCTATTCGGAGGGGGAGGTGATGCAGATGGGCCTGACCTCGTACGGGGAATTTCTGAAAGAAAACAAGCTTTCAACCGACGCCCGGAACACGGCCCGTGTGAAAGAGGCGGGTAAAAAGATCGCCCAGGCGGTGGAAACCTACTTTAAATCCGTTGGCATGGAAAACCGCATAGCCGGTTTCCAGTGGGAATTCAATCTGGTACAGAGTCCCGAGGTCAATGCCTGGTGCATGCCGGGCGGAAAAGTGGTCTTTTACGAAGGGATCCTGCCGGTTTGCCAGACAGACGCAGGCATTGCCGTGGTGATGGGACACGAAATCGCCCACGCCATCGCCAGCCACAGCAACGAGCGGATGAGCCAGCAGATGCTGGTGGAAGCCGGCAGCTCGGCGGCAGCCGTGTTGTTAAAAAACAAAACAGAAAAGACACAGCAACTGTGGGCGACGGCAATCGGTCTGGGAGCCAACTACGGCGTAGTACTGCCTTTTTCACGCCATCAGGAAACCGAAGCGGATCGCCTCGGCTTGATCTTTATGGCGATAGCAGGCTACGACCCGCACGAAGCGGTCGCCTTCTGGACACGGATGGCGCAAGCGTCCGGCGGGCAGAATACCCCGGAATTTATGTCCACCCACCCTTCGGACGAACACCGGATTATCGACCTGAACAAAGATTTACAGGAGGCTTTACAGTATTATCGTCCCTGAAAAAATCGGATAAAATAAAAAAATCCCCTTGACAGAGGGGATTTTTTTGTAATTGTAATCTTCGAAAGTTATTTACAGGCTGTTAGCATCTACAAGCATCTCTTTGTTGTATGCTCCGTTGGCCAGTTTATCCGCCACGTTCCTGAAACAACCGATGGTGTATTTGACATCCTCCATGCTGTGGGTGGAAGTCGGGATCAGCCTCAGCAGCAGTTGTCCTTTGGGAATGACGGGATACACCACGATGGAGCAGAACAGGTTGTAGTTCTCCCTCAGATCGGTGGCTACCTGCATCCCTTCGGCAACGCTTCCGGAAAGGTACACCGGAGTCACCATGGAGTTGGTTTTGCCGATATCGAGCCCGGCCTCTTTCAGCCCGCTTTGCAACGCATTGGCGATCTGCCACATCTTTTCTCGTCTTTCCGGCTGGGTTTTCAGCATATCCAGCCGCTTGATGGCTCCTTCCACCATCGGCATGGTCAGCGATTTGGCAAAAGTCTGGGAACGCATGTTGTACCGCAGGATCATACAGACATCTTCCTCCGTAGCGATAAAGGCTCCGAACCCGGCCATCGACTTGGCGAAGGTGGCGAAATAGAGGTCGATCTTGTCCTGTACCCCGAAATGTTCGCCGGTTCCGGCTCCGGTCGGCCCCATGGTCCCGAATCCGTGTGCATCGTCCACCAGCAGGCGGAACTTGAATTCGCTTTTCAGCGCGGCGATTTCGTCCAATTTACCCAAATCCCCGGCCATCCCGAACACCCCTTCGGTAATTACCAAAATACCTCCGCCGGTGGTTTCCACCCACTTGGTAGCGCGCTCCAACTGTTTGCGCAGGCTTTCGATATCATTGTGCTGGAACACATACCGTTTGGCGGGCGACAGGCGCAATCCGTCCAGGATACAGGCGTGCGATTCAGCGTCATACACAATGCAATCGAAACGGCTGGTGACCGTATCAATGATGGAAACCATTCCCTGGTACCCAAAATTCAGCAGGAAAGCGTCCGGTTTGCCGACAAAATCCGCTAACTGGGATTCCAAATATTCATGCCGGGTGGTCTGGCCGCTCATCATCCGTGCACCCATCGGGTATGCCAACCCCCATTTGGCGGCGCTTTCGGCGTCCGCTTTGCGTACTTCCGGGTCGTTGGCCAACCCGATGTAATTGTTCAGGCTCCAGTTCAATACCTCTTTGCCGCGGAATCTCATCCGGGGGCCGATTTCACCTTCCAATTTCGGGAATGCAAAGTAACCGTGCGCCTGTTTGGCGTACTGTCCGATATTTCCCCGCTGTGTTTTTAATCTTTCAAAAATGTCCACGTCTTTTTGTATTTGGAAAATTTATGCTATTCATAGAAAAGCCGGTGCGAAGTTATCAAATAAAAACAAAAACAGAAACTGAAAGCCGAATTTAAACAGGCTCTTAACAAGTTTTTAGTTCAATTTGTTGGCAGTTGAAAATTATCCCGTATCTTTGCACATTGCAAAAGAGCGTACTCTATGATAAAGAAAATTCTGGGATTTCTGCTTGGACTGGTGTTGTTCTCCTCTTGCGGAGAATATCATAAATTAGTAAAAAGCAATGATTATCAGTTGATATACTCCAAAGCAATAGAGTACTACAATAAGGGGGACTACCAGAGATCCCTGCAATTGCTGGACGGCATCCGGACCATCTACATCGGGACGAGCAAAGCGCAGACCATCGCCTATTACCGGGCATTCTGCTGTTATAACATGAGGGATTACCAATTGGCTTCCGAACTTTTCAAACAGTTCGTTGCGCTCTATCCCGAAAGCGCTTACAGCGAAGAGTGCCTGTACATGGTGGGGCTCTGCAACTACTTAGCTTCCCCCAAGCCCCGGTTGGATCAGCAAACCAGCATGAACGCCATCAAGGATTTTCAACTCTACCTGAACCGTTACCCCAACAGCGCCCGCAAAGACAAAATCAACGGCTACATAGACGAGTTGTTGAATAAATTAGCCGAAAAAGATTACCTGAGCGCCCGGAACTACTACTTGCGGGAGTATTTCAAAGCAGCCACGATCAGTTTGCAAAATTGCCTGAAAGACTATCCGGGCTCGAAGTACCGGGAAGAGATCATGTACATGCTGTTCAACTCCAAATACGAGATGGCCGCCCAAAGCGTGGAAGAGAAGCAGTTGGAACGGTACAATTCCGCACGGGAAGAGTATTACTACTTTATCGACGAATACCCCAACAGCAAGTATGCCGACGAATTGAAGCGGAAATACGAGTTGATGAACTTATTTCTGGAAAATTACGATTTTGACGAACAATAAATAAAATCAGTATGGTAGATTTTAAGAAAGTGAAGGCGTTTAACAACACGGTCACCCGTAATCCGGCAGTTTTTTCGGAAAAAGCCGGAAATATTTACGAAGCTGTTGCGATCATATCGAAACGGGCCAACCAGATCTCTGTGGAAATGAAGGACGAATTAAGCCGCAAGTTGCAGGAATTCGCCTCCTACACGGACAACTTGGAAGAGATCTTCGAGAACCGGGAGCAGATAGAGATCTCCAAGTTCTACGAACGCATTCCGAAACCGGTGCTGATAGCCACTCAGGAGTTTTTGGACGACGAGATTTATTTCCGGAACGCTCACACGGAAAAATAGTAAAGAAAGCCACTTTCGGGTGGCTTTCTTCATATAATCGACGTAATTATGCTACAGGGTAAACACATTATTCTGGGGATCACCGGGAGCATTGCGGCCTACAAAGCGGCCTCCTTAGTGCGTTTGCTGGTACGGGAAGGGGCGGAGGTACGGGTGGTGATGACCTCCTTGGCCAAAGAGTTTATTACGCCGCTGACCATGGCGACCCTTTCGAAACACCCGATCTTAGTGGACTTCTACAATCCGGAAAACGGGGACTGGAATTCGCACGTGGATCTGGGGATGTGGGCGGACCTGATGCTGATCGCGCCGGCTACGGCCAATACCTTGGGGAAGATGGTCTCCGGTGTGGCCGACAACCTGTTGATCACAACCTATCTTTCGGCCAAATGCCCGGTCTTCGTTGCGCCGGCTATGGATCTGGACATGTACAGGCATCCTGCCACCCAACGCAATGTAGAGGTGCTGCGTTCTTACGGCAACCGGATCATTGAGCCGGAAGAGGGGGAGTTGGCCAGCGGCCTGAGCGGTAAGGGACGTATGGAGGAGCCGGAAGAGATCGTCCGCCGGCTGAAGCTGTTTTTTGCCGAAAAACGGGAATTGGACGGAATCAGGGTATTGGTGACGGCCGGCCCGACGTACGAGCAGATAGACCCGGTCCGTTTCATCGGGAATTACTCCACCGGCAAGATGGGATTTGCCATTGCGGAGGAGTTAGCCCGGAGAGGAGCGGTGGTCACCCTGGTGGCCGGTCCTGTGGGGCTGAAAACCCCCGCCGGGATCGTTGCCCGGGTCGACGTGCACACCGCCGCCGAGATGTTTGAAGCAGTGACCGGCAGGGCTTCGGAGCAGGAGGTGATCGTTTCCTGCGCCGCTGTTGCGGATTTTACCCCGGTTGCCGTATCCGGAACAAAACTCAAACGCCGGGAAGAGCATCTGGCGCTTGAACTGGAGCCGACCCGCGACATTGCGGCCGAATTGGGACGCCGGAAAAGCGCCGGGCAATTGTTGGTGGGGTTTGCATTGGAGACCGACCGGGAAGAGAGCCACGCGGAATCGAAGCGGGAGAGAAAGAATTTAGACCTGATCGTATTGAACAGCCTCCGGGACGAGGGGGCGGGATTCGGAGTGGACACCAACAAGGTAACCTTCATAGACCGGGCAGGAAACCGGGAAATTTTCGAATTGAAATCCAAGCGGGAAGTGGCGTACGATATTGTCGGTAAAATTGTACATTTGAGAAAAAACAGAAACGTATGAACAATCGCAGTTTAGTTTCCATTGAAGATTATTCGAAAGAGGAGATGCTGGAAGTTCTGGAATTGGCTTCCGAATTTGAGAAAAATCCCAATCAGGATCTCTTAAAGGGCAAAGTGGCCGCTTCGTTGTTCTTTGAGCCCTCCACCCGTACCCGCCTGAGTTTCGAGACGGCCATCAGCCGTTTGGGGGGACGCATTGTCGGCTTTTCGGATGCGTCGTCGTCCAGCGTGACCAAGGGCGAAACCCTGAAGGATACCATTAAAATGGTGGACAACTATTGCGACCTGATCATCATGCGCCATCCGGTGGAAGGAGCTGCCCGTTATGCCAGCGAAGTGGCGGAACATCCGGTACTCAATGCCGGGGACGGCGCCAATCAGCACCCCTCCCAGACGATGCTGGACCTCTATTCCATCTACAAAACCCAGGGGACATTGGAGAACCTGCACATCTGTATGGTCGGGGATTTGAAATACGGACGGACGGTACACTCCCTGTTACAGGCGATGAGCCATTTCCACCCCACCTTTTACTTTGTCGCTCCGGACTCCCTGAAGATGCCGGATGCCTATAAATTGGTGCTGAATAAACTGAACATCCCCTATTCCGAATATACGGAGTTGGACGAGGTGGTCAATAAGGCCGATATTCTCTATATGACCCGGGTACAGCGGGAGCGTTTTGCGGATACCTTAGAGTACGAGAAGGTGAAGAATGTATACATCCTGCGAAACGCCATGCTGGCGAACACCAAAGAAACGATGCGCATCCTGCATCCGCTGCCGCGGGTAAACGAGATCGACACCGATGTGGACGACAATGTGAAAGCATACTACTTTGAACAGGCCCGCAACGGGGTGTTCGCCCGCCAGGCGATCATCGTCAAGGCGTTGGGGCTTGAAAAGCAAATTGCCCGGTAATCCGGTTCGTATCAACCCGTAAATGTATGGAGATCATGACAAAGAAAGAGTTACAGGTAAGCGCCATTGAAAACGGTACGGTCATCGACCACATTCCCGCCGACCGGCTGTTCGATGTTATCAATGTCCTGGGCATACAGGATATGGAAAACGCCATGACGTTCGGTGCCAATCTGAAAAGCAACAAGCTGGGACGCAAAGCGATCGTAAAGATCTGGGACCGGTTCCTGGAAGACGACGAAGTCAACAAGCTGGCCTTAGTGGCTCCTTCCGCCAAGATCAATATTATCCGGGATTACGATGTGGTGGAGAAGAAGAAAGTAAATGTTCCGGAGCGGGTAACCGGCATTGTAAAGTGTATGAACCCCAAGTGCATCACCAACAGCGAGCAGGTTCGCACCAAATTCACGGTGGTCAACGAATCTCCCATCGTCCTCAAATGCCACTACTGCGAAAAACTGACCGACCAGGAGCACATCACCGTACTTTGACGTTCTGATGTAAGCGTTGGGATCGTGACAGGCGGCAAAAGTCGTAATTTTCGGAATACATAATGAAGATCGCTAAAATCACGCTTGATTCGATATAAGGTATGGAAAAATTACGTACCTTAGCATCTAATTTATAGCAAAAAAATAGTCATGGCTTTTGTAGCAGAGCGTATCAACCGGATGGATGTAATGAAAAAATTTTCATATACGCCCCGCTGGATTATCTTTTTGATCGATATAGTATTCTGTATATGTGCAGCATGTCTTGCAAGTTTGGTGCTGTTCGATTTTCAGATAAATTCCGTTTCCTGGGGAAAGTTATTGCCTGCCATTTTGATCGTTTTGGGAGTACGGCTTGTCAGTTTTTTTGCAGGGAAGACCTATTCGGGAATCATCAGGTATACCGGAACAGAAGATGTTTTACGTATTTTTTATGTATTGACGGCAGGCGAAATGGCCCTCATGCTGATCAATGGCATTCTGTTTATCCTGGATCAGAACTTTTACATTCCATTGGTTTTTTTATTGATAGAGTACATGGGGTTGATGTGCGCCATGACGATATTCCGTTTACTGATCAAGATCACATTTTCCCAATATGTGGGGGCGCAAAAAGGAAAACTGAATGTAATTATATGTGGCAGCGACGAATACGGGTTAATGGCAAAACATGCCTTAGATAATGCTGTGGCTGTTTCGTATCATGTGGTGGCATTTGTGGATGTGAACGACAGAAAGGCCGGCAATGTGCTTGAAGGGGTAAAGATTTACAAATCCACGGCCTTGGAATATCTGTTGAGGCGGAACGAGATAGACAGAGTGATCATAGCCAAAAGAATGCTTGCCCAGGAAAAAAAGAGAAAACTGATCGAAAGCTGCCTGAAATTCAATGTAGATGTACTGGAAGTTCCCCAGTTTGAAAGTTGGATCAACGGAGAATTAAGCATCAAGCACATCCGGAATGTAAAAATTGAAGAGTTATTGGAAAGAGGCGTGATCAGGTTGGACGACACGAAACTGAGGAAGCAGCTTTTAAATAGAGTTGTTTTAGTCACGGGAGCGGCCGGTTCGATCGGAAGCGAGATCGTGCGGCAGTTGACGAATTTCAATCCGTCTAAAATAATCCTGTTTGACGCAGCGGAATCGCCTTTGTATGACCTGCAGTTGGAACTATTGGAGAAAATCCATTTTATAAATATTTCTATAGAACTGGGAGATGTGAGGGATGTACAGAGGGTGGAATATATATTCTCGACATATAAGCCTGATGTTGTATACCATGCTGCAGCATACAAACATGTGCCGATGATCGAAATGCTTCCGGTAGAGGGGGTTAGAACGAATGTGCTCGGGACGAAGAATGTAGCGGATATGGCAGTCAAATACGGAGCGGAACGTTTTGTTATGGTTTCAACAGATAAGGCTGTCAATCCCACCAATGTGATGGGATGTTCCAAGCGGATCGCCGAAATATATATTCAATCCTTAAACAGTGTGAATCAGACGGCCTTTATCACCACACGGTTTGGTAATGTACTGGGATCTAACGGTTCTGTGATTCCCAGATTCAAAAAACAGATCGAAGACGGAGGGCCGGTCACCGTCACTCATCCGGAGATTACCCGCTTCTTTATGACGATTCCCGAAGCTTGTCAATTGGTACTCCAGGCAAGCGTGTTGGGAGAGGGAGGAGAGATCTTTATTTTTGACATGGGTGAAAGCGTCAAAATTGTCGACCTGGCCAAGAAAATGATCAAATTGTCCGGATTTGAATTGGGAAAAGATATGAATATCCTGTTCACAGGATTAAGGCCGGGAGAAAAATTGTACGAAGAGGTGTTGAATGTGAAGGAGACCACTTTGCCGACTCCCCATGAGCGGATAAAAAAGGCAAAGGTACGGGAATACAATTACAAGGATGTAGTCAGGATGATGGATGAGTTGGATAAAGCCATCCATGCAGGAGATGTTTTTCGACTGGTAGAAAGGATGAAATTGATCGTACCTGAATTCAAATCCCAAAATTCAAAATTTGAAGAGATCGATTTTAAATTGGAGACTGCTGAAAAAAAGAACGTAGTGGATAAAGTGATCTGATCCGGTCTATGAATACGCTACAGTGGTATGCTGTTTATACCTCTTCCCGGTCGGAAAAAAAGGTGAAAGAGCGATTGGATGCCCAAAAAATAGAAAACTACCTGCCTCTCCGCTTGGAAACGAGAATCTGGAGCGATCGTAGAAAAAAAGTAGCGCTGCCTTTAATTCCCGGATATATTTTTGTATGTGTTGCAACAGATGATTTTTTGAAAGTATTGAATACGGCGGGAGTTGTAACTTTTTTAAAGGAAAAGTCGATACCTGCGGCTATTCCGGAAAATCAGATCCGGCGTTTACGAATGATGGTGGAACACGCGGTGGACGAAATAGAATTTGTGCATCATTCTTTGCAGGTTGGGGATAAGATCAGCGTAGAACAGGGAGAACTGAAAGGATTGATAGGGAATCTGGTCGAAATGCGGGGGAAATACAAGATCGCCATCCGTTTGCAACATTTTGGGTGTGCTTTGACGACAGTTCCGTTGGGATGGATAAAAAAAATAGAATAAGCGGATTTATTGGCCGGTAATATTGGAATATCGGCCAATTTTGAGTAATTTTGTTGTGCAATATTGTCAGTCTTTTTTGGGAAAAATGGGACTGAAGCGGCGAAGCCGTGTAAATCAGTTGTAAGCCACACGTTGTTACTTCTGAAAAAAATCTGCAACCATGCGAACCCCCGAAGTAAAAAAATTTATCGAAGATCATCAGTATCTGTTTTGGTATACTCCCCAACCCAAAAGTGAAAATGTAACCGATGAGTTGTTGGTGGAAATGGTACTGAATTATGGTTCGTTGGATGAGATACATGATTTGTTTAAAGTGGCAGGGTTGCAAAAAGTAGCGGCTATTTTTTGGGGAATGACAGGAAGAAAAAAATTAAATTATTTTCCTGAAATTCATAACTATTTTGATATGTATTTTAAAAAGTATGTATCCTGATATTCTGAGTAAAGAACAAGTGGAATTGCTACCATTGATGCGGCAATTTAGACGGGAATTTTATCTGGTTGGAGGGACAGCAATTGCCCTTCAGTTGGGACATCGCAGATCTGTAGACTTTGATTTGTTCAAACTATCTAAGATAAATACCACAAGAACGCTTAACAAACTGGATGCAGCAAAATTGTCCTATATTGTTACCCGCAGGGTGAGTGAGCAAATCAATCTTGTCCTTAATCATGTAAAGCTTACATTCTTTCAGTATCCATACGTTGTTGAGGCTAATGTGGTTTTTGAAAATGTTTTTAGAATGCCGGATTTGCTGACATTAGCAGCCATGAAAGCGTATGCATTGGGGCGAAGGTCTAAATGGAAGGACTATGTAGATTTGTATTTTTTATTGCGAGATCACTATACTTTAGATCATATTGCTCAAAAAGCGGATTTACTGTTTGGACAAATGTTTTCAGGAAAATTATTTCGTTCACAATTGGCCTTTCATAAAGATATTGACTATTCGGAGCCGGTAGAATACCTGCACGGTTTTGAAGTTTCCGAGCAGGAAATAAAAACGTTTTTAATAGATAAGGCGTTGCAGGAAATTTAAAAACTTATGGTCTGTAATGTTAGATAGTCTCATTACCTCTAAAACCAGAATAAAATTACTGTTGAAGTTTTTTCTGAATCCGTCCGTGAAAGCCTATTTGAGAGGCTTGTCGGATGAATTCGGAGAGTCTACCAATGCAATACGTTTGGAACTTAATCATTTGGAAGAGGCCGGACTGTTGTACGCCGAAGCGGATAGAAATAGGAAGGTTTATCACGCAAATGCGCACCATCCTCTTTTTGATGATATCCGCAGTCTTGTGTTGAAACACAGCGGCATCACTCAGATCATAGAGAAAGTAGTCAGTCGAATAGGAGATATTTACCGGGTATGGGTTAGAGGAAGTTTTGCCGAAGGTAAAGATTCGGACACAGTAGATATCGTCGTTGTCTGTGCCACCATAGATAAAGATTATTTTGCCACCTTAATAACCAAAGCTGAAAACCTGATCCGACGCAAGGTTACCTACCTGTTTATTACTCCGGAGGAGGAAGAAGAGTTTTTGGTTGATAATGAGAAATTGTTGTTGATTTGGGAGAAATAACCAACATATTAAGAAAACTTCTATGAGTTTTATGCATTGCGTGATTTCAATAAACCGACAGGTGTTGCTGAATATATGTTGCAATTCTCTGAAAAAGAGATCAAAGAACTGATAAATAAGAAATTAAAGAGTTTGCAATAGAAAAAGGTGAGTGAAGAAAAAATCATCTCAAAAACTGTGAAGAAAAAGGCACAGAAAAAGGCACAGAAAAAGGCACAGAAAAAGGCACAGAAAAAGGCACAGAAAAAGGCACAGAAAAAATAACTGCTAATCAGCTAAGAATATTGGAAAGCATTTCAAAAAATCCACATGTCACATCTAATGAATTATCAAAAATTATAGGTATTAGGGCCGATAAGATTAGAGTAAATCTTGCCAAACTTAAAGCCAAAGGTTTGATCGAACGCATTGATCCCGACAAAGGCGGACACTGGAAAATATTGAAGTAATTATTGATTTTGTAGAAATAAAAAAATAATTCAGGGAATTTAAAATGAAAAATGTATTAATAACCGGAGCCGACGGTTTTATTGGTTCACATCTTACGGAGATGCTTTTGGCAGAAGGTTATAAAGTAAAAGCACTCTCTTATTATAATTCCTTTAACTATTGGGGATGGTTAGACGATGTCAGGCATCCGAACCTGGAGGTCGTTACCGGAGATGTCCGGGATCCTCATTTTTGTAAGCATATTACAAAGAATATAGATGTAATCTTCCACTTAGCTGCTTTAATCGCGATTCCTTACTCTTATGTAGCTCCGGATAGTTATGTGGATACGAACGTAAAAGGAACGTTAAATATTTGCCAGGCAGCCAAAGAAAATGAAGTAAAGCGAATTTTGGTTACATCTACTTCGGAAGTTTACGGTACTGCACAATATGTGCCTATTGACGAAAAGCATCCCAAACAACCACAGTCACCCTATTCGGCCAGTAAGATCGGCGCCGACATGATGGCCCTGAGTTTTTACAATGCCTTCGAATTACCTGTTGTGGTGGTCAGGCCGTTTAATACTTATGGGCCCCGGCAATCGGCAAGGGCGATTATTCCTACTATTATCACTCAAATAGCAAACGGCAAAAAAGAGATCAAACTGGGTGATCTTACGCCTACACGCGATTTCAATTTTGTGAAAGACACCTGTCGCGGATTTATCGAATTGGCAAATTGTGATAAAGCCATTGGCGAAGAGGTCAATATTGCAAGTAACTATGAGATCTCTATGCGCGATACCTTGGAGTTGATCGCCAAAATCATGAAATCAGACGTAAAATTTATCGAAGATGAGCAACGCTTGCGTCCTTCCGGATCGGAAGTTTTCAGGCTTTGGGGAGATAATACCAAAATAAAAAACCTGACGGGATTTACGCCTCAATATTCGATAGAACAGGGTTTTACAGAAACGATCGCGTGGTTTTTGAATCCCGATAATTTAAAAAAATACAAGTCGGATATCTACAATGTATAACGATATTATCGCCTTTATACGTAGCACGTTTAATGAACCGAAAGCGTTCATTCCTTTGCATGCGCCTGTTTTTACCGGCAATGAAAAAGCGTATCTGAATGAATGTATTGATACGACTTTTGTCTCCAGTGTGGGTAAATTTGTGGATCGTTTTGAGGAGATGGTGGCCGGATATACCGGCGCAAGAAAAGCCGTCGTTTGCGTAAATGGTACCAATGCCTTGCATCTTGCCTTGTTGCTTGCCGGAGTAGCATACAACGATGAAGTGATCACGCAACCGTTGACGTTTATCGCTACGGCAAATGCCATCTCCTATTGTGGCGCACATCCGGTATTCATGGATGTGGACAAAGATACCATGGGGCTTTCACCCGCAAAAGTGCGCGAATGGTTAAGTACCCATGCTGAAATCCGGAACGGCGGATGTTTTAATAAAACAACCCGACGACGTATCAAAGCCTGTGTTCCCATGCACACGTTCGGCCATCCCGTACACTTGGACGAGTTGATGCTGTTGTGCAGGGAGTATCACATCGAATTAGTGGAGGATGCTGCCGAAAGTTTGGGTAGCTTTTACAAGGGCAAACACACCGGGACATTTGGTTGTGTCGGTGTGTTGAGTTTCAATGGCAATAAAACCATTACCACAGGCGGTGGCGGTATGTTACTGTTCAATGATGAAAAATTGGCGGCGCATGCAAAACATTTGACAACCCAGGCCAAAGTACCTCATCGCTGGGAGTTTGTACACGATGAAATCGGTTACAACTATCGTATGCCAAATATCAATGCGGCATTGGGTTGTGCGCAGATGGAGAAAATAAACGAATTTGTCGCCGATAAACGGGATTTAGCCCAAAGATATATTGATTTCTTCAAGGACAAGGATATGGATTTCTTTGTCGAACCGAAAGAATGTTCCTCCAACTATTGGCTCAACGTAGTGATCCTGAAAAACCGTGAGGAACGTGATCATTTTTTGACCGAAACTAATGACAGTGGTGTAATGACCCGACCGATTTGGCAGTTGATGAACCGGCTTCCGATGTTTAAAGCGTGCCAACGCGGGGATTTGAGCAACGCCGAATGGTTTGAGGAAAGGGTGGTGAATTTACCAAGTAGCATAAGGTTATAACATGAATGATAGAAAGCTAATACTTGTTGGCGGCGGCGGACACTGTAAATCGGTGATAGATGTAGCCGAAAGTTCCGGTTGGACTATTCTTGGCATTTTAGATGTTGTCGAAAATGTAGGGAAAAAGGTATTGGACTATACTGTGATAGGAACTGATGATCAAATTCCCGAATTTGTCGACACAGCTTATTTTTTGGTAACAGTCGGCCAAATAAAAAACACCGGATTACGAATAAAATTGCATGAAAAAATAGGATTGGCAAATGGAAAATTAGCGACTGTTATTGCTTCCGATGCCCATGTGTCAAAACATTCAAATGTTGACAAAGGAACAGTTGTTATGCACAAAGCCGTTGTAAATGCCGGGGTAAAAATAGGTGAAGGTTGTATTATCAATACGTTTGCCAATATCGAACACGATGTGGAAATTGGGAACTATTGCCATATTTCAACAGGAGCGATGGTGAATGGCGATTGCATGGTTGGAAGCGAAACATTTGTCGGAAGTGGAGTTGTGGTGGCAAACGGGGTTTCTATTGCCGAATGTTGCACCATAGCAGCAGGTTCTGTTGTTCGTAAAAAAATTTTGGTAAGCGGAATTTATGCAGGCAATCCTGCCATTAGGTATAAGTAATTATGAGGCGTACCATCATTATAGCCGAGGCCGGTGTTAATCACAATGGTTCAACGGAGCTGGCCAAACAACTCATTGATGCGGCAGCTATGGCCGGTGTTGATTACGTGAAGTTTCAAACTTTTAAAGCGGATCAGCTTGTCACAAAACAAGCAAGACAGGCAACTTACCAGGCAAAAAATACCGGTACAGAGCGTTCACAATATGAAATGCTGAAAAAATTAGAGCTGACGCCCGACCAACATATTGAATTAGTTGCTTATTGTAAACAGCGGGACGTAAAGTTCTTTTCGACCGCTTTTGATATGGAGAGTGCTGAGTTCCTGTCTTCCCTTCATTTGGGATTGTGGAAAATACCGTCGGGAGAAATTACCAACTATCCTTATTTAAAAAGGATTGCAGGAGAAAATCAACCTGTTATTCTTTCAACCGGAATGAGTACCATGGAGGATATACAGGCTGCAATCAGTGTATTGGTAAAGTATGGGACTGATAGACAGCAAATAACGGTTTTGCACTGCAATACACAATATCCGACGCCGATGGAGGATGTGAATTTATTGGCCATGCAGACAATCGCAAAAGAAATTGGCGTGAAAATCGGCTACTCGGATCATACGTTGGGCATAGAAGTTGCTATTGCAGCTGTAGCACTTGGGGCAACAGTTATAGAAAAGCATTTTACCCTGAATAGGAACATGGAAGGACCCGATCATAAAGCTTCGCTTGAACCGCAGGAATTAAAAGCGATGGTAAATGCCATTAGGAATGTAGAAAAAGCATTGGGTTCTTCCGAAAAAACAGTATCTCCTTCGGAAAATGAAAATAGGATCGTTGCACGCAAAAGTATTGTTGCGGCAAAATTTATTGCGAAAGGAGAAGTGTTCACTGAAGAAAATCTAACGGTAAAACGTCCTGGGAATGGTATTTCTCCGATGAAATGGGAAGAGGTCATGGGAAAAACTGCCGTAAGAAATTTTCAGAAAGACGATTTGATTGAATGATGAAAAAAATATGTGTCATAACGGGCAGTCGTGCCGAATATGGTTTAATGAGTCGCTTGATGCGGTTGATTGAAGAAGATGCGGACCTGCAATTACAGATCATTGCAACGAATATGCATCTGTCGATGGAACACGGAGAAACCTACAAAGAAATTGAAGCCGACGGATTTACGATCGATAAAAAAATTCCTATTTTGTCTTCATCCGATACGGTGAATGCTACCGTACAATCAGTCGGAACAGGAATAATCGGTTTTGCCCATGCTTATGAAGAGTTGCGTCCGGACATGATTATGGTCTTGGGCGATAGATACGAGATCTTAGCTGCCGTTTCTGCGGCGTTATTTTACAAAATACCGGTAATTCATTTGCATGGCGGCGAAATTACAGAAGGTGCGTTTGACGATGCGATTCGCCATGCCATTAC
>JAISVB010000051.1 GCA_031271755.1 Culturomica sp.
ACCAGTGCTGCCCCTCGACTTGCATGTGTTAAGCCTGTCGCTAGCGTTCATCCTGAGCCAGGATCAAACTCTTCATTCTAAAAATTACTATAAAAAATACCAAAGACCAAAATCTACGGGTCCTTTTACATACTTGATACGCAAAATGAATGCTATACAATTTGCTAATTCATCACTTCAATATATCAAAGAACATATTCTATTAAACCATCAGAAAAAGTGACCGCAAAACTACATCAGGCAATCCGATTCTCCAAACAAAGAAGAAAAACTTTTTTCTGAAAAAAACAGGCTCCGGAAACAACCAACACACAAAACAAACAACACGCTGCACCAAAGCGGACACAAAAGTAATACAAGAAAATACAAAAACAAAAAAAATTAAAGAAGAAAAATTAAAAGAAACGTCACATTTTTGTAACTTACTGGTATTAAATATGTTCTATATTCTACGGAATATACGGAAGCACCCGCTGCACCCATTTTAATTTCCTGTATTCGCCGTTCATGAACGTATAAGCCTGTTGGGGCACATAAATAGAGAGTCCGCTGTAATGCGTAATTGGCGTAACCGGATCGCGAGAATCATTCCCGGCAGAGTAATAACCGGGAGTATGCGCCTTGTAGACAAAACATTGATTCAGAAGGTTGGTAAATTCGTCGTAACGTTGGGGTTGAACCGCCCGGATGTAATCCCCAAAATCCGTATAGAGGTAGTTGTTTCCGTACCCATAGGTCTGGATTTCGGCAAGGTTTACCAAAGAAGCGCCATCCACCCCTTGTAATAAACTCTTTGACAACGAAGCCAATGTGTCCAATTTGGCAGTTTCTGTCACAGTGACCGTAGCCGAACGCCACGATCCACCGTCCGGATGATTGTTGTAAAAATCGTAAAACTCTTTGGCGACGCCTTTCAGGTCAGCTACCGGCGCCATCAAATGTTTCATCATGCCGGTGTAAATAAACCCGGGAGCTTTGGATTGGTCGGTTGAAGCAATGACCTCCGTCGGGGAAGCGACAATAAAATCCGCTTTGTCCTTCAATTCATACATGACTTCCACGCTTCCCATCAAACAGGCGTCAAACAGGATAAACTCCAGTTTGTAGGGCAACGCGGCGGCGAAATCCCGCAATTCCATCTGTTTCCCCTGGTCGTCAATAATGGAGCGCGGGCGGGCCATTGTGCCGTCCGGCAACCATCCGGTAGCATGGGACAGCACTACCAAGCCATATCCCTGGGCCGGCCAGGATGCTTTTACTTCGTTTAATACCCGCTTCAATACGGCCGGATCCGCCGAATCTTCCACAGAATATACCCTGACTGTATCTTTCAGGTTGACACCACTGCTGTCCTGATAGATCCGCACCAATACGCTTTCTTTTCCGGCATCCGCGTAAACTAAAAGATTTCCGTAATAATCCCCGCGCCAGTGCCGCCACAATGTATCGATTTTCATCCGGGCTTCGTGCCCGAAATTGTTATCCACTCCCAGATAGACCAAAACCGTACGGTACAACGTATCGGGTGGGGCCGGGGCAGGATCTTCGTTATTAATACACCCTGCCGGCAGGAAAAAAAGAGAAATTCCCCACAACAGTTTTTTGATCGCTCGGAATAGCATTACAAACATATCTGTCTGTGTTTATATTTGGTTCATGACGGCAAAAACAACCCGACTCTTTTGTGTTACGCCGTTGCCTGCCGGTTTTGCTCTGCTATATTACGGAATATTTCTCAAAATAGATACTTTTTTATCTATTTACAGGGCAAACATTTGAAAAAACAGAGTTCGGATGTAAAAAGCAAAAAGGCTTCCGCATCTGCGAAAGCCTTTGTTTACTGGGGAATCCCCGGAGCTGTTGATGGGATTTGAACCCATGACCTCTTCCTTACCAAGGAAGTGCTCTACCCCTGAGCTACAACAGCATTTGTGACAACCGAACCTCTTGTCGGATGGTCGGATATCGAGCCTCTTGTCGGATTCGAACCAACGACCCCGAGATTACAAATCACGTGCTCTGGCCAACTGAGCTAAAGAGGCGGGTGGGTAAGCGATCTATGTCGCACCGCTACAACCATTTACCCTTGCTGCCTTCCGACCCTGGGGGAGTTCAACAGGAGCTGGTCGCATAGGACTTACCCGGGCGCAAAGATATATATTTTCCGGTTGTCACCAAAATTTTGCTTTTCTTTTTTGGCTACGTCCTTCTTTTATGTTAAAAAGCAATGAAAATCAAAGATTTAACATCCTAAAAAAACAAATTTACGTAAGAGATGGTGAAAAATAACCAATACTACAGATATGGAAGGAAAAGACCAGCAGACAGACAAAAACTTCTTTACTAAATTGACCATTGCCGTCACAACGGACAACAATCCCCGCTCCAACATTGCTACCGGGTTAAAAATGATCGGAAATTACTGTGACTGCGACCGGATACACGTCATCAAGACCGGTTACGGACTCTCGATCAGCATCTCGCACGAATGGTGCAACCGGGGAATCGAACCGGTACGGGAATACATTCAAGGAAAAAAACACCTCTCTCACACGGACTTGCAAGAGCAATTGAACCTCAACGACCACATCCGGGTCAACCACCGGGACGAATTGAGGTGCGAAGAGTTGAAAAAGTGGATGCAAACCTGCGAGGTACACCGGCTTGTCGTCTTTCCGTTGTACAACCGTTTCTCTTTTTCGTTGCTGTGCCTCTCCCGGCACGAACAGAAAAAAGAGTGGGAAGAGCGGGAAATGGATCTCTTCTTCGACTTTTCCGCCATCCTGGCGGCCAATTTAGAAAAAAACACCGTTCTGACAGGAGCCATGAACCGGATCCGGAACAACACAACTGTCCGAATCCCCTGATATTTCCCAACACACCGCGCCATGCAAATCCGCACGCTGCTACTGATCGGTTCCCATACGGCTGTCTTTTCCAAGGTAAAAGAACAATTGGAACAAGAAGGCATACGGACGCTGTACTGTAAACAACTCTCCGGTGTTCCGAAGTGTATACAGGAAAATCAACCGGATTTGATCATCCTGCATCCGGGCAGGAAGACGGAGAATCCCTGTCACACGCTTCTTCGGATCCGGAAAATCTCCGGAGGCAAAGAGTTGCCGGTTATTCTCGTATTTTCCGCCCAACAGGAGAAATTACTGGGAGAGTGCCCCGATGTCACCTACACGGATTTTATCTCCTCTCCTTTGCGGGAAAAGGAGTTGATCCTCCGCATAAAACATCAGTTCGCCCTGATCAAAGCCAACCAGACCATTCAACGCCGGAACGAGCAACTGAAAAGAACCATCGAATCGAGAGACCGGCTGTATGCATTGATCGCGCACGATCTCCGTTCACCGATCGGAACCGTAAAAATGTTGAACGATTTTATTCTCGAAGAGAAAAGTTGTATCTCCTGTCCCCGGGTCATCGAAAAACTGCTCATGACCAAAAACATCACCGACAACCTCTTTACGCTATTGGAAAACCTGTTGCAATGGAGCCAGAGCCAGCACAAACGGATCAAACTGAACAGCGGTATTTTTGATGTTGCCGCCACCATCCGGCAGGTGTCGGTTCTGTACACACACATCGCAAAGACCAAAAAAATCCGGCTGGTAAATCAGGTAGATACTCCGGTATATGTACAAGCCGACGAGGAGATGATCAAAACAGTGATCCGGAATTTACTGTCGAATGCGATCAAGTTCTCTTATCCGGGCGGAAAAATCGAAATCAATGCAATCCATGGCCGGAAACGGGTGGCGATCACTGTTCGGGACGAAGGCAGGGGCATGAGCCGGGAGGAGCTGTGCCGGCTAAAAGAGAGCGGCCAAAAGGCCAGTCTGCCGGGTACCCGGAAAGAATCCGGATTCGGGCTGGGGTTATCGCTCAGTCAGGAATTTATCCGTCAAAACAAAGGGAAATTCTCGTTTACTTCCGAACCGGGAGCGGGAAGCATGTTTCGCTTTACGCTTCCTGCCGGATACGGGGATGGGCTCAACGACGCAACAACTCGGCATACATCTGCAAAGCACCCCATGCGTCCGTAGCCGCATACTGCACCTGGAGAGGGGTCAGTTTCGGCTGCTCCCAGTTCGAAACCTGCTGGCGCTTGGAGATCCGGACGCCAAAAATGAGAGCCATTAATTTGGAAAAGGATTTTTCGACGATCCCGTACTTTTCAACCACATCCTGAAGATCCACAAAAGAGGCGGGCGTAAAATCGGCCAATTGCCGCAACGGCCGTATATCATCCCGGATCCCTACCCCGACCTTTACCACTTTTGCATTGCCCAGCAACCTGCGCAGCGAAGGCGTAAAGCCATGTTTGTTCAACCGGAACAGATAGACCCGTTCGGGAGAGGCCAATTGCAGCAGGCAAACCGGATGCACCTCTCCTTTCCGGAACGAAGGGCGGGTTTCCGTATCAAATCCCAAAAAAGCGCAGCGGGACAACTCTTTTGCCGCCTCTTCCGCCCGTTCGACTGTTTCCACCACTACGATTTCGCCTTCGTACACAAAAAGAGGCAATTTTTCCAAATCCTCCCGCTCTATTTTTGCCCGGTAATCCATCTTTCTCTTATTCATCCGGTGAGTCGGTCAGGCGGTAAACAGCCCGGTGAACCGCACGCAATACGCCGGCACACGATTTTCCCCAATACAACTCAAAATTGCTGTTCAACACCCACAGCGCCTCTTCCATTACCTCCGGCATGCCGCAACGGTAAGATTGGACAAAGTTTTTCAAATCCTGGTAAATATCGCTGAGTTGTTCCGCCAGGGAGTACACGACCGGCGACTCGCTGTACTGCATGCCGTCGTCAAATGTCTCCAGGTATTCGTCCAGCTCGCCGAACAACCGGTGTAATTCTCCGTACAGCAGGTTGTACTCCTCTTCCGACAAATGATCTTCCGCCAACCCCTCTTCCGCAATTTCAACCGCCGGAAGCAGGGCGCCTTTCAGGTACACGAGCGGGATAAATTTCTGCAACCGCTGCAGTGCCTCTTTTCTCTCCATCGAAGGGATATTCTCTACAAAATCACAGTATTCTTTGGCCACGGCCACAAATTCGATGACCTCTTTGCTGTATACCATGTGCTGAAAATCTTCCATCTGTTCGGGTATTAACTGTTCTATATGCACGGAAGGCCGGATCAATCCAATTCCAATCCGAATACTTTTTTTAATTCCAGAACGGCCGGGTTCCGGCGGATAAAAAACTCCAATTTATCCTGGCTTGTGATCAGTTTCCGGTCATCCTGCTCCTTCTCTTCCTCGTTGAGAAGGAATGCCAGCTTGACGGAGCCGTTGTTTAAGCGCTGCATAAGCATGTTCTGAATGTGTTTTTTCAACGCCTCTGTTTTTTCCAACTGCAGCCGGTTGTCCACACGGATCGTGATCTCCTCTCCGCTTACCGCCGGATCGTGGGCTTTCAGTCCGATGGATACGGCGATCTCCGGGTTATTTTCGGCAATGTATACGTCCAGCAACTGCGACACCCGGTCGGCATCGAACGGATCCCGGCCGCTGATCCGGATAGTGGTCCCGGAGAACTCCTCCTTTGACGGGGGGGCCTCCGGAGAGGCGGTGTTTTGAAATGCCTCTTTCAGTTTGAAGGAGGCGGACGGACGGTTTGGTTTGGTTTTCAGCGCCGGCTCCGATACCGAAGAGGCAGTCGAAGAGGCGGGTGGCGAAGCTTGTACGGGCGGATTCTCGAAGTAACCGGCAAATCCTTCAATTTTCAATAGCCGGGAAACTTCAGAAGCGTTCAGATTTTTTTTTTTAATTCAAGGATCTGGCAAAGCTTGATCAGGGTGATCTCGATGCAAAGCTTTTTGTCCATCCGTACCTTGTACTGCCCTTCGCACTGATCTGTTACCCGGAGCGCTTCGTACAGAAAATCCACCGGGGTGTCGGCGGCCTGCTGCACATACCGTTCCCGGATCCCGGCGCTCACTTCCAACAGTTGCAAGGTTGCCGAATCCCGCGCCACCAATACATCCCGGAAATGTTTCCCCAGTCCGGCCAGCAAGTGCCCGGCATCGAAGCCTTTTTCCAGAATTTCATTGAACAACAGAAAGGATTCCCCCACTTTTCCTTCCCGGAAAAGATCGGTCAACCGGAAATAGTACTCGTAATCTAATACGTTCAGGTTTTCGATCACTTTTGCGTATGTCAGCTCTGGTCCGCAGAAGCTCACCACCTGGTCAAAGATCGACAAGGCGTCCCGCATGGCGCCGTCCGCTTTTTGGGCGATGACGTCCAATGCTTCGGATTCTGCTTTTATTCCCTCTTTTTCCGCAATGTATTTCAGGTGACTGACGGTATCTCCGGCTTTCATCCGGTTGAAATCGTAGATCTGGCAACGCGACAAGATGGTGGGGAGTATCTTGTGTTTTTCGGTGGTAGCCAGGATAAAAACGGCGTGGGCGGGCGGTTCTTCCAGCGTTTTCAGAAAAGCGTTGAAGGCGGACGTGCTCAGCATGTGCACTTCGTCGATGATGTAGACGCTGTATTTTCCGATCTGCGGCAGGATGCGCACCTGATCCACTAAGCTGCGGATATCGTCCACGCTGTTGTTGGAAGCGGCGTCCAATTCGTGTATGTTCAACGACCGGCCGGTATTAAAGGCCCGGCAGGATTCGCATTCGTTGCAGGGTTCTGCCTGAGGCCCCGGATTCATGCAGTTGATGGTCTTGGCAAAAATTCGCGCACAGGTGGTTTTGCCCACGCCCCGCGGCCCGCAAAAGAGATATGCCTGCGCCAACTGCCTGTTCAGGATAGCGTTGCGCAGGGTGGAGGTAATGGAAAGCTGTCCCACCACCGTATCAAAACTGGCAGGCCTGTATTTTCGGGCAGAAACAATAAAATTTTCCATTTATCTCCGGTTCTCCTCTATGCTTTTTCAGAATGACAAAGGTAGTAAGCTTTTCGCTCTTTGCAAACAGCCCTGCGTTAAATCTCCGGACAATTGCCCGAAATATGGATTTTTGTGTTTGACCGGAGCCGTATTGTTTTCGGGTTGAGGAAAGCGGAGAAGCAGCTTCCGGAAACAACAGCCCGAAGCGTTCGTGGAAAAAGCGACCTTCGAAGCCCTTTTATTTTTCGGGGAGTGTAAAAATAAACTCCAACCCCGTGGGAAGGTTGTTTCTCACCGAAATAGCGCCCCCGTGAAATTGAATGGTATTCTTTACGATCGAAAGGCCGAGTCCCGATCCGCCCGTATCCCGCGTACGACCTTCGTTCACCCGGTAAAAACGCTCGAACAGGCGGTTTAAATGCCGTTGGTCGGCAATGCCCGCCCCCGTATCGGCAAATGAAAACTGCACCATTCCGTCCCGGAGTGAAGAGGCTTTGATGCGGATCTCGATATCGTTTCCGGCGTGTGCGGTTACATTGTCCGTCAGGTTGCGGAACACAGAGTAGAGCAGGCTTTCGTTGCCGCGAAGGGTCAGTCCCGGCGGAATATCGACGACAAACGCAATGTTTTTCTCCGACAAGGCGGCGGCCATGTCGATCCGAACCCGCTCAAGCAATTGGGCCGCATCCACCTCCGAAAACACAAAAGCATCCTGCTTTCCGTCCAAACGGGTCAACAAACTCATATCGGAGATCAGTTCCGAAAGGGTTTTTGTCTGGAAATAAGCGCGTTCAAGGTATTCATGCGCCTTCGCTTCACCAAGGTCATTGTGCAGCAAAATCTCCAGAAACCCCCGAATACTGGTCACGGGCGTGCGCAGCTCGTGGGCAACATTGCCGGTCAGCTCCTGTTTCATGCGGCGGTTTCTTTCCTGAGCGGTCACATCGGTCAGGATGATCTCGAAACTGCTGTCTTCAAAAATATTCAGCCGCAGGAGGAACTCCTTGCCGTTTCCGGTCAGGCGGGTCTCGTAATAGTCGTCACCTCCCCTGTCATCCAAAAATTTCTCCACATCCGGAAAGCGTACCACCGAGATCATATCATCGAACAGGACGTTGAAATACTGCACAAAAAGTCCGTTGCTGAAAGCCACTGAACGGTCGGGGTTGAAGAAACAGACCCCTTCCGCCAACGTCCGGATGTGCAGCAAAAGTTTTTCCCGCTCCTGCACCAGGTGTTTCTCGTTGGCGGTGATGCGGTTGAAATTTTCGGCCAGCCTGCCGGCAACCTCCCCAAATTCGTTGTCCGGAAACTTGGGCGCCTGCACCTCGTTTTGCGTACTGTCCAGCGAAGCCGCAAAATTACGCAGGTGCCGCACCGTCCGTCCGAAATAACGTCCTGTATAATAGATGAAATAAAGCCCGATCAAAAACAGACCGACAATAAAATACAAAAACGCATTGTCGGGTTTTAGGAACGACTGCAACCGGATGTTGTAGGGCAGCGCAACGCGTATGATCAACGACCCGCCGTAATCTTTCGCATAGTAGAGATAAGCCCTGTCGTTGGAGGCCGATGTACGGATAAACGTTCCGCTCCCCGTCCGTACGGCGCTTCTGATTTCAGGGCGTTCGGCGTGGTTTTCCATCGCGTCGGGATCGGGAACAACGTTGTCATAGAGCACTCGCCCGCTTCGCTCCACAAGCGTGAGGCGAATATCGGACGGCATCAATCGCAACAGGCTGTCCATCGGGGCACCGCCGCGAAACAGCAGGTATTGCGATACCTCGCCGGCGTAAGCATCTAACCGTTCCTGCAGGGCCTCGGTTTTGTAACGCCGTATCCTCCCCTGGTCAAAAAGGACGATGGCCGCGGCGAACAGCGCAAAAATAACGAGGAAACTCAGGACAAGCCGCTGTTGGAAGTTCAGGTTCATTTCTCTTCGGGATTAAACCGGTAACCATAGCCGGCGCGGCTCGAAATCCACGCCGCCTTATCGCCCATTTTTTTACGCAAACGCGTAATGTGGACATCCACGGTTCGTTCGGTTATGTAAGGAGCATCTTTCCAAATCCGGTCGATGATCTCCTCGCGGGAGAACAGACGATTGGGATGAGTCGCCAGCAAAGAGAGTATTTCGAACTCGGTCTTGGTGAGCGGGACAACCCGGCCGCCGATCAGCAACTCCTTCGTCTGGAAATCCAACGCAAGATCGTCTATGACCAGCCGGTCGGTTGTTTTTGCCTCCGTCTCACGACCGCGTTTCAGCACCGCTTTGACCCGCGCCGAAACCTCTTTGAGCGAGAACGGTTTGGAGATATAGTCGTCGCCGCCTACCGAAAAGCCGGTCAGCATATCGTTCTCCGTATCTTTGGCCGTAAGAAATACGATCGGTACGGCATGCCCTTCTTTACGCAACTTCTCCGCCAGCCGGTAGCCCGACATACCTCCCATCATCACATCGAGCAGGATGAGCGAATGTTCCGGAGAGAGTTTTTTCAACGCCTCTTCCGCAGAGTGGGCCGTATCGACCTCATACCCTTCGTTCGCCAGATTGAACGAAAGTATTTCGCATATATCCTGTTCGTCGTCGACAATCATTATCTTTTCCGCCATCACTTGACTATTTATTTACAAAAATAGGGATTATTCCCTATTTTTACTGTGTTTCAATATTTTTGCATCGATATAAAACACGATCTCCTCGACGATGTTGCTGCAATGGTCGCCAATGCGCTCAAGCTTACGCAGCACCAACAGGGTTTCGAGTATACAGTAGCCTTGAGCCGGATTTTTTTCAATGTGTCCCGTCAATATGCCGACAGCCTTCCGGTAAAGAGCGTCAACCTCTTCGTCCTTACGCAGGATCCGGCCCGAAAGCTTCGTATTTTCGGATTCAAGGGTCACAAAACTGTCCGAAAGCATGGAGATGACGGTGTCGAACATGGCCTCTATCCCCAACTCCTCTTTCAACGCACCGGCCAATTGGCTGCAGGCGTCTAAAATGACATGCCGGGCGATCCCGTCGGCAAAATCGCCGATCCGTTCCAGCGTTCCGCTGATCTTGATGAGCGACAGCACCAATCGCAGATCGACCGCCACCGGTGCGAACAGGGCAATAAAATTCTCACAATCGCTGTCTATTTTCAGTTCAAAGGTATTGACCCTTTTTTCGCGGCTCGCCACCTCGCGAGCCAGTTCAATATCGCCCGTAAGATACGCCTGTTTCGCTTTTTCGAGTTGTGAAAGCACTAACCGCCACATCTCGCCGACCTGCTCTTTCAGCCCGGTCAACTCTTTTTCTGTATGCTTCATACGTTCTGTTTTTTCAACCGAATCTTCCTGTTATGTAGTTTTGTGTCTGCTCTTTATCGGGATTAAGGAACATTTTTTTCGTATCGCTGAACTCCACCAAGTCGCCGAGCATAAAAAAACCGGTCTTGTCGCTCACCCGCGCCGCCTGCTGCATGTTGTGGGTCACGATCACAATGGTGTAATCCTTCTTCAGTTCGTGGATCAATTCTTCTATTTTCGACGTGGAGATGGGATCGAGCGCCGAAGCCGGTTCGTCCATCAGCAACACCGAGGGCTTGACGGCCAGCGCACGGGCGATACAGAGTCGCTGCTGCTGACCGCCGGAGAGTTCGAACGCCGATTTTTTCAATTTGTCCTTCACCTCGTTCCAGAGCGCCGCTCCGGCCAGCGACTCCTCAACGCGCTGTTCGATAAATTTCCGGTCGCCGACACCGTTTACGCGCAGCCCGTACGCCACGTTCTCAAAGATCGATTTGGGGAACGGATTGGGTTTCTGGAACACCATGCCGACCTGTTTACGCAGTTCATCGACATTCACCCCCCGGGCATAAATATCTCTCCCGTCGACAATACACTCCCCTGTCAGGCGGGTACCGGGAATCAGGTCGTTCATGCGATTGAACAGTCTCAGGAAGGTGGATTTTCCACACCCCGACGGGCCGATAAACGCCGTCACGGTATGGGCTTCCATCTCCATAGAGATCCCTTTCAGGGCATGAAAATCGCTGTAGTAAAAATCTATATTTTTTGATTGGATCATATCAGTTTGTCTTTACTTTTTTGCCGAAATACCGGCGCAAAATAGATGCGAGTATGTTCATAATCAATACAATAACGATCAACACCAGCGCTGTCCCGTATGCAATGGGACGGGCGGATTCAAGATCTGTTCCACTGGTGGCGATGACATACAGGTGATAGGGAAGCGCCATGACCTGGTCGAAAATACCGGTCGGGAGTTTCGGCAAAAAGTAGGCTGCCACCGTAAAAAGGATCGGCGCCGTCTCGCCCGACACACGGCCGATGGAGAGTATCAGCCCCGTCACAATATTCGGGAACGCCATCGGAAGCACCACCCGGCGGATCGTTTGCAGTTTGGTAGCTCCCAAAGCAAGACTGCCGGTGCGGAACGAGTCGGGAATGGCTTTCAGGGCCTCCTCCGTCGTCCGTATGACCAAAGGCAAAACCAGTAGCCCCAGCGTAAACGACCCCGCAAGGATCGAGTCTCCCCAACCCAATGTATTCACAAAGAGCGACATTCCGAACAGGCCGAAGATGATGGAAGGAATGCCGCCGAGATTATCGGTCATGATCCGGATAAATCGCACCACACGTCCGTTACCTGCATATTCCGTCGTATAGATCGCCGACATCACCCCGATCGGGAACGCCACGATCATACTCCCGAGGATCAGGCAGCAGGTCCCGACAATGGCCGGAAAGATCCCTCCTCCCGTCATTCCGTCCGTGGGCGCTTCCGTCAGAAATTCCCAGTCAATGACCCCGATCCCGTTCCAGATGATAAAACCGAGGATCCACAGCAGGATCCCTACCACGATCAGGCCGAGGAGTCGGAAAATCCAGAAAGCGATGTTTTGGCCGGTATGCTTGCTCATGATCAAAGTCCTTTGTTGTGTTGCCGCTTGGAGATCGCTTCCGCCGTTATGTTGATGACCAGCGTGATCAGGAACAGGATGCACCCCAGCATAAAAAGCGCCTGGTAATGCGCACCGCCCGCCGGAGCTTCACCGAGTTCGGCAGCGATCGTGGCGGGAATGGTACGCAAAGGCGCGAACAATGTTTTCGGGATCACGGCGGCATTTCCCGTGACCATCAGCACGGCCATCGTCTCTCCGATCGCACGGCCGATGCCCAGCACCACGGCCGCCGAAATACCCGATTTTGCGTACGGAACGATGACCCTGTAGATGGTTTGCCAATGGGTAGCCCCCAACGCCAGACTGGCTTCGCGCATCGCCCGGGGCGTGTTGCGCATCGCATCCTCCGCAACGGTGATGATGGTCGGCAAGGCCATGATCGCCAAAATGACGCTTCCCGTAAATCCCGTTTCCCCCACGGGCAAGCCGAATGCTTTTTGCACCAGCGGCACCAACACCACCAATCCGAAAAATCCGTACACCACCGACGGGATCCCCGCCAGCAATTCGATGGCCGGTTTCAACAGTTTACGTGTCTGCTCGTTGGCCAGTTCCGAAAGGTAAATGGCGACTCCCAGCCCGAGCGGAAGGGCTATAAAAATAGCGATGATACTCACCCACAACGTTCCCAGGAGCAGCGGCAGTGTGCCGAATTGCGGCGCCGGCGTTGCCGTAGGGATCCATTCGCGCCCGCCGAAAAAATCTCCGGCTGTGATATGCTCGCTGCGCAGCATCCGGACACCTTTCAAATCGCGCGGCAGGTACTCTTCGGGCAAAAATGCAATGATGCCCGGCGAAGAGGCGACTACCTCGCCCAATTTGTCCGGCAACAGGGCATAATCGTTCTCCGCTCCGAGTTCTTCGTCGCTGTACCGCGAAAAAATATCGTCGAAACGAAACAGTTCGATCGCTTCGTCCTTCCCGCCGAGTTCCGCCCAATTCACAATCGCGTAGTCGAAAATCTGCTTGATCTGAAAGGGGGTCAACCGGTCGACAGGGTTCGCAACGTTCACACACAAAGCATATCCTTTCTCCACTGCCGGGCTTTTAAACAGTCCCAGCCCCTCGCGGAACAGAAAAACAACAATAAGCAGGATGGTAACCGTCGTCACCGCCCCGCTCAAAGTCAACATACCTTCTGCTATTTTTTCGACGATCCGTCTGAATCGTTTCATTACGTCTTATTTATACGTGTAGAGGCTGCCTGTTTATTCCACTGTTATAAAACCGATCTCGCCGACGATCTTTTGCCCCGCAGCCGAAAGAACATAGTCCACAAAAGGTTTTACCACTTTTTCCGAATCCGTTGCATAATAATAATAGAGCGGACGTACGATCGGATAGGTTTCGTTCTTGGCGTTGGCCACCGACGGTTCTACAAACGTTTTGCCCTGATCGTACGACACATGGATCGCCTTGATCGACTTATTGAGATAGGCCAGGCCGATGTATCCGATCCCGCCGGGGGTCTGTCCGATCGACTGCACGATGGCGCCGGTGGCGGGCATATTCATGATACCGCTCATGTAGTTGCGGTTTTGCAACACGCTCTCTTTGAAAAATTCATACGTCCCGGACGAGGTTTCACGCGAATAGGGCACAATCTTCAGATCGGCTCCGCCCACCTCTTTCCAGTTGGTGATCTTGCCGGTGAAAATGCCTTCCAACTGTTCGCGGGTAAGGTTTGTCACCCTGTTTCCGGGGTGTACGATCACGGCAAGTGCATCGTATGCGATGATCACCTCTTTTACGTTTTTTCCCTGCGCCTGCAGTTTCCGGCGCTCGTCGAACTTGATCCTGCGCGAGAGTTGCGCAATATCGGTAGTGCCTTCGAGCAAAGCAGAGATCCCCACGCCCGATCCGCCTCCCGTCACCGTCAGCGATGCCGACGGATGGGCTTTCATATAACTTTCAGCCTCCTGCTGTGAAAGGGGCAGACAGGTATCGGACCCTTTGATCCGTTGAGCGGTTAAAACCGAAAGAGCTGCAAGCACAACGGCCGCGGTCAATAAAATCCTTTTCATACGTTTATAATTTGATTCTTGTTGTTCTTATTTCTGTTTCAAATTTCCACAACAGATGTCACGAATCAGATACGTCCGTGTTACGATCCTGTTAAGATTTTCCGTTTGGGCCTGTTTAAAATTTGTGTTGCAAACGCAAGGTGAAGACATCGTTCCTGATCTCTGTATTTTCGTTGCAGTTGAAATCGTACCAGACGGACAATCGCATTCCGGGTTTGAAATCCCAAAGCGCCCCCACACCATACGTGTGTACGCGCAGATCCGCCTCCACAGTACCGCCCCGGCCGATCTCATCCCCCGAAATCCGGGTATTGGGGTCGTACCAGTCGTATTTTCCGGTAACAGCCACCGGCGCTTTACCTATATAATGCACAAGCATCGCATAGCCGCCGTTGAAGGTACGCAGGTAGGTATCTCCCGCCGGGAGAGACGAGGCGTTGGGGCTGTTCGTTTTGTGCTGGAAGCCCGGCTGCCGGCCAAAAAGGTATTCGCCGTGCAATTTGGTCGTCCCCAGCGCCGACGAAACGGCAAACTGAAGATCGAGCCCCGTGTATTCGCGTTTGGCAAAACCGCCTTTGTTGCTCTCACTGTGATGCAACACGAACTCTTTACCCTGCATCGAATAGACGTTTTGCGTCCCCTGGTACACCTTCCCGTTGTAGTAGGATACGCCGCCGCCGAGCGAAACGTTTCTCCCCCACTTCCCGGACACCGAAAGGTGACCGATAAAGTCGCGCTTGTTGTCTGTCTCCATCTTGACGCCGTTACCGGCAAAGAGGCCTGCTTCGAGTTTAAAGATGCTCCAGGGAGAGGTTTCGGGCGCTTGCAAAATGAGCATCGCCCCCAGATCACGTTCTTCGGGAAACAGGGTTTGAAATACGGTAGAACGCTCCGGTGATTCACGCATCGACGAAGAGTAACCGATCTCGTATCCGAACGGACGGTTAAAAACGCCGCCCGTGAACGCCAGCGTACCGATCCAGGGATCCTTTAGCCGGAGGTATGCCTCCTTAAAACCCACTCCTTTCTCCGTCAGGTCGATCTGAAATACCGCCGAAGCGATACCGGCCTCACAGGCAAATTTAATACGCCCGCGGCGAATACCGAAACGGTCGAATGATTTTCCGGGTTCCCCATTGGCAGCGCCGACCTTCAGGAAGGCGGCCTCCTCTCCCCATTGATACTGTCCCTGGATATAACCGGAAAATTTCCATTTTTTGAGTTTGGCCACCTCGCTCTCCAGCAATCCGATCCTTTTTTCGATCTCTCCGTCATCAAGAGGCATCTTCTGCGCCCTTGCAGCCACCGCCGTGCATAGCAACAGCAGCAGGAATGTCACAATTCTTCCCATATTTTATCTCTTTTTGTCGAAACAAAACTACGGAAGCGTTTTTGCTTTTTTTTTAAGGATCGGTTACAAAATTGTTACAACGCCGGAGTCGCTTTTTTATTCTGCGTCTGTTTTTTTCTGTCCTGCCGCATGCTTCTTTCTTAATTCGAAATTTTTACCCAGATAGACCCGTCTTACCTCCGGGTCGGAAGCCAAATGTTCGGCAGTACCCGCCTGCAGGATCTTTCCGTCGTACAACAGATAGGCGCGGTCGGTAATGGAAAGTGTCTCCTGCACGTTGTGATCCGTGATCAGGATACCGATGTTTTTGTCTTTCAGCTTCTGTACGATCCCCTGGATATCCTCCACCGCGATCGGATCCACCCCTGCAAAGGGTTCGTCCAGCAAAATGAATTTCGGACGGATCGATAAAGCCCGGGCAATCTCCGTCCGGCGGCGTTCCCCACCCGAAAGCTGTATCCCCAGGCTTTTACGAATGCGCTGCAAACCAAACTCGTCCAACATCTCCTCCAACCGGTCCCGTTGTTCCTCTTTGGACATTTTGGTCATTTCCAGTACCGCCCGGATATTATCCTCCACACTCAACCGCCGGAACACCGAAGCTTCCTGGGCCAAATAGCCCACCCCCAATTGCGCCCGGCGAAACACAGGCTCTTTGGTGATCTCCTGATCATCCAAAAAGATCCTTCCTTCGTTCGGATTGATCAAGCCGACGATCATGTAAAAAGAGGTCGTCTTCCCGGCGCCGTTCGGCCCGAGCAACCCGACGATCTCTCCCTGCTCCACATGCACCGAAACCCCCTTTACCACCGTACGGCTCTTGTACTTCTTGACCAAATTCTCTGCTAATAACTTCATACGCTATTTATCGTGTATTGTGCAAACCTCTTGTTGTGTATCCTCTTGTCAAAGGTAATTATTTTCCACAAGAGCGGCAAATGCTCCGGCCTGTTGTTTCCGGAAGCGGGTTCCCGAAGGACAATACACCTGCGCATCCAGACGAATCCACATAAAAAACAACAAAATTTTCCTCCATGCGTATACACCTTGAACCTCCTAAATATACACGCGACATGCCGGGTAAATTCAGAATTTCAGCAACGATCTGGTTGTGTATAAGCTATCCGTTTTTCCTGACAGCGCAGGACTCCAAAAATGTATCGGAAATCGATACCGTTGCCGCAGAAGAACGGAAATACGTAAAAAAGAGTGCAAAAATCCTGCACATTGCCGCTCCTTCGGCTATGATCGTTTACGGAGTACTCTCGTTTCACTCCGAACCGATCCGGAAATTAGATTACTCCACCAGGAACGAACTGCTCAAAAATGACTACATGTGGTACGATAAGTGGGATACCTATTTACAGTTTGCTCCGGCAGCGGCGGCCTTCGGACTGAAATTAAGCGGCGTACAAAGCACCCACAAACTATCCGATATGCTGATCATTTACGGACTGAGCAATGCCTTGGAGAGCGGTTTGATATACGGTACCAAACACATCGTAAAACGAATCCGTCCGGACGCCTCCGACCACAACTCCTTTCCTTCCGGCCACACAGCCACCGCTTTTGCAGCCGCGGAATTCCTTCACCAGGAATACAAAGACCGGTCGGTATGGATCAGCGTAGCCGGATACGGCATGGCGACACTGGTCGGTGCGTCCCGGATTTACAACAACAAACATTGGGTCAGCGACGTAGCAGCCGGTGCGGGGATCGGGATCTTGTCCACAAAAATAGTCTATTGGACCTACCCTCACCTTCAAAAAGTATTTTGTAAAAAAGAGCGAAAAGTTACTTCCGTACTGCTTCCCACCTACAGCGATGGAAATTTCGGATTCAGCCTCACCTGCATCTTTTAAAAATTAAAATCGAAACTGAAATTCAGCACGAACTTCTGAACCTCCTGCCCTGCCGCCGCATTCCGGTGGCTCAGGCGCCATACGGCATCCACCCGCAAGAACCGGAATATATTCTCCACACCCACCCCCGCCTCAAAATAGGGCTTGGAAACGGAAGACATCCCCTCCGGAAAGCGCAGAACCGCCTCCGAATTTTCCAGGCTTCCGTTGTTGCGATCCTCCAATGTGCCGATCACCGCTTTAAAGGTAAAGACTTCCCGCCACTTCAACCGCTTCATCAACGGAATCTTTCCCAGAAAAAAACCTTTGAAATGGTGCTCATAAAGCAGGGAGAGCCAGAGATCGGAAGCAAACTCGTAGTAGTTCATGCAGGAGTAAGCGTAAGGATCGTAAAAAAAAGTAGCGTTCCCCTCGTGCAGTTTCAACAGCGGATAGGGTACCTTTCCAAAGATCTTTCCCCCGCTCACCGCCACCTCCGAAGTTCCGGCCGGAGGAATCTCCAGATCGTACTGAAAATACCCCTCCAACCGGTAATATTCGTAATCCTCGCCTTTAAAAACTCCTTTGAGCCCGGCCGTAAGATCCACCCCCACCACCGGATAATCGGATCCCAGCGAATACTTGCTGAAAATCTTCCTCACCACAATTTCGTCTTTGGAAAGCCGGGTTCCCAGCCTGAAAGCAAGGGATTTGATCGATCCGACCGGGCGGTTGTCCGGTGTTTCGAACGGAACATAAGGGGATGCAAAAATGCTTCTCACCTGTGCAGCATACGTATTGCTGAAGCCCTGCCTCCACTCCTTCTCCCAAGAGAGATCGCCCTGATTGACCAGGCAAAGCCGGCTGTTGTTTCCCCGGGAGAAGAGAGAACTCAGGATATTACTCTCCGTAAAAGCATTAACGCCGGATCCCAATTGCACCACATCGTGTTTAAAAGCGGCATTCAATTTAGACGTAGGCTGGTTGTTGAACATATATTCCAATCCCGCACCTCCCTTGAACTTACGATCTTTAGTCCCGTAAGCCGTATGCCCCGTAAAACGGATCTTTTTACTGAAATTTTCCGTCGTGTTCAAGCCCGGCTGTAAACGCCATCCTTCCAAGCGGTTAAAACTTAAAAGTTTATAATAGGGGCCGATCCCGATGTACTCCGTTTCGTAATACCCCCCGATCAACGTCATCATCACGGTGTAGAAATTCTGAAAAAGCGGTACCTGCCGGATCGAATCCACCATCTTGTAGATCTGTTTTTCCCGGAGAGAAAGTTCATACGGGCGCACCGTTTCCCAATAAACCTCTTCGTTTTTCAGGACATCTTTGGAAACGACCACGTTGTTGTCCAACTTCAAAATATGTTCCGGAAACGGCTTATCCAACTCCACGTTGAAATAATCGACCTGCCTCCGCCCGATAAACGAAGCGATTTTAGACGAATCCGCCATGACTAAGCTAAAATCGGCAAATATTTTATCCTGCCGGGGGAACCAGACCGAATCGTTGACCAACATGTTTTTGTTTTCCAACACAAGGTTCCGGATCCAATTGACATTCAACCCTTTCACCATTTTAGCCGTCGCAGATTCCAACGCCCACGACGCAGAGTCTACCTGGATCTCCCCGTCCAATACCGGAGTAGAAAAACTTTTGGGATGAAAACGGATCTTATAAGTCTTCCGGCCGTTGATCTCCAAACTGTCCACCAAATAATATTTGTAATAGAGCAATCCGTGGTCAGAGATGGGGCTGGCAAATTTGATCTCAAAGAGGTCGATGTAGTTGTTGTAAAAGTTGACGTTCCCGTGTAAATGACCGGTAAACTGAGCCAGCGAATAGTCCTCCCTGATACCGGAAATCCGGCTGGCTTTCACGACTTCCCGGGAAAAAGCGGGCGATTTCCGGCGGTAATAATCGGCCGAAGCCTCCGAGATCATGACCGGCAGGAACGCTTTGCCCGTAATCACCGAGGTGTCCATGTAGTCAAAAACAAACCCGAAATTTTTCTGCAACCGCTTATTCTTGAACTCCGGATTGATATTGGTCAAATCCAGCTCCATCCGGGTATAGGTAGAGTGATTATAACGGAGCAACTCGTCGGGATTGTTCCGCTTTTTATTTTGGGAGATGTTTTTCAGAATGGCGTGAGCCGGATTCTCCCCCGGCGTCACCGTGACCTGATCCAATTCAAACGGCAACGGTACAAGCCGGCAATCGATCGCATTAAAAGCGCCGGGAATAATTTTTATCTCCTGCGGCTCGTAGCCTAAAAAAGAGACATACAGAACCGTCACAGGTTCCCGGGTCTCCAAAGTATACAACCCGTCGAAGTCGGTAGTGATGCCGATCGTCGTCCCTTTAAATACAACATTCACAAACGGTAAAGACTCCCCGGTCGACACATCCGTTATCTTCCCCCGGACACGGGTATTCTGGGCCGAAAGAGCACTTCCCAGCAACAGGCACCATAGCAACACGTATATTCTGTGCATACGCCTGTTCCTTACACAACTCCTTCTTTCAAAATATCATGCAAATGCACCATCCCCCGGTAACGATTTGCTTCATCCGTCACCACCAACTGCGTAATACTGTTCTTCTCCATCAGGCGATAGGCGGTAAAAGCCAATTCGGTTTCCCGGATGGTTTTGGGAGCGGCGGACATGATCTCTCCGGCCGTCAATCCATCTATGTCCCGGTATTTTTCCAGCATGCGCCGCAGGTCTCCGTCCGTTATAATTCCCGACACCGTTCCCGTTTCGTCCGTCACGACCACCGCCCCCAAATACCCGCCGGAGATCTCCACGATCACTTTTCGAATCCCGTCCAGTCTCTTCACCTCCGGCCGGTTCTCCCTGTTATATACATCCGACACCCGTGTGTACAAACGCTTTCCCAACGATCCGCCCGGATGAAAACGGGCGAAATCCTCGCCGGAAAAACTCCTGCACTCGATCAGGCACATGGCCAGCGCATCTCCCAACACCAACTGGGCTGTCGTCGAATTGGTCGGGGCCAGATTGTTCGGACACGCCTCCTCCTCCACCGTCGCTTTCAAAACATATTGCGCCTGTTGCGCCAAAAAAGAGTTTGTATTGGAAACCATTGCGACGATCGTACTGTTCCCGATATTCCGGATCAAAGGCAACAACACCTTGATCTCAGGCGTATTCCCACTTTTGGAGATGAAAATAACCACATCTTCATTCCGCACCATTCCCATGTCTCCGTGAATGGCGTCGGCAGCGTGTAAAAAAACGGCCGGTGTTCCGGTCGAATTGAGCGTAGCCACTATTTTTTGCGCTATGAGGGCGCTTTTCCCGATCCCTGTAACAATGACCCGTCCCGAACTTTCGTAAATCAGGCGGACTACTTTTTCAAAATCGTCATCGATAAAATTTTGCAGGTTACGAACCGCTTCCGCCTCCTTCCGGATGACCTCTTTGGCAAGCTCTTTCAGATCCATCATTCTGCAGGCTATATCTTGATTTTTAACTTCTGGCCGGCCTTCAGATCCCGGACTGCATTTTCACTGATCCCGTTCCAGCGCATCAGATCCTTGTCGGAAACCCCCGGATACTTTTTGGCGATCGACCAGAGGTTCTCCCCTTTTCTGACTGTATATAAGGTATACTCCCCGTCGATGGTCTCCACCTGCGGAACTTTGGCTTCATTCGACACCTTTCCGGCATACGTCGCACTGTTTTTATACTGATCGGCCTTTTTGGCAGAAACATATACCACCAATTTCTGCCCCAACCGGATGGTCATGTTGCGGTTCAGGTTATTCCAGTATTTGAGATCCGCCAGCCGCACCCCGAACTTACCGGCAATAGCCCCGGGGACATCTCCCCGCTTCACGGTATACACCATGCGCACTTTGTCTCCGCTGACACTGGAATTATAGGTATACTTTTTAAAACGCTCGTTCGGATTAGCGGTACGGTCGCTGTCGTCAAAATATTCACTCCGCTTGTAGGCAAAAATCGTATCCTGGTTGTCGATAAAACCCGTAATGTAATGATACGGCATTTTCAGGACGTAGGATTTTCCAAAACCGCCCGGCACGATATCCTTAATGTATTGCGGATTCATATCCCTTAGTTCCTCCACGGAAACATCCATGTTCTTGCAGATCTGGTCGAAATGGAGCGCCTTGTCGATCCACAACGTATCGCACAGGCGAGGCAGGGCCGACTCCACCGGCGTAATTTGGTGCTCTTTGTAGTAATTGAACGCATACATAGCGCCGATAAAAGCCGGAACATAGCCGCGCGTTTCCTTAGGAAGGCGGTAATAAATATCCCAATAATTCTTTTTATTCCCGGAATGGCGGATCGCCTTGTTCACATTTCCGGGGCCGCAATTGTAAGCTGCAATGACTAAGATCCAGTCCTGGTAGATCGTATAGAGGTCGTTCAGGTAGCGCACAGCCGCCTCCGTAGATTTCTGGGGGTCGAACCGTTCATCGATAAACGAATTGATCTCCAACTTGTACATACGGCCCGTCGGATACATAAACTGCCACAGTCCGTGCGCCCGGGCGCGGGAACGGGCGGTCGGGTTCAACGCGCTTTCTATGACCGGCAGGTATTTCAACTCCATCGGCATGTCGTGGGCCGCCAGCTCCTCCTCGAACAACGGAAAGTAGAATTCGCTGTCTCCCAGCATGGAAGCCAACTGATCGCGTCTCCGGAGCGTATAAAGTTCGATGTAGTTCCGAACGATGTCGTTGTAAGAGAGCGTAATGGCAGAGTTCAGGGCATCCAGCCGTTCTAAGTAAACCGAATCCGGAAATACGGGAAACAAACTGCTGTCAACCGCCGGTTGTCCGGAAACTTCAAACACAAAATCCCGGCGCTGATCCAATTGCCACCGGGTATACTGCTCGTCGATGGTTTGCACAAAAGAGAGAGGCACCTCGTCGGGCAACTGCTCCCGGAAGGCTGTTGAATCCGCCGACTCCTGGGCGGAAACCATCCGGCCCGCACACACCATCAAACCTATTAAAAACAAACGTATCATCTTCACTTTCTTTAAAAATTTAAGGTTACTGTCACCCCCGTTACGGCACCGATATCCGGCGAATACAACAGCGCAGGTTGCAGGTTCAGGGTGAGGTTTTCATCTAATTCATAATCATAAAAATGGGCAAAAACACAGGCGTCTATGATCTGGATCGCATAAATCCCGCCCATAACAATATAAAGCAAATCCCGGTCGCGTTTGTATCTGTCTTTCCGGTTTTGCAATTGCTGCTTAAAATTCTGCTGCCGGGAGGGGGAAAAATCGGCTACATTACCCATGTAAATATCCGACCAGGAAGGATTCTCCGGATAGGGAAAATCGGGATCTTCTTTTTTGTTCTCCAAATAAACGGTATAATCCACAAAAGCCCGTCTGTACTTCTTATACGTCTTCGTATTCCAATTCAATCCGTACACCGCCGCCCCAATACCCCCCGCCAGGACCGGCAACTTCCACCACTGCCGGTTGTACACCTGGCCGGAACCGGGCAAAACCAAGGCCATAATAGTCGCTTTGTGGGGAGAGTGGGAACTTTCTTCGGCAACAACCGTTTCTGTCAGGGTGTCCGCTTTCAGCGTCAGGGAATCCGGCTCCCGGTTCACCCATTGAGCCTGTCCCGCATGCGAGAAAAGAAATACCGTTATAAATAGTAGTAACGCCCTCACAACTCCCGCTTATTCTTCGATTTTATCCAACAATTCGACAATTTTTTCCAACTCTTCGTCCGATTTGAACGCAATGACGATTTTACCCCTTCCGTTCTCGTTCCGCTTCAACTCCACCTTGGCGGCAAAACGGCGGGAAAGGTGTTTCTGCAACTCGATATAATCCCCGATTTCATTGCTTTTCCGGGGCGCTTCCGTTTTCCTCTCCGGCTGCTCCTCCGGCGGCTTGGGGTTCGACAATTCCCGGACGATCTCCTCCACCCTGCGCACGGAAAAATCGTACAGGAGGATCTGTTCAAAGATCATGAACTGGGTATCCGGATCTTCGATGTTGATGATGGCCCGGGCGTGCCCCATGCTGATCTTTTTATCGCGGATCGCTAACTGGATCTGCGCCGGCAATTTCAAAAGCCGCAGGTAATTAGTCACGGTTGCCCGCTTCTTCCCGACCCGTTCGCTCAGACCATCCTGCGTCAGGCTGCACTCGTCCAGCAAACGCTGGTAACTGATCGCCACCTCGATGGCATTCAGATCTTCGCGCTGTATGTTTTCGATCAGGGCCAACTCCAGCAGGTTCTCGTCCTCCGCTTGCCGTATATAGGCCGGGATCGAAACAAGCCCGGCTAATTTAGAAGCCCGGAAGCGCCGCTCCCCCGCAATAATTTCATACCTCCCGTCTTCCAGCGACCGCACCGTAATGGGTTGCACAATACCGATCGACCGGATGGAAGCCGCCAATTCGTTCAGCGCCTCTTCGTCGAATTCCGTCCGGGGCTGAAAGGGGTTGGGACGGATATCCTCCAACCGGATCTCCTGTATGGCCGATACGACTTCCACTCTCGGTTTTGCATCCTCGGCCGCATCCGATATCAAGGCTCCCAAGCCTCTTCCCAAAGCACTCTTCTTCGCCATCTTTTTAATTTTCCACTTTTACCTTGTCCAATAACTCTTTCGCCAGATTCAGGTAGTTAACGGTTCCCCGGCACTCTGCATCGTACAGGATCACCGGCTGGCCGAAACTCGGAGCTTCCGCCAATTTGGTGTTCCGCTGGATCACCGTTTCGAACACCATGGATTCAAAATGCTTCCGCACTTCGGCAGCCACCTGGTTCGACAACCGCAAACGGGCATCGTACATCGTCAGGACAAACCCCTCGATCTCCAACGCCGTATTCAGGCGTTTCTGAATGATCTTGATCGTATTCAGGAGCTTGCCCAATCCCTCCAGAGCCAGGTATTCACACTGCACCGGGATCATCACGGAATCGGCCGCCGTCAGCGAATTGACCGTGATCAGCCCCAACGACGGCGAACAGTCGATCAGGACATAATCGTACCGGTCCCGTATCTTCGCAATGATGCCCGCCACCACCTTTTCCCGGTTCTCGAAATTCAGCATCTCCAACTCCGCTCCCACCAGATCGATATTGGACGGCAACAGAAACAGCCCCTCGATCTCCGTTTTCAGGATCGCCTTTTCCGGCTCCAATCCGTCCACGATACATTCGTATATGGTTGCCTGGTCCAACTCCTTCAACTCATATCCCAAACCGGAAGTCGCATTCCCCTGCGGATCCGCATCTATCAGCAAAACCTTCTGCTCCAATACGGCCAAACTTGCCGCCAGATTCACCGACGTTGTCGTCTTTCCCACGCCACCTTTTTGATTTGCGATTGCAATAACCTTCGACATAAAACACCATTTTTCGATTATGTCGTAAAAATACACATAAAAAGCCAATCCGGACGGATTTCGCCTATTTTTTTCCGAATATCCGCACAAAAATCAACAGAATTTCCCCTCCACCTCCGCCGTACCATGTTCGAGTTTTGAAAATGATCCGGACACTTCAACACATCCCCCGCCGGAGTGTCGAAAAAATAGTACCTTTGTGTGTCTAAAAAATACGATTATGCCGGCTATGATTCAGTTTCTGCATCCTGCTTTCCTATGGGGACTTCTCTTTCTCGCCGTTCCCATCCTCCTGCACCTGTTCAGCTTTAAAAAATACAAAAAGGTTTACTTCAGCAACTTCCGGTTTCTGGAATCCCTGCAACAGGAGAAAAAGAACAGCTCCCGGTTGAAAAACCTGTTGCTGCTGCTGCTCCGCCTGTCGGTGATCGCCGCTGTCGTAATCGTTTTTGCCGGCCCCTACCTTCCCGGCAGTCCTGTTCCGGGTTCGGACGATACCGGGAGCGGTCAACTCCGGGAGCGGATCCTCCTCTATGTGGATAATTCGTACTCCATGTCCAATACCGGCAGCAAAGGCTCTTTGTTGGAAGAAGCTAAAAAACAGGCTTTCGACATGCTTTCGGCCTACCCGGCGGGGACACTCTTCTCCCTGATCAGCAACGACGAACAAGCCGCCGTCAACCTCAACAGAGAAGAGTGCCAGACATTGCTGGGAGATATCCGGCTCACAGCCCGCTCCAAAATGCTCTCGGAAGTATTCAGAGAGGCGCGGGAGATGGCCGGAGAACAAAAAGCCACCCTCTTCCTGCTCTCCGATTTCCAGCAATACGGCTGCGATTTTCAGCAGATCACCGGGGACTCCCTGACCGCACCCGTCTTCTTCCTGTTGGAAGCCGAAAACCGGAACAACCTGTACATCAAAGAGGTATCTTTCGAACAGGCATTCCACCGGAAAGAGCGGAACGACCTGGCGCAAGTCACCCTGGGAAGCTCCTCCGCCAACGAAACCACAAACCTGCCCATTACCCTGACCGTCAACGGAAAAGTAAAGGGATTGCAACAGGCCAACCTGCCGGCAACGGGCGAATCCGTTCTGGAGATCGGATACCTGAACACCGAAAGCGGTTTCTGCAAAGGGATCGCCGAATTGAACGACCTTCCGGTCGTATTCGACAACCGTTTTTACTTCAGTTACCGCATCGACGATCAGATCAACGTACTGTGCATAGACCGGGAAAAACGCCTCCCCTACTTCGGCAAACTCTTCTCCGACACAGCCGCTTACCGGATGGAGTACACCCACATCGATCAAACGGCCAACATCCGCTTCTCCGACTACCAACTGGTCATTTTAGACCGGATCAACACCCTCTGGACCGGCTTGGAAAGCACATTGGAAAATTACGTCCGGGAAGGCGGGAACCTGCTGGTGCTCCCGGGAGCCGCCAACGGATTGAACGGATTCTTGGAAAAACTGCACGCTCCCCGCTTCGGAACAGCAGACACAAATGCCGTGATCACTTACATCGAACGGCAATCAGCGCTCTTTAAAGAGGTATTTGAATCGGAAGAAAACAACGTCACGCTTCCGGGAGCCAAATGCTACTACCCGCTGCACTCCCCCGGAAACGGGGAAAAACTGCTGGCCGGCAGAAAAGGAGAAGCGTTGCTGACTGGCACATTATTGGGAAAAGGGACGGTCTATGTGTCGGCCTTCGACTTCAACACAGAAAACAGCGATCTGGTTTTCCATCCGCTCTTTGTTCCCCTGATGATCAACATGGCTTCCAATGCCAACTCCGGCCTGAACCCCTCTTGGACACTCCATTCCCGCACCCCCCTCCTGCTCAACCGCAAAGAGATCCCGGACAACAGCCGGCTGCGGATCGTTTCCCAAGAACACAACCTGGAATTTATCGCCGAAACCCGGCAAGACGCAAGCGGCAACCTGGTATTAGTAAACGCGCACAACATCCGGCAGGCAGGCCTGTACGACGTACTGGCGGACGACCGGCTCGTGGACGTACTGGCTTGCAACTACAACCGGGCGGAATCGGAACTACGCTACTGCGATGCGGACGAACTCCGGAAACAGTTCCCGGACGCCCGCGTAGAAAAGATCGAAACAGGCAGTTTCGAACGCAACAGCCAGATCATCAAAGAGGTGGTTTTGGAAGACACCAACCGCTACTTAGCCCGTTGGTTCCTCTGGTTGGCCGTCATCGCCCTGCTGGCGGAACAGTTTGTCTGGAGAAAAAAACTGAATTGACAGGACAAAAAACACATACAACACTTTCATGATCAGTTACCTGCAAGTTGAAAACCTGAGTAAGCGGTTCGGTGAACAGTTGCTGTTCGAAAAGATCTCCTTCGGGATCGGAAAACAGCAAAAAGTAGCGTTGATCGCCAAAAACGGAACCGGAAAATCGACCCTCCTTCAAATCATCGCCGGAAAAACGGCGCCGGATTCCGGAAGCGTCATCTTCCGGAACGGCGTGATCACCGGCTATCTGGAACAGGATCCCCGCCTGAACAACGAAAACACCGTTTTCGACGAGGTATTCGATTCGGAAAATCCGATCCTGTCGCTTGTAAAACAATACGAACAGGCGGTCGCCCAAAACGACCTGCCGCTGCTGGAAAAGTTGATCCCGGAAATGGACGCCCGGCAGGCCTGGGATTACGAAAATACCGTCAAACAGATCCTGTCGGAACTGAAAGTGAACCGGTACGACCAAAAAATCGCCTCCCTCTCCGGCGGACAGAAAAAAAGGGTCGGATTGGCCAAAGTACTGATCACCGCTCCGGAATTCCTGATCCTCGACGAACCGACCAACCATTTGGACATCGAGATGACCGAATGGTTGGAAAGCTATCTGGAAAAATCGGGCTGTACCCTGCTGATGGTGACCCACGACCGTTACTTTCTGGACCGCATCTGTTCCCACATCATCGAAATCGACGATTTCGGCGTATACACTTACGACGGCAACTACTCGTACTACATCGAAAAGCGGGACGAGCGACTGGCCGGCCGGAACGCCGGTATCGAAAAAGCCCGGAACCTGCTCCGCACCGAACAGGAGTGGATGCGCCGGATGCCGCAAGCCCGCGGCCACAAAGCCAAGTACCGCATCGACAACTACTACAAGCTCAAAGAGGAGGCCTCCCGGCGCACCGATCAGCCCCAAATAGAGCTGGACATCCGGGGACAACGGTTGGGAAAAAAGATCCTCGAATTAAACAACATCTCCAAAAGTTACGGGAATTTACGCCTCTTACACGATTTCTCCTACCGCTTCGACCGGGGGGACAAAATCGGATTGGTCGGCAAAAACGGCGTGGGGAAATCGACCTTTTTGGACATCATCACCCAAAACACATCCCCGGACGGGGGGAGCATCGAGATCGGGGAGACAGTCGTGTACGGCTACTACCGGCAGGCAGGCATAACATTCGGAGAAGGCGAACGGGTCATCGATGTCGTGAAAGAGATCGCCGAACAGGTAGACCTCGGGAACGGAAAAATTCTCTCCGCCTCGCAGTTCCTGGAATACTTCCTATTCACGGACAAACAGCAATACTCCCCGGTCGGCAAATTGAGCGGGGGCGAACGGAGGCGGCTCTACCTGCTGACCGTTCTGATGAAAAACCCGAATTTCCTGATCCTCGACGAACCGACCAACGACCTGGACATTGCAACCTTGCAGGTGCTGGAAGAGTACCTGCGTGGATTCAAAGGGTGCCTGCTGGTGGTATCGCACGACCGCTTCTTTATGGACAAAGTGGCAGAGCACATCTTCGCTTTCGAAGGAGACGGGCGGATCAAAGATTTTCCCGGAAATTACACCCAGTATAAAAACCGCCGGGAAGAGGAGGCGGAAGAGCGAAAAAAAGAGGAGAAGAAAAAAACTCCCTCCGGCACACCGGCGCCGGCATCCTTCCGGGAAACTCCCCGGAAGCGCAAGATCAGCTTCAGGGAGCAACAGGAGTTAGCCCAACTGGAGCTGGAACTGGAACAACTGAACCGGGAAAAAGCAGACACCGAACACCTGCTCGGTTCGGGCACCCTGCCGCCGGACGAATTGCTCCGCAAGTCGGAACGGATGGGCGCGCTGTTGAACGAGATCGACGCCAAAGAGATGCGTTGGCTGGAATTGAGCGACACCCAAGATTAATACAATAACGGAACAGCCATGCACGTTACTATCCGGGAATTTTTACACCGCCACCGCATCGACGAAACCGGCAGCTTTCTGATCGCCGTCAGCGGAGGCGCGGACTCCATCGCCCTGTTGTTCGCCTTTCACCGGCTGAACTTAGACTGCACGGCGCTTCACTGCAATTTCGGGTTGCGGGGAAGCGCTTCCGACGGGGACGAGCAGTTTGTCCGGACGTTTTGCGAGCAGTACGGCATTCCGTTGCAAACCCGCCGCTTCGATACCGCCGCCTACTCCGCCTCGCAAGGCATCAGCATCGAAATGGGAGCCAGAGAGTTGCGTTACAACTGGTTCCGGGAGGTGCGGAACAGGGAACAGAAAGACTACATCGTCACGGGGCACCAGGCCGACGATCTGGCCGAAACCGTCTTGATCAACCTGTGCCGCGGCACAGGCATCCGGGGACTTACCGGCATTCCCGAAATCAACGGGGAGATCATCCGTCCCCTGCTGGGGGTAACCCGGGAGCAGATCCTGGCGTATCTCGCCGGCCACAGATTGACATACCGGACAGACGCCACCAACGAATCAGACCTCTACACCCGCAACAAGATCAGGCATCACATCATCCCCGCCTTCCGGGAGATCAACCCGGCATTCCTGCAAACCGTACGGGAGAATTGCACCATCCTGCGGGAAACGGAACTCATTTACCGGATGGGGATAGAGCAATGGGAAAAAGAAACGGTATCCCGGGAAGAAGGCGGACTGCGCATCCACATCAACCGGTTGGCAACCACTCCGGCCCCCTTTTCACTGCTGTTCGAGATCCTGCACCCGTTCGGGTTCTCCGCCTCCCGGATCCGGGAGATCTGGCACAGCCGGAACTCCCAGGCAGGGAAGCAATTCCATTCCGGCTCTTTCCTCCTCTTCCGGGAGCGGGGATACTGGCACCTGTACAACAAAACCGAAATCCGGCAGACCCGGCTGGAGATCCCCGGCCCGGGGGATTACGCATTGAACGGACAACTGTATCGTTTTGAAACAGATACGATAACATCCGACCGGTCGATCCCGGCCGACAGCCGGACCGCCTGCTTAGATGCCGATACATTTTGCTTCCCGTTAACCGTGCGGAATCGGCAGCCGGGCGATCGTTTTTTCCCGTTAGGCATGCAGGGAAAACAGAAAAAACTGAGCGATTTTTTCACCGACCTGAAAGTAACCAACAAACAAAAAAAAGAGATCCCGCTGCTGACCGACGCTCAGGGGCAGATCCTCTGGGTAGTCGGCCTGCGCCCGGACGAACGCTTCAAGGTCACCTCCACCACCACTCGCCTGCTCCGCATCACCCCGGTGGGTTAAATTCCTCTTCGTTTGCGGTATCCCATTTTTTTATTACCTTTGGGACGCTAAAAGTACGCTTATGCAACGCAAAAAATTTATAACCTGCGCGCTTCTCTTTGTCACAGCCGTGTGCCTGCTCTCTTCCTGCGCCATCGATAAAAAATGCCCGGCTTACACCCAGGCGCCCGCAGAACAGGGTATCCGCAGCTAAAGAGTGTAAATACGGAATCGTTTGAGTGGTTTTTCTGCTGTTTTTCCGGCCTGTTTTGCGGAGAAACGGATGAATTGTCGTAAATTTGGAGACGATAAGAAATTTGTATCACTTATAAATAAACAAAAATGTCAAAAATTAAAGTAGGAATCAACGGATTCGGGCGGATCGGCCGCTTGGTATTCCGGGCTGCGGTAAGCAGGAACGACATTGAGATCGTAGGGATCAACGACCTGATCAGTGTGGATTACATGGTGTACATGTTGAAATACGACACCATGCACGGCAAATTCAACGGAACCGTTGAAGCAAAAGAGGGCAAACTGATCGTGAACGGCCAGGCGATCCGGGTGACGGCGGAAAAGGATCCTGCTAATTTGAAGTGGAACGAAGTAGGCGCCGAATACGTCGTGGAATCTACCGGGCTTTTCCTGACCAAAGAAACCGCCGAAGCGCACATCAAAGCCGGCGCCAAACGGGTGGTTATGTCCGCTCCTTCCAAAGACGACACCCCGATGTTCGTCATGGGAGTGAACAACAAATCCTACAAAGGAGAGGCGATCGTTTCCAACGCTTCCTGCACCACCAATTGCTTAGCTCCCCTGACCAAGGTCATTCACGATAAATTCGGCATCATCGAAGGATTGATGACAACCGTACACGCCACCACCGCTACCCAGAAGACCGTAGACGGTCCCTCCGCAAAAGACTGGAGAGGCGGACGCGCCGCTGCCGGCAACATCATTCCCTCTTCCACGGGCGCAGCCAAAGCCGTAGGCAAAGTGATCCCGGAACTGAACGGAAAATTGACCGGGATGGCTTTCCGGGTACCGACGCTGGATGTTTCCGTTGTCGACCTGACCGTGCGTTTGGCCAAAGAAACCTCGTACGACGAAATCAAAGCCGCCGTTAAAGAAGCGGCTGCAGGCGAACTGAAAGGTATTCTCGGATACACCGAAGACGAAGTAGTCTCTTCCGATTTCATCGGGGATGCCCGCACTTCCATCTTCGACGCGCAAGCCGGTATTGCACTGAACAAGAATTTCGTAAAATTGGTTTCCTGGTACGACAACGAATGGGGATACTCCAACAAAGTATTGGAACTGATCGTTCACATGAATACGGTAAAATAAATATTTTTTCTACCAACAAAAGCTGCCTCTTTCAGGCAGCTTTTTTTATTTTATTCGTATCTTTGCCCTGTCGGTTTAATTACGTGGTGTGACATCATTGAACTAAATTATTGTATTTTGCGCTCACATTCATCTCTCTGCAAAATTTGAGCATTAAAAAAGAGGCGGGATGGAAATGTGCAACGCCTACGCTTTGAGGAACATTCGTAAAGCGTGGGCTTGCTTGTTTTGGTCAAAACCTTTGCAGAAAAATAAGTGAAGCTCACGCTTTCTTTAATTCACAATAGGGCGTTTAAATTTGGGGTATGAATACATCGGAAATCTTACAAAAAAGTTTTGACTACATCGACGGGCACCTGGATGTCACTTTCGACGAAATTCCCGATTTTTACCTGAAATTGTGGAAAACTCCCGTACCGGTCAGGGAATACCTGAAACGCAAAGATTACTGGAAAGCATACGAATACCGGATCTTCATGCACGCCCTGAACAAATACCGGGAAAAGCGCCCGGGACTGATGCCGGAAGAACAGGAATCCGGCCTGTTCGAAGTATTCCAGCAAATGCTCGCCCTGTCCATACCCCGGAACAGACAGCTTCCCAGAGAAGCAGCCTTTAAAGTGTTCGATTTCGAACTTTACTTCGACCTGGTATAACGACCGCATCCGTATGTTAATTACCTCCCTTTCGTTTTATTTCTGATCCGAAAGTCGTTTCTTTGTGGGAACGGATTTCCGGAGCCATGAACGAAAACACCCTTGAAAAACTAAAAATACTGGCGGAATCGGCCAAGTACGATGTTTCCTGCGCCTCCGGCGGAACCACCCGGCGCAACCGGCCGGGCGGGATCGGAAGCGCCGCGGGTTGGGGCATCTGCCACAGTTTTACCGAGGACGGCCGTTGTGTCTCCCTGCTGAAGATCATGCTCACCAACCACTGCATCTACGATTGCGCCTATTGCATCAACCGGAAAAGCAACGATCTGCCGCGGGCTACCTTTTCCGTATCGGAACTGGTAGAGCTCACCATCGAATTTTACCGGCGCAACTACATCGAAGGACTGTTCCTCAGTTCGGGCATCGTGCGCAATCCGGACTACACCATGGAACGATTGGTCGGGGTGGCCAAAGAGTTGCGCCAACGCCACCGGTACAACGGCTACATTCACCTGAAAGGAATTCCGGGTGCAAGCCGGGAACTGATCTGCGAAGCCGGCCTTTACGCCGACCGCCTCAGTGTAAACGTGGAGATCCCCAACGAACAGAGTTTGCAGCTATTGGCGCCGGACAAAGATTTTGCCAGCGTCTTCGCTCCGATGCGGCACATCAAGCAGGGAATATTGGAGAATTTGGAGGACCGGAAAAAATTTCGCTCCGCCCCCCGCTTTGCCCCGGCCGGCCAAAGTACGCAAATGATCATCGGCGCCAGTCCGGAACGGGACAAAGACATTCTGTCACTCTCGGCCAACCTGTACAAACGCCCCACGCTCAAAAGGGTATACTACTCCGGATTTGTACCCGTCAACGCATACGACAACCGCCTGCCGGCTCTGAAACAGCCGCCGCTGGTGCGCGAAAACCGGTTGTACCAGGCCGACTGGCTGATGCGTTTCTACCAATTCACCGCCAACGAAATCGCCGACGATGCGTATCCCGACCTGGATCTCGAAGTCGATCCCAAATTGGCCTGGGCGCTGAGGCATCCGGAAAAATTCCCGGTAGACATCAACAAAGCCGAATACGAAATGCTCCTCCGCGTTCCCGGGATCGGGGTAAAATCGGCCCAACTGATCGTTGCCTCCCGCCGGTACGGCAAGCTGGGAGAATCACAACTCCGGAAAATGGGGATCGTGATGAAAAAGGCCGTCTATTTTATCACCTGCCGCGAACTTCCTTTTCAAACCGTTCAAGAGCTGCATCCGGAACAGGTGCGCCGGATCCTGACCCGCCCCTCCGGTTCCCGCAAACAGGAAGATCCGCGCCAACTAAAACTCTCTTTTGAGGAGGAGCCGCATGATCGTCTGTACCTACGATAAAACATTCGAAGGACTGCTCTCCGTCGTATTTGAAGCCTATTCCCGGAAAAAATTTCCGGACAAACTGCTGGCGGAAGGCGAACCGCTCCCGCTCTTTTACGACGAAGCGATCTCCGTATCCACCGATCCCGAAAAAAGCGAACGGGTGTGGAACGGATTGGAAAAAAAACTCTCCCGGGGAGGGCTGGCTTTCCTCACCCAAAGCTGGCTCTCCGAACTGCCGGAGGTAGACCTGCTCCTGTTCCGGTACATCCGGAAAAACTTAGACGCTCCGGTATCCCTTGAACTCAATTTCGGGGATCCGGATGTATTGGAGGTTTCGCAAATATGGAAAAAGGTCGGCCAGGAAAAGAGCCGGATCATTCAGTTCGCCCGTTTTCAGAAAACCGCGGACAACACGTATCTGGCCGTTCTGGAACCGCTGTATAACGTATTGCCGCTTACACTTTCCTATTTCAAAGAGCGGTTTGCCGGACAATGCTGGCTGCTGTACGACAACAAACGGAAATACGGATATTATTACGACATGAAAAGAGTTTCCGAAGTGAGATTTGAACAGGAACCGCTTTGGGGTGTCTGTGGGAAACTGCCGGAAGAACTGTTGGCCGAAGATGAAAAACAGTTCCAACAGCTCTGGAAGAGCTATTTTAAATCCCTTGCTATCCGGGAACGGCTCAACCCAAAACTGCACCGGCAACACCTGCCGGCTCGTTTCTGGAAATACCTGACGGAAAAACAGGGCGGTTAATTTTTTATTACCCCAGATAAGTTTTCAGTAATTTGCTCCGGGAGGAGTGCCGCAAACGGCGGATCGCTTTCTCTTTGATCTGGCGAACCCGTTCCCGGGTCAGGCCGAACTTTTCTCCGATCTCCTCCAGCGTCATCTCCTGGGTATTGATCCCGAAAAAGAGCTTGATGATGTCTCTCTCCCGTTCTGTCAGCGTAGAAAGCGCCCGTTCCACCTCTGTGGAGAGCGATTCGTTGATCAGCGTACGGTCTGCAATGGGCGAATCGTCGTTGATCAATACATCCAGCAAACTGTTGTCCTCTCCTTCCACGAACGGAGCGTCGACAGAGATATGCCGGCCGGAAACCCGCAGCGTATCGGCCACTTTTTCCGCCGGCAAATCCAGCGTAGCGGCCAACTCTTCCGGAGAGGGACGGCGTTCATTTTCCTGCTCGAAACGGGAAAAAGCCTTGTTGATCTTATTCAGGGAACCCACCTGGTTCAAAGGCAGGCGAACGATACGGGACTGCTCCGCCAACGCCTGCAAAATGGATTGCCGGATCCACCACACAGCATAGGAAATGAACTTAAACCCCCTCGTTTCGTCGAACTTTTCCGCCGCCTTGATCAATCCGAGATTCCCTTCGTTGATCAGGTCAGGCAGGCTCAGCCCCTGATTCTGGTACTGTTTGGCAACGGAAACCACAAACCGGAGATTCGCCCGGGTTAATTTTTCCAACGCCCGCTGGTCTCCCTTCCGTATCCGCTGCGCCAACTCCACTTCTTCCTCCACGGTGATCAGGTCTTCTTTCCCGATCTCCTGCAGATACTTATCCAACGAAGCGCTTTCCCTGTTGGTAATTGACTTGGTTATTTTTAGCTGTCTCATACTGTACAATACACCGCAAACATTTTGCAAAGATAATACTTTTTTACCTATTTATCAATGTACATATTTACGGAAGTTTCCCTGTTAACATTTTTTAATCCATCGGCGAGAACGCAAAATATTCGATCTTCCCCTGCGGGTTCAACGCCGTCACGAATATTCCGTCCTCCGGCTGCAAATTCACAGCTTGCCTGAAATCGTCCGCATCATAAATACTTCTGTCGTTGACTTTCAATATGATGTACCCTTTCTCCAATCCGGCCGACTTCAATTTTCCGTTCCCCAGCTCCGTGATCTTCACTCCCCGGTTCAGGCGGAACCGGGCCCGTTCATCCTTAGACAGAGGCTCCACTTTGGCTCCGAGCACCCCCTCCCCGGCCAGCACCGGGGTTACGCCGCCCATCGCGCTCAGCAGGGTCACATCCACCGACAGCTCTTTTCCGTCCCGGTTGATCTTCAACTGTACAACGGATCCCGGATTGTACTTGCCGAGCTGTTCGAACAGGTCGGAAGTGGACTTGATCTCATACCCGTTGATCCCCCGGATGATATCGCCCTGTTTGATCCCGGCCTTCTGAGCCGCTCCTCCGTTGATGAGGCCGCTGACGTAAATTCCGGATGTCTCCTTTAAACGATGCTCTTCCGCAAACGCCGGAGTGACCTCTCCCATCCGGATGCCCAATTGGGCTTTCTGCACCTGCCCGTACTCTTTCAGGTCATTGACCACCTTGCGGACAATATTGACCGGTATGGCAAACGCATAACCGGAAAAAGCGCCGGTCGGAGATTGTATCAGGGTATTGAGCCCGATCAGTTTTCCATCGGCATTGACAAGCGCTCCGCCGCTGTTTCCGGGGTTGATCGCCGCATCGGTCTGCAAAAAAGACTCTAAGCTCATCTGTTCCCGGTTCACTCCCAGATCCCGGCCTTTGGCACTGATGATCCCGGCCGTGACCGTAGAGGTCAGGTTGTAGGGATTCCCCACCGCCAGCACCCACTCTCCCAAACTGACCTGATCCGAATTGCCGTATTCCACCGCCGGCATGTCCTGCGCTTCGATCTTCAGCAACGCCACATCGGTGGTCGGATCCTGGCCGATCACTTTGGCTTCGTACTCTTTCCGGTCGTTGGTGATGATCATCACCTGATGCGCATCTCGGATGACGTGGTTGTTGGTCACTATAAAACCGTCCGGCGAAATGATCACTCCGGAACCGTACCCGGCCGTCCGCGGAACCTCCCGGCTCTGTATGGAGCCGCCGAAAAAATAGCTGAACGGATTGCCGTAATACTCCCTTCCCATCTGAATGGTTTTGACATGTACCACGCCCGGGACTGCCTTTTTGGCAGCCAAACGCAGATCGACACTCCCGGCTCCTCCGGTATGCGGATCCTCGTCCGGCCGGTAAGCAACCTGTTGGATGCCGGGGCCTGTCACCTCGTGCCGGACTTCCGGTCTTTCCGGCTTCTCCGCCGTAAATACAGATGCTGCTCCGAACGCCAGCAAACCGCCTGCCAGTCCGAAGAGCAGGCTTATACCCGAATTTTTTAACTTCATCATAACAAGTACCAATGTTAACGATATGTGCGTAGTTCTACAACATCTTTGCCACATTCCGTCAGTGGCAGAAGATATTAGCAAAGCTTAACGTTGTTCCGGATTTATTAAAGTTCATCCGGCCTCATCCGGAACTATTTCCCGTTCATACAGAGCGAAATAAGGATATACGCAGAACAAAAAGGTTTAGTTATAAACCAAGAAGAAAAGAGGCTGCTTAAAATTCACTTTTTAAACAGCCTCGAAATGACGACGGAAAAAAGAAAAGATCAGTTCTTCGGCGCCTCCAAAGGCTCCCCTTTGAACACTCCCAACACCTCTTCCTGCCGGCGCAGAGAGAGTTTACCGTCTTTTATCAGGTAATTGTCCGTATTCTCCAGCATCTTAAAAAAAGTCGCCTCCCCGGTCTCTTCCGGGCAAGCCAGCCGCGTCGATCCTGTCTGGGAAAAAGTCAGCTTCCCGGCTTTTTCCTCGTACATTCCGAAAAAACGGTTGCAACCGGCCAGGCCGCTGACGCGCATCCCGGCTCCGTCGAACAGCAGGAAGGGGGTTCCCGGCTTCTCTTTTGCCTCCACCTGTTTACCGGCCAGCGTTTCCAGCATCCACTGTCTGTCCGTCAGTTTGTTCGCGTTCTGTACGGACTTGCAGGAGAGCATTCCCAGCCCTATCGCACAAGCTAAAAGTAACATTCTCATAAGTTCTCTTTTTTGTTTCGATTAATATTTACAAAAAACATGCCACTGCTATTTTTTCAAGGTTTCGGAAAGGAGCAAAAAAAATCCCGCAACGGCCAAATTAATGTACTATTAACGACAAAATTACGCAATTGGTTTGTATATTTGCGCCTGATCTTGAAAAATCACGTTTTGCGTGTGTCGGAACAAACAGAAAAGAACCCTATATATTAAATTATTTACTTGATATGTCCAAGGTTATCACACTAAAAAAAGGCCTTGATATTCATCTGAACGGAGTGGCCGAAAAGAGGGCGGGCGATGCGGAGAAAGCAGTTTTCTACGCCGTGAAACCCGTCGATTTCCGGCTGATCCCCAAGTTGAGCGTCAAAGCAGGCGACGCAGTGAAAGCGGGCGACGTCCTGTTCACCGACAAAGCCAATCCCGCCATCCGGTTCACCTCTCCCGTCAGCGGCACCGTCGAGTCCGTCAACAGGGGGGAGCGGAGAAAGATGCTGGAAGTAGTCGTCAAAGCCTCTCCGGAGATCGAATACGTGGATTTCGGACGGGCGGATGTAAACACACTGAGCCGGGAAGAGCTCACGGAGCGGATGTTGGAAAGCGGCGTTTGGCCATTGCTGATCCAGCGGCCTTACGGGATCATCGCCGACCCGGGCGTCACCCCGAAAGCGGTGTTTGTTTCCGCTTTTGACTCCTCTCCTTTGGCGCCGGATTTCGATTTTATCCTGAAAGGGGAAGAGAAAGCATTACAGGCCGGTATCGACTGCCTGAAAAAGCTTTGCGGCAAAGAGGTCAACCTGGGGGTAAAAGCCGGAACGGCGGCGGACTCCGTCTTTTTGAAACTGAAAAATACGGTCGTTACCCGGTTCAAAGGGCCGCACCCCGCCGGCAATACAGGCGTGCAGATCAACCACCTGAATCCCATCAACAAAGGGGAATTTGTCTGGACGATCAACATCCAGGACCTGGTTATTTTGGGACGCCTGTTTACGGAAGGCCGGTACGACGCCCGGAAAACCATCGCCCTGACCGGTTCCGAAGTAAGCGCTCCCGCCTACTACCACACCCTTTCGGGCGCACAGATCAGCAGCCTGACGGAGGGGAAACTGAAAAACAGGGTACACCAGCGTATTATATCCGGAAATGTCTTGACGGGACAAAAAGTGCCGGCCGACAACTTCTTGGGCTTCTACGCCAACCAGATCACCGTCATCCCGGAAGGGGACTATTCCGAATTTTTGGGATGGGCGATGCCGGGATTCGGGAAGTTTTCCGCCACCAAACTGTTCCCCTCGTTCCTCTGCCCGAAAAAGAGCTATTCGTTGGACGCCAATTACCACGGGGAAGCGCGCGCTTTTGTGGTTTCCGGGCAGTACGACAAAGTGTTCCCGATGGATATCCTTCCCGTTTACCTGTTGAAAGCGGCGTTGGCCGGGGACATCGACAAGATGGAGCAGCTCGGTATTTACGAAGTGCTGCCGGAGGACATGGCCCTGTGTGAATTTGTCTGCACGTCCAAAACGCCTGTGCAACAAATCCTCGGCGACGGGATCGACCTGATGATAAAAGAAACGAATTAATGATACGACGTATGAAATTCTTGCGAAATTATTTAGACAAGATAAAGCCTAATTTCGAAAAGGGAGGGAAACTGGAGAAACTCCACTCCGTTTTCACGGGTTTCGAATCTTTTCTTTTCGTTCCCGCCCACACAACCCGTTCCGGGGCGCACATCCGGGACGCCGCGGATATGAAAAGAACCATGATCGTGGTGGTGCTGGCACTGGTTCCGGCGTTGCTGTTCGGAATGTACAACGCAGGCTACCAGCATTTTCTGGCGACCGGAGCTTTGGCCGGCGCCGGATTCTGGCAACTGTTCCTGTACGGCTTTTTAAAAGTATTGCCGATGATCGTGGTTTCTTACGCGGTCGGATTGAGCATTGAGTTCGCCGTCGCCCAGATCAAAGGGCACGAGATCAACGAAGGCTTCTTAGTATCCGGACTGTTGATCCCCATGATCATGCCGGTGGAAGCTCCGCTCTGGATGATCGGCCTTTCCACCGCTTTCGCCGTGATCATCGGGAAAGAGATCTTCGGCGGAACGGGCATGAACATCTGGAATCCGGCGCTGTTGGCCCGGGCCTTCTTTTTCTTCTCCTATCCCTCCATGATCTCCGGAGACGCCGTCTGGATCGCCGGAAAACCCGATGCCTTTTCCGGGGCGACCCCGTTGGCCGAAGCGGCCGTCGGGAACCCGCTGCCGGACACGGCCACCCTCTTCTGGGGATTGATCCCGGGCTCCATCGGAGAGACCTCCACCTTCTGCATTTTACTGGGGGCGCTCCTGTTGCTGGCCACCGGCATCGCCAGTTGGAAGATCATGCTCTCCGTTTTTGCCGGCGGCTACCTGACCGCTCTGCTGATCGGCTCCCTCCTGCCCGCCGACAATGTATACGCCCACGTGGACGCATTGCAACACCTGTTGATAGGCGGTTTTGCGTTCGGAGCCGTATTTATGGCCACCGACCCCGTAACGTCGGCGCAGACCGGAAAAGGCAAATTTATTTACGGATTGCTGGTCGGCGTAATGGCCATCGTGATCCGCACGCTGAATCCCGGATACCCGGAAGGCATGATGCTGGCGATCCTGCTGATGAATACCTTCGCCCCGCTGATCGACTGGTTTGTGGTGCAGGGGAACATCAACCGCCGGTTGAAACGGATCAAAGCAACCTCTTAAATCTTCACCGATTATGAACAGACAAGGAAATACATACACATTCATCTATGCAGTGGTCCTGGTGGTGATCGTGGCGGCGTTGCTGGCCGTCGTATCCCTCTGGTTGCAACCGCAACAAAACGAAAATGTGGAAAACGAAAAGCGCCGGAACATCCTGAGCGCCGTCAAGATAGAGGCTTCGGCCGAAACCTCCAAAGAGTTGTTCGACAAGTACATTATCGAACAGTTCGCGGTCAACTCCAAGGGAGAGAAGATAACCGGAGACGCATTCCGGACAGACATGGCTCAGGAATTCAAAAAAAGTTGCGAAGAACGGCTCCTGCCGGTATTCGTCGCTCAAACGGACAACGGCGTCAAATACATTTTGCCGTTGTATGGCACCGGCTTGTGGGGGCCGCTTTGGGGGTATCTCTCGTTGGACGAAGACAAAAATACCGTTTACGGGGCTGTTTTCGCCCACAAAGGGGAAACGCCCGGATTGGGGGCTGAGATCACCACTGCGCCGTTCAGCGATCAGTTTGTGGGAAAAACCATCTTCGACAACGAGCAACTGATCTCCATCCTGATCAAAAAGGGCGGAAATGCTTCCGGCCCGCACGAAGTGGACGCCATTTCCGGGGGAACCATTACTTCCAAAGGAGTTGAAGCCATGATCCGGAGTTATTTATCCTGTTACGAATCCTTCTTAAAACAAAAATAGTGATGAGCGAAAAAGAATCGTTATTTTCGGCAAAGAACCGGCAGTTGCTGCTTGGCCCGCTCAGCAAGGACAATCCGGTTCTGGTACAGATACTGGGGATCTGTTCGGCGCTGGCGGTCACCGCCAAATTGGAACCCGCCATTGTGATGGCCCTCTCGGTCACAGCCGTTACGGCTTTCTCCAACGTAATACTCTCGCTGCTGCGGAATACCATACCGACACGCATCCGCATCATTGTCCAATTGGTGGTGGTAGCCGCCTTGGTGATCGTGGTCGACCAGATCCTGAAAGCCTTCTCCTACGAGATCAGCAAACAGCTCTCCGTATTTGTCGGGCTGATCATCACCAACTGCATCATCATGGGGCGCATCGAAGCGTTTGCATTGGCCAACAAACCCTGGCCTTCCCTGCTGGACGGGATCGGGAACGGGCTGGGCTACGGCCTGATCTTAGTGATCGTGGCTTTTTTCCGGGAATTGCTGGGATCCGGCACCCTGTTCGGTTTTCAGGTCATTCCCCAGGTACTTTACGACTGGGGCTACCAAAACAACGGGTTGATGATCCTTCCGCCGATGGCGTTGATCTTAGTCGGGATCATCATCTGGGTACACCGCGCCCGCAACAAGGATTTGATCGAAAAATAACGGAAAAGGTAAGAAGATATGGAAAATTTAGTTAATATATTTGTCCGCTCGATTTTCATTGACAACATGATATTCGCATACTTTTTGGGTATGTGTTCTTATCTGGCCGTTTCCAAGACCGTAAAAACCTCTTTCGGGCTGGGGATCGCCGTTGTGTTTGTCCTGTTGATCACCGTACCGGTAAACTACCTGCTGGATAATTGGGTGCTGAAACCGGGAGCGTTGCGCTGGTTGCTGGGAGAAGAGGCCGCCGGGATCGACCTGAGCTTTTTGAGTTTTATCATCTTTATAGCCGTCATCGCCGCCATGGTGCAATTGGTGGAGATGGTCGTGGAAAAATTCACCCCCGCCCTGTACAACCAGTTGGGGATCTTTTTGCCGCTGATCGCCGTGAACTGCGCCATCATGGGAGCCTCTCTCTTTATGCAGGAGCGGAACTACGCCCATGTGGGCGAAGCGACGGTATTCGGGCTGGGTTCCGGCATCGGCTGGATGCTGGCCATCGTCGGCATTGCCGCCATCCGGGAAAAATTGGCGTATTCGGACATTCCTGTTCCGCTCAGGGGCATCGGAATCTCCTTTATTATTACCGGCCTGATGGGGATCGCCTTTATGAGTTTCCTCGGTATCAACATTTAATCAATCCTGTATAAAACCGAAGCTATGATACTGTTAACAATCAACACAACCATTGTCGCCGCCGGAGTGATCGTCTTTCTGCTGGTCACCCTGGTATTGGTCGGCATGTTGCTGTACGCCAAGGAAAAATTGACCCCGAAAGGCGAAATCAAAATAGACATCAACGAAGAGGAACGCATCCTCTCCACCCAGCCGGGCGGCAGCCTGCTCTCGGTGTTGGGGAACGAAAAGATCTTCCTGCCGTCGGCTTGCGGGGGAAAAGGCTCCTGCGGCATGTGTAAATGCCAGGTCTTTTCCGGGGCCGGTTCCATCCTGCCCACCGAAACCGGCTTTTTCTCCTACCGGGAGCAGCACGAAAATTGGCGGTTGGCCTGCCAGGTAAAGGTAAAGGAGAATATCTCCATGCAGATCCCGGAAGAGGTGTTGGGGATCAAGAAGTGGGAGTGCGAAGTGGTTTCCAACCGGAATGTGGCTACCTTTATCAAGGAGTTCGTGGTCAAATTGCCGGAAGGGGAAACCCTCAAATTCAAATCGGGAGGATACATACAGATCGATGTGCCCAAGATCGATGTGGATTTCAAAACCATGGAGATCGACCAGCGTTTTCGGACCGATTGGGAGAAGATGCACCTGTTCGACCTGAAAATGACCAATCCGGAGCCGACCTACCGCGCCTACTCCATGGCCAACCATCCGGCGGAAGGAAACATCATCATGCTGAACATCCGGATCGCCACTCCCCCGTTCGACCGGGCCAAAGGAGGCTTTATGAATGTCAATCCGGGGGTTTGCTCCTCCTATATCTTTTCCCGCAAACCGGGCGACAAGGTGACCATATCGGGCCCCTACGGAGAGTTCTTCCTGAAAGATACGGACAACGAGATGATGTTCATCGGCGGAGGCGCCGGGATGGCTCCCATGCGTTCGCACATTTTCCACCTGTTTAAAACGGTGAAGAGCGGCCGGAAAGTGACCTTCTGGTACGGAGCCCGTTCCATGAAGGAGGTATTTTACAAAGAGGAGTTCGACGCCATCGCGGCGGAGTTCCCGAATTTCACCTGGCACTTAGCCTTGTCGGAACCGCTGCCGGAAGACAACTGGACGGGGCCGACCGGGTTTATCCACCAGGTTATTTACAACAATTACCTGAAAGATCACGAATCTCCCGAGGATATCGAATATTACCTCTGCGGCCCTCCGATGATGAACGCTGCCGCCACCAAAATGCTGTACGATCTGGGGGTACCCGACGAAAACGTCATGTTCGACGATTTCGGAGCCTGATCCCCGGCTTCTCCATACCAAGAGGATACTTTACAGGTATCCTCTTTTAATACGAATGCGTTTGGTAACCGGTAATCGCTGATTCCGTGGCTGTTAAACAATAATAATACCTGTGATTTTTATGAAAACGAATGTTTTTTTATCCTTGTGTGTCGTTCCATTGCTGACTTCCTGTTCGGCAAAATTGACTTCATCTATACAGAAAACTTATGCTCCACTTGCTTATGAGGAAGAGGTAAGAGTTTTTGAAATAAATGAGGAGACACCGCTTAACGCTGAAAAATTGGGTACGGTCAAAATCGGCGATTCAGGTTTTTCTACAAATTGCAATTACACTGTTGTTCTGGATAAAGCAAAGGCCGAATCGCGAAGAGTCGGCGGAAATGCTTTGAAAATAACGCAACATCAATTGCCGGATCTGTGGAGTAGCTGCCACAGGATAACGGCAGATGTACTGAAAATCGACGGCACGGAAAAGTATTTATCCGTTGCCGGAACAGCCGTCGACAGTACATTGACCGGAGCAGAGCAGGCCATTGCTCCGGTTTATAAACCAAACAAACAGGGAACGTTGGAAATCTTTATCGACGATACGCTCAGGAGTAGTATTCCGCGTTTTAGAATAGCGATCGACGGAGGTTGGCAATACAGGACGGCAAAACTGGCAGACGGACTGAATTCGGAATTGAAGAAACATTATAAAAAAATGAAAGCGGGTTTTCATTACGACCTGCAAGCGGCCTATTTCTTTACCGAAAGCATGGGAGTCGAGGCAATATTTTCCCAACAATTTTTTGGAAATAACCTGGGTAACGGCACGTTAACCGATGCATTTCCTCTCGTTTCGGGTACATGGGACGAAAAAATGGTACTCAACTACATCGGAGCAAATTACATACTCCGCCATTTTGATGCAAAGAGAAAAAATTGCTGGCTTTTTTCAGTCGGATTCGGGTACCTGGGCTACAATGACAAGTTGCTTCTCGATAATGTCGAATACCTGAAAATGACCGCAGGTACATTTGGAACGAATATGGCGATCGGTTACGATATCGGACTTTCCGAAAATCTTGCTATTGGTTTTAAACTTGCACTAAGAGGCGGCACATTCAGAAAGTTCAAACAGACACAAAACGGAATAACTACCAACGAAACATTGCCCGACGAAACTTTCGAAGGACTTGGGACACTAAAATTATCCGTAGGCTTACGGTTTAATAAATAAAATCGGCAGTTGATAAGGACGGAATCCGGGGTTATCCGGATTCCGTCCATAACAGCCCATCTACATAATGGCCTGCTGGTATTCGTCCTGCCGGTCTTTGTTTACTTCCCGCACATCCAGCACGATCACGTAGGGCGAACCGGTTTTAAACGCCGGGCTGTCGATGTCGTAGTAAACATTGCCGTACTTGTCACGGCCGCCGTTTTTCACGACGGCAGCCTTCCGGTCGGCTAAGAACCAGGCCTTTTCCACGATCATGATCTTTTTGTTGTCGGCGCATTTGGGGACTTTCACCCGGACTTTGTTGTTCAACGGCTGGTTAAAAACGGTCAGGTAAAGCCGGTTATCGCCTTTCTGCGTGTAGTAGCCCCACCCCTGCTTTTCCCACGAGGAGTGCTTGCAGCCGTAGATCGCTTCGCTGTTCACCTTCATCCAGGCGCCGATCTCTTTGGCAATGTGCGTCTCTTCCGGACGGATGTTGCCGTTGCCGTCGGGGCCGAAATTCAAGACCAGATTCCCGTTCAAAGAGACCGCTTTGACCAGCATTTCGATCAGTTCGTACGGCTGCTTCACGTAAGTGAGCGACCAGTCGGAGTGGTACCCCCACTGATTTTCGGGGATGGTCATCACGCAATCCCAATCCACGCCGTTCAAATCCTGCATCGTTTCGGGCATGTTGCGCTCCCAGGTCTGGTCGTAGTCGCCCAGCAGGTCGCCGTTGGAATCGTAGTGCCGCTTGCCGTGGTCGTCGGCGCGGAAGCGGCTGCCGATGATCAGGCCCGGGTGCAGGGTGCGAAGCTCGGTTTCCAGCTCATCCACCCAGGGAGCCTGCTCTATCCACGCCCCGTCCCACGTACCGTCGAACCACAGACCGCTCACCGTCGGGTAGTTGGTCAGCAGTTCCACCAACTGGTTGCGGGTGAATTGCTTGAACGCTTCGTAGGAGGCTTTCTCCTCGTCCGTTTTGGCGGGAGCCGAACGGTATCCCTTGTGGTTCCAGTCGATGATGGAGAAGTAGAGGGTCACGTCGATCCCTTCGGCGTTGTAAGCGTCTACCAACTCCTTGATGATGTCCTTTTTATAGGGGGTATTGGCGATGGTGTAATCGGTGTACCGGCTGGGCCACAGACAAAATCCGTCGTGGTGTTTGGTGGTGATGATCATGTATTTGGCGCCCATCTCCCTGGCTTGCCGCGCCCACTGTTTGGCGTTGAAGTCCTTGGGGTTGAACTGCTTATACAGGTTGTCGTAGTCGGCTTTCGGCATCTTGCCCCACGAGCGGATCCACTCCGCTGCGCCGCGGTACACATCGCCGTTCCAGTGTCCGCCGGGAATGGCGTATACCCCCCAATGGATAAACTGCCCCAGTCCGTGGTCGCGCCATTTTTGCATGTCGGCATCGGTACGGGGGCCAATGCGGTGGGCGCCGTGTTTCAACGGGACGGAGGAACGCCGGGTGTTCTGTGCGGCGAGCGTACCCGCGAACAGCCCGAACAACAGGAGCAAAAGGGTAAGTTTTTTCATGTAACGATGGTTCTCAGTTTGTAAAGATAGAAAAAATTGTTGTATGACATTCTGTGTGGCATGGATGAGGTATATACATTGATTCCCGGAAGTTTGCTTCCGGGAATCAACGTATCGCCGTGTGTAAAACGGGAAGTGCCCGTTTATTTCACTTCCAGCCCGATCACCTGAAGCCTGTCCACAAAGGCAAAGCCGTTCTCCTGATTTGGAGGTGTTTTCGGGAAAGATTCCAAAAGCGTTAAGCGAAGGTAACGGCCCGCAGCCGGAGCAACCGGGTAAGCCGAGTCCGGATCGTCTGTATAAGAATACTCCTTACCGGCGGTAAAAGTCGTATTGTCAAACGTTCCCAGACTGGTCCACGGCCCGGCCGGATTGGCAGCAACCTCCACTGTAAATTTCTTGAGTCCCAAGTGTATGTAGCCATTATTTCTTCTCAACCGGATGTTAATACCGGAGATCTCGAACGTTGTCTGCATATCGAAAATGACCCAAGGCTGCGGATCCAATATCGGACGGCGTGCCAATCCCCCTGCCACCCAGTTATTAGTCGGGGTCGCCCAATAGTCACCGGTACCTTCCTTGCCGTTGATCATGTTTTCGGGCACTTTGCCGGTTTCTCCCGGAGGGCCGCACACGGATTGAACCGTCCATCCCGTTGTAACCAATAACTCCGGTTCGGGAGGCGCCTGCCAGACCACCTCAGTGGGCAGCAGGGTCAGCCCGGCGGTGTTCTTCGCCTCGAAAGAGGGGATGACGGAGGGATCCCACTGTTCCCAGAATTTGTCGCTTGTCTCCAAGGCCGGCAGGGTGGCGATGGCCGCCCCGACAAATTCACTGTACCGCAAGCCCCACGCATCAAAGAAGGGACGCAAATCCCGCTGCGCATATTCGCTGACCCGCAGGCAGAAAAAATTTCTCCGGTAATCCTGTTCCGATGTAACTTTATCGTAGGTCGTCTTGTCGAGTTCCCGGGTCATTTTGCCCAGATAAGCGTACAAGCGCCAGCCGTATTTTTGGGCCAATTGCACAAACATCAGGAGCCGCGCCCGGTCGGCCCCGATGGCCGGCACATCGTTGCTGTCAAAATCCTTCTTACCGCTCCGCTTCACCCACTTTTGCACCACCTCGTACCAGGAGTCGGTGTTCTGCGGCCAACCGTTGTTGAGGCGGTTGCGGGAATGAAAAATGTGCAGGTTGTTGACCACTTCGTCCACGCTTCCGTTCCCGGCAATCCATTTCCAGGAAGGCATCTGGTAATTGTGTCCCAACTCGTGGTACCACCCCCAGGCTTCGTCGGTGTTCTTCATCCTGCTTAAACTCACACCCCGCTCTGCATAGGTTACCCCCGCACCGTTGTGGGCGTACATGGCCGGGTAGCCCGAATAGGCCGCTCCCACGCTCAACTGCAAATCCTGTACATGCCTCCAGGGAAAAGCAGGCGCTTCGTCCCGCGGGTCGGGCGCATGCTCCGACAGGCCATGAAAGGCATCGAAATCGTTCTCCACCACGTCGTCGTAAAACTCCGCCAGCGCCACCGGGTCTTCCACATTTTTCAGGTAGGTCGTCGGCATGCTCCAGATGCAGTGTTCCGTGGCGAATTCCGCAAAGGGAACGCCGGTAACCTGTATCTCTTGCAGCCACTGCTGCGGGTCGGTCTGGCCCAGCACAAAATCGGGCGATTTGACGGCGCCTTTGACCACAAAGGTGTGGGTGCCGGTAAAGAAACCAGCGATCAGGTAGATGGGACCTCCCAGCAGATTGTGAACTTTCACCGAATCGCCCGTCAGCAGACCGGTTGTGCGCAAATTAGGGTAACGCTGGCACGCTACTTTCTTGGGGTCTAAGACATCCCGGGAAGAGCCGATCTGCCACCGGATATCCCCCGTCCAACCGGACGGCTTGATGATGGTGATCACCTCTGCCGGAGGCGCATACAATCCGGTGGATATCCACGGCGTGTTCACGGTGCTCCCGATGCGCATTTCCGGCTGTTGCGCTCTGTTTTTGCCCTCGATCACCACTTCCTGCCGCTCGATCCGGGGCACCGAATCATCCACCAGGCCGGGAAACTTCTGCGCCCAAAAGATCAGGGGGTTCGGCAACCGCTCCACAAAGCCCGGAAGCTGGGGAACGCTCAGGTCGTATTCCGGCAAAAAAGGCTCTTCTACGGGCCGGTCTTGCTCGCAGGCGCCCAACATCCCCGTCAGGCATGCCGCCACCAACAGCTTGTAAAATATTCTCTTGAAATTCATACGTTCTATATTTTTGATCAATTGTGTTTGGGGTAAGCCACCAGCATGTTGTTTTGTTCCAGGCGGCTCCGGTACGCAGCCCGTTCACCCTCCGGGAACTTCTTCAACACCCTGTTCAGCATAAAATCGGGTTTCCCAATGGTGCGGGACATACGCAACAGGGTGTGATACGCCCGCCCCTCAAAGGCCAGTTCCATTTCCGTTTCGTCCGCAATGCAGGAGAGCACAGCTTCGTGTTTGTCCTGTTCCGTCGGATCCTGCGGCAAACGCTTCGTATAATCAACAGCCCGCAGGTCTACCCGTCCCCGGACGCCGATGTTTTCCCGCCACGCGTGGGTGTAGAGCGGGTCGTTCATCGGAGGCAGGAAGAAGGAGGCGCACTCCACCGGGGTCC
>JAISVB010000009.1 GCA_031271755.1 Culturomica sp.
TGCTGTCGCTGCGGGCGGGATACCAATGGGGGGAAGAGGAAAAGACCGGGCCCGGGTTCGCCACTGTGGGAGGCGGTGTGGCGTGGAGAATGCTCAACATGGATGTGGCATATCTCATCACGGACAACGCTTTTAAGAACAGTTGGTTCCTTTCGCTGGGATGGAAAATAAAGTGACCGGAAGCAGCGTTTTGATCAGAACAGTTTGCTGCGTTTGATGAGGTAGGGCAGGAGCACCTCTTTGAACCCTTCGTTGATGTCCGCTTCGACAAAGTCGATCTGGTATTGTCCGCAGCGGAGCTTTAGTTCGTGGTAAAATTCGGCGACTTTCTGTTTGTAGGTTTCGCGGATCTCGTTGGGGGAGAATTTGATCTCTTTCCCGCTCTCCATGTCGATGAAGATGTGCGGGCGGTTGGAGAACTGAAACTGCTCCTCTGTTTTTTTGTCTTTGACGTGGAACAGGATGATCTCGTGTTTGTTGTAGCGCAGGTGTTGCAGGGCGGCAAAGAGTTCGTCCGCGTTGTTGTTGGAGAACATGTCCGAAAAGAGGATGATCAGCGACCGCTTGCCGGTGGTGTCGGCCAGTTGGTGCAGCACCTGGGCGGTCTGCGTGGGCTTGTTCAACGGAACCCCCTCCTGCAAAAGCGTCCGCAAATGGTTGTACAGCATCTGCGTGTGGGTGGTGTTCAGCCTGGTGTCGGTGAGGGTTTCGATCTTGTCGGAAAAGAGGCACAACCCGGCGGCGTCCCGCTGGCGGCGCAACAGGTAGATCAAAGCGGCTGCCGAGTAGATGGAAAAATGCAGTTTGTTCGTCTTATCCGATTTGTACGGAAAGAGCATGGAGGAGGAGGTGTCTAAAACGATGTACGACCGCAGGTTGGTTTCCTCTTCGTATTGCTTGAGAAATAATTTCTCCGTGCGGGCGTACAGTTTCCAATCGACGTGTTTGGTGGATTCTCCGGTGTTGTATACCCGGTGTTCGGCGAATTCTACGGAGAAGCCGTGGTACGGACTCCGGTGGAGGCCTGTAATAAAGCCCTCCACTATTTGCGAAGCGATAAATTCGAGGTTGTCGAACTGTTCGTATTGTACAAGCTCTTCCAGTGTTGCGGCCATGATCCGGAGGAAAAAATAAAGAGGCTGTCTAAAAATGAAATTTTACACAGCCTCTTTGTTTATGATAAGAAATGTTTTTGGAACACTTCTTTAGATGATGGCGTTGATCTTTTCAGCCAAAGCTGTTTTCGGCGCTGCACCCACCTGCTTGTTTACGACTTCGCCGTTTTTCAGGAACAGGATCGTGGGGATGTTGCGAATGCCGTACCGGGCGGCTGTGCCGGGGGAGCTGTCTACGTCCACTTTTACTACCAGCAATTTGCCGGCGTATTCGGTGGAAGCCTCTTCTACAAGGGGAAGCATCATTTTACAGGGACCGCACCATTCCGCCCAGAAATCAACCATCACCGGAAGTGTTGATTTTAACACAACTTCCTCGAAATTAGAGTCATTAACTGCTATTGCCATATCGTAATGTATTTGAGTTTGTATTTCATACGTTGTATTTTTTTTTCATTATGGCCGTATGGAACCCTTTGCAACAACATCTTCTTTGGCGCTTGTCAGCATGCGGGTTTCTTTGTGCAAAATTAGTCAATTTTGAGTTTAAAGGCATCATTATTCTCGAAATATTCATACAATTCTTTGGAACGTTCTATTTTACAGGATCTTGAAAACATTTTAACCTGATAACCGTCCGGGTCGTACAGGACAAAATGGAGCGGGACAAGACCCTCTTCTTTTTCTTTGTTTGCCGGCGGTTGCCGGTGCACAAAGAGTGTGTTGATTTCGTTGACGGCTTCCGGGGTGAGCGCTTCCACGTTGACTTGCAGGGTAACTTTGGAGATCAGTTTTTCGCCGATCACCCCCAACAGGTCCATGCTGAGAATGTTGAAGGTCAGGTCGTCCGGATTGTCGCTCCATTTTTTCCGGACGATCCGGCCTTTTACGTATATGGCGGTTTCCAGAATGAAGTAGTTGCGGAATTTGACGTAATCCTCCCCGAACAGTGCAATCTCCCAGGTTCCGCTGAAATCTTCCAGTGTGAGTATGCCGAAGTCGTTCCCTTTTTTGGTTTTGCCTTCCCGCGTGTTGATGATGATGCCGGCTATGGTGATCTCTTTTCCTTTCAGGGCGGCCTGGTTGTTGTTCATCTCTTCCAAGGGGGTGCACAGGTGCTTGATTTCCAGCTTGTAAGGGTCTAACGGGTGCGATGTGAGGTAGATGCCGATCAGCTCTTTCTCTTTTTTGGATCGTTCCAGGTCGCTCCAGGGTTCGCAGTGCGGGATGACGGGGCGGGACACTTCGTATCCCTCCATGCCGCCGAAGAGTGAAGCTTGGAGGTTGAGGCTGTCTTTCTGGTTCTTTTGCCCGAAATTGATCAAGGCGTCCAATACGATGGCGGTAGCGTCCAACGGGTGGAAATATTGCGCCCGGTGAAATCCGAAGCTGTCCAGTCCGCCGGCAATGATCAGGTTTTCCAGCGTTTTCCGGTTGATGCTTTTGTAATCCAGCCGTTCGAAGAAGTCGTACACATCTTTGTATACTCCGTTTTCTTTCCGCTCTTGAATGATCCGCTCCACCGCTCCTTCGCCCACCCCTTTGATGGCCGCCATGCCGAAGCGGATGTCGCCGCGGCTGTTGACGGTAAAGTCGTTGTAGGATTCGTTTACGTCCGGCGCCAGCACTTTCAACCCCATGCGTTTGCATTCGTCCATAAAGACCGTCACTTTTTCGATCTGGGAGAGGTTGTTGCTGAGGTTGGCCGCCATGAATTCCGCCGGGTAGTGGGCTTTCAGGTAGCCGGTCTGGTAGGCGATGTAGGCGTAGCAGACGGAGTGCGATTTGTTGAAGGCGTATTTGGCGAAAGCTTCCCAGTCGCTCCATATTTTGTGTACCAGTGTGTCTATCTCGATCCCGGATTCCGCGCATTTTTCGGTGAACTCCCGGTTTCCCCGGCACCCTTCGACAAACTGCCCTTTCAGTTTGTCCATCTCCTCTTTTTTCTTTTTTCCCATCGCTTTCCGGAGGGTGTCGGACATGCCCCGGGTAAATTGCCCCAACGCCCGGGAGAGCTGCATGACCTGTTCCTGGTAAACGGTGATCCCGTAGGTGTTTTTCAGGAAGGGTTCCATCATCGGATGGTCGTACACGATCGGTTCCAAGCCGTGTTTCCGGCGGATGAATTGCGGGATGTACTCCATGGGCCCCGGACGGTAGAGGGCGTTCATGGCGACTAAGTCTTCGAATTGGTTCGGCTGCAACGCCCGGAGGTGTTTTTTCATTCCCGGGGATTCAAACTGGAATAAGCCGGTCGTGTCTCCTCTGGAAAAAAGCTCGAAGGTTTTTGGGTCGTCTAACGAAAGCCGGTCGGGATCCAGTTCGACCTGTTTGGAGATCTTGATGTTGTTCAGGCAGGTCTTGATGATGGAGAGGGTGCGGAGCCCGAGGAAGTCCATTTTCAGCAAGCCGATGGGTTCTACGAAGTGCCCGTCGTACTGGGTGGTCATCAGGCTCTCTCCTTCGGTGGCCATGATGGGGATGTGCTCGGTCAGCGGATCCCGGCTGATCAGCACGCCGCAGGCGTGGACGCCCGTCTGCCGGACGGAACCTTCCAGCGTTTCGGCCAATTGGATGGTTTTGACTATTAATGGATTGGATGAACTCTTTTCTTTCAGCAGGTCGGGGTTCTCCTCGTATGCTTTTTGCAAGGTTATTTTAGGCACTTCCGGCACCATCTTGGCCAACCGGTTGGATTCGCTCAGTTCCAGTTTCAATACCCGCGCTACGTCCTTGATCGCCATTTTGGCGGCCATGCTGCCGAAGGTGACGATGTGGGCGACTTTGTCCTGTCCGTATTTTTCGGTCACCCATTCCAATACTTTTTGGCGGCCTTCGTCGTCGAAATCGACGTCGATATCCGGCATGGAGATCCGATCCGGATTCAGGAAACGTTCAAACAGCAGGTCGTATTTTACAGGATCTATGTTGGTAATCCCCAGGCAATATGCAACAACGCTTCCCGCGGCGGAACCGCGTCCGGGGCCGACGATGACACCCATCTCCCGGGCGGCGGCGATAAAGTCCTGCACAATGAGGAAGTAGCCGGGAAATCCCATTGTTTTAATGGTCGTTATCTCGAAATCGATCCGTTCCTGAATATCCGGCAGGATCCCTTCCGGCCACCTTTTCCGGGCGCCTTCCCGGGTCAGGTGCGCCAGGTAATCCGCTTCGAATTTGATCCGGAGGATCTTTTCGTACTCTCCGGAGAGTTTTTTGTACCGCTCTTCGCCGAACTCCTGCTTCAACTCCTCTTCCGGGAATTTTTTCCTGTAATTCTCCTCCGTATCGAATGTTTCCGGGATGGGGAAGATGGGCATGACGGGATCCGAATCCAGCGGATATTCCTCGATTTTATCCGTGATCTCCTGCGTGTTTTCAATGACCTGCGGCATGTCCCGGAACAGCCCGGCCATTTCGGCGGTGGTTTTGAACCACTCCTGGCGGGTGTAGCGCATGCGGTTGGGGTCGTCCACGTCTTTGCGGGTGTTCAGGCAGATCAGCAGGTCGTGGGCTTCTGCGTCTTCCTCGTTCAGAAAATGGACGTCGTTGGTGGCGATCACTTTGATGCCCAGCTTCTCGCCCAGCCGGAGAATGGCTTCGCTGCAGAGCATCTGGTTGTCGTAGACCTCTCTTTTTAACCGGGGGTCGTTGTTCGGGTGCCGCATTACTTCTAAATAGTAGTCCTCCCCGAAGAGGTTTTGGTACCAGCGTGCGGCTTTTTCCGCCCCTTCCGGGTCGCCGGCCATGATCTTCTGGCAGATCTCTCCCCCCAGGCAGGCGGAGGCGGCGATCAGCCCTTCCCGGTGTTTTTCCAGCAGGGCTTTGTCTATGCGGGGGCGGTAGTAGAAGCCGTCGATGTGCGCCGCGGAGGTCAGTTTCATCAGGTTTTTGTATCCCTGTTTGTTTTTGGCCAGCAGGATCAGGTGTTCTCCGGAACGGTCAACAGGCCTTTCTTTGGAGTATAGCGATTCGCGGGCGACGTAGGCTTCGCAGCCCAGCACCGGTTTGATGCCTTTGGCTTTGCAGGTTTCGTGGAACAGCTTGATGCCGAACATGTTGCCGTGGTCGGTGAGCGCCAGCGCCGTCATGCCGTCGCCCGCGGCTTTTTCAACCAAACCCGGAATGCTGGCGGCTCCGTCTAAGATGGAGTATTGGGAGTGTACGTGAAAGTGGGTGAATTTCATTTACAATTGCTTGAGGGTTTGTTCGATGATCCGGGGAAAGTGTTCGTACTCCAGGGCATGCACTTTGTCGGCGACGTTTTCCGGGGTGTCTTCCGGGGTGACCGGGCACCGCGCCTGGAAGAGGATGTCGCCTTCGTCGTACCGGCCGTTGACCAGGTGGATGGTGATGCCGCTCTCTTTTTCTCCGGCGGCTACAACGGCCCGGTGAACGTTCATGCCGTACATTCCTTTCCCGCCGTAGGAGGGGAGCAGCGCCGGGTGGATGTTGATGATCCGCCCGGGGAACGCTTCGGTGATGCCCGGAGGAATGAGCCACAGGAAACCGGCCAGGACGATCACATCTGTTCCCCGCTCCCGGAGCTGTTTCAATACCCCCTCCGGATCCTGCAATTCGCGGCGGTTGAATACCCGGGAGGGGATCCCGTATTTTCCGGCCCGTTGCAGCACGAAGGCTCCGGGAACGTTGCAATAGACGGAATCCACGGAAATCCCGGGATTTTGTCCGAAAAAGCGGATGATGTTTTCGGCGTTAGAACCTGATCCAGAGGCGAATATTGCGATTTTCTTCACGGGATAATTCATTAAAAATCAAGACCATAAAGGTAATAAAAGTTAGATTTCTCCCCAAAAGTTTTTTAGAAAAAAATAAAACTCTAACTTTGCCCCGAGTTTGAGTAAATGTGTATATGCAGGTTGTATGCACAGGTTATGAATTAAAATTGTCTAATTAAAAATTAAAGCTATGTCTGACATTACAAGTAGAGTGAAAGCTATCATCGTTGACAAATTGGGAGTTGATGAATCGGAAGTTACGCCGGAAGCTACGTTTACAAATGATTTGGGAGCTGACTCACTGGATACAGTAGAGTTGATCATGGAATTGGAAAAGGAATTCAACATCACGATTCCGGACGATCAGGCAGAAAAGATCACTTCTGTAGGTGATGCTATCTCCTATGTGGAAGCAAACGCGAAGTAATTATCAATACCTATTTTATGAGTTTGAAACGAGTAGTAATAACAGGTCTTGGAACAATAAACCCATTGGGTAGTAATGTACCGGAGTTCTGGGAAAACTTAATAAAGGGAGTCAGCGGAGCCGGTCCTATTACTCGTTTTGATGCAGCCAAATTTCGCACACAGTTTGCCTGTGAGGTAAAGAACTACGATCCTGTCGCTTATTTTGACAGGAAAGAGGTTCGCAAGATGGATCTGTATACCCAGTTCGGCCTGATCGCGGCCGGCGAGGCGATCAGGGATTCGGGCTTGATTCCGGAGCAGGAAAATGTAAAAAAGATAGGAGTGATCTGGGGAGCGGGAATCGGCGGTTTGGAGACGTTTTACGAAGAGTGCAGGGATTTTGCACTGGGAGACGGAGCGCCGCGGTTCAATCCTTTTTTCATTCCGAAAATGATCGCCAATATGTGCGGGGGAATGATCGCCATTGAAAACGGTTTTAAGGGTGTGAACTATACCACTGTTTCCGCTTGCGCTTCTTCCGCTCATGCGTTGTTCGACGCGTTGAATCTGATCCGTTTGGGTAAAGCGGACGTTATTATTGCCGGAGGCTCGGAGGCTGCCATTACAGTTTCGGGAGTAGGCGGTTTTAACGCCATGAAAGCGCTCTCCACCCGCAACGACGATCCGAAATCCGCTTCCCGTCCGTTTGATGTGGACAGGGATGGATTTGTGATCGGGGAGGGAGGAGCCTGTTTGGTCGTGGAAGAGTACGAGCATGCGGTTAAGCGGGGCGCCAGGATCTATGCCGAATTGGCCGGAGGGTCTGCTAATTGCGACGCTTATCACATGACGGCTCCGGATCCGAACGGGGAAGGCGCCTGCGATGTGATGCTGGGCGCTCTTGAAGACGCCGGCCTGAAGCCCGAAGATGTCGATTACATCAATGTGCACGGCACTTCCACCGGTTTGGGGGATGTGGCTGAGCCGAAGGCGATCGGAAAAGCGTTCGGAGAACACGCCTACAAACTCAACATCAGTTCGACGAAGTCCATGACCGGCCACCTGTTGGGAGCTGCCGGCGCGATCGAAGCGATTGCTTGTGTGCTGGCGGTGAAAAACGATGTGGTTCCGCCTACGATTAATTTTCACAACCCGGATCCCGAAATCGATCCGAAACTGAACTTTACCTTTAACAAGGCTCAGGCCAGGAAAGTTAATGTTGCCCTCAGCAATACGTTTGGTTTCGGCGGGCACAACGGTTGTGTTGTGGTCAGGAAATAATCGTTTCTAATCTTTCGAATGTGATTAGAAAAGTCATTCAATCCATAAAGTTTTGTCTTCACAGAAAGGACAAGCTTTATGGATTGTCTGTTTCTCAGTTGGGCTTTGTTCCGGATAACCGCAATTTGTATAAATTAGCCCTGCTGCACAGATCTGCTTCGACCTATTCCAAGGATGGTACGGCTTTGAATTACGAGCGCCTGGAGTTTCTGGGCGATGCCATTTTGGGGGCGATCGTGGCGGAGTTGCTTTACAAATTCTTTCCGGGCAAGGACGAAGGGTTCCTGACCCGTCTGCGCTCCAAGGTGGTGAGCCGGGAGTCTTTGAACAGCCTGGCTATCAGTATCGGGTTGGACAAATCTGTGATCGCCCGGTCGGATATCTCCCAGAACAGGCATATTTACGGCGATGTTTTTGAGGCTTTTATCGGAGCGATGTTCTTAGATCAGGGATTTACCAATACCAAGCGGTTTATTGAAAAGTTTATTTTCCCGAATTTTTTCAATATCAGGGAGCTGGTTTCCGTCGATAAAAATTACAAAAGCCGCCTCATTGAATGGGGACAGAAGCACAAGCGGCCGCTTTCTTTTAAGGTGGAGGAACGCTTCAAAAATAAGAAGAATCGTTTTTACTGTACTGTTTTGGTGGCGGGCGAGAGCATGGGAAGCGGTGCGGGGATGTCCAAAAAAGAGGCGGAACAGCAAGCTGCCCGCCAGGTTATTGAAAAATTGATGGAGGAGTCCGAAGAGGAGACGAAGTGTTGAAATCGTTTCTCTTACCGTACTCTTTCCACGTAAGAGCCGTCTGTGGTGTTGATCTTGATCTTTTCTCCTGTTTCAATGAAGAGCGGCACCATGACTTTGGCCCCGGTTTCCACTTCGGCCGGTTTGAGGGCGGTGGAGGAGGCGGTGTCTCCTTTTAATCCGGGTTCCGTATAGGTTACTTCCAAGATTACGTTCAGCATGAGTTCGACGTAGAGCGGTGTTTCCGTGTCTGCATGTACTACCATTTCCACGGAGTCTCCCTCTTTCAGGAATTGGGGGGCGTTGATGAGTTCTTCTGAAATGTTTATCTGTTCGTAGGTTTCGGCGTGCATCATGACGTAGTCTTCGCCTTCTTTGTACAGGAACTGGTAGGGGCGCCGTTCGATGCGGGCGGTGTCTACTTTTACCCCGGAGTTGAAGGTGTTTTCAATGGTTTTCCCCGTTTTGACATTTTTGAGTTTTGTCCGGACGAAGGCGGGGCCTTTTCCCGGTTTTACGTGCTGGAACTGTACAATGGTATAGAGGTCGTCTTTGAAGATGATACACAACCCGTTTCTGAAATCTGCTGTTGTAGCCATGTTGATCTGTATTTAATGATTGTAATTATCGAACGGGCAAATATAGTGAAAACTGAGGACAATCGTGAAAGCTTACTTTTAAAGATTGTCGAAATGCATCTTATATTTGTTTTCGGGGTAAGCGGATTCCGATCGCTCCGACAAACAAGGGCAACCATCGTTGCTCCCGCCAATGCTCCCGACGGATCAATACACCTTCACTCTGAAAGCCACAGTTTAGAAAACCGCAGCGGAGTCCCGCTTCTCGGAAACGACAGACCGAAGCGACGGTGAATCAAGCGGAAAATTTAAACAGACTCAATCATTTTATTTGGAAGATTTGGGGGTGGTGGTGAGGAACTCTTTCAGGTAGAAGGGTTCGAAGTAGGCGACGTCTTCGAATTTTTTTGTACGGTATCGCTCTTCCGACAGCCTGACCATGTTGGCGGAGGAGGTTTGGATGTCCGGAAGGAAGCGGGCGTTGGGGGAGGTGATGACGCTCCGGAATTTGTCGCTTCCGTTCCCGAAGAAGTAGATTTTGTGTGTCCGGAGCTGTTCGGCGAAGGAGTCCGGGCCGAGGATCTGTGCGCCGGTTTCCTGTTGCGTCCGGTTCTCCCGGTCGAACAGGGCGGTGTAGACTTCCATTCTCCGGGCATCGATCATGGGGCAGTAGAGGGCTTCTTCCTGTAATCTCTCCGAAACGGAGGCGGCCAGCGCCTGCAGGGTGTTGACGGCGATCAGCGGAAGGGCGCTTCCGAAGCAAAGCCCTTTGGCCAGCGAAACGCCGATGCGCAGGCCGGTGTAGGAACCCGGCCCCATACTGACCGATACGGCGTCCAATTGTTTCGCTTCTATTTGTTGCTCCTCCAACAGCTCTTTTACATACAAGCCCAGCAGGAGCGAATGGTTCAATCCGTCGTTGTTTTCCCGGAGCGAGATGACCGTTCCCTCTTTGGCCAGGTTGGCGGAGCAGACGGTGGTGGAGGTGTCTATGTTCAAAATAAGTGCCATGCCGGTAGGGGTTATTTGCGGATGATCTGTACTTCTCCGCGGAGGCCTAACTTGATGATGCCCGAAGGTTTGTGCGCCTCACGCTCCTCGCGCCGGTAATCGACCACGTAATCGACGGACGCTTTGATCTCGTCGCGGATCTCGCTGTACAGGGCCGGGGCCGGTTGCCCGCTGACATTGGCGGACGTGGAAACGATGGGTTTGTGAAACCGGTAAATCAGTGATTTGCTGAACTCCTCCTGCGTGATGCGGATACCGATGGTTTTGTCCGCTCCGATCAGGTTGGGAGCGAGTCCCCTGGCGTTGGGGTAGATGATGGTCAACGGAGCGTCGGCTGTTTCCAGCAACTGGTAGGCTACTTCCGGCACCTCCGCGTAGGAGGCGATTTTGCCGATGTCGTCCAGCAGGATCAACAGCGACTTGCTCTCTTCCCGTTGCTTGATGCCGTAAATACGTTTTACGGCGTCGGCGTTCGTGGCGTCACACCCCAATCCCCAAACCGTGTCGGTCGGGTAGAGGATGACGCCTCCTTTTTTCAGCACCTCCTGCGCCTTGCGGAGCTCTTCTTTCAATTTTTCAGTCATAACGGAAACAGTCACAAACATCGATCGGGCGTTATACCAGGCGGCGGATCAGCTCTTCCCGGCGGCCGTAGAGCAGGTCGATCGGCGGGAGTTCGATCAGGGTGTAGCACCCCGGCGCCTGCAACAGGCTTGCCCGGGCGCACGAAACCATGATCTGGGCGGTAAGCGCCGGGTTGTTGATCTGCATGTTGAATTCGAACAGTTGGTTCTGGGTTTTTCCCGACACCCCTTTTCGGGAGAGGTTGACCCCGTGCCCCATGTCCGACAGAGCGTCCACGCTTTCGACCTGAAAGACGTGGGTTTCATCGTGAACAAAGTAGGGATCGTTTTTGATCTCCCGGACGATCTGTTGAAAGTCCGCTCCGTCCTCCGGTTCGACGTATACCATTCTGCGGTGTATGCCGGTTCCCGCCGGAATGGTCATGGAGAGCGCCGCCCGGACGCCGGCGATGGCCTTTACGGCGACGGTGTGCCCCATGCTCATCCCCGGCCCGAAGTTGGTGTAGGTGATCCCTTTGGGGGCGCAGGCTTCCAGCAACGCCCGGATCACGGAGTCGCTGCCGGGATCCCAGCCGGCGGAGATCACGGCGACTTTCCCGTGCCGTTTGGCGATGTTCCCCAATTTTTCCCGCAATTCTGTGATTTGGGAGTGGATGTCGAAACTGTCCACAGTGTGGATCCCTTTGCCGAGCAGTTCTGTTGCGTATTTCTCTACGCTCCGGGTGGGGACGCACAGGAGCGCCACGTCGACGGCTCCCAGCGCTTCGATCTTTTCGGCGACCGGATATTTTTTCAGTTCCTCCGGTGTGTTTTGTACGCTCCGGCGGAGGACTCCGGCCACTTCAAAATCGGGAGCGGCCTGCAGGGCTTCCAACACGTATTTTCCGATGTTTCCGTAACCGACAACAGCGGCTCTGATCTTCTTCATTCGATTTTTTATGCAAAGTTACAATTTCTTGACAAAGACTTTTCTATTCGGTCGAATTTCTGTACTATTGTACATGTGTATTGTCCGGATTTTTGAAAAATTAACTGCTTGATAAGGAGCAATGATCGTCAGTATGAAGTGTGCACTGATCTTGCCGGTGATGTTGTTTTCGGCGGCTGTTGCTTTCGGGCAGGAGGAGGTGTATTTTGATTATGTTTCTTACGGCAAGGACATTACCATGGTTATACCGTTGTTTGAAGAACCGTTGGATCACGACAGGCCGGTGGAGAAATTTATTGTGCAGGACGAAAAGAAGGTGGAAAAATACTTGGATTCGCTGCTGGTGCAGTGTTTTACACCGGAGGAGCTGCGCCGGCTGGGAGTCGATCACCACACGGCGGCCTCTTCTGTTTTGGTGTATGCCGATGCAACCGGAAAAATAAGCTATATACAGTTTATTTTGCGCGGGAACGACAAGCTGATCGCAACAGACCGGAAACTCTACCGATTGTACCAATTGTTGAAGGAGAGCGGTATCGATCCCGCCTGGGGACGCTTGGCCGTTCCGGTGAGCGAACCTGAGATCTGCATGGCCGTGGGATTTAAGATGTTCCGGAAAAGCGAGTAACGTGTATGGGAAAAGATGCGCTGTACCTGAAGATTGCCGGCATGCTGGAGAAACAGATCCGGAACGGGACGTTTCAGGTCGGGGACAAACTCCCTTCCATCCGGACGGTACAGAAAATATACGGGGTCAGCCTGAATACGGTGAAACAGGCGTTCTTAGAGTTGGAGAGCCGCTCTTTGATCGAATCCCGCCACCGTTCCGGCTGTTTTGTCACCCGTTCCTTTACCCGGAAACTCTCCCTTCCTTCCGTCAGCACCCCCGTTCTCTCCGCAAAGGAAGAGGAGCCGGACGATTTGATCGCCAGGGTGTTCGATCTGTACAACGATAAATCCATCACCCACTTTTCATTGGATGTCCCCGACAACGCGCTGCTGCCGGTCGCGAAACTGAATAAAGGGATCGTCAAAGCGTTGCGGAATCTGGACGGGAGCGGTACCGGCTACGAATCCGTGCTGGGCAACGTCAATCTCCGGCGGAGCATCTCCAAATGGTCGATCGTATGGGGCGGCGACCTGACGGAAAACGATATTGTCACCACCTCCGGCGCCACCAATGCGATCTTTCACTGCCTGATGGCGGTCACCAAACCGGGGGATACGATCGCTTTGGAAAGTCCGGTCTATTTCGGGGTGTTGCAAATTGCCAGGACGTTGGGGCTAAAGGTGATCGAACTGCCGACGCACCCGGAAACCGGCGTAGAGATCGAAGCGTTGAGGCGGGTGCTTCCGCAGATCAAAGCCTGTTTCCTGATCAGCAATTTCAACAATCCGCTGGGCAGTTGCATGCCGGATGAACACAAAAAAGAGGTGGTCAGGATGCTGGCCGGGGCCAATGTTCCGCTGATCGAAGACGACCTGTACGGGGATATATTCTTTAGCGATACCCGTCCGCTTCCGTGCAAGGCGTTTGATGAAGAGGGGATTGTCATGTGGTGCGGTTCTGTTTCCAAGACCCTGGCCCCCGGTTACCGTGTGGGCTGGATCTCACCCGGCAAGTACAAAGAGCGGGTAGCCCGCTTCAAATTGTTGCAAACCGTTTCCACCCCTCCTCTTTTTCAGGAGGTGATCGCGGATTTTATGGAGAACGGCCGCTACGAACACCACCTCCGTAATTTGCGCAACTCACTGCATGCAAATAGTTTGCAGTTTCTCAGAGCGATCACGGATTACTTCCCGGAGAACACCCGCGTGACCCATCCCGGGGGAGGGTTTGTGTTGTGGGTGGAATTGGATCGAAAGGCCGATACGACCGCTTTGCTGGAGAGCGCCCTGAAGCAGAAGATCAGTTTTGCCCCGGGCCGCATGTTCACGCAGCACAACCAGTTCACCAATTGCATGCGGCTCAGTTTCGGCCTGCAATGGAATGAACGTTTAGATTCACAACTCAAAAAACTGGGGCAATTGATCGCCGCGCATCTGTACTCGTAAAAAATCTTTTTTTGTGTCTGAAACCGCCGGGGATGATTGTTCACTTTTGCATCCGGTAATAGAGTGTATTCATAAGTAAACAACGATGCAATGGGAAAAAACAGACCGGTAAAGAACCTGGCGGAGACGCTGAAGGGTGGTGTGATCATGGATGTAACCAATGCCGAACAGGCGAAAATCGCCGAACAGGCCGGAGCGTGCGCCGTGATGGCGCTGGAGCGGGTGCCGGCCGATATACGCCGGGACGGGGGTGTCGCCCGGATGTCCGACCCGGCCATGATCCGGGAGATCCAGCGGAGCGTATCCATCCCGGTGATGGCCAAAGTACGGATCGGCCATTTTGTAGAAGCGCAGATCTTGGAAGCGATCGGCATTGATTTTATCGACGAAAGCGAAGTGTTGACACCGGCCGATGAACAGTACCACGTAGACAAGACCGCCTTTAAAACCCCGTTTGTGTGCGGTGCGCGGAACCTGGGGGAGGCATTGCGCCGGATCGGAGAGGGGGCTCTCATGATCCGTACCAAAGGAGAGGCAGGCACCGGTAACGTGGTGGAGGCGGTAACCCACATGCGGCAGATCATGGAGGACATCCGGAAGGTAAAAAGCGCTCCGTCAGCCGGGTTGATGAGTTTGGCCAAGTTGTTCAATGCTCCTTACGAACTGATCAAATATGTGCGCGACAACGGGAAGTTGCCGGTGGTGAACTTTGCGGCGGGGGGAATTGCCACGCCGGCGGATGCTGCGCTGATGATGCAGTTGGGATCGGAAGGGGTCTTTGTCGGTTCCGGCATCTTTAAGTCCGGCGATCCGGCCAGGCGGGCCAAAGCGATCGTACAGGCGGTAGCTCATTTCAACGATCCGCTAAAGATCGCCGAATTGTCGGAAAATCTGGGGGAACCGATGTCCGGGCTTGAAATCGGCACCTTGGAGAGCAAATACGCCGAAAGGGGCTGGTAACCGGAAACTCAGGAGTTTTCCGTATCTTTGCAGCCGGAATTTTACCACATATGAAGAACGTTTCCACCGTTCCGGTTGCCGGGACATCCGTCTCCATTCTGCTCTACCTGAGTTTGGCTCATTGTTTTAACGATGCTTTCCAATCCACTGTTTCGGCCGTATATCCGATCATCAAAGCGGAGTTGGGTCTCTCTTTCAGCCAGATCGGGTTGATCGCTTTGGTGTACCAGATCTGTGCCTCCGTTTTCCAGCCGGTATTCGGGGTGGTGTTCGATAGACATCCCAGCCCGTGGTATTTATCGCTCGGAACGGTCAGTACGATGATCGGCCTGGCGATGTTGTCGTTCTCCGGAAGCATGATGTGGGTCACTGCTTCCGTCGCCTTTATCGGATTGGGCTCTTCGGTTATCCACCCGGAGGCCTCCCGGTTGACCCATTTCGCTTCCGGCGGGAAACACGGGCTGGCGCAATCCATCTTTCAGGTGGGGGGGAATTTCGGCAGTTCCATCGGCCCGCTGCTGGCTGCTGCTATTGTCGCGCCTTACGGGCTGTCGTATCTCTTGGTGTTTGCCGGGATCGCCGTGATCTCCCTGATCACCAAGAGGCCGATCGCTCACTGGTACCGGCAGCGGGTTCGGGATCTCCGGAAATCCGCCGGAAAATCCGGGGTCATCCGCCGGGTCCGGTTGTCCAAAAAGAAGATCTATTTTGCGCTGGCTGTTCTGTTGGTGCTGATCTTTTCCAAGTATGTGTACATGGCCAGTTTGAGCAATTACTATACTTTTTACCTGATGGAGAAGTTCGGTGTGACGACGCGGCAATCCCAGCTCTTCCTCTTTGCATTCCTCTTTGCGTCGGCGGTCGGAACTTTTCTCGGCGGCCCTATCGGCGACCGGGTCGGGCGGAAATACGTGATCTGGGTGTCTATTCTGGGGACGGCGCCCTTTTCGCTGCTCATGCCACACATGGGGTTGGCCGGAACCTGCATTTTAAGTATTGTCATCGGGCTGGTACTCTCTTCCGCCTTCTCCGCCATTCTGGTTTTTGCACAAGAGTTGCTTCCCACAAAACTCGGACTGATCTCCGGCTTGTTTTTCGGGCTGGCGTTCGGCATTGCCGGCATTGCCGCCGCCGTGATGGGGCGGGTGGCCGATTTGCACGGCACGGAGTACGTTTTCCGTTTTTGCGCTTACATGCCGTTGCTTGGTTTTGTCGCCGTCTTCCTGCCCCACATCAAACCGCACCGGGTAGATTAAACCGGGCGGGTATTTTCCGAAAAACTCCCGTTATTCGGCGGGCAGCGGCGGGAGGCCGTCCTGAAAGCCGTCCAGCATGTGGTTGCCGTCGCAATAGGGTTTGTTTTTGGAACTTCCGCAACGGCACAGCGTTACGCGATTCCGTATTTCGAAAGGGTTGCATTCGCAGTCTTCCATTGGAATGCCTCCTTTTACCCACAGCGGGCCGCTGCACTCTTTCTGGGGGTCTTCTATCAGGCTCAGGGAAGGGGCGAGGTGCGGTTCCAGAAAAACATCTTTCCCTTTCTCCTTGATTTTCAGTCTGCCGGAGGGGCAGTGGAATGTTTCCCGGATGCTGAGGTCGTACGCCTCTTTTTCTTCGGAGTGTTCGATCAATTCCCATACGCTTCCTTTGGCCATGCAAAAACGGGCGTGGACGCAGAAGCGGATGTTGTCGGCCAAATCCAAAGCCGTTCCCTGGTGGGTCATTGCCCCCGCCAGCAGCGGGGTACGGTCGGCCCGCAGTGTCGGATCCCAGTCGGCCGAGGTGTGCGTTCCGTCGCAAAACGGTTTGGAGCGGGAGTGCCCGCAACGGCACAGGACCATGGGTTCGTGCTCCACTTTGAATGTTATTCCGTCCTTGTATTCCCAGGCTTCTCCCTGTGCGTTCGGAACGATAAATTCCTGTTTTAACTCCGGGCTCCCGTATACAAAATAGGGCCCCTCGGTGTCAATGATAATGGAGCATCCTCCGCCGTTTGCCGGCGTTCCTGCTTCGATTTTTTGCTCTTCTTTCATACGTTGTAATTCTTCTGATTGTGGTCGTATGGCACCCTTTGCAACAACATCTTCTTCGGTGCTTGTCTGCATGCGGGTTTTATAGCAGTAATAACGTGAAATATCCGGATTTTGTTATATGTATATTACCAGCTTCCGCTGGCGCCTCCTCCTCCGAAGCTGCCTCCCCCAAAGCCTCCGAAACCTCCTCCTCCCCGGCTGAACGAACCGAAGCTGTTCCCCCGGCCTCCTCCTCCGAAAAAGATAAAAGGAGCGCCCGTAGAGCCGGCGCGGTTGGTTGTAGAACCGTTTCTCCGGTGAAAGATGGACAGGAGCATGAAGAACAGAAAAAGAACGAGAAATACCCAGAGCGGGGAGCCGGAATCCTCTTCTCCGGCGTTCCGGTCGGCGCTGAACTCCCCGCTGCTCAAGCGCATCAGGACGGTGACCGCTCTGTCAACGCCCTTGTAATAGTTGCCTGCCTGGAATTCGGGGATCAGTTCGTTCCGGATGATCCGGGAGGCGAGGGCATCCGGAATGACGCCTTCCAGGCCGTACCCCACCGCAATGGCGACTTCGCCTTTTTCGCGGTTGCTTTTGGGTTTTATCAGCACCAATACGCCGTTGTCCTTTCCTTTTTGCCCTACTCCCCATTTTTCCGCCAGGCGCTGGGCGTAATCGTTGGGATCGTAGCCGTCCAATGTGGTTACGGTGGCTACGGAGATCTGGGTGGAAGAGGTGTCGTTGAATGTGCGCAACTTCTGTTCCAGCGCTTCCGATTCTCCGGCGGAGAACAAGCCCGCCAGGTCGTTTACCATCCGGGGAGGGGTGACGGGATCGGGGAGGTTTTGGGCGTGGAGCGTGCAGGCGAGAAGTCCGGCAAGCAGCCATCCTGAAAGAAGCAAAAATCTGGCCATGATGTGTGTTATCCTTGTTTTAGGCCGGATCACCCAAATGAGATCTCGTCCGGCAGTTCGTTTTTGTCCTCTTCTCCCCGCGGGAAGTGAATTTTCAACTGTTCTCCGACGCGACGGATCGCTTCGCAAATGCCCTCACTGACCCGGCCTTGCCGGAATTGTTCCACCATCTGCTCTTTGATCCCGTCCCAGAATCCGGCGGGAACGGTGCTGTTGATCCCGGCGTCTCCGATAATGGCCAATTGCCTGTCTTGCAAGGCCACGTAGATGAGTACGCCGTTTCGCAACGCTGTTTTGTGCATTTTCAGGCGTGCAAAGGTCCGGGAGGCGCCATCCAGAATGTTCTCCTTGCAGTGGCCGGCAATGTGGACGCGGATCTCTCCGGATGTGCCCTGTTCTGCTTCCCGGATGGCGGCCACCATCTCTTTGCGCTGTCCGGCTGTGATCTGTTTTTCCGGGGACATCGGCTGTGATTTAAAATTGTACTTCGGGCGCTTTTTCGGCTCCTTCTGCCGCTTCAAAATAGGGTTTCGGTTGGAATCCGAACATGCCGGCGATCAGGTTCCGGGGGAACGACCGGATGTAGGTGTTGTAATCCCGGGCTGTGTCGTTGAATTTCCGCCGCTCCACACTGATCCGGTTTTCCGTTCCTTCCAACTGGGCTTGCAATTCCAGAAAGTTCTGGTTTGCTTTCAGATCCGGATAGTTTTCCGAAATGGCCATCAACCGGGACAAAGCGGAGGAGAGTTCGCCCTGTGTCCGGTTAAAACGTTGTAGGGTACTTTCGTCCAATTGGTCGAAATTGATCTGTGTCTGAGTGGCTTTGGAGCGGGCTTCGATGACAGCGGTCAATGTTTGCTGTTCGTGGTTTGCGTATCCTTTTACCGTGTTAACCAAATTGGGGATGAGGTCCAAGCGGCGCTGGTACTGATTTTCTACGTTGGACCATTGGGCGGCAACTCCTTCGTTTTTTTGCACCATGCTGTTGTAGTTCCCTTTGAACCAGAAAAAGATGATCAGTGCGATCACTCCGATCACTGCCAATACAATGCAACCTTTTTTCATACGTTTGTGATTTATTTGATAGTTGTTTCCGTGTTTAGTTTCCGTCGTATGGGATTTGTCTGCAAAAATAGACTTTTTTATGCTATTGTAACGGTTTGGGTGAATTTTTGTTACGGTGGATTTCAATGGATTTGGCAGGTGAAATGATAAAATTAGAAACAGTGAAACACAAGATTTATGGAAAACGTACATGTACGGAGTGAAATGTTATTTAAATCTGTATATTAGTACCCAATTTAAACCCAATTCAGTATGGAAGAACAAATCAATGTAATGCCGCGCATCGGCGAGCCCGCTCCGGCATTTGAAGCATCGACCACCCAGGGAAAAATCAATTTCCCGGCGGATTTTAAGGGCAAATGGACTATTTTGTTCAGTCACCCGTCGGATTTTACGCCGGTATGTACTTCGGAGTTTATGACCTTCGGTACGATGGCGCAACAGTTCGAGGATCTTGGCTGCCGGCTTCTCGGCCTTTCGGTCGACGGGCTGTCCAGTCACATTGCATGGCTGCGCACCATCAAGGATAAGATCGAGTACAGGGGAATGAAGCATGTGGATGTTGAGTTCCCGTTGATTGACGATCTTACGATGAAGATCGCCAAACTGTACGGTATGATCCATCCGGGCGCCAGCTCTACGGCGGCGGTGCGTGCGGTGTTTTTTATAGACCCCAAAGGCATTATCCGCACGATCCTTTATTATCCCATGGCCCTGGGCCGCAATTTCGACGAGATCAAACGGATTTTGATCGGTTTGCAGACTGTCGATAATTTTGGCGTCGCCCTTCCGGCGGATTGGCGTCCGGGCAACGAGGTGATCGTGCCTACTGCCAGCTCCATGAAGATGGCTGCCGACCGTATGGCCGGTAAGGAGGGGGCGATGAAGTGTTACGATTGGTTTTTTTGCACGAAAGAGCTCTCCAGGGAGGAAGTAGAAAAGAAGTTAGGCGGAAAATAAATGAGGTATGGAAAAGTATGTATTAAAGGACAATGCCGAGCGCAAGCGTTACGAGTTCGATACGGACGGGCTTGTTAAACCCCACATTGATTACATCAAGAATAACCAGGCTGTTATTTACCTGACCCATACGGAAGTGCCCCAGCCGTTGCAGGGGCGGGGAGTCGGCCAGGCATTGGTGAAGGGGGTGCTGGAAGATGTGGAGAAACAGGGGTTGCGGGTGGTGCCTACGTGCCCGTTCGTGGCGGCTTATATGAAGCGTAATCCTGCTACCCAAAGGCTTCTTATGCCGGGGGTAAATGTGGGTTGACAAAGCGTAAAGGGCCGGCAGTTCAGCCTGCTTCCGGAATTTCCGGATTTGTGCTATTTTTGCAGGCATGAATGTGTGGGGATTTTTGGGAGCGGCTGTGCTGCTGACGCTGATGCCGGGGCCGGATATTCTGTTTGTCCTGACCCAAAGTATTACCCGGGGATGTAAGGCCGGTGTGGTGTTTGCCCTGGGGCTTTGCACGGGGCTGGTGTTCCATGTTTTGGCCGTAAGCTTTGGCGTGGCTGTTCTGTTGACGGAATCTCCCTGGGCGTTTACTTTTGTCAAGTGTGCCGGAGCCGGGTATCTGTTGTATTTGGGGGTTAGGACTTTCCTGAACCGGAACAAGGCTTCCCTGCGGTTTGAAACCGGTGGGCAGGAGGTGCGCCGGTTGTATGGCAGGGGGATTGTGATGAATTTGTTGAATCCGAAAGTGATCCTGTTTTTTCTGGCTTTTCTGCCGCAATTTGTGTGTGCCGGCGCGGAGGAACCCTTTGTACAGTTGCTTTTTCTGGGCGCTCTTTTTATTGTACAGGCCTTGGTGATTTTTTCTGTTGTTTCTTTATTGGCAGACCGGCTTTCTGTCCGTTTGATGCGGCATCCGGGTGTTGCCCGGTGGATGAACGCAGCGGAAGCATTGGTGTTTGCGGGAATAGGTGTAAGCCTTTTATTTGCGGGTGTTTAAGCAGGAGGATCCGGACACTTCAAAAAGAGCGGTAAAATAGTTTGTTTTTGTCCCCATAAGGAGTAAATTTGTCCGTCTTCTGAGATTTTGTTAAAATATGACAGCTTCTAAAAATTACAGATAAATTAGATCATCTATGGCAGAAAATGTAAATCAAAAGCTTTTTGGTGAATTTGCCCCCAATACCATGCAACAGTGGGTGGACAAAGTGACTGCCGACCTGAAAGGGGCGGATTTTGCGAAAAGGCTTGTCTGGAAAACCAACGAGGGTTTTGATGTTCAGCCGATGTACCGGTTGGAGAACATGGAAAATCTGAAGAATTTGGCGTGCTATCCGGGAGAGTTCCCGTTTGTGCGGGGAAATAAGCCGGATAACAACGATTGGTTCGTGCGTCAGGATATCCGGGTGGAAGAGTTGGCGGAAGCGAACAGGAAAGCGTTGGACGTTTTGAACAGGGGGGTGGATTCGCTGGGGTTTGTGCTGACCGGTTGCCGGGAGTACACCCCTGCCGATCTGGAAATCCTGCTGAAAGATATCTGTTTGGAGTGTGTGGAGATCAATTTTGTTTGCGCCTGTAAGAAATGCAGTGTCACGGATGCTTTTATGGCGGTTGTGGCCAAACGGGGCATCGATCCGGAAAAGATCCGGGGAGGGGTGAACATCGACCCGCTGACCGACCTGACGCTGAAAGGCAAAATGTGCTGCGATACACCGTTCGGCGCGCCGAAAGCGACTACGGAAAAAATGGCGGCTTACAGGAATTTCAGAACGATAGAGGTCGGCGGTTATGTGTTCGGCAACGCGGGTTCGTCCATTGTGCAGGAGTTGGGATTCAGCCTGGCTGCCGGTGCGGAGTATCTGGACAGGCTGACCGATGCCGGTATGAGTATCGATGAGATCGCTCCGCGCATCCGGTTTCACTTTGCGACCGGTTCCAAATACTTTATGGAAATCGCCAAATTGCGGGCAGCCCGCTACCTGTGGGCGCAGATCGTCAAGGCGTACGACCCGTGCTGTGATTCCGTATGCCAAATGAACATACACGCGGAAACGTCCGAGTGGAACAAGACGGTGTACGATCCGAACGTCAACATGCTGCGCACCCAGACGGAGGCCATGTCGGCGATATTGGGCGGGGTGGATTCCTTTACGGTCCATCCGTACGATTACGTGTACGAGTGCCACCCTTCCGAACTGGGGGAACGGGTAGCCCGCAACCAGCAGTTGCTGTTGAAGGAGGAGTCGCATTTTGCGAAGATCGCGGACGTGGGAGGCGGTTCTTACTACATCGAGGAGTTGACCGAAATGATCGCCGGGGCTGCCTGGAAACTCTTCCTGCAGGTACAGGACGAGGGAGGATACTCGGCTGCATTCGGAAAAGGATTTGTTCAGGCGGCCGTTAAAGCTACCGCCCGGGCGCGGGATCTGGATATCGCCCGCCGGAAAGAGAACTTTGTCGGCACCAATCAATTCCCGAATTTCAACGAAAAGATCGAAAAAGCGTTGTGCGACTGCGTTTTTGAGCCGGAAGACTACACCGAAGAGGGCGCTGTGGCGGAAACCCTGAAACCGTACCGCGGCGCACAGGCTTTTGAATCGTTGCGCCTGAAAACCGACCGGTATGCCGCCCAAAACGGCCGTCCGGTGGCGTATATGTTCCCGATGGGGAATTTGGGCATGCGGAAGGCCCGGGCGCAATTCGCCTGCAACTTCTTTGCCTGCGCCGGGTTCCAGGTGACGGACAACAACGGTTTCTCGACCGTGGACGAGGGGGTAAAGGCTTGCTTAGAGCACAAAGCTTCCATCGTGGTGCTCTGCGGCGCTGACGACGAGTACGCGGGATTCGCCCCGGAGGTCTTTGAAAAACTGAAAGGCAAAGCCGTGGTCGTGGTGGCCGGTAATCCGGAAAGCCGGGCCGAATTGGAGGCCAAAGGGCTGACAAACTACATTCACGTGAAGAGCAATGTGTTGGAAGAGTTGAAAGGCTATCAGCAAAAAGTGGGAATCTAAAAAACAGAACATACATGCGACCGAATTTTAAAAATATAGATATCAAAGCGTCCAAGAAGGCTTCCGCTTCTGCTGCGGAGTGGGAAAAAGCGAACCGCATCGCCAAGAATTGGACAACTCCGGAACTGATACCGGTAAAACCGGCTTATACGGCCGAAGACCTGAAAGGGATGGAACACCTGGATTATGTGGCCGGTATCCCTCCCTACCTGCGCGGGCCCTATTCGGGCATGTACCCGATGCGCCCGTGGACCATCCGCCAATACGCCGGTTTCTCGACGGCGGAGGAGTCCAACGCTTTTTACCGCCGGAATCTGGCGGCCGGGCAAAAAGGGCTTTCCGTCGCTTTTGACCTGGCGACGCACCGCGGGTACGATTCCGACCATCCGCGGGTGATCGGAGATGTGGGCAAGGCCGGTGTGGCTGTGGATTCCATCCTCGATATGAAAATTTTGTTCGATCAGATCCCGTTGGACAAGATGTCGGTTTCCATGACCATGAACGGGGCTGTATTGCCCATTCTGGCCTTTTACATCGTGGCCGGTTTGGAGCAGGGGGCTACGCTGGATCAATTATCGGGAACCATACAGAACGATATTTTGAAGGAATTCATGGTGCGGAATACCTACATTTATCCGCCCGGGTTTTCCATGAAGATCATCGCCGATATTTTTGAGTATACCTCCAAGAACATGCCGAAATTCAACTCCATCTCCATCTCCGGCTACCACATGCAGGAAGCGGGTGCGACGGCGGATATCGAGTTGGCTTATACGCTGGCGGACGGTTTGGAATATCTCCGGGCGGGTGTGAATGCGGGTATGGACATCGACGCTTTTGCTCCCCGCCTCTCGTTTTTCTGGGCGATCGGGATGAACCATTTTATGTAGATCGCGAAGATGCGCGCCGGCCGCCTGTTGTGGGCGAAGATCGTGAATCAGTTCGGCCCGAAGAACCCGAAATCGCTGGCGTTGCGTACGCACTCCCAAACCTCCGGCTGGTCGCTGACCGAGCAGGATCCGTTCAACAACGTGGGACGTACCTGTATCGAAGCGATGGGGGCGGCGCTGGGACATACCCAGTCGCTGCATACTAATGCGCTGGATGAGGCGATCGCTTTGCCGACGGATTTCTCGGCCCGTATTGCCCGCAATACGCAGATCTATATTCAGGAAGAATCGACGGTGGATCAGGCGATCGACCCGTGGGGCGGTTCTTACTACGTGGAGACGTTGACCAAAGAGCTGGTGGACAAAGCGTGGGGGCACATCCAGGAGGTGGAAAAACTGGGCGGTATGGCCAAAGCGATCGAATCCGGCATCCCCAAGCTGCGCATCGAAGAGGCGGCTGCCAGAACGCAGGCCCGCATCGACAGCGGGGAGCAGACCATTGTCGGCACCAACAAATACCGGTTGGAAAAAGAGGATCCGATCGATATCCTCGAAGTGGACAACACCGCGGTGCGCGAGGCGCAGATCGCCCGTTTGAAGGAGTTGAAAGCAAACCGGAACCAGGCCGAAGTAGATGCTGCTCTGGACGCCATCACCCGGTGTGTGGAGACCGGAAAAGGCAATTTGCTGGAATTGGCGGTGGATGCCGCGAAAAAACGGGCTTCGTTGGGCGAAATTTCGTATGCCTGTGAAAAGATTGTAGGACGTTATAAAGCAGTGATCAGAACCGTGAGCGGAGTGTATTCAAGTATTGCCGATGAGGACGCCGATTTCAGGAAGGCGAAAGCGATGACCGACGAATTTGCAGAGATGACGGGGCGCCGGCCGCGCATCATGATCGCCAAGATGGGGCAGGACGGACACGACCGCGGCGCCAAAGTGGTGGCTACCGGTTATGCCGATATGGGATTTGACGTGGACATGGGGCCGCTGTTCCAGACTCCCGAAGAGACCGCTAAACAGGCGGTGGAGAACGATGTGCACGTGGTAGGGGTTTCTTCCCTGGCTGCCGGCCACAAAACGCTGGTGCCCGCCGTGATCGCCGAGTTGAAGAAACTGGGGCGCGAGGATATCCTGGTTTACGTGGGAGGGGTGATCCCGCATCAGGATTACCAATTCCTGTTCGACGCAGGCGCCATCGCCGTTTTCGGACCCGGCACCAAAGTTCCCGCCAGCGCCATCAAGGTGATGGAGATCCTGTTGGAACTGAATAGAAAGTAGTTTTTTCCTAAAGAAGCCGGCGATGAGCCGGCTTTTTTTCCCCTGATTTCGGCCATGACCCCCGTTGTGGCCATGTTGCCGGCCGCAGTTGCCCTGCGTGAACCGGTCACCTTCCGGAAAACGGCGGCACTTCCACCCTCTTTTCCGCCACATTGTACATCCCGAATATTCCGTAGCCGCCGGTAATGTTGGTGTAAATTTTGACGGGTTCCGAAAAATTGTTCTCAATGTATGCAAGTTCCACCGAACGCAGATGGCGGAACAGGTTCTCCGAAAGGGTCAGGATCTCGATCGTTACGCGCTGCCCGGTGACTTCGTATGTATAACCGGAATTTCCCCACTCTTCCAGCGTGCGGTCGAGCTGGACATAGACATTCAGCGTGTACTCCCTGCCTGCAAAAAGCTCGTCCGAAAAAATGCGGTACATCCGGGCGTCTTCTTCATCGCCTGCGAGTACATTCCCCACATTGTTGTTGAACAGCACCTCCCGGTCAACGTACACCTCGTGTGTTTGCCGATACTCGGATTCCCCCGTAACAACCGTTTCGTCCCACTTTTGGTATGAATACGTATAGTCGGTTTCGCTGCGGACGATGATCCGGTAATAGTTCTTCTCTTCCGGTTTGTCGGCGAGCGTAACAAGTGTACGCAGATACGACTTCTCTTTTTCGTATGGCCACCGCTTCTCTTTGCCCGTGAACCATTCGGTTTTTACCTCTTTGATCCGGGCGGGCTCGGGCATCACGTCCGAGCCCGCAATAGCGCCGTGCAGGGGCGATTCGCCCGACAGTTCCAATTTGTCGCCTGCGGAGAGCGGGGAGGAGAAAGTATACAAAGTATGACCGGAATCCTCGGCCGTCGTGTGTTTCACCGGCACCTCGGCGCCGTTTCGCCATACTTTGAATGCAGCGTTGTTTACCGGCTGCGGCTTCCGGTTGCCGAACAGGAAAACACTCTCAGACACCTCAATGAAGCGCTCTTCCGCTTCCGGCCCCAGGATCGTGTTGACGTACATTTTCGGGGTGCGTTCATCTCCCTTGAAATCCATCTCGTTTTCACAGGCCATCGCCAGCAGCGCGGCGCTCAATAGCGGCAATACAGTACTTTTCATTCCCGTGTTTCTTTAAAAATGACAGGTATACGACACCGACGGCAACAGGGGAAAAAGCGTGATCTTCATCAACTTTCCGGGGTATTGCTCCTGCGAAAAAGTATCGGCATAAAGTTTAAAGGCATTCATGCGGTTGTAAAGATTGTAGATACTGAAATTCCACACACCGTACCGCTGCGGATGGCGGCTTTTCCGGGGGTAGAGGTTTATTCCCGCGTCGAGCCGGTGGTAGGCAGGCGTCCGGTAGTTGTTGCGGTGGTCGAGTTGGTGCAGGTCATTCGTATGTACGCCGCCCTCTACGTGGGGGACTTCGGCGCTCATCATCGGCAGCGTCATCATCTCGCCCGAGGCGTATCTCCAGCTTATCGTCAGGTCGGCCTTCGGGCTCAACTTTTGCGTGACGGTAGCGTTTATGCTGTGGCGGCGGTCATACTTTGCGGGAAACCACGCGCCGTAATCAATGTTGTCGAACTTGCGTTCACTCTTTGACCAGGCGTACGACAACGCACCGGTAGTCCCGCCCGCGTGCCGTTCCAGTGAAACCTCGCCCCCGTAGGAGCGCCCCACGCCCGTTTCAACCTTCTCCTCCCAGCCGCTCGACGAACCGGAGAACGAAGCTCCGTCCTGATACTCGATCACCCTGTTCATATCCTTGTAGTACCCTTCCGCCGAGAGGTCGAAAAGTTTCGGAAAGGCGGCGTACACTCCGATCGAATATTGGGTCGAGTGCATCGGTTTCACCCGGCCGGTAGCCGGCACCCACAGGTCGGTCTGGAAAATGAGCGCGTTGTTCGACAGCAGGTGGATGTATTGCTGCATCCGGGTGTACGCGGCCTTGACCGATACACGGCCGGAAAGGAGAAACCTTGCCGAGAGGCGCGGATCAATGCCCGAATAACTTTTGCCGTGGACGTTGAACAGGGAAAAACGCACCCCGCCGTTCAGCGTCAGCCGTCGCAAAACCTCCCACTCGTCCTCGGCGTAAAGCGAAAACTCGCCCGCCGGAATTTTCCCGCCCGCCACGTTCCTGTTTACCTCGCCCGCCAGACTCAGCGTTTCAGGGCGGAAATCGTGGCGGACATACTGCGCCCCGGTGCGGATGTAGTGTGCCGGGACAGGAATATACTCCAGTTCGAGTACGGCGGTATAGTCCCGGATGCCCGAATTGTAATCTATTCGATTCCGTACCTGCTGCAAACTACCCGCCTCGTCTGCCGCGCTTCTGTTGTTCCCGATCCAGGTGCTGTATTGGTAGCGGTTGTAGGAGAGGTTGGCGTTCAGGAAAAGGTTGCCCGTCAGTGCGCTGTTCAGGCGCACCGCCGCGAGTGTATTTCCCCACCGCCACTCCTGTTCCAGGGAAGCAACATCGGCAGGCGCTGCCCCCGTTCCGTTGTGCTGCTCGGTATTGTTCAATTTGTCGCGTCCGTTGTAAGCCGTCAGGTAGATGGACGTGCGGTCGCTCAACCTGTGGTGGATTTTGGCGTTCAGGTCGTAGAACCAGAGCGTGGTGACCACATCCGCCGAACGCTGTAATGCACCCATAAAGAGGTCTGCCCACGAACGGCGCCCGGAGAGGGTGAACGAGGTTTTGTTCCGGACGATCGGTCCCTCGACATTGAACTTGGCCGTCAGCAGCCCCATGGTTGCCGATCCGCCGAAGCGCTCCTTGTTGCCGTCTTTGGTATGGATGTCGATGACCGACGACAATCGTCCCCCAAACCGTGCCGGAAAGCCCGATTTATAGAGTGTGACATTTTTGAGTGCATCGGTATTGAAAACCGACACAAAGCCAAAGAGGTGGTTGGCGTTGTAGACGGGATTGCCGTCCAGCAGGATCAGGTTCTGATCCGGGCTGCCGCCCCGCACGGAGAGATCGGACTTCCCCTCGGTGCCGCCCTGCACGCCCGGGATGTACTGCAACGACTTCATCAGGTCGCTCTCGCCGAAGAGCGCGGGGGTGTTGCGGATCCTGCTCAAGGGTACGTTCACCGCCCCCGCTTTGGCCGTCAGCGGGCTTTGGTGATCCCCGACCACCCGCACCTCGCCGATGCTGACAGCCGATACGTCCAGCGACAGGTTCAGCGCAGTATCCCGTACAAGTTTCAGTTGGAGTTCGAGAGGTTCGTAACCGACATAGGCCACTTCCAGCAATACGTTCCCTGCCGGCAGGGTCAGGCTGTAAAAACCGTACGCATTGGTCGTCGCCCCCCGGTTCAGTTGCCGGTCGAACAGGGTGCATCCTATCAGCGCCTCGCCCGTCGCAGCATCGGTTACCTTGCCGCTGACCGTGTGGGTGGGCAGCGGTTGCGCCGCCGCCGGATGAAAAGCCGCTGCGCCAAGCGCCGCGATAAGTGTCACAAACAGGTATTTCATACGTCTTGAAATCTTCTGAAAAAGATATACAAAGGTACGAAAAAAATCTTTTTCCCCCACTGTACATACCTCCTTCGCACCCCGGCCGTACCATCGTCGTACCTTGTTCGAGTTTGCAATTCCGCCTTAATTGGAAAAATGAAGACAAATTTTTACATCCTTATGGAGGGGCAACACCTCAAGTTTTTTGGGAGAGAACAAAAGAAAGAGTAAATCAGGTGCCCATTAAGCATGTATGTGTTTCTGGCCTGTAAAACAGGCAAATTACACAAACTGCTCTGCAAACATAGGCTAAAAATTGTAAGATCACAACTATTTTTTTGATTTTTTACGGGAAAGGCGTACGAAAACAGCATTTCATTTTTCCGGTAGATAAACTGTGCTGCAATATTTCGGCGTGCCCCGGTGAATCAGACTCCCAAAACACGTACATGCTTAATGGAAGTGTATGCGTGCGTGCCCCAAACGAAGACCCAAAGAAGAAAATTTCAATACCCTCCAATACATTTTAATCCAAATCGATATGAACAGACATCTTAACACCGTATTTTTTTACACGATGATTGTGTGCATCACCGCATGTGCAGCAGTGCTTTTCACCTCCTGCTCCAAAGACGACGGCCCCGGCTCTGTTTCCGTTACCGGCGTGTTGTTGAATAAGCCTTCCGCCACGTTGTATGTGGGCGACACGGTACGGCTTATCGCCACCGTGCAACCCACAACGGCCACCGATCCATCCGTTACGTGGCTCAGCAGCGATACCACCAAAGCTGTCGTAAACAGCAGCGGTTTGGTAATGGCCAAAGCGTTGGGATCAGCCACCATTACCGTCAAAACCGTTGATGGCAACCACACCAAGAGTTGTGCGGTGACGGTGAATCCGGTTTCCGTTACCGGCATTACCCTGAACAAAACCGCAGACACGCTCTTTGCCGGCGACACGGTACGGCTTATCGCCACCGTGCAACCCACAACGGCCACCGATCAATCCCTTATATGGAGTAGCAGCGATACGACCAAAGCTGTCGTAAACAGCAGCGGTTTAGTGACCGCCAAAGCGTTGGGAAGCGCCACAATTACCGTCAAAACCGTTGATGGCAACCACACCAAGAGTTGTGCAATTGTTGTTGTCGA
>JAISVB010000014.1 GCA_031271755.1 Culturomica sp.
TAAGATTTCCGTAAAATGACCGCTGTACGGCCCTCCGGGGCACTATGGATTTTCGGAAGGTTCGGTATTGCCGTGAAAAATGCGGAAATATCCGAAATTTCCCGAAAAACGGCCCGAAATGCACCCTAAATACCTCGATTTCGGGGTATTTTCGAGGGTGTCACAAAACAAAAAAGTTCGGTATTCCGAACTTGTAAAATACGTCTTATCAATATGTTATATTGCAAGGCAACAGTGCCGAACTTCTGCTTTTGGGCCGGACCGGTGCGCCGGACAAAAAGTGCGGAAAAAACACCTTATGCTTGGGGGTACTGGCATACCTCGGAATTACAGGTGTTTCTCCGCACTTGTCGTAATAGCAGTGTTCGCCGATCCTTCCCTTTCCGATTGAGAAGCGCCAGTTTCCCAAACGGGAAGAACCACAAGCATAGCTAACGGTCAGCCGCCGTTATCTCCTCTTGCTGAACGAACTGTGGCCCACATAGTGGCCGAGGGTGTTGCGGTCGTCAGCCTCGTTGATCCGTTTCAGCAGGGCCTCCTTCATCTCGTCGATGAATTGCGTCGGGTTCTGGCGCATCCTCATCTCGTTGAACGCACGGGCGATATTGCCGAGCTTGACGTCGAAATGTACCTCGGCGAAATCCTGTATCCGGCGCAGTGATATATCGCCGTTGTCGATGACGCCCAGCGTATCCAAAGCGTAGAGCAATGAAATCAATCCCGCTTTCTTGCCGGTCCAGTGGATGACCATATCGACACGCCTCTGCTTGTCGGCCAACTCCAGCTTGTTCTCCGTGATGTGTTCTAACTGTTCCCGGAGATAAACTTGGAGCATGTCGTAGGAGTGGATTTTGGCCACCGTGAAATCGTAGCCAGAGGAGAAGGCCGGGTCGCGCTCAAAGTGGAACCCGTCGATGTACTGCTCGTCCCAATCAATGATCCCGCGCATGAAATAGAGGTTGTCGCGATGAGTGGAACCGGAACGGTAGTAGTGGTAGAAGTCGAGCCGCTTGTGGAAATAGTCCGCAATGTTGTCCAACTCTTTGGTGTAGTAAGCAGACTGGAGTTCCCAACTGCCCATCGGTTTGTTGATCTCGATGTAATAGACCTTGAGGCAGAAAAGCAGTTTGCAGAAGAAGCGGGGCTTGATCTCCTTGAAGAACAGAATCTCCTCCTCCTCGTTTTCGAAAGTGTAGGGCACGATGAATGCTTTCAGTCGTCCGAGCAATTCTTCCAGCATCCTGCCGGTCAGATAAGCACGTTTTAAAACGTCGGTCTCTTCCGATTCGATAGTGCGGATGTTCCGTTCCATCGTCTCTTTCAGATTGTTTGTAAATTTGATCATAGCGTTTGCGTATTAAGTTAATATTCAATGGCCGTGCCAGCGACCGGGGTTTCATACGTTGGGCTATAATGCAAAAAATGTTTCGGGTCACAGAATCGGGTTTTGGTTCCGGAGAATAGGAATGTATTACTTCGATTTTCTCTGGTATATTACCCTACGGCCGTCAGGTGTGAGCCAGAAATCGAAGGTTTCGGTTACGGCAGATGGGGCACCAGGGACAAAAACCGAATAGCGGCACCGTACAGGTACGGCCAAAACCTTGTTTGTGGAAACATTCTCGTAAAATCTGGGAACGAGAAGGCTTTCCAGCGAGTCGATCGTGTGATATAACGCCTTCTCTCGGTTCTGTCTGTTAGGGCTTTCAGGAAGCATACGAGCCAAGGCCATCACACCCCTGGTGTGTTCGACCTTTCCGTTTCGGTCGTTTTCGAATTCGGAGCGCAGGATGGTGATGCTATCGGCGACCGTGACTGGTGCAAGTTTCTCAAGCCTGAGGATTTCAACCTTGTAACCTGTCGGAACCTTCGACATTAAGTGGTCAGTGATAGTCTTTCCGTAGTCTGTTCCGCCACTTAAACAGGCGGTCAACATCAAAATAAAAACAATTAAAAATAGATGAGATTTCATAGTTCGTCTGTATTAAAATGTTAATATATAAGGTTTAAGATCGTTTTTTTTAGTACCTTTGCATACGACAGAATTTGCATTAATGTAATACTAATCAATCTTATGCGCGTTTATAGTTCCATAGTGGCATCCTCTTTAGTGTTGATGGTGTCTTTTTTTTGTTTCCGAGCTTATGCTCAAGTTGGTAGATTTAGTACTGGCTTGGAAATCGGGATAAATTACTCCAATGCTTCGGAAGAGACCGCGCCGCTAAAAAAAATATGTCCTGTTTTGCCATGTGCGGGTATTGTCGTAAATTATTCCATGATGAATCACTTTTGTTTGCAATCTGGCCTGTATTATTCTATGAAAGGGCTCAAAAGTGAGGGATCCGGCAATGTCGGCGGATTGGATGCCCAAAACGCCAAAGTGACTTCATATCAACACCTGTTACAACTCCCAATCCTGTTCGGGTATGGATTCAATTTAGGAAAGCAGAACCTTACTTTCTTTGCGGGTCCTTATTTCGCCTACGGATTGGGAGGGGGAACAAAGGCTACGGGAATAATTAACGGACAATATTTCGAAAAAAAATCTGCTACTTTCGGAAGCGGAAAAATTCTGAAACGTTTCGACTCCGGCCTGAATGTGAGAGCGATCTTGGCAGTTAACCGCATTTGCATCGGCATATCCTATGAATTAGGAATGGTAAATGTTGGAAACCGCAACATTGTGGGAGCGGAACTGAATTATAAAAACCGAGTAGTCGCTTTGACGACTGGTTATCGCTTCTGATTTTGCCACGTTGCCCCTATACTATTTAATAACCGCAATTTTCTTCCAACGGTCTATTACCGCTTTGTATTGAGTGGGACGCTTCAATACCTGCGGTTTCATAATAATGTGAAGCGCAATGTGGTGGATTAATCTGTTTGTCAATGCTTTGGGTTTTTCGGATTTGATCTTCCGGTAAAATTTATCCGTTTTAACCGCCAGTTTCCCTCTCGCTCCCGAACGGTCGAAAGGAGAGGTATTGAACGGCAATTTACATGAATACTCACCTGCTGGTATGCCCCCGGAATAGAGAAACAGGGTCTTCAACGCGGAGATTACGCTTCCTCCACCCGCAATTTCATACGTGTTCAGGGCGAAGGTGTATTTCCCTTTCAGCGCCTGTTCCAGCACGAAATGCCCCCGGTCTACGAAAATCTTCAGGGTGCCGGACATGCTGCTTGAATAGGTGGGGGATCCGATTATAAGGCCGTTGGACTGGGCAATTTGTGTATTGATCTCTTCCACTTTGTCGTCCAGACAGCATATCCCTTTGTGGTAACAACTCATGCAGCCTATACAGTTTTTTAATTCATAGTCCGCCAAGTCGATGTAGCAAATCTCCGCATCTCCCTTGCTTCTCAGGATTTTGGCCATTTCCTTTAACAAGGTGGCCGTCGAACCGTTTTTACGGGGACTGCCGTTTAGTATTACGATCTTCATGCTGTTTGGGTTTTAGTGTTTTGAAATTGGGTCAGTAAAAGATTTAGATTCACATCCGGATCGGGTTCATGCCCGATATCCTGCAATATCTGTCGGACGAGCACGTCCGGATTTCCGCTTAATACCTTGTAGGCAATGTTCTTATCTGCGATCAGGCGGAGCAAGGCTGCTTTGAACGCCTTGGAATATGCCGTACACTTTTTCGTTGTCAGCAGATCGGCCTCCAGAAGATATACTCTGTCGTATGTCGCCCACGCGTAATCCCCGATGGTTGACTCGATTTTTTGTACGAATTCGGCGTACTTTCTGCTAAAAAGCATGTTTTTCAGAGAACGCCGAGGCTTCAGCGTCGCTTTTCTATCGGCAAACTCGTTAAGGACAGAGCCATCGGAAATAAAGCAGGGTGTTTTCTCCCGCCTGATCCGGTCATGGAACTGAGCCAGCCCGATGGTGTAGGATTCATGGAGAGTATGCGCATTCTTCTTTTCCCGTCCATATACCCGTTTGTCGCCGGATTCCACGGACTCGACACCGACATAGGGCCACTTCAGTATCTCGCTTAACACAAGCGAAACGACCGTTTTATCGCTCTCGGGGAGGCCCAATATGGCAATTTTTTTACAGGCTTCCATATCTTTGTTTTTTCAGTTTGTCTCCGTACTCCATTTCTAATGAGTTACGTCTTTTCGTCTCTTCTTGCGCCAACGAGACTGCTTCTTCTACGGGCATGACAAGAGGTACGTTTAAATGGGCAACGATTTTCGTGATTCTTTCAGCGACGCTTCCGCCTGTTTCTATGTAGGGGATGCCCAACTCCCGAATGGTTGTCAGCAAATAATCGTTGGACAATCGACGGAATTGTTCATTTACCGGGCGATGACCGTCCTGAACGATGGGAAATTCAATGGGCAAATGGATAAACAGGTCGTAACTTTTGGCGGTATGGGCCTTGACCAATTTTTCGTACCCGCCGATAAATTCGGCCATAGGAATCGTGTAGGGCAACAGCCTGATCCGGCTCATAAAGCGTTGGAATCCTTTATCGTTCGGATTCAACCCGACTTTCAGCCGGGCTTTCCCGTAAACCCATTCGTGCAGGGCCGAGCCGTCCGATACAAAACCGCTCTGCAACATCGTTTC
>JAISVB010000065.1 GCA_031271755.1 Culturomica sp.
ATCTGACTATCGACTTTAATGGTAAAGTAAATACTGATAAAGGGACTATTTTCCGTACAGAATTTCATCACGATAAATTTATCCATGCATTACAAATAACTAACAGTGTACATGTGAAAAATAATATTATTGATGCAGATGGGTCTCTAATAGACATAACTACAGTTATAAAAGAGCCGAATATACAGTTGCCTCATTGCATCCAACAAATAGATATGGCGCATACGGGAGAGAAAAAATTATTTTTCTCGCTGTTAAAAACAGAGTATCTAAGCTCTTTAAATCCTGTATACTAATGACAAAAATCTCGTTTAACAGTCCGGTGGTAGGTTTTCCTTTAGGGTTAATGGCAACTATTGGGATGGGTGGTGGTTTTGATTATAAAGAACCTATTATTCCTATACCTACAGAAATTCATTCGTTGACTTACCCAAACATTGATCCTTCACAGGAAGGAAGTCAATTAACAGATTATGCCTACTTAACACAGTCGTCAAACGAATACAATGTAATTCTTGCTGTTATCAAATCTCTCGTCGAAGAGCCTACAGATATTGATTTGGAGATGACTGGAATGTTAGTCCATGATATATGGGAATTATTTTAGGCTATGGAGTTAGAAATACCTGTAAACATAGGAGATTATCTCCCAAAATATCTTTCTGCCGAATCTTTTAGTACACTTTTAGAAGAATTGAAAGCATTCCCTACGGACGGCACGAAAAATACTGTTTACACATCTTTACTACAAGAACAAAAAATACTTTTTCAGGGTGATGGTCTTGCAAAATTACCTTATTACGATTCTCAGACACAGACAGTTCTAAAAGATAAGCCGGGAATAATTCTTTCCAACACCTGCGATATGGACGCACAGGATAAAAAGAGGTTGGAGGATATTCATATTTGCTTTGCTCCGCTGTTTCGTTTGTCAAAATACCAAGAACGTCTATCGAAACAATATGATACCAAAAGAATTTATCAGCATATTGAATCAATAAAAAAACAAAAAATCTCGCATATATTTTATCTTCCAAAGGGAGGAGATCTTGACTATGAAGCAATAGTCCCATTAGACAGGATTTGCTATGTAAATAATTCTTTTGTAGATAGAGAAAATTTAAACTCCTGCCGATTGTTTACTTTGAGCGATTACGGTAATTATCTGTTTTTATTAAAAATGTCAATTCACTTTACTCGTATAAGAGAAAAAGTGGATAGAAGTATTGGGATTATTATTAACTCCTAAAAATCTAAGCAAGGTGAATACCGAATAACCAAAAGGAGGTAGGTATTTCGGATTACAGCGAATATAAAGGAACAGAGATTGTCGTTTAGACACAAATTCCATTCGGATAATGCTCCAAGTCAGAAAAATTTGTGTTTATCCCGATTTTTATAAAACATTATATCCCAAACCTTACAACACGTACTTTTGTCCGGATTTTATTTTAACTTGCAACAAAATTACTTTTGAAGAAACACGCCATGTCGTTCATTCAATTAAAAGGAATACAAAAACAGTTCCCGGACGGTACGGATCGTTTAAACACTGTGTTGCGGGGAGTGGATCTGGAGGTGGAGAGGGGGGAGTTTGTGGCGGTCAGGGGCGCTTCGGGTTCGGGGAAGACGACGTTGTTGTCTATTTTGGGGACGCTGCTTGCGCCGGATGGCGGCAGCTATTTTTTGGACGGCGCGGATATGACCGCTCCGGGGATGGATTATTCGCTTGTGCGCAACCGGCAGATCGGTTTTGTGTTTCAGGATCACCGCCTGTTACCGCAGTATACGGTCGTAGAAAATATTCTATTGCCTGCGCTGGCTTACTGTTCCAAAGCCGGTGCGGAGAAGATCGCTTACGCCCGGCGCCTGATGGAGCTTGCCCGCATTGCAGGGGTGGCCGGTCAATATCCGCACACCCTGTCCGGCGGCGAGGCGAGCCGGGTGGCCGTGTGCAGGGCGCTGATGATGAAGCCGCTGCTGGTGCTGGCGGACGAGCCTACCGGGCAGTTGGACCGGGAGAATGCACGGAACATCGCTTCGCTGCTTTCCGAGATCAACCAGGCGATGCAGGCAACGATCGTGATGGTAACCCATTCGGAGGAAACCTCCTCTGTCGCAGGCCGCATACTCACCCTTCAAGACGGTAAACTACAGTGAACTCCGGCAGCCTGACACGTAAAAGCAGTGCCTTCTTTGCCCGGTATTACCGGCTGGTGGCCTTGGCGACGCTCATCACCGTGGCCGTCATCGTCGGGAGTCTGGTGGTGGGCGATTCGGTGCGCACCACTTTGGTGAAACGGGTAACCGAGCGGCTGGGGGGTACGCAGACGGTGATCTTTTCCCGCTATTCGTTTATGTCCGAAGAGTTGGCGGAAGCTCCGCTGTTCGGAGGCGCGGCAAGGGGGATCCTGCTGACCAACGGTTTTATTTCGCACGACGGGCGGCTGATCCCGGTGTTGGTCTGGGGTGTCGATGATCTGCCCGTTGCCAAAGGCGCCGCCCGCATGAATGCCGCACTGCGGGAAGAGATAGGTGCCGGCCATCCGGAGGCGCTGGTGCTGCGCCTGCCTGCGCCGGGATTGATCCCGTCCGGTTCCCTGTTCGTCACCGACAGCTACACCACCGGTATGCGCCTCTCTTTGGAGGGCGTTGTCAGCGGGGAGGAGGGCGGCAACATCAGCCTGAAAAACGAGCAGGTGCTTCCCTTTAACCTCTTTGTCAACCGGCAGGAGTTGGCCGAAGTCCTGGAGAGGAAGGGAAAGATCAACCTGATCCTGTCGGACCGGTTTATTGCCGCCGGGGCGTGGGAGGAGGCGTGGAATTACGGATCCTCCGGTTTGTCGGTCAGCGGCCGGGAGGGTTTTACGGAGATCACCTCCGACCGTGTTTTTTTGCAGGACGGGGTGGTTGAAACAATCTGCCGGGACAACCGGGAACCCAATCGCCTCTTCTCTTACCTGGCCAACTCCATTCAACGGGGGGAGTCGGCAATCCCCTACTCCTTTGTTACGGCGGCAGACCGCTACAGGGGGGAACCCTTAGCGAAAGAGGAGGTGATCCTCTCGGACTACTCCGCCAAACGGTTGCAAGCCCAAACGGGCGACCGGATCACGTTGACCTACTTTACGTCGCAGGATCTGAAGGCGTTGAAAACGGATAGCGTTTTGCTGCGGGTAAAGGCGATCGTTCCCTTGAGCGAGTTGTTGGAAGACAAAACCCTGAGCGCCGATTTTCCCGGCCTTTCCGATGTGGAGCGGTGCACCGATTGGGACAGCGACCTTCCGATCGATATGGATTTGATCACCGGCGAAGACGAAAGATATTGGGAGCGCTACCGCACTACTCCCAAAGCCATTGTGGCCTATGACGCCGTTGCGGGCGACTGGGGAAATGCGTATGGAAACGCCACCGCCGTGCGGGTGGCAAATGCCGATCCCGACCTGTCGGGCCTTACAGCCGGTATGTTCGGTATTCAGGTGATCCATCCCCGCGACAAAGGCCTGTACGCTGCTTTGCACGGGGTGGATTTTTCCGGCCTGTTCCTGGCGCTGGGTTTCTTTATAGTGGTGTCGGCCCTGCTGCTGATGCAGGTACCCCTGTCGGAGATGCTTTACCGGAGGAGGTGCGAAACGGATCTTTTAAAAGCGTTGGGGTACACCCGCCGCCGCATCGCCCGCATGCTTTGGCTGGAGGCTGCCCCGGTCGTCCTGCTCTCCTCTATGGCCGGCGTAGTGGCCGGACTGCTCTACACAGGCCTCGTTATGTGGCTGCTGGGCAACGTTTGGAGAGGCGCTACGCACACCGGCGGTTTCTCTGTCTATCCTTCGGCCGTTACCGTCGGGTCGGGTTTCCTTGTCGGCGTTGTGCTCTCTTTGTCTCTCCTGCGCAGGAGTATTGTGCGGAGCCTGAAAGAGCGGAAGCAAGGCACCGGAACACGCGCGTCGTCCTTGAGCGTTTGTTTAAAGCGGAAAAAAGCATGCGCCGTTGTCTCCACCCTGCTGGCTGCCGGAACGGTGGCGGTGAACCTTTTTTGGCTGCACTCCGTCGCCCTGTTCGTTGGCGTTGGCGTGCTGCTGATGGGAACGGCGGCGCTGTGGGGAGATTACCTGATTGTCCGGAAGGGCTCCCCCGCTGCCGGGCATTTCCACACGGAAAAACTCATCTGGAGCACTCTTTTGACTCATAAGCGACAAGCCCTCCTTTCGTTTTTTACCCTGACCACCGGGGTCTTTATTGTTTTCTCCGTCGGGCTGAACCGGAAAGGTTTTGCCGACAGTCCGGGGCTGCGTACCGGAACGGGTGGCTACTCCCTTTGGTGCGAAAGCTCGGTGCCCATCTATTACGACATGGGTACACCCGCCGGAAAGGAAAAGTTGGCGCTGACCGCCCTCCCCGGCAGTACGGAAATCCTGCAATGCCTCCGCTACGGCGCCGATGACGCCAGTTGCCTCAACCTGAACAAAGTGACTACTCCCACTGTCCTGGGGGTGGATATGAAGGCCCTGGCCTCCGCCGATTTTCAAATTGCACAGAGCATCTATCCGGCCGGCCGGGAGGAGGTGTTCCGGCAGATGCAGGCGACGGAGGGCAAGGTGTATCCGGCGTTGGTGGACGCCACCGTGCTCACGTGGAGCCTGATGATGCAATTGGGGGATACGCTTTGGTACGGGAACGACGGGGGAGAGCCTGTCCCCATCCGGTTGGCCGGTACGCTCTCCAACTCTGTTTTTCAAGGGAACATCCTGATCGACCGCGCCTTTTTCTCCGAAATATGGAAAGAGACGACCGGCAGCGAGGTGTTTCTCCTGAAAACGGAGGAAAAAGAAGCCGCGAAAATGCTGCTCTCCCAGGCGCTGCACGAATACGGCGTACGGGTTTCCACCACCAACGAAAGGCTGCAACAGTTCAACTCCGTGACCGACACCTACCTCACCATTTTCCTGACCCTGGGAGGGTTGGGTTTATTGCTGGGGATCATGGGGTTTGTCATTGTCGTCCGTAAAAACCTTGCCGCCCGCTGCCGTGAGATCACGCTGTACCGTACACTCGGTTTTACCGATGCCCGGATCCGGCAGACCCTTTACAAAGAGAACGTGATCGTTCCGCTCTACGCCATTGCTGTCGGCGTTGTCAGTTCCCTCGCCGGCGTCAGCATGACCTTCTCGAATGCCAGTGCGCAGGTGTGGCTGCTGGCCTTGCTGTTCGCCCTCCTTTTTGTGGCGTGTATGGTGGTGTTTGTGAGGAGGGAGGTGAGGAAAGAGGTGCAGAATAGTTTGTACTAATGCAGGGAGCATCACTCGAAACAACTGACACTCAGAGTCAATTCTCATATATTCGGCCGTGAGCGAAAGAGCGATGACCTTCAGGTCACTCATCTTGGGACAGCGATTCTGGCGGCGAAAATTCGATTTCTCCTCTATGATTTGTAATGTTTCCAAAATTTTTTGTAACTTGCACCGAAGTCGTCTATGCTATTCATCTAATTGGTATTTAAATAAATATACCGATTGCATCTAAAATAAACAACTTTCATACAGATTTTTTTTAAATGCACAACAAGTTAATTAATTATATTAAAAGAGAGTATGATTTCAAATAAAGACAAATATATTAAATCAAAAGTCTATGTTGCTTTGTCTATCATAAGCGGTTATACTATTGACGTTATCAAAGACGATAGTGATCTGAAAATAGATTTAGGTTTAAATGATAGACACAAGATGAGTCTAAGAAATGATTTTCAACAAATTGTATCGGACCTAAATTCTTCAAGTATAATTACACTAAACGAGTGTAAACTCTTAAGAAAGGTAGGTAATTGTTTAGAACTGGTAAAATCAAAAATATGAAAAAGTTAGTATTAGCCTTATTTCTTTTGGGAATAATATTATCTGCTTATAGTCAAGAGAAATTTATAGATGGATTTACATTAAGGCAGTCATTTCAAAGTCGCGATGAGAGAGCCGAACCTGCTGTATTAGCTTTTACCAAACCAAAAGATAAAGCCGAATCATGGTTGCTTAATGCTGCAATCGGTTATAATTTTCTTCACAACAAAGATATTGATCTGATTTTAGATGGATTTTTTGAATATCACAAAAACACGCTCATCGAAAAAATTCAAGATAATTGGCAGATTGGTATTTCGTCTGAATGGACAAGCAGAGACCTCCCGCAAAAAAAATGGTCCCCAGTATTTATTACTGCTATAAAATACCACGAAGATAGAATAAAGAAAAATACCTCTTTACAAGGTAATATATACTTTACTCCATTATTTAACGGGCGAGGAGGAAAGCCTAAATATTTTTGGATTCCAAATATTTCATCGGATTTTGGAAAAGCATTTCGATTTTCATATTCACCATATATTGGATTAGAGAATGAAAATCGACTTAAAACAAAAAAAGATTCTTCCGCAGGTAGCATTTATAGACTATTGTTTCGAGTAACATCCACCATCTCTCTCTTGCCAAAACACGAGAAACTAAAAGAGAAATTTGAATTCAATATAGACTGGCAGTATAGAAATAATTTTAGTGAAAACGTAAAAGATTTGATAACTGTAGAG
>JAISVB010000072.1 GCA_031271755.1 Culturomica sp.
CCCGTTGTGATCCTGTACAGCTTTAAAGAGGGATTGTAATCCACCTGAGGTTATCAGGTGCTTTGTCGAATCTGCAAAAAATATCGGCGTTTTTATCCTGCGCACCTTGCTATTCCAAAATTGGAAACTGCCGGTAAAACTTTAGCAGGGTTATGGTTTCGGTGCGGAGGCGCGTACGGACGAACTTTTTCATCTCCTCGTCCATCAGCTCGCCGAGTCCATTTAGCATTCCTTTGTCGGTCATCTTTTCGAGCGTATCGATGCACTTCCCGAGGTAGTCTGCAAACGGCAATTCCATCCGCGCCTCGACGATTGCGGCGTTCACGGGCGTTTTGCGGTTCATGAAAAACCAACAGTCGAAGATGTCGCGGTTGGTGATGGCCGCGCGGTCGAGCATCGCACAGAGTTTGTGCGCGAACATATCGGGGGCAATCATCACCTGCATATTCACTCCGAGCAGGTTTTTGATTTCGTATCTGTCGCCGAAATTGCGGTTGGAAATCTCCACCTTTAGCTTACGCTCGCCCACCCCGTAATCGAGGACGGAGATTATACCGTAGAATTTTTTTGCCTCGTCGTGGATTTTCCCATGTTTCAAGAGGATACGGCGGACTTTTTCATATACCATATCCTCTTTGTCCGTGTTCAACAGGTTAAAATCAAGATCGACAGAGAAGCGCGGCAGGCCGTAAAAGAACATCAGTGCCGTGCCGCCTTTGAAACCGAGTATGCCGGACAATTCCTTGTCCTCATAGATATCTTTGAGGATTTGGAACAGAAAAAATTTGTGTTTGTTGAGATCAACCATTTTGCAAGATTTTAGAGACCCGCTTTTCGAGTGCGGCGGATCGGTATGCCGGAGCGAGCCGGGCGATCTGTTCCCGATCGAGCGGGTTCAGGTTATCGAAATAAAAATCTTTGTTCAAGTATAGAATATCAAGAAACGCGCGTTCGGGGGTTGCAATATTCACATTGTTCGCAGTTCTCACCGTGCTCGCCGTACCCGACACTCCGGAAGTGCCGCGTACGATCCCGCCCGGCTCCATGATGATCTCCTCCCTGATGCGGCGATAACTGAATGTTCTGCCGTCGATCTCGATCTCGCGTGAGAGATAACAGACGCTTGTGATGCGGCTGTCGAACTGGAAAATCACCCCCGCCTGTTGCAACACATACTCCAACGAGATATAAGAGGGTGTATAAAGGATATTCGCCAGTTCGAGCGCGTTGTATCCGGGCTTGGCGTAGATGCCCTTGCGGGGGTTTTGCAACCTGCCGGTCTGAACGTAATACCGAAGCCGGTCGCTCAGGTATTTGCTCTCCTCCCCCGGAAAAAGCATGGCGACATCCGACACCCCGAACACCGTCCGGGGGGCTTTGTAAATCTCCAGTATGAAATCCTTTTGCTCCATGCCATTTTCCCATCTGCTACCCATTTCTGTGAACTGATAGCAAGAATTATTCCGTGTTTCAGTTCACAAATATAGGCATAATAGATTAAAAAACCATACGGGAAAAGAGGATCAATCAATGTAGTTAGGGCAAGAGGACAAAGCGAAGGAGATCAGGGGTGCAGGGGAAGATGGATCAGTTTTTTGGTGTCAAAAAAGGGTTCCGGAAAAAAATCGGAGATAGAGAAAAGGGTTACCCGGCCGGCGAACGGTTTCAACTCATCGGCAAAGTCCCCTCCTTTCAGGTAAAGGATGCCGTTCGGGAGAGAATTAAAAGATTCCGCACGGATCTTTCCTTTCACCAACCGGACAAAATCCGGAAAAGCCGTCACCGCCCGGCTCACCACAAAATCGCATTTTCCGGAAAGCGTTTCGACCCGGGCCTGCTCCGCCCGTACATTCTTTAATCCCAATGCACCGGCCACCTCCCCGACCACCCGGATCTTTTTGCCGATGGAATCTACCAAATGAAACTCCGTTTCGGGAAAAAGAACGGCCAGCGGTATGCCGGGAAAGCCGCCTCCCGTCCCCACATCCATCACCCGGGTGCCCGGACGGAACGAAAGCGCCTTTGCAATGGCCAACGAGTGCAATACGTGGTGCAGGTAAAACGCATCCATGTCTTTGCGGGAGATGACATTGATCTTCCCGTTCCACTCCCGGTACAACGCTTCCAAACGCTCCAAGCGCTCCCGCTGCTCCCGCTCCAAGCCGGGAAAATACTTTACAATGAGTTCCATACCACAGGCTATGAGCAACATTCCGCATTTCCGGCCTCCCGCCTCTTTCTGTGCCGCCGCGCATTGTACAAAGGAAGCGCCAAAAAGCAGATCCCCCCGACCACAATATACGACAAGGTCATCACGGCGTGCGTCAAAATGGCAAAAATACCGGACATTTCCCGGTAGTCCGCAGCAGGCAGGTAAATCGCCAAACCGGCGATCACCATGAAATGCCAGGCGCCGATCCCTCCCTGCACGGGGGCGATCATCCCGTAACTGCTGATCACAAAAACAGCCAGACCGGCCAACGGCCCCAGGTGGGAGGTAAATTCAAAACAGAAAAAACAGACATAAAACGAGAGGTAAAACATTCCCCAGATAAAGAGCGAATAAAAAATAAAACGCCCTTTTTGACGAACGTCCCTGACGGAGAGCAATCCCGCTTTCAGGCCGGAAGCAAATCCCCTGATCCGTTCGTAAAAAGCGGATTTCCGGAGGAGCTTCCACCCGGCGTATCCCGATAACAGCAAAGCGCCCGATACGACCCACACCCAGCCGGAATGCAGAAAACCGGACACCTTCTCGCCGATCTCCCCGTTCCGGCCTAAAAAGAGAACGATCTGTTTAAACTGGGTAACCAATGCCAGCAAGGTCATCAAAAGCATCAGCAACAGGTCTATGATCCGTTCCGTAACCACCGTCCCCAACAGGTTGGCAAAAGGAACCTTTTCGTATTTGGATACGATGGCGCAACGGGTAAATTCCCCCATCCGCGGCAGGGCGATGTTGCTCAGATAGCCGGTCATTACCCCCATAAAACTGTTCCAGAAAGAGATCCGGTACCCCATACTTCCGGCCAGCAACACCCAGCGGAGGGAACGGGCGACATGGCTGGCCAATCCCAGCACAACGGCCGCCCAGATCCAACCGTAATGCACCTCTTTCTTCAACACATTCCCCATCTCCTGCCAGTCCTGATCCCGGAACACGAGCCAGAACAACACCACCGAAACGATGAAAAAGAGGAAAATCCGGACAATTCGTTTGGCAACTTTCGACACAACGTTCTGTTTTGTTTTTGAGCCGCGAATATAGTGAATTTACCTCAAATTGACTACTTTTGCCGTATGAGTATTGTAAGAGCCAAGAAGAGCCTGGGGCAACACTTCCTGAAAGACCGGAACATCGCCGCTAAAATCACCGGCAGCCTGTTACCGGTTACCGCCGAAGTGTTGGAGGTGGGGCCGGGCATGGGCGTATTGACCCGTTTTTTGTTTGAAAACACCGGTATTTCGGTGCGGGCTATCGACGTAGACCGGGAATCGGTGGAATACCTGCACCGGGAATTTCCCGCACACCGGGAACAGATCGTACACGGGGATTTCCTGAAAACAGACCTCTCTCTTTGGTACTCCGGCCCGTTTTCCGTCATCGGGAACCTGCCTTATAACATCTCCTCGCAGATCTTTTTCCGGATCCTTGAAAACCGCCACCTGGTCAGGCAGGCGGTGTGCATGATCCAGAAGGAGGTGGCGGAACGGATCAGCGCCGGGCACGGCAACAAAACCTACGGGATCCTGACCGTTTTTTTACAGACCTTTTACCGCATCGAATACCTGTTCACGGTCAGCGAGCAGGTATTCGATCCGCCTCCCAAAGTAAAATCGGCTGTCATCCGGCTGATCCGCAACGAACGGGAGCAGTTGGGTTGCGATGAAAAGCTGTTTTTCCGGATCGTCAAAACAGGTTTCAACCAGCGCCGGAAAACCCTCCGGAACGCCCTGAAAACAGTACTGCCGGAAGGCTTTACCTCCGGGTATCTGGAACTCCGCCCCGAACAGCTAAGCCCGGATGATTTCATCCGGTTGTGCCGGGAAATCGAAACATACACCCCTCAACAACAACCCTCATGAGCCAATTCGAACTGACCCACGACTTTCTCAGCCACTTAGAAGAGCTGATCGACAACGGCGACAGCCGGCAGGTTGCTGCGGAGTTTCGGGATCTGCATCCGGCGGACATTGCCGAGATCATGGAGGAACTGAACAGCGAACGGGCCAAGTTCGCTTTCCTGCTGCTGGACGACGAAACGGGCGGCGATGTGCTGGCCACATTGGATGAAGAGGAACGGAGCCGTTTTTTGGAAACGCTCCCGCCGGAGGTGATCGCCAAACGCTTCCTCGACAACATGGACTCGGACGATGCGGCCGATATTGTCGGCAGCATGCCGGACGAGCAGCAGCAGGAGGTGTTGTCGCACCTCGACGATCTGGAACAGGCCGGGGATATCGTAGACCTGTTGCATTACGACGAAGACACGGCCGGGGGATTGATGGCCAAAGAGCTGGTGACCGTGAACGAAAACTGGACGGTGCTGAACTGCCTGCGGGAAGTGAGCCGCCAAGCGGAGAACATCGACGAAATTTACAACATCTACGTCGTGGACGACGACGACAAACTGAAAGGACGGCTGTCGCTGAAAAAAATACTGACCTCCCCGACCTCGGCCAAGATCGACAACCTCTACTACCGGGACATCATCTCGGTGAAAACGGACGAACCGGCTACCTCGGTCGCCCTGATCATGGAGAAGTACGACCTGGTATCCATCCCGGTGGTAGACTCCATCGGGAGATTGGTCGGCCGGATCACCATCGACGACGTGGTGGACGTGATCCGGGAAGAGGCGGAAAAAGACTACCAGATGATGTCCGGTATCGCCCAGGACGTAGAAACTTCCGACAGCATCTGGTCGCAAACGAAGGCGCGCCTCCCCTGGCTGATCATTGCCCTGTTCGGGGGCATGGTTTCCGCCTACATGATCTCCCGGTACGAAGCGGAGATCGCCCTCTTCCCGCTCACCGCCATGTTTATCCCCGTTATCACGGCCATGGGCGGGAATGTCGGCATCCAATCCTCCGCCATTGTGGTGCAGGGGCTTGCCTCCAACTCCCTCAGCCTGAAAAACGGTTTCCGCAACATCGGCAAAGAGGTGGGGGTCGCCCTGTTGAACGCCGGGATCTGCTCGGCCGGGATTTTCCTGCTGACACTCTGCTTCAATTTCACCTCACTGGCCATGCCCGTCACGGTGACACTGTCGCTCTTTGTGGTTATCCTGTTCGCTTCGATCTTCGGAACGGCCTTCCCGCTGTTGCTGAACCGGCTGAAAATCGACCCTGCTCTGGCAACCGGGCCGTTCATAACGCTCACCAATGACATCATCGGGCTGAACATTTACCTGCTGACGGGAAATGCCCTCCTCGGAAGCTTTTAATCCACCCCAAATGTCTTACTATCTTACATATCTTACGGTCTTACTGTCTTACAGTCTTACGGTCTTATTATGTCTTACTGTCTTAAATCTATGAATATGAAAAAATGTTGTCTATCGGCGTGCCTGTCGGTTCTCGCTCTTTTTGCCTGTGCCGGAGAAGCCAGGCTGCTCAGGTTCCCCCATGTCCACGGGAATAAGGTGGTGTTTTCTTACGCCGGCGATCTCTACACAGCGGATATGGAGGGAGGCTCCGCCCGCAGAATCACCTCCCACATCGGGTATGAGATGTTTCCCCGTTTCTCGCCCGATGGAAAATACATCGCTTTTACAGGCCAATACGACGGCAATACCGAAGTTTTTTTGATCCCTTCCGAGGGCGGCATTCCCAAGCGGCTCACCTACACCGCCACCTTGAGCCGCGACGACCCGGGAGACCGCATGGGGCCCAATAACATCGTGCTGGACTGGACGCCGGACAGCCAACACATTCTGTTCCGTTCCCGCCGGTATACCTTCAATGATTTTACGGGACAACTGTTCACCGTATCTGTCGACGGAGGGGAACCGGTGGAGATCCCCCTGAAAAACGGCGGTTTTTCCTCCTACTCTCCGGACGGGAAAAAATTGGCCTACAATTATGTTTTCCGCGAATTCAGGACCTGGAAAAGATACGAAGGAGGGATGGCGGATGACGTGCGCGTCTATGATTTCGAAAGCGGTACATCCGAAAAGATAACGGACGACAAACGGCAGAGCATCCACCCGATGTGGTCGGCGGACGGGAAAGAGATCTACTTTATCTCCGACCGGGACGGGGTGATGAATCTTTTTGTGTACCGGGCGGAAGACCGCTCTACCCGCAAGGTGACCGAACATGCGGAGTACGATATCAAATTTCCGGCCATCGGAGGGGAAAAGATCGTGTATGAAAACGGCGGATTCCTCTATTTATACGACACCCGCGCTAAACAGCAGAAAAAATTGACGATCACCATCGACAACGATCAGGTATACGGACGGGACGAATGGAAAGATGTCAGCAGGCAGGCGCGCGGTTTTGACGTTTCTCCCAACGGGGAGCGCTTGTTGGTCACCGCCCGGGGCGATGTTTTTTCCGTACCGGCCAAGGCGGGGATCACCTACAACCTGACCAACTCCTCCGGCGCAAATGATTTCGGAGGCACATGGTCGCCGGATGGAAAATACATCGCCTATATATCCGATAAAAGCGGGGAGTTCCACATCTGGCTGAGAAATTGTGCGGACGGGAAAGAGCGGCAGTTGACCCGGGATATAAAAACCTATATTTGGGGGTTCGACTGGTCGCCGGATTCCCAAAAGATCCTCTGGTCGGAAAAGAAAAACAGCCTGAATATCACTGATGTATCCACCGGCCGTACCGACGTGGCGGAACAATCCGGCTATAACAGCATCCGCTCCTACGGCTGGTCGCCGGACGGGAACTATATTACCTATGTCCGTCCCGGTAAAACGGTCGGACACGTCATGGTGTATCAGTTGAATACCAAACAGAAACACCAGATCACGGACGATTGGTTCGATGTTTCGGCCCCCCGTTTCAGCAAGGATGGGAAATACCTGCTTTTTGTATCTTCCCGGACGTTTGTTCCCACGTATGGGCGGACAGAGTGGAACCATGTTTATAACAATATGCAGAAGATCTACATTCTTCCGCTGGCCAAAAATGCCGATATCCCTTTTGCCCTCAAGAACGATGCTGTAAAAACGGAAGAGCCGAAAACGGCAGAGCCCGCGGGTAAAAATAAAATGAGCGATAAGGCGGTGCCTCCGAAACCCGAAACATGGGTGTATGATTTTGAAAACACAGCTAACCGCATTGTTGAGCTTCCCGTAACGGCATCCAATTACGGGAGTGTCGATATGATCGGTAAAAATATTTATTATACCCGTGGAAATCAAACGTATGTATTTGATCTTGAAAAGGAAAAAGAGACGCCACTGGATGTAATATTATCTTTCGGGGCAGGATATAAAAAAGCGATCGCCCGCAACGGAAGAAACATCAAGGTTATAGATATTCCGACTTCAAAAGTCAATATGGAAGATCCGGTATCCTTAGCAGGAGTGAAGAAAAACATCCATTACCATGAAGAGTGGATGCAGATATACGGTGAAAGCTGGCGGCAGATGCGCGATTTTTTTTATGCCAAAAATATGCACGGAGTGGATTGGGAAGCGGTGTACCAGAAGTACAGGGTGTTGGTGCCTTATGTTAACCACCGTACGGACCTGACTTATATTATCGGTGAAATGATCGGCGAGTTGAATGTGGGACACGCCTATTCCTCAAATGGCGAACACCCGGCTCCCGAAAGGATCCCGATGGGATTGCTGGGAGCTAAATTTGAAAAAGAGGCTTCCGGTTATTTCAAAGTAAAAGAGATTATCGACGGCGCCAATTGGAATGCCGCTACGCGTTCTCCGCTGACTATGCCGGAGGTAAAGGTAAAAGAGGGCGATTATATTATCTCCGTCAACGGACGTTCGCTGAAGGATGCGGATAATCTTTTCGAATATCTGATAGATATGGCAGGCAAGACGGTCGAGTTGGAGGTGAATACGACCGGAGATGCCAAAGGAGCCCGCAAGGTGTTGGTGGAACCTTTGGCCGGCGAAAGCGATCTCTACTACTACCGCTGGGTACAGAACAATATCCGGAAAGTGAACGAAGCCACTAACGGAGAGGTGGGATATATTCACATTCCGGATATGGGGGTGCCGGGTTTGAACGAATTTGTGAAACACTATTATCCCCAGTTGAATAAAAAAGCCCTGATTATCGATGACAGGGGCAACGGAGGCGGGAATGTTTCCCCGATGATCACGGAGCGTTTGCTGAGAACTCCGGCATTCTATACCATGCATACCAATCAGACGGAGGGTTCCGTGAATCCCGTGGGTACATTCACCGGGCCGAAGGTTTTGCTGATCAACGAGTACTCTGCATCGGACGGCGATCTCTTCCCGTACCGGTTTAAACATTACCGCCTGGGAACTGTCGTCGGCAAACGGACCTGGGGCGGTACGGTGGGATACAGCGGCACCATACCGGTTGTGGACGGCGGTTCGATCGTCACGCCTTCTTATGCCCCTTTTGCTGCTGACGGAAGCGGTTATATCATTGAAGGAGAGGGAGTACACCCGGATATTGTGGTGGAAAACGATCCCCACAAGGAGTATCTGGGAGAGGATGAGCAGTTGAACAAAGCCATCGAAGTGATTCTTCAAAAATTGAAAGAGCACCCGCACCAACATCCCGAAATACCGGATTTTCCTGATAAGTCCAAATAAAGATTAAGAGGCTGCTTTAAAGTGAAATGAAGCAGCCTCTTACTTTTTCCGCCATCGCTCCGGCCTGTTGTTTCCGGAAGCGGGTCCTCCGCTGCGGTTTTCTAAGCTGTGGCTTTCACTGGAATCCGACATTGAGCTTCGCTCGATTAACCTTCCGTTCGGCAATAGGAAAATGAATTTTCCCATTGCACTCACTTAATCGGTTAATTCCTCCGTCACTTCGTTCCTCCGTCGGCCCTTCGGGCAGAACGGATTCCGGGCGATCAGCCACCGCCAGAAAACCATTCGCAGCTCCCGGACATGCTTCCGGGAATCGACAGGCCTTCGCTTTCTGCCTAATTGATCACGAGATGACTTTGAGTAAATATCCCAACCGGAACTCTCATTTTGGGGTTGAAATGGAGTGGAGGCCGGGAGCAATTGTGAAAGTTTGCTTTCAAAGATTGCCAAGGCGCATCGTATTATGCAGTGATCAGATGACCTCTCCAGAGCGCAGGTGTATTGTCCTTCGGAACCATGTCTCCGCAACGGTTGTCTAATGCCTGCCGTTCGCTGGAATCCGACATTGAGCTTCACTCGATTAACCTTCCGTTCGGCAATAGGAAAATGAATTTTCCCATTGCACTCAC
>JAISVB010000002.1 GCA_031271755.1 Culturomica sp.
TCGGAGAGATGTCGTTGTCAATGATGCGGGAAGCGAAGGTCTGTTGATTTCCGGAAGCATGTCCGGGAGCTGCGAATTGTTTTCTGGCTGTGGCTGAACGACCGGAATCCGTTCTGCCCGAAGGGTCGACGGAGGAACGAAGTGACGGAGGAATTAACCGATTAAGTGAGTGCAATGGGAAAATGTCATTTTCCCATTGCCGAACGGGAGGTTAATCGAGCGAAGCTCAATGTCGGATTCCAGTGAAAGCCACAGCTTAGAAAACCGCAGCGGAAGACTCGCTTCCGGAAACAACAGACCGAAGCGTTCGTGGAAAGAGAAAAAAGAGAAAAATTTCGTGCGCGTTTGCCCCGACTATAACGCCCTGTTGACGACGAACCCGGAGTAGTCCTGATGCAGGTATTGCCGCAAATTGTCCGGAGTGACCCGCACCTTGTAGTTCCCCTCCTTCACAAAGGTGATGTTGCCGGTCTCCTCGCTGACAATGATCACCAACGCATCGCTCACGGCGCTAAGCCCCAAGGCCGCCCGGTGGCGAAGCCCCATGCTTCCGGGCAGGTTGGTCAGGTCCGACACGGGCAGGATACAACGGGCCGCCAGGATCTTGTTGTCCGCAATGATGACAGCGCCGTCGTGCAGCGGCGAATTTTTAAAAAAGATGTTCTCCAGCAACTCCGTGGTTACCTTGGCTCTGAGGAGTACGCCGGTCTGGGCATAGGCGAACAGTTCCGTATTCTGAGCGATCACGATCAAGGCGCCCGTCTGTGTGGCGGAAAAATAATCGCAGGCTTCCACCAGGGCTTCGGAAACATCCTCCGCAATGGCCGGTTTCTTAAAAAGCCCCTCTAAACTTACAAAATTCTGCAGGTTGTACTTACTCCCCATCAACAGCAAAAAACGCCGCACCTCCTGTTGGAACACAATCAGCAACGCGATCACGCCGACCCCGATGAACTGGCTCAATATGGAGGTCATCAACTCCATATTGAACGCCCGTACCAGCAACCACAACAATCCGACCAAAAAGATCCCGACCAAAATGTGCATAGCCGCTGTTCCCTTAACCAAACGGTATACCTGGAAGATGATGAAGGCCACCATCAATATATCCAATACATCGAAAAAACCGAATTTTATAAAGAGTGATATCATTTTTGCATACAAGTATAGTAAGGTGCATCCTATTACTATGCAAAACTACGTAAAAAATTTAGTAACTTCGCACCGATCTTAAAACAAACTGCTATGCGAACCCTGCTGACTTTGATCCTGCTGCTGCCCGTGCTGACCCTGACGGCGCAAAACGAGGCCAAAACCATTTTAGACAAATCCGCCGCCAAAATAAAAGAGTGGCCGGCCATGGAGATCGCGTTCACGCTGACCATGGAGAACCAGGCCGAAGATATCCGGGAAAAACACGCAGGAAAAGCTTACATGAAAGGGGCGCTGTACCGGATTGACGTCATGGATGTGATCAACTACTACGACGGCAAAAACATCTATACCTACATGCCCGAAGTAGAGGAAGTAAACATCAAGGATCCGTCGGAAGAGGCGGAGGAGATGCTCAACCCGACGCAGATCTTCAACATACATAACCGGGGGTTCAAACAAAACCTGGTAGCGACCACCAACGGAGTGGCCTACATCGAGTTGTATCCGGAGGATCTGAAAAAGAACTATTCCAAGATCGGGATCTGGATAAAAACCGCCGCTTCCGAGATCCAGAAGGTGACCACCTTCGGCAAGGACGGCACCAACCTGGTTATCGAAGTGCATTCCATCAAACAACCCCAACCGGTTCCGGCCGACAACTTCTTTACGTTCGACGCCAAACAACACCCGGATGTGGAAGTGGTGGATATGCGGTAAAGTCGTCCGCCCGTTCCAAGATACTTATACGTTAAACCGGAAGTGCATGATGTCTCCGTCCTGCACCACATACTCTTTGCCCTCCACGGACATCTTTCCCGCCTCCTTGCATTTCGCTTCCGATCCGAGTGCGACAAAGTCATCGTACCGGATCACCTCCGCCCGGATAAAACCTTTTTCGAAATCGGTGTGAATGATCCCGGCAGCCTGCGGCGCTTTCATGCCTTTCCGGAACGTCCAGGCCCGCACCTCTTTGACCCCGGCGGTAAAGTAAGTTTGCAGGTTCAACAATTTATAGGCAGTACGGATCAGCTTGTTCACGCCCGCTTCCTTCAATCCGAGGTCTTCTAAAAAAAGTTGCTTCTCTTCGTAGGTTTCCAGTTCGGCAATGTCCGATTCGATGCCTGCCCCGATCACCAACACTTCGGCCTGTTCGCCCTTGACCGCTTCCCGCACCATTTCCACGTACTTGTTTCCGGTCGCCACCGAAGCCTCGTCCACGTTGCAGACATACAACACCGGTTTGTTGGTCAGCAGTTGCAAATCCCTGACTGCCTCCTTCTGCAAATCGTCCAACACCACTGTCCGGGCGGACAACCCCTGCTCCAGCGCTTTTTTATAGAGATGCAGCACCTCTACCTGCCGTTTGGCGGCGGGATCCCCGCCTGTCATCGCCCGTTTTTCGTCTTTCTGCAAACGGTTCTCCACCGTCTCTAAGTCTTTCAACTGCAACTCCGTATCGATGATCTCCTTGTCCCGTACCGGATGGACGGAACCGTCCACGTGCACAATGTTGTTGTCGTCAAAACAGCGCAACACGTGGATAATGGCGTCGGTTTCCCGGATATTGGACAGAAATTTATTCCCCAACCCCTCGCCTTTGCTGGCTCCCTTCACCAATCCGGCAATGTCCACGATCTCTACCACCGCCGGCACCACATTGACCGGTTTCACCAACTCGACCAGTTTGTTCAGCCGGTCGTCGGGCACTGTTATGACCCCGATATTCGGCTCGATCGTACAGAACGGAAAATTAGCCGATTGCGCCCGGGCGTTGCTCAGGCAATTGAACAGCGTCGACTTTCCGACATTCGGCAATCCGACGATCCCACATTGTAAACCCATAATCCTATTTTAAAACCGAAGTGCAAAGACAGCAAAAACGGAAGGGAGCTGACTGAAAAGCCAGCTCCCGGTTTCTTACTTGTTTCTTTTCTTGTATTCTTCAAGTCCCTGTTTCAGGAAGTTGTAAAAAGCATCCCGATCCAGGTCGTGTCCCCTGGCAGGCATCAGGACATATTTTCCCAAATCCTTTCCCTCTGCGCGGCTGTCCAACAGGATGTAGTTGGGTTGCGCATTTGAGTTAAAGTACTTGATCTGGAAATCGGCGTTCTTTTTCCCGAGGGTCTTCTTTGTCTTGCCGTCGTACTCGGACACATACCACTCCGCTTCGGGCAACTCTTTTTTATCGTCCACATACAGGGCTACGACCACATACTCATTTTCCAGCAGGGACAAAATTCGCGGATCGGACCATACGGACTGCTCCATTTCCCGGCAATTCACACAACCGTGCCCGGTAAAATCGATGAAAAGCGGCTTGTTCTGGGCCTGGGCGCAACGCAAAGCCTGTTCGTAGTCGAAATAGCCGTTCAGGCCATGAGCCAAATGCAAAAAGTCGGCATATTTCGGATCCTCGCATTGTGCGGAGGCCTCTGTCCGGGCAGTACCGCCGACAGACACGCCGTTGCGCATGATCTCCCGCGCATTGTCGCGTACGATCCGGTTGATGTCGAAGTCGATGGTTTCCTGCGGAGGCAGGTAACCGGCCAATGCTTTCAACGGCGCCCCGAACATGCCGGGGATCAGGTAGATAACAAAGGTGAAGGTGGCAAGGGCAACTGCCAGACGTCCTGTTCCTACGTAGGCCAGGTCGCTGTCGTGGCGGAAGCGAATCTTACCGATCAGGTAAAGCCCCATCAGGGTAAAGTTAGCGATCCAGATGGCAATGTAGACTTCCCGGTCCAACAACCCCCAATGATAGACCTGGTCGGCCACCATCAAAAATTTGAAACCGAGCGCTACTTCGATAAAGCCCAAGACTACTTTGACGGAGTTCAGCCAACCGCCCGATTTCGGCAAATTGGACAATTTGGAGGGGAAAAAGGCGAAGAACCCGAACGGCAGGGCTACCGCCAGCGAGAAACCGAGCATGCCGATAATGGGCCGCAACACCGAGCCGCGGGCAGCTTCCACCAGCACGGTTCCCACAATGGGAGCGGTACAGGAGAAGGAAACCAGCACTAAGGTAAATGCCATGAAGAAGGCCCCTACGTATCCGCCTTTATCGGCATGTTTGTCGGATTTATTGACCAGCCACGAAGGGAGCACGATCTCGAAGGCGCCGAAAAAAGAGGCGGCAAAAGCCAAAAAGATCACAAAGAAAAATAGATTCGGGATCCAGTTCGTGCTCAGCCAGTTGATGAAATCAGGCCCGATCAGCACCGATATGATCACACCGAGAAAGGTATAGATCGCAATGATGGAGAGGGAGAAAAAGAGCGCTTTGGCTTTGGCTTTGGCTTTGTTGCTGTCGCTGTGCATAAAGAACGACACCGTCATCGGGATCATCGGGAACACACACGGCATCACGACCGCCGCCAAACCGCCTATAAAAGCCGCCCAAAAGAAAATCCAGAGCGATTCGTCACTCTGGGTTCCCGGTTGTTCCGTTTTTACTTCCGCCTTCCCGTCTGCATCCGGCGCCGCCGCGCCTCCGGACAACGGAATGGAAAATTCCTCCTCGAACAGCACGCAGACCGATTCCTGGCAAACCTGGAATTCCACCATTCCTTTGACGGCCGTCAGAGCGGTGTTCGTTACCTTGATCTTCTGCTTAATGGTGTATGCATTTTCAAAGTACCATACATCCACCCCGAAAACCTGATCCAATTTCTTTTTGGGTTCTCCTTCTTCCGCCTTTCCGATCAATTCGAAATCGGTGCCGGCATTTTCAAGCGCAAGGGTGGTCTGCAACGGCCCGCCTTCCGGAGTATACATGGAGTAGATGGTCCAACCGGGAGTCAACGTTGCTTTCAGCACCAATTCGTATTCACCGTTCCCCAGATTGTTCTGAGAGTATGACCATTTGGTCGGATTCTCCACCTGCTGCGCATGGGCAGAGAAAAGTCCCAAAATAGAAGTCAATAAAATAAATAATCCTTTTTTCATAAAACAGGTTATGTAAGTTAGTGGTTATGCCCGCAAAGATAGGAAACTTTTTTTATTTGTCTTCGATCTCCCGGTTGAAACGATTGAAGAAATGGTATTCGTAGATGTAGTAGGAGGAGACGTCCACGATGCGCAACGCCACCCGGTAACGGAACATCCATTTGGTGCGGAGGGATATCCACCCTCTTTTCAGGTAAGCCCCCACAAACGGATGTACCTTCAGGACGATCTCTTTGCACTTCTTTTCGCTGATCAGGTGTTCCAATTGGTTTTCGATCTTATCGATGACCAGAATGGCCGCCTCCGACTTCCCGCTTCCGCGGCAGACCGGGCAAACCTCCATGGTATCGACGGACATCTCGGGACGCACCCGCTGCCGGGTGATCTGCATCAGGCCGAATTTACTCAGGGGCAGGATGGTGTGCTTGGCCCGGTCGATCTCCATGCATTCTTTCATTTTATCGAACACCTTCTGCCGGTTTTCCGCCTGCTGCATGTCGATAAAATCGATCACAATAATTCCGCCCATATCCCGCAATTGCAATTGCCGGGCTACCTCTTCCGCCGCCGCCAGGTTCACTTCCAGCGCATTGGACTCCTGATTATCGCCGAGCTTGGCCCGGTTGCCGCTGTTTACGTCGATCACATGGAACGCTTCGGTGTGTTCGATAATCAGGTAGGCGCCGTTTTTGAACGATACATTCTTACCCAAGGAGGATTTGATTTGCTTGTCCACGCCGAAATGATCCAAAATCGGAATTTCCGGGGAGACGTATTTTACAATATTTTCTTTTTCGGGCGCAATGGAGCTGAGGAAATGCCTGATCTCCTTGCACAACCCGATGTCGTTTACATAAATGTGCTCGAAAGAGGGGTTTAAAATGTCCCGCAGAAAAGCGCTGGTCCGGTCGATCTCCCCCAGGATCAGCTTGGGAGGCTCTATCTCCCGGAGGTGTTTGAAAGCCGTTTCAAAACGCTCTACCAACTCTTTCAGCTCGCTGTCGAACTGTGCGACCTTTTTTCCTTCGGCGACGGTCCGGACGATCACCCCGTAGTTTTTGGGACGGATGCTCTCGATCAGCCGTTTCAGCCGCTTGCGTTCCTCCGGGGATTTGATCTTCTGGGATACGGAGACTTTTTCCGAAAAAGGGATCAGTACCAAGTTACGCCCCGCGATGCTCAACTCCGACGTGAGCCGCGGCCCTTTGGTGGAGATCGGCTCTTTGGCCACCTGCACGGCTACCCATTGTCCCGTCGTCAGGATGTCGGAGATCTTCCCGACCTTGTTGATTTCCGGCTCTAATTTCAGTTTGGCTACCGGCAACCCTTTGCGTGCAATGCACTGCTTGATGTAACTGTCCAGCGAATGAAACTGCGGGCTCAGGTCTAAGTAATGGAGAAAAGCATCCTTTTCGTACCCCACATTTACAAAAGCGGCGTTCAATCCGGGCATGATCTTTTTCACTTTTCCCAAGTAAATATCCCCCACTGCGAACTGAACGCTCGTTTTCTCTTTCGTCAATTCTACCAACTTCTTCTCCCGCAGCAACGCGATGATGATCTCATCGCTCCTGACATCAATTACTAACTCGGTGTTCATGGTAAATATCTTCCCATTTAATAACTAAAGAAACCTAAAGAACAACGTCCTTTAGGTTTAATCTTTGACTCACAAACTCAAACTATTTCTTTTAATGACGATTTTTTCTCAGTCTTTTTTTCCGCTTGTGAGTAGCCATTTTATGTCTTTTTCTTTTTTTTCCGCTGGGCATAATTTACTCCTTTCTTATTTTTTCACTTTGCATTTAACATCTCCGACAAAGCTCTTGGAAGGTTTGAAAGAGGGAATGAAGTGTTCCGGAATCTTGATCGTTACGTTCTTGGAGATATTCCGGGCGGTTTTTTCTGCTCTTTTCTTTACTACAAAACTACCGAACCCTCTCAGGTATACGTTCTCTCCACACACTACGGAATTTTTGATCGATTCCATAAAAGCTTCTACAGTAGCCTGTACCGCCACTTTCTCAATTCCGGTTGTTTTCGAAATCTCGTTAACAATATCCGCTTTCGTCATTTTTCTAAATATTTAATATTCAATAATTTATTAAAATCAGCACGTTTTCAGTTTGCAAATATAGTTGTTTTCCTCAAACAACGAAAAAAAGAAGCTCTTTTTTTAAAAATCTTCCGTGTCTTACTTTTATGCGGGCAAGTTGTTCAAACTCGAACATGGTACGAGGATGGTACGACTGAAGTCCGAGGGAAGCTACAACTTCTCTTACGGTCTTACTATCTTACGGTCTTACTGTCTTCCAACCGAAAGGAGGCCAGAAATTTATCGGTTTCAGCAAGGTCGATGGGAGCGCCGCCGCCACAGATCACGTAAATGAGGCTGCCGGATTTGAAAACCCGGCCCTTCAAATCTCCCCCGCCGTTGCTGATCTTGCAGGTGGCCTCCAGGCCTTCGTATCCGTTGTGGGAAAACTCTTTAAAGGTAAAGTCCGTTCCGCCGAAGTTGGAAGCCGAAGCTTCCAGGCAGGTGCGCAACAACGTGTTCAGGCTCTTGGGATCCATATCCAAATAGTTGGCCAGCATCTCGGGGAAACGGGTAAAAGAGACCAGGTAGAGAAAAGGGGTCGCCGCCTCCTGCCGGTACATGATCCAGGAGGTCGCCGCTGTTTTTCCCAATACGGGCACATCCACCTCTTTCTCTTTCTTTTGGATTTCACACCCGGTATCCGGAAAAGTGACCCGGAAGCCGGGAAAATCGATGTGCGGGGCTTGTGTAGACCCGGTCGCAACAAAAAAAGCGATCGCTAAAAGAATCTTGTGCATTGTGCAGGAAATTTTCAATCCGTCAAATATACGAAAAACATGAGTCCGGTGCAACACCGGACCCATGTCCTTCTGCTAAATATGAATCTGTCTAACTGTGAAGGTCCCGTTGCATCAGGGGGCAGGCCTCCGCTCCACATCCGAAGTAAAGGTGACCCTCATTTTAAGATTGGCCAAACCAAGGGTCACATTCATCATGCTTTGATCCGTTTCAATCAAGATAGGCCCCTCCAATGTTCCGGTAAAGGACATCCGGTCGCTCGCTTCGTTGATCGGGCCGGCCTTCAATTGCAAGCCGGTCAGTACGATCTGCAATTTTTGGATGACCATCGTGGCGAAACTCTCATTTTGCAACTGGGGAATGGATTGCAGGAAGGGGATTTCGGACAGGGCGACAGGCGTTCCGGGATAACTCAACGTATCCTGCATATACTGCTCCAGCCAAAACATCTCGTCTTCCAGGTGGATGGAGGCAATGGCCGGCAATCCAAACTGTTCCAACAAATCAAAGGTGATCAGCAACGCCTCCTGATCCGTTTCCGCTTCCTCCACGGGAATAGACAACTTAAACGAAGCGCTCTCCAAGAAAGTATCCACTACATCCTGCGGCAGGATTGCCATAAAGTCGTCTAACGGAACATTTACAGTCCCGATCCGGGAAAGAATTTCGACTTTCAGATCCCAGGTGTCAACGCCCCAATAGCCTATCCATTCTTCTCGCAGATCGTCATACTCCGGCGTAGTGAAACCGGGACCGAGCACCCAATCCGTGGTATCGGCTCTCCGGATGGCTCTCACCATCCAGGTATAAGGGGTCTGTTCGGTTACCTGCACCCCGCAGGAGGTCCCCTCCAATTCGATCAATTGATCCGCCAGTTGCACCTGGTAAGAGGTTGCAGTGGTATCGCCTTCCCACATCACAACCACCATTTTTGCCTGCTCCATAGCCACCGAAAGGTTTTTCGGTTTTGCCAACGCCGGCAGAGGCGGAACGGGAGGTTCCGGAACAACGGGCTCCGCCGGATCGTCCTTACAGGCCGTCGTCGCTAACAACAACAACAAGCCCCATCCATATATGCTTTTCATTTTCATACGTTTATAATTTATTTATTATTCGGCTGTCAATCCATACCCGGGCTGCTGTTCGTATATTTGCCACGGGATTGTATAAGGGCGGGCGGCCATTGCATCTTTCACCGCTTTCGGGACCACTCCCTTTAATCTGTTCCCGCTCACGTGCAATTCAGTAGCGTTGTTATTCGCAAGCAGTCCCACTACAATGCCCTCCGGAAGGTTTCCGATAAAGTTGTTGTTTCGCAGGTCTAATTTATAAATCTGCTTCATGTTGCGGAATGCATCGGGAATGTAACCATTCAATTCGTTGTTTTTCAAATAAATATACTTAAAACCGGTGCCCGATTGTCCCAATTTCATAAAGGAAACAGGGATCGGCCCCGTCAACCTGTTGTAACTCAGATTGACATTGATAGTCCCAGCCACGCCAAGGTTTCCAAATGTTTCGGGGATCGAACCCGACAAATCGTTGTTGGAGAGGTTCAAGGTCCCCAGCACCGTCAGTTTGCCGATGGATTCCGGTATATCGCCGGTCAACCCGGGACTTTTAAACGTCCTGTTCGTATCTCGGGAAAGGTTCAACGTGGTCAACTTTACCAGATTACCGATATCCGCAGGCAACGGATCGGTAAATTCGTTGTTTACTGCCTCAAGTGATGTTAACCAGGTCATCTGTACTACATCTCCGGGCAACGCTTCAAACTGATTGTCATTCAGGTTCAGTCTTGTGATTTTGGTAAACTTCGACACGACCCCCGGCGCAATCGACCTAAACTTGTTATTCTGGATATTGAACGTACCGATAGCCGTCAGATTGCCGAGCGATGAAGGGATCTGGCCGGAAAAGGCGTTGTTACTCACATTCAAAGAGGTCAGTTTAGTCAGAGCCCCCATACCCGCCGGCAGTTCGCCTGTGATTTTATACTTATACCGCCAGGTCTTTTTCTCCGCGTCCAAATACTCCCTGTCCTCTTCGACAATGCTCGAACTGTTATCGGCAGGGTTCGATATGTTGAATGTCGTGAGATTTACCCATCCCGACCAATCCTCCGGTAAAGCTTCCAACCGGTTGGTACCCATGGTCAGTGAAGTCAGTGAAGGGCACTTCATCAGCGAGGCGGGTATTTGCGTCAATTGGGGACAGTTCGTTAGGGTCACGCTGGTAAGCTTTGTCAGTTGGCTCAAATCGGGCAGATCGGTAATTGCACTGCCTGTAATTGACAAAGTATTCAGCGATACCATACCACTTAACGCACTCACATCCGTAAACCCGGTACCGGTCAGCGTCAATTTCGTCAGTTTTTTCAGTTTGCTCCACGACGCCGGCATCGGAATGCCGTAATTACAGTTGGTAATTTCCAATGTTGTAAGGTTCTCCAAATCACCAATAAAGTCAAGCATACCCGCCAAATTCTGCCCCGACCTCGCAAAATCATGACTAATAGTAAGCGTTGTTAATGCTTGTAGGCCGCCAAGTTCCTGCGGCAATCTGTTTAAGCTCTTATCTGCCGCCTGATTTTGGTTGCTAAATGTCAATCTTGTTAATTTCGACAGCGAAGCGATACTTTTAGGAACATCTCCTGTAAAATGGCCGTCCAGCGCCAAAGTGGTCAGGTTTTGCAGATCTCCGATATTGTCTGGCAATTCTATTTTCTCTTTCTCGTAAACTGCTGATAAAAGACCACTTGAATTAGGGAAGTCCAATGCTGTAACCGTACCTCCTATCGTCACCGTAACATTACCCAGCTTCTCTGTCACCCTGTTGGATATAGTGGCTCCCATATAGTTGATAGCAGTACCAGTTCCACCCCACCAATTTGTGTGTTTAAATCCTATAAATGCCTGCATACTTTTCAGGGTTTCGATATCGTTGGGCTCAACAGGACGTCCCTTTTGTACCACCGTAAGCGGCTTTTCGCAGATCAGCGTGGTATCGACCGTGCTCCGCAAATAGAGCAAGGCCTTCCGCGCGATCTGCCCTTCGGGATTCTCCGCCACCTGTATCGTTACCTGGCTCTGCTCCATTGCCCGGCTCTCCGGCCCCTTTTTGATCCACGTGGCATATGCCGGAATGATCAATTCGTAAGGAGCGTCGATGTTGTCCATCACATCGATCGCATAGCTGCCCGCCGTGCGTTCCACCTCCAGGGTCGCCGCCACAAAGTTCACCACCTCTTTCGGCATCTGGTTCACTTGCAGCGCCACCGGGGAAAAGTTGGGGTTGTTGCGGTCTTTGAACAGGATCTGCCCGGAACGGGGAGTTTCGTCGGTGTCCGCATCCGGCGTCCTTGCCACCTTTACGTTGATCTCATTCGCCATCGAAGTGGTTTCACAGGACAACCACTCGGTGTATTCGGCGGGCACTTCGATATCGTACACAATGTTGGATCGCAACACCACCTTCATGCCATCGGGCATTCCTTCCGTTCCGTAGAGTGTCAGGTTCAGTATGGCGGGCGACAGGACAATTTTGTCTTTTTGCACCTGGAACACCTGCACGGTGTCGCGGGTCTGTTCGTCTTCGCGGATAAAAACGATCAGGCCGGAGCGTTCGTCCCATTCATCGGTCTCCGCGATCCTGAACTTCTCCGACTTGGCTTCCAGGCCGCGAACGGCCGGGCCGGAAGCGGGCAGATGTTCGATCCAGCCGGCCGACGTTCCGGGAATATCGATGGTGTAATCGACATTGGTCATCATATCGATGGTGATGGTATCGCCTTCCATCGCAATGTGGTCAAAGACATTCTTATCGAAGGTAAGCGCGTCCTTCTTTTTCTGGTATACCGTCAGCGGAATGCGTTTGCTGCCGGCCACTAAGGTAAAGATGACACTGCGGTCATCGTACTCCGGATTGGGATCCGGGGTAAAATAGATGGTCGCCGTTCCCGCCGTTCCGCTCATCGGCTCCGCCCGGCACCAATCGCCGCCGCCCTCTAAAGTCCAGGGCAGGTCGGACGTGATGACGGTGTTTTCCGAACGTCCCCCCGCGGCAGTGAGTATCACCTCCGTATTCGTCAGTTCCAGCCGGTCGGATACAAACTTATCCAACGAGTCGTCCCGGTCGGAACATCCCAAGGCTGCCGTTGCCAGCAACGCTATTGCCCATATATATCCGTTTCGTTTCATTCTGTATATGATTTGTCTGTTAATTTCTGCCTTCTTTGGGGCTGTACAGCCCCCACGCCCGGTTATCGCTGTTGCGGACCATGACGAACTGCCCGCCGAAATCAATGACCGTAAAGCCTTTGGTATCCAAAAAGTGTCTTCCCATCAACCCATTGTTCAGGAGGTCATACCGGTAGTAGCGCATAAACCACATGTTGTCGTCGTTGTTCACGGCGCCCGATACCACGGTGCGGCCGGCAGCATCGGCAATGGTGAATACCACCTGATCGCCCGTACTGTAGTCTATCCGGTCGTCGGTATCGACATTCGGAATGTCCGCCACGTTTGTTACATACAATCCTGCGTATTTTGCCACGCCTCCGGCCGTTTGCAGGTAAACCTCTCCGGCAGCCTGTCCCGAAAAGTTCCAATAGAAACGGAAATCCTGCGAACCGTAACCTTCCGCTTCGCGGACCATGGAGGACATGCCGCTGCCGTATTCGATCAGGTTAAAACCCTCCGTCCGGCGCGAAGAGGCTACGGAACCCGGAAAACGGAACCTGCACACCTCCCGCGTCGAATCCGCCCGGACAAAAGTTGCCCCGTGGCCGGACGAGGCGTCCAGCAATCCGAGTTGCATCCCCTCGCCCACCTCCGTTGCGGTCAGTCCCGAAAAGGTCACGCCTGCAAAGGTGACCGGACGGTTGAATCGGATCCCGTCAGGCGTCAACGCCCAGGGCAATTTCATCGCAACCGTTTTGGCGCCGCTCTCCGGATAGGCAAAGTAGGCCATGCGCAACTTCAACGAGTAGAAGATCAGGGCGGCTTGGCCGTTCAGTTCCAGGTAGCGGTAGAATTTGGTGTCGGATTCGTAATCGATCTGAAAATTCCGGACTACGGCCTGGCATTCGTCCAACCGGTTCCAATCCGTTTCCGTCGCGTGCGCAATAAACACCGGCAGTTTTCCGTTTTTGGTGTGCAGATAGACCGTATCCCCGCTCTCCGCCACCCGGTCGATGACAAATTCAAATTCGCCTTTGTACCCCAGCCCCGCTTTTCCGCCGGCAGCCGCCGGGTTGGGGTCGCTCAAAAGGTGCAACAGCGAATAGGTGTCAAAACTCAGTACAGGCCCCTGGGAGGCATTGAAGGAGTAAGCGCTTTCCGTCACTTCGTCGCTTCCGTCCCATTGCATCTCCACCCGGTTGTTCTCCTTGAATTTCATCAAAAAGGTGTACCCTCCGTACTGGCTGGTATCCGGGTAGTAAACAAACTTCCACCCGGATGGCGCCTCCTCCAGCACCGCATCACACGCCTCGATGTATTCGGTGATGCGGTGGGTGGAGATATCCTCGAAAATATAGTCATTCTTCACTTCACACCCCGTCATCCACAAGGCCGGCAACAGTGCTCCGGCAAGCCATCTTTTTTTCATGCGTATCATATTTCGTCTTCTTTTAGGGTTGTTGTTGTTCCGCCCGGTTCTCCGCCAGTATGCGGTCAAATTCCCGGAGCACCAATTCCCGCAACAGGTAGAGATCTATCCCCCAGACGCCCTGCATGTACTGCAAGGCTATCGTCTCTTTCTCCCGCAGTTTCCGGTAGCCCTCTGCCGACTGGCTCTGCGCCTGGTTGAAATAGACCTGCCACTCCGCTTCCGTGCTGATGATGAAACGGGCGATCATCTCCGCAAAATCTTCGTTGGCGTTCTCCATGGCATACGGAGTGATAAACCCCGCTCCCAACGCCTGGTTCATGGTTGCATTGGCCCAATTGATGGTATACTGTCCGCCGCCAAGCTCTTCGTAAGCCGTCGGATACTTCACCAACTGGTGCAGGATGTGAATGTACTCGTGGTGGAACGTATGCATATACTGGCGCACGATGAGCGAATCTTTGGGGTTCCGCTGGTTCAGGTCGTACAGCGTAATCCGGTTTCCCTGCTCCGCTTCGCCCACCACACTGTTCCCGTCTTCCAGGTAAACGGCGCTTCCGATCAACATGATCTGTTTGGGCGACGATTTCTTAAAGAACAACTCTCCGCCCAACGTCCGGTAAGGGTTCATCCAAATCCGGCGGATAACGGACAGGCAGGGGATCACCTTCTCCTCCCGGACCGGCGTCAGATCATACTCCTGATTGACCTCGAAACCGTTCCATTTGTAGATCACATCGATGTTGTACACCCCGAAGCTGTCCCGGATCCACTGGTCCAACTCCGTCAGTTGCTCCGGGGTCACATCTATGATGGAGTCCCGGAAGTTGTCGTCATCGGAACAGGCCGCTCCCGCCCATGCCCACACAACTGCTATTATCCCATATTTCAACTGTTTCATATGTTGTATTTTTATCTATTCTGCGTTTTGTATATCCCGCTGATTGGGTTGTACCCCCACTTTCTGAGCCTCCTGCGGGATTTGGAGCATCCGCCGGCCGTCGTATCTTCCCAGTGTAATATAGTCCCGTTCCCAATGGCGGTAGTGTGTCACCGGCAGGTGGAACCGTTTGATGTCAAACCAACGCATCCCCTCTTGCATAAACTCCCGCCGGCGCATAAAGACCACCGCCATCATTCCGGCCATTTTGCACTCGTCCGCTTCCAATTCCGCTTTGTAGTGCGGTTCCAAAAGCTGATCCTGCCAAACAGCCTCACCGAAATAATCGACTAAGCTGTTCGTATTCGAACCGCCCCGCATCGACACGGTATACAGGGAGGCGTTGTAATTGAATGTGCGGGAGGGCAGGAAGCGGTTCATGTCGCGCAGGAAACGGACGGTATCGCCCAGCATCACATAAGCCTCCATCCGGTTCAGCACCACATCCTCCACCGTCAGCATCGGTACATTCACGTAGGTCATCCCCGTACTGGAGGTAGCCGAAATGCTTTTAAAATATGCGTAGTTCTTCAGCATGTGGGCTACTGTGGTTCCCGTCAACCCTTCTATGCGGTAACGCCAGGTTCCCGAGTGAAACCGCTGGCTGAAGATCTCCGACTGCAACGCAGGCGTCAATACATACCGGGAATCGGTGATCGGGCACCGGGCATACACTTCGTTGTAGTAGGTCGGCACGCACACCGACAGCAGGATGGTGGATTGCCCCGGATCGGTGTAAGCCTGGGCATATCCCAGCGGGGTTTCAATGGAGTAATCCTGCACCACGTTCCGGATCTCCGTCCGGAAATCTTCCGGAGCCGCCTGCAACGAGTGGTACAGCACCTTTTCCCATTCGTTTCCCTTGTACGCATAAAAACGGGTGGCAAAAGCATGGGCAGCCCGTTTCGTAAAGTGGAACTTCGGCTGTTCGTACACCCGGTCGTCGATCATCTGGATACCCCGGCGGATGTCCTCCTCCATCAGGCGGTAGGTCTCTTCCACCGTGTTCCGGGTGTATTCCTTCACCGCCACCGTTTCCGGTTCGGTGACGTACGGAATGCCCAACGCCGTAGCCGCCGTGGCCGGGTCGTAATGTTCCGCCCACAAATTCACCAGCAAAAAGTGGTTGAAGGCCCGGCAAAGCAACGCTTCTCCCAGCATAGGCCGGTAGTTCTCCCAATCCGGTTTGCTCTCGATGACCCGGATGGCGTAGTTGGCGGAGGAGATCCCTTCATACAGGCCGGACCACAGCGCAAATGGAGAGTCGTAATCGCTGTCCGTTCCCTCACGCCAATTATACATCTCGTCGTCCGTAACAGCCGTAACACAATCCTCTCCGAAACCGCGGTCTTTGACATTGTCCGACATCATCTCGCAAATCAGGTGGTAGGTCGCCTGCGGGTATGCGTTGACCAGCAACTCCTGCAGATCCCCGGGAGTTTCCACCTTGGCCCGGTTGTCCGGTTCTTCGTCCAAAAAGGCATTACACCCGCAGGTCAGGCAAAGAGGTAAAATGATATAGAGTAATTTGTTTTTCATATCCTGTCCTTTTTAGAATCCTAACTTCAAAGTAAACGTATATTGTCTCGGTACCGGCAACGCCACCCCTCCGGAACGCACAAACTCCGGATCCTGCCCTTTCAGTTTCTTGTCCGACAGCAGCAGGCATACGTTGGAAACAGCTGCCCGGAGGGAGAGGTTAGTCAACTTCACCGGTTTCAGCCACTTTTTCGGAAAATCGTACGTTACGTAAATATCCTTCAGGCGGATAAAATCCCCTTTCGCCACCCGGACATCGGAGTAGTTGTAAGCGTTGTACGCCCGTTGTAGATAGGGGTATTTCTGAGCGTCCCGGGTCGTCGCGATCGCCGGTACGTGGGTCACATGTTCGTCGCCGGGCAGCATCCAGCGGTCGGCAAATTCCCGTCCCATCCCAATGAGGTCGGAGTAGCGGGAGCTGAAAGCAGGGTACAGGCGCAGCTTGCTGCCGAACTGGTAGGTAAAGAAAATCCCTGCCTTGAAGTTCTTCCAGGTAACCGTATTGTCGAATCCTCCGATCATCTTGGGGTCTACCGGCCCTTCGTACACCAGAAAGTCGTGTTTCTCCACTTCCTCGAAATTCACCTCTCCCACCGTTTCGATCCCGTTCTCGTTCACCAATACCGGCATCCCTTCCGGGTTCAGTCCGGCAAACGGAATGGAGTAGAGGCCGCGCACGGGATACCCTTCGCGGGGATACCCCTCCACCGGCAACAGGTCGATCACCCGCGGATTGGTGTACAGGTTGGTGATTTTGTTCTTGTTGTAAGAGAAGGTCAGGTTGGACGACCATTTCAAGTCGGTCGACTGGATATTCTTTGTATTCAGGGTAAACTCGAACCCGTGCGAGGTCATGTCCGCGTAGTTGGCGAACTTGAAACGTTTTCCGCCCAACCCGGCCGAACGCATCCGGCCAATCAGGTCGAAACCGTTCCGTTTGTAAATGTCAAACATCAAACTGATCCGGTTGTCGAACACCCCCAAGTCCATCCCGAGGTTCAACTCGTACTGCTTTTCCCAAGTGATCTCCGAGTTCTCCAATTCGGAGATGTAAATGCCGTTTTCCCGGTAATCCGTGGGACGGAACGGAACTGCATTCCGGTACACCACCGCCGAGTTGGTGGCCGGCCCCATGTTGGCGATCAATCCGTAAGTGGCGCGGAAGGTCAACTGCGACAACCATTCGGAATCGTCCAGAAACCATTCGTTGTGCGAGTGCCAGGCGCCGCTGATGTTCCAGGTCGGCAACCAGCGGGCTGTCATGGATTTCCCCATCTTGTTGGAACCGTCGTACCGTACCGTACCGTTCAAGGTATACCGCTCGTCGAACGAATACCCGACGGTGGCGAACAGGGCGGCGAACCGGTCTTTGAAATTGGTGTAGCTGAAATAGCCGGCTCCACGCTCGATCACATTCTTCAGAATGCGGTCGTCCACATAGGGCTTGTTCCCATAATCGTACTGTATACCGTATCCGTACATCTCCGAGTAATCCCGTTTGGTATTCTTTACCTCTGCTCCCACCAGGACATTCAGGTTGTGGAAATCGTTCAACAAATCGTTGTAGTTGACCATACCGCGGAAATAGTAGTTGAGCATGGTGTTGTCGCGGCGGGTATAAAACCCTCCTTTGGGCAAAACAACCTGTGGAACGGCCGTCAGATTGTCCGGATCCCGGTACAGATTCCGGTTGGCTTCCACGACCGCAGTGTTGTAGGCCGCCCGGTAAGATTCCGCCATGTTGGAATTTTCCCGGATCTGGTGCTCCTGGCTGGTTTTTACATAGCGGGCGGATCCCATGAGCTTCACATTCAATCGCTTCACCGGATTGATGTCCAACTCTCCCTGAAAACGGGCGTCCAACACCTCGATATCGATCTTGTTGTTGTTCAATTCATCTAAAATATTGAACGGGGCGTAGTTCATCACGTAGTATTCGTAGTTCCCGTTGTCGTCGTAAGGACGCAACACCCGGCTGGAGTTCAACGCATAGCTGAACGGATTGATGTCGAAGGCGCGGGAGATGGTGCCGGCTTCCGCATCCACCGTGCGGGAGAGCGTTCCCGGCGCCTGTTGCAGACGCATGGAAGCATTGGTCAACAGGTTCAGGGTGATCCACTCCTTGAGGTCGATGGAGGCATTCACATTGGCCGTAAACCGTTTTACATCGTCCGTCGGCGACCAGCCCGGATCTCCGAAGTAACTCATAGAGGCGTAAAAACGGGCTTTTTCCAAACCGGTCGAGATGGAGAGGGAGTGATTCTGCTGCATGCTGGGGCGGAAAAGCACGTCAAACCAATTAGTATTGAGCTTTTCGTATTTCTGCAGGAAACGGTTCCGTCCTTCTTCGGTGTTCTGCACCAAAAAATTTCCGTTGGCGTCCACCTCGTTGACAAGGTCGTACATTTTCCGGTACACCCCTCCGTTCGAGCCGTTCCGGATGTCCACATAACTCAGCCATCCCTTGCTCTGCAAATCCAAATAAACCGCCATCTGCTGCTGGGAGTTCATCACGTTGTACTCCCGGTAAGAGGGTACCTGGCGAACGGAAAATTCCCCGGAATAGTTCAGGTTGAGTTTCCCTTTCTGTCCCTTTTTGGTGGTGATCACGATCACCCCGTTCATGGCGCGCGCTCCGTAGAGAGCAGTAGCGGCCGCATCCTTCAATATCTGGAAACTTTCAATGTCGTCCCCGTTCAATCCGGCCACTGCCGAACTGATCAACGTCGTAGCGTCCCCGGAAGAGAGTTCGTCCGCGCTGATCTCCACCACGTCTTCCAACACCACGCCGTCTACCACCCACAACGGTTTCATCTCACCGAAAATAGAGGAGGAACCGCGGATTTTCAGTTTCGGGGCAGCCCCGAAGGTTCCGGATACATTCTGAATGGCCACCCCGGCGGCTTTCCCCTGCAACATGCGGGAAACGTCGTTGGCGCCGTCCGCCTCCAACTGGTCGGCCCGCACCACGCTGGCGGAACCGGTAAAGAGTTTCCGGTCGATTCGCTGGTACCCGGTCACCACCACATCCTCGATCTCCTGGGTGGCCTCCTTCATCGTTACTTTTTCCAAGGCTTTCGAATCGGAAGCGATTTCCTGATTGGCAAACCCGACAAAGGTAAAGAGAATGGTGTGTTTTCCGGGCGGTACTTCCAATATATACCCGCCGTTGTAATCGGTAGCCGTTCCCGTAGACGTTCCCTTGATCCGGACCGTCACGCCGGGAAGCGAATTGCCCTGTTCGTCCACAACCACCCCGCGGACAAAGATTTTATCGCTCTGCTCCGTTTGCAACGGTTCATTGACCGGGAAAGGCGCGCCGCCCTCCCCCGCCGAAGCGTACAGATTTCCCGAACCCGTCCAGCCGGCCAGTAAAAGCAGAAAAAGCGTGCTATATATCATCCTGGGTTTTATACCTGTTCTATCCATGTTCTTATCCATTTACAACGATTACTATTTCGTTAACCTGATCCACCGCCTCGAATCAGCCAAATTCACCAGGACAAACACCCGGCCGGACTCCGGGACTACGGTAAAACCGGCCGGATCCGTAATGAAGTTTGTGAATGTGTTAAATCCGGCGTTTCCCTCTATGTGGTTCCGGAACTTGTCGTCCTCCTTGTCCGGGCGCAACCGTATGCTATTAGCGCCATAAACCCGGGTGAATTTGATCTGGTCGCCTTCCGCTCTCCCCAGCGTATCCGCCAATTGGTAATCCACCGTGTATTCAGTCTGGGTGTTGATCGTACCTCCTCCCGATCCTCCTCCCAAAATCGCTCCTAAATCGAGCCCTCCCAAATTAAGCCCTCCCAAGTCCAGCCCAACGCTTCCCACGTAACTGATCCAGGGGCCTTTCAGTGCTCCGGCGTCATCCTCCAACTCCCAGCAAAGACGGAAATGCTTCAACCCGTCCAGCACAAGCCCCGGGTAATCCCGGCTCAACTCTTCACTCATATAGGCGCTGCTGTTAAGCACCTGTACAAGGAATGTTCCATACGTAGATAAATTAAGTTCCGGTATCCTGGACAAGCCTGCCGTGTTGGAACCCTCTTTCAACATCCCGATGGAGTTGTAAAAGGGGAAAGGTGGTTTGTGGCTGTATTTCAACTGCCCGATCACACCGGGGGTGTTGGCTTCAAACAACTGCAACGTGGGGTTGTATTTCAACGCATCCAGCACCACGCCGTTGACCCGGATCTTCGGTGAAAAGCGCACCCCCTCCTCGGTCCCGTATACCCCGGCCTGGCCGGTCAGTATCTCCCGGGTAACTGCGTCCGAATAGGTATAACTGATCGAACGGCTCTCCGGAAGATACGCCAGGTTGACGGCGGTCTGGTTCATGGTCAATCCCCGGAAATAGGGGGCGTTCGGCGCCGGCGTCAGCCGTTCGATATTGGTCCGGAAAGCCGCCATGCGTGTCTCCCAATCCGCCTGTTCCGCCGGATAAAACACAATGCGCTGTCCATATTTTTTCCCCGTAAACACCAGCGAATCCCGGGAGATGCTTTGGATCACAAACTCAAACTCCCCTTTTTTACCCGTTCCCACCGGTTGGATTTCGGGATTCGACAGGTAATGCAGGGCGGATTGGGTGTCGAAACACAACATCGGCCCCTGGGAAGCGTTGAACGAATAGGTAGAAAGAGTCTCTTCCGCCAAAAAATCGGTATACACCCGTACATTTTCGTCCGTTTCAAATTTCATCAACACGTTGTACCCCCCGTGCCGGACCGGATCGGGAGTGTACAGCATTTTCCAGCCATACGCCGATTGCATCACCACCTTCGCGCAGGAATCCGTCACCGCCCGGATCCGGGCTGTCGCACTCTCCGGAAAAATGGCATCATCCTCCCCGGAGCAGGCCGTCAGCAGCAAGAACGGAAGCAGTCCAAGTAAATATCTTTTCTTCATAGGTCTTAAACTTTATACATTCTCTATTTGTAATTACCCGCCACACAGTCGTTTATTCGCTCTGTTACGTGGCTCCGCATCACGTCTATATCTACTCTCCAGTTCTCCTCCATGTACGTACGAACCATGTCTGTTTTCCGCAGGATGATGGCCGAAGCATCGCCTGCCTCCGCCAGCACCGCCGCCCACTCTTCAGGGGTGTCCGTAATGTATTGGGCCAATGTCTCCACAAAATCCTCGTCCGGCTCGGCCATGGCATAAGGCGTAACGAACCCGAGTTCACGAGCCTCTTCGACATAATTTCCCCAGTCCGGGGTATACAGCGTCGGTGTAATCTGCTTAAACGACAGCGGATATGCCCTGTAGTAGTTCAGCATGTGCCCGAACTCGTGGTGCATGATCCGGACAAAATTTTTCACGCTTTCCCGGCTTCCGGCATTGTAAGAGTCCACGTCGAACAGCAGCAGTTTTCTGCCGGCCGCTGTTCCCAAAGTCGCCTGTTGAGTGGTTGAGTTATACCCTTTGCTGCCGATCAGTTGGATCTGTTTCTGAAAAAGCGGCTTCATCTGCTCCTCGCCGCAAATCTCCAAATAAGGAACGATCCAAGCGGTGTGCGCCATTTTCATAAAAGAAATGACCGTATCCTGCTTAGGCGGAATAATGTTGAATTGCATCGGTACTTCCATACTTTTCCAGGCGTATATCACCTCTATGTTGTAACGGACAACGTAGTTGTCGTACAACCATTGCCGGACTTCGTTCCGTTCCTCCGTTTCTCCTCCGCCGTAGATACTCGCTTCAAACCGATCGTCCCCGCAGCCTGTCCAGATACCCGGAAATAACAGCAAAGCGCAGGCCCATATTACTACTCTTTTCATGTTTTATCCTCCTTTTGTTTTAATTCCACCCCGGATTCGGCTCCAATCCATACTCCAACGCCATCGAAGGGATCTGCCACACCCGGCGCGGATCTGTTTTGGTCAACACATCCTTTTGCGTACTTTCAAAAACCCGGTGGGTCACTTCGATCCGAAAACGCTTCACATCAAACCAACGCACCCCCTCCTGCACAAACTCTTTCCGGCGGAGATCCGTGATGTACTGAAGCATACAGACCTGTTTCTCCTCCAATTGATCCTTGTACCAGGGTTCCAGGGAAATGGCCGCGGCGTTTTCTTTGTAAAACGCCACAACGGCGTCGGCTGTGATCGCATGAAGACTCTCCTGATACCCTCTTGTCCGGGTGCTCAGGTATATGTTCAAATCGTTGACCGCAGCATTGTACTCTTTCTTCATCACATACGCCTCCGCCCGGTTGAACACCGCCTCCTCTACCGTGAGGATCGGACACAACACGTAGGGCCTGCCCGATGCGGCGCCCGGATAGGCGACCTGCAGGTAGGGATAAAATTTCCCCGTGTAATAGTGTGGCCAGGATCCGTAAAGCGTTCCGATCCAACCGTGATCCCTAACCTTGGCGGCGTTGTAAATTTCAGTGTATTTGGCTTCGGACAATCCGTAGCGTCCGGCACGATAGGTGTAGTACCAGAAAGAAGAGGCATTGGTCAGCATCAGGATAGCCGCCTCCCCGTAATTGGTATAGAGCTGGGAATAGGCATCCACATTGGAAGCGATCGGCAGGTACTTCCCGGAATAGTTCCGCAACTGGCTTTTGAAGTTCGTCCCCAAAATGGCCGAAGTGTGTGCGATCACCTTGTCCCAATCCTCCGCTTCGCCGCGGAAAAGGTAAAAACGGGCCATAAAGGCATTCGCCGCCGCCCGGGTAAAGTGGTATTTAGCCACATCGTAGGCATTGTCTGTCAAAAGCGGCAACGCCTCCGTCATGTCCTTCTCGATCAGATCGTACACCTCTTTGACCGTATTCCGTTTGTAATCCACCAACGCCTCTTTTTCCGGCTTGGTTACATACGGCACTCCCGGATCCAGGGCCGCCGTAGCGGGATCGTAGTGTTTCGCCCAAAAATTGACCAGCAGGAAGTGATTGAATGCCCGCACCATTTTCGCTTCTCCCAGATAGGGATCGTAAGCGGCGCCCCCTCCGTTGTTCCGGATCGCTTCCAACGCGTGGTTGGCCGAAGCGATAGCCCTGTAGAGCCGGTTCCAATAGTGCATCGGAGCGTCTTGAATATTCTGCGTGGACTCTTTCCAAAAGTAAGCCTGCTCCTGCATCTCCGGCATGATGGAGGCCATATACGAACCTTTGTCGTCGGTGTTGTCGCTCATCAACTCCCCGGCCATCAGGTAGTGTCCGTCCGGGTAGGCGGATACCAACAACGCTTTGACGGATGCGACGTCTGTCAATTCCGTCCGGTCGTCCGGCACCTGATCCAGAAAGGAGTTGCACCCGTTCAGGAGGAACGGAAGCAATAGCAATATGATGATGTAGTGTTTCATAGAGATCTCTTTTTTAAAATCCGACTTTCATGGAGAGGGTAAATTGAGTGGGTACAGGCATCGCCACACCGCCGGAACGGAAAAATTCGGGATCCTGCCCTTTCAGCTTTTTATCCGAATACAGCAACGCCAGATTGGAGGCGGAGAACCGGAGCGCCACGGTGCTCAATCCGGTCGTTTTGAGCCACTCGCCCGGCAGGTCGTAGTTCAATGCAATCTCTTTCAGGCGGATAAAATCCCCTTTGGCCACCCGCAACGACGAATAGTTGTAAGCGTTGTAGGCGCTGCGCAAAGCAGCGTCCTCGTGGTGCTGCCACTTGGAAGCGATCACCGGAATATCGGTCCGGTATTCGTCCCCGGGAACCATCCAGCGGTCAGCCATCTCTTTCACTGTGGCGGCGTTGTCGTAATAGCGGTAACTGAACGCCGGATCCAACCAAATCTTGCTTCCGAACTGGTAGGAAAAAAAGACACTCAACCGGAACGGGCCGTATTTAAACGTATTGTCGAACCCTCCGGTAAATTTCGGATCCGCAGAGCCCATGTACTGCATAAAATCCGTGTGTTGGGACTCCTGAAAGTTAACCCCTGTCACCGTCACTTCGCCGGCGTGGTTCAAAAAGGTCGGTAAACCCTCTGCGTTCAACCCTCTGAACGGAATCGTGTAAATCCCCCGGACCGGGTTCCCCGCTTTCGGAGCGCCGTCAAAAGCCAGGTATTGCATCACCGAAGAGGCCGATGTCAACGACGTAATTTCGTTGGTGTTGTAGGAGAAGGTCAAATTGGTGTTCCAACTGTACTTCTCCCGGTCGATGTTTTTGGTGTTCAGGGTAAACTCCACGCCGTGCGACTTCATCTTTGCGTAGTTGGCCAACTTTCTCGGCTCTCCGCCGATCCCGCTGGTGGCAAGGATCCCGATCAGGTCAAACATCTTCCGGGTATAGACATCCGCGCTCAGGCTGATCCGGTTCTCCCACAAACCCAAATCCATACCCATATTGAATTCGTACTGCTTTTCCCACGTCAGGCCGGCGTTCTCCATCTGAGAAATGGTGATCTGGTTCTCTTTCTCTCCCTGTGTCGGGCGGTAAGCAATATCATTGAAAAAAATAGCTTTGGCGTTGGAAACCGGCCCCATGCTGGCCGTCAATCCATAGGTAGCCCGCAGGGTCATTTGGGAAATGACCGGGTTCTCCTGCAAAAAAGGTTCGCTGTGCGCATGCCAGGCTCCGCTGACGTTCCAGGTAGGTAACCAGCGGGAAGAAGAGGAGGAACCCATCCGGTTGGAACCGTCGTACCGGCCGGTCAGGTTCAATGTATATTTACTGTCCCAGGAAAAACCCCCGGTCAGGAAAAAGGCCACAAAACGGTCGTAGTTGTTGGAAAGGCCGTAGTATTGCCCGCCCCGCTCCAGGAGCTGTTTCAGAATGTGGTAATCAGTAAAATCCTCATTTCCACGATCATACTGAATCCCATATCCGTCGCCGTAAGTCTCCCGGCGGGAGGTACTCCGCACCTCCATCCCGGCGCTTACGTTGAACATGTGGCGTTCCGCTACGGCGCGGGTGTAGTTCGACATGGCCCGGACATAATAATTTAACAGGCGGTTGTCGGTACGACGGTAAAACCCTCCCTGGGGCAGAACGCTGTACGGAGGGAGGCCCAACTGCTCCGGGTCGGTATACAGAAAGTCGTTGTTGTCCCGGATTGTCTGGTTATCGTCCGCCCGGTACGCCTCGGCCATGTTGGAGTTTTCCGTGATCTTGTGCTCCCGGCTCGATTTGACGAACCGGACAGCCCCCAACAACTTCACATCCATTCCCGTCATCGGCTTGATCTCCAACTCCCCCTGGAATTTGGAATCCAGCATATCGATGTTGATGTAGTTGTTTTTCAACTCATTGATAATACTGAAAGGAGCGTAATTCATCACGTAGTACTCCGGGTTCCCGTTGTCGTCGTACGGCCGCATGGCACGGCTGGTATTCAAAGCGTAACTGAACGGGTTCAGGTCGAACTGACGGGAAACCTCCCCGGTAGCCGCGTCCGTATTCCGCCCGACCGTACCGGGCGCCTGCTGTTTCCGGAACGAATTGCTTGTCAGGAAATTGAAACGAATATATTCATTGATGTCAAACGAAGCGTTCATGTTAGCCGTGTAACGGGTTACGTTGTCGCCGACAGACCAGCCCGGATCGTTAAAATAGCTGATGGAGGCAAAGAAATTGCTCTTCTCCGAACCGCCGCTCAAACTGATGGAGTGATTCTGCTGGATGGAGTTTTTAAACAACACATCGAACCAGTCCGTATTGGCCATTTCGTACTTCTGCAGGAACTTATCCCGTTCTGCCTTCGTGTTCTCCAGCAGGAATTTGCCCGTAACCGGATCGTATTCGTCCAGCGCCATGTACATCTTCCGGTACACTCCGCCCTGCTGGCCGTCGAGAACGCTGGCATAATCCAGCCACCCTTTTGCCTCCAGATCCTGGTATACCATCATCTGCTGCTGGGAGTTCATGATGTTGTAGTTGCGGTAAGAGGGTTTCATCCGCATGGTCAGTTCGCCCGAATAGGAAACCCGGACAGCCCCTTTTGTTCCCCGTTTGGTGGTGATCACCACCACCCCGTTCATTGCCCGGGCGCCATACATCGCCGTAGCCGAAGCGTCTTTCAGCACCTGGAAACTTTCAATGTCATCCGGATTCAAGCCGGCAACAGCGGAACTGATCAGCGTAGCAGCGTCTCCCGACGACAGATCGTCGGCCGAAACATCCACCACATCTTCCAAAACGATGCCGTCTACCACCCACAGGGGTTTCTGGTCGCCGTAAATGGAGGAAGCTCCGCGCACCCGCATCTTCGGGGCGGCTCCAAAAGTTCCGGATACATTCTGTACCTGGATACCGGCCGATTTCCCCTGCAGGGCGCGGGAAACATCGCTGGCCCCGCCGGAAGTGATATCGTCTGCTTTGATGACGTCCGCCGAACCGGTGAACAGGCGGCGGTCGATCCGCTGGTAACCGGTCACCACCACCTCTCCGATGGATTCCGTTACCTCTTTCAATGTCACGTCGAAACTCGGCTGGTTGTTGTAGGCGATCTCCCGCGGTTCCATCCCGACAAAAGAGAACTGAAGCACCATGCCCGGCCTGCGGTCGGTTTCAAATACAAACCGCCCTTCCATGTCCGTAGCCGTACCCGTTGTTGTCCCTTTCAGCATGACGGTCACCCCGGGCAACGTTGCTCCGCTTTCGTCCCTGACCACCCCCTCCAGCGTCACTTTTCCGGAAGGCTCCGCCCGTTGCTCCTCTTTCGTCTTGATCACCACATTCGATCCCTGTACCGTATAGGTCAGGGAGGTGTTTTTCAAACAGAGATCCAACACTTCCAGCGCAGGCTTGTTTTTCACCTCCAGCTTCAGCCCGGTGACCGCTTTCACCTCTTTTGCACCATACATGAAAACGTAAGCTGTTTGCTTCTGAATCTCCCAGATGACTTGCTCCAGGTTTGCATTTTGCATGTCCAAAGTGACGTTCTTATTCTGTGCCGAGACAGAATGGGGAGACAACACCCCACACACCAACAACATGAAAATAAGAAAGATAGAAGATATTCCTTCTTCGATTCTTTTCATACATTCGCTAAGTTAAAATTCGACATACTTTTTTCCACACCTTATTTTTTAATTGAAAAATAAATCTTATTTCCCTCCCGGACCACATTGAGCAATTCGGTTCTCCGGATCATATCCAGGATCGGATCTATACTGTCAAAACGCTCGAAACATCCTCCGAACTCCAATTCGGCGGCTGTTTCATCCAAAAAGAAGTATTCGATCCCGTACCACCTGGCCAAATTTTTCATGATATCTTCCAAGCGGGTATCTTTAAACAGGATCTCCGCCCGGCACCAGGCCGTATACAAATTCACATCCACCACCCGGGTCGACAACTCCTTCGTTTGCGTAGCGTACACCGCCTGTTCGCCGGGATCGAGAGCGCAACAATACTGGTCATCGCTAACCTGAACCTTTCCGGAAACCAGCGTCGTCACGATTTCCGTTTCATTCGAGTACGCCCGCAGGTTAAATTCAGTGCCCAACACGGCCACTTCCACACCGCCGGTCTTGATCACAAAGGGACGTTCCTCGTTCTTCGCCACCGAAAAGTAGGCCTCCCCTTCAAATTCAACCACCCGCCGGCTGCCCAAAAACTTCACCGGAAAACGCAAACGGCTCTCCGCATTCATATAGACCCGGGTTCCGTCGGAGAGGGTGATGGTATACGCCATACCGTTCAACATTCTCATTTCGTTGAAAATCTCGACCGTATCTTCCTGAACGATGTTCCGGGAATAGTCGATGTAAGTGGAGTCCTTGTAAATGGTTGCACCGTCTTCCTCCTGGATCTGCACATCCCCCAGTTCGTTGATCGGGATCACCCTGCCGTCCGCCAGGATCAACTGTACACCGGTCGTCGCTTCCGGCTGCTTTTGTTCAACCGCCACAAGCGCCTCCCCGGCGTTCTTAAACTCCCGGAGCAAAACGAACCCGACCGCCAAACCGGCCATGACCGCTGCGTAGCCCGCCAACGGACGGACTCTTTCCCACAACGTGTATCGCCGGGTCATCCGCCTTTCCAACCGCTGCCATCCCTCTTCGACCGCTGTCCGGTCCAGTTCGTCCACTTCTCTTTTCCACGCATTCCCGGCGCTGAGGCGTTGCCAAAGTCTCCTGTTGCGTCCGGAACGGTTTTTCCACTGTTCTACCAGCATACGTTCCTCTTCCTCCGCCACTCCGGCCAGACAGGCTGCAATGGCTGAGATCAATTGTTTGTTATAATCTTCCGTATACATATTCATACATAGAAATGCCGCGCATACCTATAATACAAACTCACCCCCGTCTATGGGTAATGACTTTTGGTACTTTTTTAGAAAAATTTCACGGGGTTCGTTAAAAACGGTCTTTTAAAACTTCCCGCAGTTTTTGGTAAGCTATTTTTTTCAATTTGTGCAGCGTTCCCTCCGCAATGTTCATTTCCCGGGCGATCTCCGCATTTCGCTTCCCGCTCAGGGAATATTCGATGATCCGCTTCATTTGCTTAGGCAAAGTTCCGATCGCTTGCTGCAACAGCAACAGTACTTCGTGTTCCAGTACCTCTTCCTCGAACCATTCGGGTTCATTTTGCTGCACAAACCGGGCGTACCGTTCACCGACCTGCTCTCTTTTCAGGATGTTGATGCACCGGTTCCGGACAGCCGCATACAAAAAACCTTTCACCTCTTCTAAGGAGGAGTATTGCTCGCGGTTTTCCCAGTATTTCAACAGGACATCCTGTGCGACATCTTCGCCGGAGGGGCGGTCGTGCAGGTATTTTAGAGCAAACGAACACAAAACGGGGTAATAACCGTTGAAAAATTCCCGAAAGGCTTTCCGGTTCCCCAACTGTATTTTTAGAATAATTTTATTTCGCTTGCTCTCAGACTCCACAACCGATCGATAGAATTAATTCAGCGATTTGTGTATTCCTTAATTATACAGTCAACGCCTTGGGCTTTCAACGCTCCGGCCGCTGCCGCCGCTTCCTCCCGGGTATCGTAAATACCCGTTGTGTAGCGGAGTGTTCCGTTTCCGGCCGGTTCCGTAAACACCACCCGGAAGCGGTTAAGGATGGTCGGGGTTTGCCGGAATACGCCCAATTGCAACGTAAAGAAATGGCCTTTGACCTCTTTCAGTTCCCGGAGTTGCGACCGGCCTGCCGGAGATGTCCCGGTTTGGTTCTCTGCCTGTGCCCCGTTACCGGCTGCCGGCGCCTGTCGGGCGGGGCGCACTTTGGAGTTCGGCCCCGGACGGTAGTTGGTGTTCAATACCTTGAATTCAATGCGCCGGTTCAGTTGCAAAGCGGTTTCCCGGGCATCTCCCCGCAAACGGTTGATATAGGTTTCCGTCAACACGTCCCCCGGTTTCAGGAAACCGGACTCCCTGGCCGCCTTTTCGTCGATCTGACGGGGTTGGGATTCACCGTATCCCTTCGCCTGTAACCGGTCCCAATTCACCCCCTGCTCAATCAGGTAATCCACCACGGCATTCGCCCTTTTTTCCGAAAGCTCCCGGTTGGAGCGGTCGTTCCCGATCATGTCGGTATGCGCCGACAGCTCGATGGTGATGTTGGGATTGTCTTTCAGGATGGTCAGCAGCTCCTGCAGGTTCGCCATCGCATCCCGGCGGAGTTCCCATTTTCCCAGGTCAAAGTAGATGTTCGGTATGACGATCGGCCTCTCGATGGGTTGCAGTTCGATGCTCTCTTCGTAGACGCGATCTCCCCGTTCCCGGTAGGTGGAAACTTCGGTTTTTCCAACCAAATAACGCGGATGGCTCACCGCAAAGAGGTACTCCCGCTGGGGTTCTATCTCCATCTCCGCCGCTCCTGTGGTGTCGGTTTCCAGCATGGCGGTGCTTCCGTCGTCCGCCGTAACGGCTATCTCCACCCGTTCGACCGGCAGTTCCGTGACCTTGTTGATCACCAAGAGGCGTACCCTCAGTTTCTGGGGAATGTAGGCAAAACGGTAAATATCGTCCGTACGCCCGCCCCGGGTAGAGCTGAAAAACCCCTCGTCCCGGCCGGTGCGGAAGGTGATCCCGAAATCATCTGCGTAAGAGTTCAGCGGAGGCGGCAGATGCACCCGTCTTTTCGCTCCTTCTTCGTCCGTAATTTTATACAGATCCAAACCGCCCAGCCCCGCGTGTCCGTTCGAAGCGAAATAGAGCTCCCCGTTTTCCCGGACGGAGGGAAAGAGTTCATCGCCCGCTGTGTTGACTAAGTCGCCTGCATTCTGCGGCTCTCCCCATTTGCCGCCCTCCTCTTCCACGTACCAGATGTCCCGGCCGCCCGCTCCTCCGGGAATCCGGTCGGAAACGAAATAGAGCCGCGAACCGTCGGGGGTGACGGCCGGATGTCCCACGGAAACCGTGTCCCCGCAGATCCCGGATTTGGAGAGTTTGGTCCACCTCTCTTCTCCGGTGTATTCGTCCTGCTCCTTGCCGGCCTTGTAAATGCGGGTTCCTTCGCTGCGCAGGTTGATTGAACGGGACGAGGTAAAGTAGAGGGAACTTCCGTCCGGCGTAAAACAGAGGCCTCCGTCGTCCCGGTTGGAAACAATGGAGTCCCGCACCATTTCCGGCTTCAGCCAGCGCGGCTCCGGAAAACGCTGGGTTTTGATCACCCCTTTTTTATCCCTTCGCTGCACCTCCTGCGTAAACTCCGTTTTGTAAATGTGGGCGTAAAAATCACCGGTCACCGGGCTGGTCTTTCCTTTTTTCCGGTTCTCCATTTTCCGGCCGGAGGTGAAATAGAGCACCTGATCGGCAGAGGGGTCGAACACCGGCCCGAAGTCGCTGTTGCGGCTGTTGAGCTCTTTTTGTTCCTCAACTTCGTAACGGATGGAAGGGTCGCTCTCCTTTTGCAACAACGCTGCATTGGAGATGCCGTTCGTTCCCCGCTCGTCGTCCGGGAACAGGTCGTTGAATTTCCGGTAATTTTCCAATGCTTCTTCATACTCCCCGCTCCGGAGCTTCATCTCCGCCATTTTCAGCAAAGGCTCTCCCGACTCCCTGTCCGCCTGCGCCATTCTGCGGTACCACGCGTATGCTTCCGGTATTTTATTGATCTCTTCGCACGCCTGCCCGGCCACAAAAGCAGCCCGGCTCCGAAGTTCCGGCTTTTTGGTTTTATTGAAAGCTTTTCCGTAAGCATTTGCCGCCTTGTAGACCCTTCCGGATTCGTATAATTTCCCTCCCCGCTTTGTGTAGTAACGGTAGGAACAGGAGGTTCCCAACAAGCAAAGGGACAACACAAACAATGCGATTCTCATACGTCTTTTTATTACATTTACAACGCCGGCCATTCCACTTCCAATTCCCGTTTACCGTCCGGAAGCTCCCGAAAGTAGCAGCAAACCGTCTCCGGCGGCAGCAGCTCCTCGATTTTTTCCGGCCACTCGATGTAACAGGGGTTTCCGCTGAAAAAATACTCCTCGTACCCAAGATCCAACGCCTCCGTCACCTCCCGGATCCGGTAAAAATCAAAGTGATACAACACCCTGTCGCCGGGAATACCGTATTCGTTCACTAAGGAAAAAGTCGGCGAACTGACATCGTCCGTCCCCCCTGACACCCGGACCACCGCCTTGACAAAAGTAGTCTTGCCAACCCCCATCTGCCCATAGAGGGCAAAAAGCGTTTTGCCTTCCGTGTATGCCAGAAAGTCCGCCGCTACTTCTTCCAATTGGCCGGTATGTTCAATGACCCACTTCACAACCTGTTAATTGTCTAAGTAATATTTTTTGAAAAAGAGGAGGTATTGCTCGATCTCCCGCTTTTCCCGCAAAACATCTAAATTTCCTTCCGTGATGATAAAATTCCGGTAATCCGCATTTCTCAGATCCCGGAACAGCTTCCGGTCGTTCACCGCCGCATAAAAATAGCGCATTGATTCTTCTTTGTTTACAAAGCCGGAAACCACCATCATGTCGCGGGTATCATCGTATTTGTAGTTGTTCAGGGTCAATCCGGTGGGGTTGAATTGCTCAAAGCCCGCCTTCAACCGGAATGGATCCACCTGATTGGGGTAAAAGAGCACGAATTTGTGGGGAAGATCTGTTTTGTAGACAAAATCACCCTCTTCCACGCCGATCTCCGCGCTTTGATTACTCAGGTAGTTGACGGAAAAGAACTGCATATACTCCTCTATGTTCTGATATTCCTGCAAGATAGCTCTGTTGACCGGTGTAACGACAAACATCCGGTAGTTGACGCCTCTCAGCATTTCGAATATCTCCCTGCTTTTGGAAACGGAGTTCAGGTAATCCATCGCCTGTTCCTGGTTCCCGATGTTTTTCACCACCATCATCTCCAAGTCGCTGTCGTATTTCTCCCTAGAAATCCCAAACGCCGGATCCAACCTCCGCACCTCTTCTGCGATCCGGTTCATGTTGACCTTCCGGAAGGGAAGCAACAGCACAAAGTCGTGCCGTTCGCCCGCATCGAAATTGAACAGGTGAGCGGTAGCGCCCTGACGACCGGATATGATCTCTCCCTGCGCCTTGTCGGTAAAATAGTTTTCGATGAAAAAATCCACATATCCCTCCACATCTCTCATCCGTTTCACTACCGGCAGATTCTCCTTGCCGACGGCAAACAACCGGTAAGTCCCTCCCCGGAAATTTTTCAACAGGGTCTTGTCCGTACCCACCCGGTTCACATACCCCAAGGCTTGATCCGCGTTTTTAAAGAGACCGATCTCCAACGCCTCTGTTTTATACCACCACGTCTCTTTCTTTACTTCGTATTTACTCCCCTGCGCCACCTGTTCTCCCGCATTAATAAAAGCCAAACGCCCCTGTATCTGCAAATTTTGCGTGGTTTTCAGGCTATCCGGCAACACGATCGCCACGTAATGCTCCTGCTCCTTATTGAATTGGTACGGGCTTTCTTTCTCTTCCTCCCGGCCGGAAGGTTGTTCCTCCCGGTCAAATTGCCAATTCCGGGTAGAACGGAGGGAACGGGCGTCCGCCATGTTCGCATCGGTATACAAAACCGGCTGGTCTCCCACATCCATCGAAGCCAAAATGCCGTTCACCACGCCCAAAATTTCCCGGTTCGGTTTGGACTCCGTCACTTCCAGCAAAGCAGCCCGGGCCTCGCTCTCCGGCCGGAGGTTGACCATACACATCGCTCTAAGGAGCAGTACATTCGGCCGAAGTTTATTCTCCGGGTATTTCCGGAGGATCTCTTCACACAGGGCCAATGCCTGGGGATAATAATCGTCCCGGTAATAACCGTACGCCTCTTCGTACATCCGGTTGCCCGCCTCCAGGTCGCTGTCCATCTTTCTGAAATAAGCGGGATCCTGCAACCCTTTGGCCAGATCGCTCTCCGGAAACCTCCGCAGCAACTCCCCTTTGTACTGTTCCGCCACTGCCGGTTTACCGGCCTGTCCGGCCGATTCGTAAGCCAGGTAGTAAGCCGAAACAATGTTTGCTCCCTCCGGATAGCGGCGGATAAATTCTTCGAAACAGGCCAACGCTTTTTCCGGATCGTCGAATTTGTACAGGTACATTTCTCCTGCATGATAGTAAGCGGTTTCCACCATTTTGCGGGAGGCCTCCATCTTCTCTTCCGTCAGGGGAAGATCCTGCAGGTAGAAAGCCGCATTTTTGGTATCGGTGATCCCCTCCTCCTGTTCCCCGCCCTCCACGGCCAGCAGCTCGGACTCTCCGGGATCCATCATCGCCTTGTTCTGTCTCCGCCAATTGTCTTCCAATCTGCGCCGTCCCCACTTCCGCTTAAATTCATTTTCACCGAGGGAGATGGTGACAGGGTTGTAGAAATACCACTCCCCTTCGCCGCTGTTCTGGACGTTATACTGCGTACGCTGCCCCATCATGTCGTTGCGCATAAAAAAACTGCGCTCCTGCATGGCCAACTGTTCCGCTTCTTTTGCCTGCTCTTCCGCTTCTTTTACCTTCCGGATCTTTTCATCGATCAACGCTTTCCGCTCAGCCTCGGGCAACTCCGCCACCCGTTGCAAACTGTCCTGCCGCTGAATAACGGTCAGGTGGGTGACCAACTCCGTCAGATCCGTTACCCGGTCTTTCAGCGCCTCATAGCCGTCGATGCGGGAATCCATGAAAAAGAGGCAGGAGTCGTAACAGCTTTGCGCAGGGATATACTCCCGTTTGTTGTAATAGTATTCCCCCAATTTCAGGAAGGACAGGGATTTTTGGTTGTCATTGTCAACACTGCTCCGCACCGACTTCCAATAGTATTCCACCGCTTTCTCCTGCTCCCCCTCTTTCTCCTCGATGGAGGCCAGCGCATAATAGATCCGATCCTGGAAATCCTCATTTTTAGCGTCTTTCAGCATTTTGTTCAACCGCTTTTTCACACTGCCGTCTCCTTCCCGGTAGGCCAACGCCATGTTGATCTTGGCATTAAAAACCATCTCGTAATCAAAATTGAACCGGACGGCTTTTTTGAGCATACCGGCCGCCAAAGCGTCCTGCCCCTCTTTCAGGTACAATTGGGAGAGCAAAAATTGGTAGCGGGGCTTCCTTTTCAAACTTTTGCACTCCCGGATCAACTCTTCCGCTGCCGGTATCGCTGCGCCGTATTGCTGTTGGCGAATGTAAAAATCAGTTTTGGAAGCAACGTACATCTCCCGCTGCGTCCGGTTCAGTTTCGTATTTTCCAAAGCCGCCATCAAAGGAGCAGCCTCCTCGTAACGCTCCTGTTCGGAAAGATTCCGGAACAACCAGAGTTGCACCTCCGTCAACAACGCTTCATCTTCCGGATATTGCCGCTGAATATATCGGAATGTATTGCCGGCCATCGTGTATTTCCGGTTGTAAAAATAGGCTTTCCCCAACAACAGGTAACACTTGGCGATCTGATCGTTGAACTCTTTTTGCTTCCGGAAATTCTCGTAATTTTTGGAATCTTTGTTTCTCCGGCGTTTGGGCTTGACGGTGATGGAATGTTCGTCTATGGCTTTCACCGCCTTCTCGATGGCATAATTCATGTCGGACTGGCACAGGGCGCGGGTCCGTTCGTCGTTGGAAACAAAAACAGGCAGCAGGTTGGTGTAATCTTCCCGGTGATTCCGTTCCATTTTCTCCACCCCTCCCTTCAACGCCTCGTTCCCGTTGAAATAGACGTTGTAACGGGTGGTGAGTTCGTGGTACTGCCGGGTAAAGAAGTTGTTCTTTTTAGTCGAACACCCGGATAAGATCAGCAACAAGCCTGTAAGCACTATGCAATCTGTCCGCCTCATGCATCTGTATGATTACCCGTTGTTACCCGGACCCGGCTGGCTCCGGCGCTCTGCTCCGCAGCCCTTACCACACATTCCGCCAGCGCCGCAAAAGCCGCACCGGTCGCAGAACCGGGATCCAAAGCAACGGGTTTTCCTTCGTCCCCGCCGTCGCATATACCCTGTACGACCGGAATTTGTCCCAACAACGGCACTCCCTTCTCTTCCGCCAATTTCCGCCCGCCGTCTTTCCCGAAAATATAGTATCTGTTCTGCGGCAACTCCGCCGGCGTAAACCAGGCCATGTTCTCCACCAATCCCAACACCGGCACCCGGACGCCCGGCGATTCGAACATGTTGATACCTTTCCGGGCGTCTGCCAGCGCCACCTGCTGCGGGGTCGTGACCACCACCGCTCCGGTCAGAGCGGCTGTCTGCACCAACGTCAGGTGAATGTCGCTGGTGCCGGGAGGCAGGTCGATCAGCAGGTAGTCCAATTCGCCCCAGAATCCCTGCTCGATCAGTTGTTTCAGGGCGTTGGAAGCCATCGGCCCCCGCCACACCGCCGCCGAATCCGGATCTACAAAAAAACCGATGGAGAGCAACCTGACCCCGTATTTTTCTACCGGAACAATGTATTCACGTCCGTCGTCCGCCTCGGTCATCACCGGCCGTTCCTCCTCCACTCCGAACATTTTGGGGATGGAAGGGCCGAAAATATCAGCGTCCACCAAACCGACACGATACCCTTGCAGGCTCAGGGCGACCGCCAGGTTGACCGAAACCGTGGACTTCCCCACCCCCCCCTTGCCGGAGGAGACCGCAATGACAGCCTTTACCTTTTCCAAAGAGAGCGGCCGCTCCATCTCCTGCATGTAGACCGGCTCTATCCGGACGTTCCGGAAATCGCTTTTTTCCCGGATCACGCTTTCGCTTTTCCGGACAATAACAGCCGCAAAGGGATCCTCTTTTTTCTGGAACACCAATCGGAACGAAACCGTATCTCCCTCTATCTTCACCTGCTGCACCATGTCCATCGAAACAATATCGCGGGAGGTACCCGGATATTTCACTTCCGAAAGCAGGAGCCTGATCTCTTGTAACTGTTGTTGCAACATACGCCTGTCCTTTATAATACGCAATATTCCGTGTGCTTGAAAGAGCAAAGGTAAGATTTTACACGGTATGTTGAGAAGAAAGAAACAGATTTTAACGCAAAGGCATTACAGTTGGGTGTGGTAGGATTTCAGGGCGTTACGCAAGGCTGCGTAACGGGGAGAAACGGTGCCCATCAACGCCCAGAATTTTTCGGAGTGGTTTTTTTCAAGCGTATGGCAAAGTTCGTGCAAAATGACGTAATCAATGAGTTCATCGGGCAACTTCATTAATTGAACGTTTAGTTGGATGTTGTTATTGAACGAACAACTTCCCCAATTGGAACGGTTGTTGCGGAAAGAGAGCTTCCGGTAAGTGAATCCGTATTGTTTCGCCAGATCCCGCACCCGGCCCGGCAACAACTGCCGGCATTCGAGCCGGTAAATCTCCGCCAGAAAGTTCCGGATGCTCTTTTCGACCCGCTCCGCACTCAGACCGGCGGGTATAAAAAGCGTGATCTCCTCTCCCTCCATTTTGTACGCCGCTTCAGGGTTCTCCGTTTCCCGGATCTTCACCGTATGCAGTTTGGTTTTGATGTCGGAACCAACCGACACGTCCATACCCGCCTCTTCTTCGTAACGGCTGATCCGCGCACTGTTCCGGACAATCCACTCTTTTTTCTCCGCCAGAAAATTTTCCACCTGCCGCCCGCTCACTCCGTAAGGCACGTTTACCCACACCCCCCGCCCCGGAGACATCCGGATGGAGAGGTGGCGGATGTGAGCGCCGCGCCGGATCGAAACAGTTCCGACACCTTTCAAATCGATCTGTTCCATGTTGTAGCAAAAAGAGCGCCGGTTCCCCGGCACTCTCTGTCATTTATTCGGCTGATTTTACCAGTTCGCTCAACTCCGTAAAAGCCTTGTCCGTCTTCGTCAGCAAATCCCGGAAAATGGAGGTATAGTACTCCCTGACCGCTTTTTTCTCTTTGGAAGAAGTGCCCTGACTGACCCGGTTGCGCAATTCGTTTCTCGTTGCGATCATCTCCTTTACGATCTCTCCGACTTTCGGATCGTTCTTTCCCGACACTATGCTGTAATTAAAACAGTCGCCTATCACAGAGAAAGCCAAATAATCGATGTCTTTTTTTAATCTTCTGATGCTTGCCATAAAATTTGGATTTAAAGAATCTGTTTCAACCGTAAACAGATTCCGGATTTGTGCAAAAGTAGTAAAACGATTTCAGAGCAGCAAATTTTTATTCTTTCAACAAAGCAGTATTAGACATGTCTTGAACGATTACCCCCCCATCCGTTATTTCGTAAGCTAAAACCCACTGTTTTCTGAATACAGCACAGCGGTAACCCAATGCATACCATTTTTGAAACGGCACATTTGGATTGTTTTCCGGAGAAATATTGTTTACTGTACCCGGTAAGCGAAGGTCTGTTGATTTCCGAAAGCGTGGTACGGAACGGCGAATTGTTTACTTGCTCCGGCTGAGCGACCGGAATCCGCTCTGCTTGACGAAGGAACGAAGTGACTGAGGAGGTTGCGGATTCCAGCGAAAGCCGGAGTGTAGTAAACCGACGTGAAGACCGCTTTCGGAAACAACAGGCCGAAGCGACAGTGGAAAAAGCAAGAAAAAAGAAGGAAAAGTCTGCCATTACAACCGCGTAGTCCGCTGTTCCAACAGAAGATCCAGCAGCACCATGGCGGCCATCGCCTCTACGACAGGTACCGCCCGGGGAACCACACAGGGATCGTGCCGCCCTTTGGCCCGCAACGTCACCGGCCGGCCTTCCCGGTCAACCGTTTCCTGCGGGCAAGCAATCGTCGCCACCGGTTTAAAAGCCACCCGGAAATAAATCTCTTCGCCATTCGATACGCCTCCCTGGATGCCGCCTGAACGGTTGGTCGCCGTCCGGATCCCCCCATCCGCCGGAACAAAAGCGTCGTTGTGCTCGCTTCCCCGCATAGAAGCCGCGGCAAAGCCGGAACCGTACTCAAACCCCCGGGCTGCATTAATAGTCAGCATAGCGTGCGCCAATTGAGCCTGCAGGCGGCGGAACACCGGTTCTCCCACCCCCGGTTTAACGCCGCTGATCACACAGTCTACCGTACCGCCGATACTGTCCCCCTCCTCTTTGACCTGCCGGACCAGGGCGTTCATCCGCTCCACTGTTTCCGGATCGGGGCGGCAAATGAAACCGGGGGAGGTTGTCCCCCCGACGGTTCCAATGCGGGAGATAAAAGATTCTATTTGAATACCGTATATGGAAAGCACCTGCCGGGCTACGGCTCCCCCCACCACGCGGGCGATCTGCTCCCGGGCGGAAGAACGCCCGCCGCCCCGGCAGTCGCGGATACCGTACTTTTGCTGCCAACTATAATCGGCGTGCGAGGGACGGTACACCTCCTTCAATTCGTCGTAATCCCGGCTGTTCCGGTCGGTATTCCGAACCAGAAACCCGATCGGCATGCCGGTGGTAACCCCCTCCGACAGGCCGGATAAAAACTCCACCCGGTCCGCCTCCCGGCGCGGCGTAGAGAGATCGGAATACCCCGGACGACGCCGGTCCAACTCCGCCTGCACCTGTTCCACGGAAAGCGCCAAACCGGCCGGACAACCGTCGATCACCCCGCCGACCGCCTCCCCGTGCGACTCGCCGAACGAAGAGAGCGTGTATATCTTTCCGAAACTGTTACCGGCCATCGTTTCTTCCGGTCAATGACACCCGCCGCACCCGCAACCCTCATCCCCGCCACCGCAATCGCAATCGCAATCGCAATCGCAATCGCCTCCGCCTCCGCCGCAATCCCCGCCGGAACCGCAACTGCCGCATCCCCCGCCGCACTTGTGAGCTTTCAACGCCTCCAACTCTTCGTCCGTAGCATCCCTGACAGCCAAAACCTCTCCCTTGAAATAGAGATCTTTTCCGGCCAGAGGGTGGTTAAAATCAATCCGCACCTCGTCCGCGCCGATCTCCACGATCTTTCCCTGTAAACGGCGGCCAATACTGTCCACCATCGGCAAAAAATGACCGACCGCCATCTGCTCCGAAGGCGTCTCTTTAAAGATCTCTGCAGGCAGATCCACGATCATCTCCGGATTCACCGCACCGTATGCCTGGGCTGCAGGTATTTTGAAATCAAACCGTTCGTGCGCCTTTTTCCCCAGCAGGTTCATTTCAAAATACTCCAACGTCTGCCCCTGACCGCAGATAAATTCCAAAGGCGCCGCCGCGTCCGCCTTCTCCAATACATCCGATACATCGCCCTCCGTTCCGGTTCTCAACTCGTAACTCACCGACACCATTTTGTTTTTTGTGATCATCGCTTCCAATTTCTTTATAACCTTATTCTCTTTACAATCTTGCAAAAATAAAGAAAATTACTACTTTCGCACTAATTTTACGATCGAAAAAATGCACCAGTACGACTATATCATTGCGGGGAGCGGATTGGCCGGGCTATATGTCGCATACCACGCGGCAGCGTACGGAAAAGTGGCGCTGCTGACCAAATGCGGCATGACGGAAAGCAACTCGTATTTTGCACAGGGAGGCATTGCCGCCGTAACAGACGAAGACGACGCCCCCGGACTTCATTTTGAGGATACCATCATAGCGGGACGGGGCTTGTGCGACCATCCGGCAGTACACATTTTAGTCAACGAAGGGCCGCAACGGATCCAGGAACTGATCGACCTCGGCATGCACTTCGACATGGAGGACGGCAGCCTGGCGCTGGGACTGGAGGGCGGACACCACCGGAAAAGGATCCTGCACGCCGGAGGCGACGCCACCGGGCGGATGATCACCAATTTTATGATCGGGAAAGTGATCAACCACCCCGCGATCGACATCTTTGAAAACCATTCCGTGATCGGCGTCCTGAAAGACGACAAACAATGTTACGGAGTGCGTTCCTGGAGCTTTGCGGAAAGAAAAGAGGTGCTGTTCACGGGCGCCAACACCATCCTGACACTGGGCGGAGCATCCGCCATCTACAAACGCACCACCAATCCCCACACCACCATCGGGGACGGTTTGGCTTTGGCCTACAACGCCGGCTGCGAAATCGCAGACATGGAATTCATCCAGTTCCACCCTTCCGCCCTGTACCGGGATGCCGAAGAGGCGTTCCTGATCAGTGAAGCCGTACGCGGCGAAGGGGCGCACCTGATCAACCTGCGGGGAGAGCGGTTTATGCCGGCCATACACGAATTGGCCGAACTGGCACCGAGGGACGTGGTCACACAAGCCATCTACCGGCAAATGCAGGAATACGGAGACACCCACGTGTGGCTCTCGTTGCGACACCTCGATCCCGAACGGGTAAAAAGCCGTTTCCCCAACATCTGCGAAAAATGCCGGGAATACGGACACGACCTCTGGGACCGGATCCCCGTTGCCCCCGCAGCACATTACACAGCAGGCGGCGTCCGGACAGACCTGAACGGCCAGACCAACCTTTCCCGGCTCTTTGTATGCGGTGAATTGGCATCGACCGGCATCATGGGAGCTAACAGATTAGCTTCCAACTCTTTGATCGAATGCTTAGTGTTCGGGAAAAGAGCCGTAGAGTTTTCCCGGCAGTACCTGCCGGAGCCTTGCCGGCCGGAATTTCAGCCGGTGTTCCGCTGCGACGACAGCAAAGCCTCCTCCTACATAGATTTGAAGAAAAACGTCGCGGAGATCATGACCCGGTACGCCGGGATCATCCGGGAAAAGAAACTGTTGCTGGAAGGCATGGAGCGGTTGGACAGACTGGAACGGGACATTCCGGAAATATACAACGAATACTACACCGTGATCAGCCGCAACCTGATCACGGTCGCCCGACTGATCATCTACTCCGCCCTGTATCGGAAAGAGAGCCGCGGAGGGCATTTCCGGAGCGATCATCCCGCAGAAAACAACGATTTTCTTTTTCACATTATCCAACAGGCCGGAACCGAGATCCGAACCCTTCCGGTCAATACCGGCCTATAAACATGTAGCATGGAATACCAGAAACTGATCGACAAATTGATAGACCTGGCGGTGGAGGAGGATATCGCCGCCGGCGACCTGACCACAGACTCCATCATTCCGGCCAACTCCCGCGCCGTAGCGGAGATGAAGATGAAAGCGGACGGGGTGATATCCGGTCTGGAAATCGCCAGGCAAGTCTACGAACGCTTTGAAAAAGGGGTGCTGTTCACCCCGTTTGTCAAAGACGGCGACCGCGTGAAAAAGGGCGACATCATCCTCCGCATAGAAGCCAGTTACCGCTGTCTGCTGCTGGGGGAACGGCTTTCGTTAAATATTTTGCAGCGCATGAGCGGGATCGCCACCGAAACAGCCCGGTACGTCCGGGAATTGGCCGGCACCCGCACCCGGCTGTTGGACACCCGGAAAACCGCTCCCGGACTGCGGGTATTGGATAAAATGGCCGTAAAACAGGGAGGCGGCTCCAACCACCGGATGGGATTGTTCGACATGGTGATGATCAAAGACAACCACATCAAAGTGGCCGGCAGTATCTCCAAAGCCGTACAGGCGGTCCGCGCCCGTATCCCGGCCGGCATCCGGGTGGAAGTGGAAACGACGAACCTGGCCGAGGTGCGCGAAGCGCTGGCGGCCGGAGCGGACATCATCATGTTCGACAACATGGACACGGCTGCCATGGCGGAAGCGGTAAAAGTCATCGGCGGAAAAGCCGAAACGGAAGCATCCGGAAACATGAACATCCCCCGCCTGAAAGAGGTGGCCGCCACCGGAGTGGACTACATCAGCGCAGGAGCGCTCACACACTCCGTCACGGCCCTGGACATCAGTATGAACATCAAAAACCTGTAACCGTATGCCGACACCGTCCGTCACCGACCGAATAAACCGGCTGAAAAAAGAGAAAAACGCCGTCATTCTGGCCCATTACTATACCCGGCCGGAGGTACAGGATCTGGCCGACTACGTAGGCGATTCGCTGGGATTGTCCCAGGAAGCCGGCAAAACGGACGCAGAGATCATCGTCTTCTGCGGAGTGCACTTCATGGCCGAAACCGCTGCGATCATCTCTCCCCGCAAAAAGGTATTGATCCCGGTTCAACACGCCGGCTGCTCGTTGGCCGAAAGCGTCAACGGGTACGAATTGAAGCAGTGGAAAGAGGAGCACCCGGAAGGGATCGTGGTCAGCTATGTAAATACGACGGCCGAAGTAAAGGCGTATACAGACATCTGTTGCACTTCCGCCAACGCCTTGCGGGTGGTGGAGAGCCTGCCCCCCAATAGCCGCATCCTGTTCGTTCCCGATAAAAACCTCGGGGCGTGGATCCGCAAAAGAACAGGCCGGGAGATGGAATTGTGGGCCGGAGATTGTTGCGTACACCAGCGGATCACCGCGGAAATGATCCTGGAGAAGGCAGCGGAATATCCGGAAGCCGACATCCTGATCCACCCCGAAGCAAACTGTTCGGCCGACGACCGGATACACTCCCTGCCGCAGGCATACTTCTACTCCACCGCCGGCATGATCGCACACGCCAAAAAATCCCCCAAAAAGCAATTTGTGATCGCCACGGAAATGGATACCCTCCACCAATTGCAAAAAGACAGCCCGGCGAAAGAGTTTATCCCGGTCGGCGATCGGATCATATGCGGGCAAATGAAAAAAATCACCCCGGAAAACCTGTTGGAAGCGCTGGAAAAGGAGCAATACAAAGTAACCGTTCCCGCAGAGATCCGGGAAAAAGCGCGATTGCCCATTCAGCGGATGCTGGAACTGTGACGGCACCGGAAATAGAATCGTTTCAAAATAATATACTAAACCCGATTAAACAGCACTTGTATGAACATCTCATTGAACTGGCTGAAAGAGTACCTGAAGATCGACCTGGATGTGGAAAAGATAAGCGAGATCCTGACCGCTATCGGTTTGGAAGTGGGCGGATATAAAAAATTCGAATCCATCAAAGGCGGCCTGAAAGGCCTGGTGGTCGGAGAGGTCAAAACCTGCGCCCCGCATCCGGATTCCGACCACCTGCACATCACCGCCGTCGACCTGGGGAACAACACCCTCACCCCCATCGTGTGCGGCGCCCCCAACGTAGCTGCCGGACAAAAGGTGATCGTGGCAACCATCGGCACCGTGCTGTACGACGGAGAAAAAGAGTTTGTCATCAAAAAATCCAGGATCCGGGGAGAGGAGTCGGAAGGAATGATCTGTGCGGAAGACGAAATCGGCATCGGAACCGGTCACGACGGCATCATCGTACTGCCGGCCGGTACGCCGGTGGGAATGCCGGCCGCCGAATACTATAGCATAACGGAGGACTACGTCATCGAAGTGGACATCACCCCCAACCGGATCGACGGCGCTTCCCACTTGGGAGTAGCCCGCGACCTGGCCGCCTGCCTGAAACAGTCGGAGGATATCTCCTATACCCTCCCCTCCGTCGAATCGTTCAGGCCGGACAGCGACAGCGCCGGAGTGACCGTAGAGGTGCTGCGCCCGGAGGCTTGCCCCCGCTATGCCGGCGTCTGCATCGAAGGGCTGGAGGTAAAACCTTCCCCCGAATGGCTGCAAACCAGGTTGCGGACGATCGGCCTGCACCCCATCAACAACGTGGTGGACGTAACCAATTACATCCTTTTTGGATTGGGACAGCCGCTCCACGCCTTCGACAAAGCGAAGATCACGGGCGACAAAGTACTGGTACAGACCCTGCCGCAAGGAACCAAATTCACAACACTCGACGGGGTAGAACGCACCTTGGACCGGAACGACCTGATGATCTGCAACGCCGAAGCCCCGATGTGCATCGCCGGTGTATTCGGCGGTTTGGAGAGCGGGATCACCGCGGAAACCACCTCCGTTTTTTTGGAAAGCGCCTGTTTCGACTCTGTGTACATCCGTAAAACGGCAAAACGCCACGGACTGAACACAGACGCCTCCTTCCGTTTTGAACGGGGAACCGATCCCAACATCGTCATCTACGCCCTGAAAAGAGCGGCATTGCTGATCCAGGAAGTAGCCGGCGGGAAGATCACCTCCGGGATCACGGACATTTACCCGGAACCGGTAAAAGATTTTGAAGTACTCTTGCAATACGCCCACATCGACCAACTGATCGGCAAACAATTGGGCAAAGCGCGCATCCGGAAAATCACAGAAGCGCTGGAAATGAAGGTTGTCCAAGAAACAGAAACCGGCCTCTTGCTGCACGTTCCGCCCTACCGGGTAGATGTACGCCGCGAAGCGGACGTGATCGAGGACATTCTCCGCATTTACGGCTTCAACAACATCGAAGTGCCCGCCAAAGTCAGCTCCACCCTCAGCTACTCCCACAAACCGGACGACCACCGCCTGAAAAACCGGATCGGAGACCTGTTGGCAGCGAACGGATTCAACGAGATCATGAACAATTCGCTGACCCGGTCGGCCTACTACGAACAGACGGAGAGTTTCCGGCCGGAAGAGACCGTGCTGCTGCTCAACCCGCTCAGCAGCGACCTGAACGCCCTGCGGCAAAGCCTGCTGTTCGGCGGATTGGAAACGATCGCCTACAACATCAACCGGAAAAACCCGGACCTGCGCCTGTTTGAATTCGGGAAAGCGTACACCTTTCACGCCAAACCGGAGGGCGATCCGCTGAAACAGTACCGGGAAGAGACCCAACTCGCACTGTGGCTGACCGGCCACAAAACCACCGCCTCCTGGAACGCCCCGGAGGAGAAAACCGGCTTCTTCACCGCCAAAGCATACGGAGAATTGATTCTCTCCAACCTCGGCTTCCGGCCGGATGCAGCATCGACAGAGGAGTACCGGTCGGATCTGCTCCGGGAAGGCATTGCCTACCGCCAGAACGGGCAACACCTGATGACCATCGGCATCCTTAGCCGCCGCGCCTTGAAAACATTCGACATCGATCAGGAAGTTTACTACGCGGAGCTCTCCTGGGAGAACCTGCTGAAGGCCCTGAAAAATCGCTCTATCAGCTTCCAGCCGCTCCCCAAATACCCCTCCGTCAAGCGCGACCTGGCATTGCTGCTGGACAAAAAGATCAGCTTCAAAGAAGTCAAAGAAATCGCCTTGCGCACCGAAAAGAGCCTGCTGAAAGCCGTCACCCTGTTCGATGTATACGAAGGAGAAAAATTGGGAGCCGGCAAGAAATCCTATGCCGTCAGCTTCACCCTGCTGGACGAGGAAAAAACGCTGACAGACAAGCAGATCGACAAGATCATGGGGAAACTGATCGGCGCCTACCAACACCAGCTCGGCGCCGAAATCCGCTAACGCTTCGACTCCAGGCGCAATACCTTCTTGCAGAGTTCGATTTCATCGGGAAACCCCGTTTCTTTTCCCTCTGTATCCGACAACTTTACCGTCGGGACAAAGTGCGGGCTTCCTGCAGGCTTTGCTTCAAAAAGCTTGATAACTATGTTCAGCGGGACAGCTCCCACATCATTCGTGAGGTAAGTGCCGACGCCGTAAACATCGTGCACCCGTCCATTCGCAAATGCCTTGATCCGCCTGATCTCCTCCAGATCCAACCCATCGCTGTAAACAATGGTTTTGGAACGGGGATCGATCCGGTGCTTCCGGTAATGCGCCAGCGCATTTTCCGTAAAGCGGAAGGGATCCCCGCTGTCCCACCGCAACCCGTCAAAAAGTTTGGCATACAAAGTCGAAAAGTTATCGAAAAAATTACCGGTCGTATACGTATCACTCAACGCAATCCCCAGATAACCGTCATACACATCCACCCAATTCTCCATAGCCTGAGCATTAGCCGAACGGTACCCGTAATGCGCCCCGTGATACATAAACCACTCGTGCGGATGAGTTCCCATCGGAGTCAACCCATACTTCATCGCCAAATAGATATTGCTGGTTCCGTTCAATAAATTCCCCATCCTGCTTTTCAACACCTCCACCACCCTGTCCTGCACATCGAACGAAAAACGGCGACGGGTGCCGAACTCCGACAACTCCACCCCGGCTTCCCGGAACGCATCCGCTTTTTTCAAAACAGTTTCCGTCACAGCCACAGCCTGTTGCCCGGTCATCCGGTAATACAGCTCCGAAACAATAGACATCAGCGGAACCTCCCACAAAACCGTGCGGTACCACATCCCCCGGATCTCGATCTCCAACTCCCCTCCCTCCTGCATCACCCGCACCTCGTCCGGGTCAAACCGGAATCCCTTTAACAGATCAAAAAAGACCGCATCGAAGTAGTAACACTTTCTCCGCATAAACGCAAGCTCCTCGCCGGTCAGGCAAAGAAGCTCCATCCCCTTCACCTCTCTCCGCACGGCATCGGCAAATCCATCCGGGAACCGCGTATCTCCCCGGTTCACAAAACGATACGCCACCTCCGCATCCGGAAACTTCTTCCGGATCGCATTCATGGTCGTGAATTTATAGAGATCGTTATCCGTAAAATGGTTGATGATCATAGTTCTGTTTACTATTTATCGGCCGACAAGGTTTCGTTTCCGGAACTTATAACCTGTTTAAATCTCTCTGCAAAAAACATATTTGAAAATATTACTTTTACACATCTATCTAAACTAAATTTTCACATATTATGCCGCAAAATAAATTTGCATTAGCAAGATATCATAACAACGGTAAAAGCTGGTAGAGTTCAGCGGCGGAAAAAAGATTCAGGATGCACAGTAAGCAAAAAAATAAGCCCTTCGTTTCTTTCTTTCGATTGAACCGAAGGGCTTCAAAATCCGGCGTCTACCTACTCTCCCACCCTTGCGGGCAGTACCATCGGCGTGAAAGGGCTTAACTTCTCT
>JAISVB010000052.1 GCA_031271755.1 Culturomica sp.
TCCATTCAATCCCGAAATCCCTGCCTGATGGAGAAACCCGCAAAACAAGATCTCGCCTTCTAAGTGCCAAGGTAACGGCAACATCCACATTTCCCGAAACCGGCTGCGGAACCATATAACTATACGCCAATCCGGAACCGGAAAGAGTACCGGAGAGAATTACTCCTCCCATCATCACCCGAACGGTTTTTACCTCATACAACGACTCCGTGAACACACCCAACGCCGGATCGTTATTAGCGGGGAGGATAATATCCACTCGCAGGTCGTCCCCGTATTGCAAAACATCACTGCCCGGAGTAATTTCCACCGGGGAACCGCTTTTCAGATTATTTATCGTCAAAGTAGCTGCATGAGAGGAGCCTGTGAAAGCAGCGGACAAATCAAAATGTTTGAGGCTTTTTTCCGCATCCAGATACACGTCATAAGCCGGCATTGTAAAGTCCAATTCTATGGTACTGTTGCTTTGTGTAGCCGTACTGTTGACATACTCCGTTACTTTGTCTGATTTGTAAACAACCAACTTGTCGTACTCCTCGTATACAGCCGGGGACATCGTATAGGCACGCAATGCATCACCGGCAAACACATACGCATTGCGAGCGATTTCACTCCCCCCTTTGATCACTTTTAAAATGTCCGTCGGATCATAATCAACCTGATAGGTTTGCTCAAAAATCAAATCTATCACCATTTGCCCCGTAATCGCAGGTGTTGACCGATTGATCACGTTCATCGTGAGAGACACCTCATCCACAGTGTTGAATTGCAGTCTGGCGGCAAAACCAGGCTTAGGTTCCGCACGCAAGGTCAGTTTATCACCGTGGGGCACCTGTACGGTGACGCTCTTATCATCCGCATTCTCCCACAAGGCATCTACATCGGGGGCTCCTGCTCCCGTAAACCCGATAGCTGCCAGAGCGTCAGTCCGGCTTGTTGCTCCAAGACCTGTCAAATTCAACGTGACATCATATTCTTTCTTTACAAACGTTGCAGAGAGATCCAACTCCTTCGTCAACCCAATGGGAGCAGACAGCCCGTAGTGATCAGCGCTGATTTCGTCCAACACAATCGTTGAAAGGTCTGCTGCGTTGTTCACAACACGGAGTGTATTCAAAGTATAGCCTGTCATCGTATTTTCCGCCGTAATATCAATTTCCGTATCCTTGGGATACCAATAATGCGTCCCGGCAAACAAGGCGGTTCCACCGGCTTCAACAGCCAGCGTTCCGTTAACAGGTGCGACAAATTTAATCTTATAATATTGAACTGTGCTGCCTGAAAAACTAATGTCTCCACCCGCATAATTCACAGGAATGGTATGTGTTCGTTCCCCGGTAGTCATGACCGGAGTGGTTGTGGAAGTCCAACCATACGTATATAAATTGGTTCCGTCGACTTCCAATTTATCGCAATAATATCCGGCATTAGTTGTCAATACAGCTTTCAACACTGTTCCAGCCGGCACAACCTTCCCATTCGGAATAGAAACACCCAGATTGTCCTTTACAGTAATAGTACCTCCTAAAGGATCGTTAATCCGAACTGTACAAGCTTTGACAAATTCGGCAGTAAAGTGAATAGCCTCTCCTCCAATGCTCGTTGCGGGAGGATTCGCGACAGGATCTGTTCCGGTAATATTGACTCCATTAGCAAAAACACCGGTACACAACTCTCCCGAAGCCGTAGAAACAAGCACTTTCAGGGCAGTACCGGTCGAATAGGAAACTCCGTTGGCAATAGCAGAGCCATCTGATTTTTGTACATCAATTGTACTGGTAAAACCGGGAGGTATATCGGTATAATCTGTCTGCCAGGTTACCGCGAAATCAGTCTTATAATATACAATCCAAACCTCAACCTGCATATCCCCCGTCACCGTAAATTTCCGAGTGGACGTAATGTTGGATTCCTCAGCCCTTATTTGATGGGTAATATAATCCGGGTTAGCTGTCGAAACTACCTGAACATCCGTCCCATAAGGCAATTGAATCGTCTCCGTATGATCTACATCTGAATAATCCACCGTTAATTGGGTAATCCCTCCCACTCTCAGTTCTACTTTTCCCTCCCCCGGAGCCGTACCTGTTCCACCATCCGGTCCTACATACCCAGAATCATCCACCTTCTTCAAGGTAACTGTGTACAGGATCGGCTCAAATTCCGCTACAATAGCAAGGTCTTTCTCTAAGGTCTCTGTAAAGGTTTCTGCTCCCGTATAATCCTGCAAACCCTCTCCGTCAGGAGTCAGAGTCAGAGATTTCAGTCGATAGCCGGTGTTCGGAGAGATTTCCGCTTTGATTTTATCTCCATACGCCGCACTGCCCGGACTGCTCCCAAAAGTTGTCCAAGCGCTTACGTCAGGTTCCTGTTTACTCACCGTGAGAGTCCCCCAAGAAGGAGTCACATTGGCATAGGTTACTTCGTATGGAATGCGGGTAAACTGCAATACCACCTCCTGAGCCGAAGTGATCGTCGACAAAATGAGCTTGTTGCCTGCCACCGCCCGAGGAGCCGCCCCGTTTATCACTGCACTAATGCATTCGTAACCGGTTGCCGGAAACACCGTGATCTCTAAAGTACGCCCGTATTCTATTTCATTGCTTCCGGCGCCCGTCAAAACAGGATCGGTTGACCAGGTATTTGCCAAAACCGAAGGGGTATTGGAAGTAATCGTTACCTGCTGTTTTTCCAAATCGGTTGTTACATCCAATTCGGTATTACCTTTCACAACATATTTCCATTGATTGGAAGTTCCGGTTGCAGAGATTCCTGTAGATGATCCGTTTGCTGTCAGACCGGTTACATTGTACCCTTCCTCCGGTGTTGCGGTAACAAATATGGTGGTATTGTAATCCACCTCCTTGATAATCTTTCCGCCGGACGGATTATTCTCGGCTGTTCCCGGTGTAACGGCAAGTGTTGCATATTGTGGATCCCACGTTACCGCATATTTTTTCGGTACAAAAACGGCTTTAATCACCAATCCGTTCAACCTCATATTTGTTTCTTGGGTAACAGTAATGATTTCGGCGTTTGAGCTTCCATCCGCATCATATACCGTCAGAGAGGACAATTCATATCCGGTTTCCGGGGCAACCGTTACGGCAAAACTCCTGTCAGACGCATAGGTAAAATGCCCCGATCCGGTATTCCCGGCATCCAAGGAGTAGACATTGCAAGGAACATCATTATCGGTTACGGTAATGGTCCCCCGGCTTCTGTCGTTTACCTGTAATCCGATAGAGATGGATCTGGGCAGGAACTCCGCTTTGAACCAAACATCCTCGGTAACGGTATAGGATTTTCCTGCCCCAACATTACTTATAATAGTACTCCAAGGACCGGCTGCAGCCGACGCTGCAAGTACATCGTGACAATAGTACCCAAGGTCCGCTGTCGTATCCAACCGTACCTCTTCGTCTTCTTCTACCACTATAACCGTATCTTTAATAAGTGTTGATACAGAGGTATTATCTTCCCTTTTTATCGTTATTATTCCGTTTGTACTCTTTAGCGCTCGAACAAAAACAGGCGGTGTCACAATGATCTCAACCTCTTTATCTGTTTGAATATCCTTTATAAGATAATATCCGTCTTCATCCGGTATCAGTTCGTTAGCAGTAAGATCTCGCACAATGACCAAGTCTGTTTCTATTCCCGTTATACCATCGTACATTGGCCTGAATTTATAGGATTCTCCCAGATGTACGCCATTGCTGTCACTGGCATGTTCATCTATCTCCACTTGCTCAATCTGTACTTCGGGCGCCTTAATGAACGTAATCTTATAAAGGCGGTATTCGTGCGCCCCAATGTCTATTTTAGTACCACTTAGACGGGGATTACCCCACAAATCGGTCGAACTGAAATCGAAATATAGATCCGTTCCGGAATCGGTATCTACACTGGCGGAATCAATCAAAGGCGATCCCTTTCTCAAACGAAAATCACCATTCAACGAATCCAGAAACATCGGAGAAGCGATCGGCGAAAGGGCGTTAAAAATATGAGAGGTTTCCGGAGTAACTTCCGGATTCAACTGAATACCTTTGTTTCCCCAGATGATGGTATTTTTTACCGTCGCATTGCTTCCCAGTTTAACAGCGCTTCCTGCCTCCTGTGCTTGTATTCCCCCTGCCAGCAACAGGAGCAATATCATCCAATATACTCTTTTTATCATGATTCCAAACTCTTTATTAATAAACAAAAATCGGACGGACAATATAAGCTGTACCATCTGTTTCCGGGTCAATTCGAACAAAAGCTCCCGACTTAGTCATGCTACTATTGATGGTAGTAACCTCCTCAAAATCCAGTAGCCAAACGCGCTGATTATCGGCCTCAGTCACACTCCAATACTTTTCCTGTTCCAAAAACGATACAGTGCCCGTTATTTGATCACTCCCCTCTTCAAACAACCAATCCAAGGTTTCACTGACTGCAACCTGATTGGTATACAGCAACGAAAGGTGCCGACCGGCCGGCATACACCACCTGCCTGCTTCTTCTCCGTCTACCGCATATTCAGCACAATACACGGCCGCTTTGTTACCGATCGTCGCCAATGCCTGCGTCTTTGTGTAACAGACCGTATCACTTATGGGAACAGGTACATACAAAATACTACCTGTCTCCCAGTCTTTTCGAGAGGATTCCAAGGCAACTACGTACCCACGCGGATAAGCGGCATAGTAGTCACTATTTACCCAAAACACCACCCCGATGGCATCTTTTTTCGCCCTCTTCACATAGTTTGCCCGGGAGCGGACAGTATCGTCCGCACAATAGATATCACCGGGTTTTATTCCATCCATTATGTTGCCAATAGGACCGTTCATACAAATAGTTGAATTAATCACCTGTGCATCTTCCCCAGCAAGGCCGTATCCGTCCTCCGCCAGATTTCCGTGTATCACAGTACCGATCACCTTTCCGCCGGATTTTACATAAATCCCTCCTCCGCTCTGCGCTTTTCCTTCCAGTGCCACGGCCAACAACAGCAGAAACACACCCATGATCCTCATTTTTATCCGCTTTTAAAAAGATGTTACCGGTATAACTCTATTAGAGGCCGTTTTCAGAAGTCTGGTTGTTACTCCATGATCATCCACATACATTCCTCCAAAATCAATCCCCCATATTTCATTTGTTTCTGTTTCTGTTGAACTGTAAGTAGGTGCATCAAGTATATAATACCGGTCGTTCGGATTCTCTATCAATCGCTCATAGGACACGTATATAGCCAAATACTCACTGGCTAAATGACGCAACTGTCCTTGTGCCGGCAGGTACCAACGTATATTTTCAGTCGGATTTCCATACTCTATACAGGCTTGCGCAGCATTCGTTTCCGGATCCGGATAGTCAGAATTGGCCACAATACTTTGCGTATTCGCCCATCCGGCTGTATCCGCCAACGCTTCGCGCAATGTTGCACACGCTTTTGCGGTCAACGAACCGGGACTCTCACTCCAAGAATTAAGTATTAAAAAACCTCCACTATACGGTCTGCCTACATCGTCCGGCACCGCTACTGCCCAACCTCTGTTCCCTTTTTGCGCCGATGTATCCGGATTGACCCAAAAGACAATAGCCCGGACATCGGGCATATTGGAGAGAGTTAATCCGGTCTGCGGTATCAGGTCGCCATCTTTATCCAAATAATCCCCCACTTGTGGGTAAGAACGGACCGAACGATTGTTCCGGACAATGCAATTACGTACCTCACCGGTAGACTCTATCCACACCCCGCCTCCATTCTCTCTCACTGCTAATCCGTTTGTTACCATTACCCCTTCCAACAGACCAGCCACCGTTGCTACTCGGTGTTCACCCCGGGCTTCCAGAATAGTATTTTCCGTTCCATTCTCCACCCGCTCTCCGTTGAACCACCCTCCGATCAAGCGTTTTCCAGCTGGTACGACCAATTCTTCGTATAACGAATAAGTTCCCAAAGCCACCCTCACCTCCTCACCCTGCAAAAGCATCTCTTCGAGATTGTTCGATGCATTTTCCCAGTTCTCTCCGGTCCCATTTCCCTGGGCAGGAGAAGATACATACCGGATCTGCGCCCTTCCCGCAAAAGAGAACAAGCAAGCTGCAAACAGCAGAAGAAGCGCTATGTCTGTTTTACTTATCATAAAACAATCTGTGTCGATCAAAAGATAAAAATCGGACGGTAGTAATTGATTTTATTTTTAGCAGATGCAAGAGTATTCACGAAATCTGCTTGTTCGCCCAACAAACTAAAAAGAAATACTCTATTCCTTGCTTGTGCTCCAATTCCATCATTCACAGTCCAATACCAATATGGCTGACCTGGGAATTTATCCTCCCAAAACAACTGTGCTCCCTCGTCTCCATGCATCTCCTTCAAAAAAGAGAGGGTCGCTTCCACCACCGGCAGAAGCGTCCAAATGCGCACAAAATAGACATAGGTCGGTAAACACCACTGCACTTTTCTGCTGTTCGGAAGTGCCGCAGTCGCTGTTTCGGCCGGATGGTGATAGAGATGACAGGCAGAAGCGGCATACGACAAAGGATCTCCACCCAGCGCCTTGATCTCTTCATAAATATACCGAGTTTTTGTATAACAGGCCGTATCCATAACCATCGCCAAAGCAGGATCTATTCCTTTTGCACTATAGCCAATCTGCGAATTCTCCCCCACAAATATATCCTGCCCCCACTCACTCTGGAATTCCTCCAACGCCACAACAGCCCCCCGGGGATAAGGGAAAGTCGCATCAAAGCGGCTCCAATAAACAATGCCAATAGCATCCATCGTATCCCGTTTTCTATAAGCCGCCGTATCCCGGATCTTTCCGTCTCCGCAATAGATATCTCCCGGCTGAAACTCAACCGTATCTACAGGGAGGATCTCGTTCTGTACAATGGTCGAATTGATTAGGTGTCCGGCGGCTCCCGCGACCCCGAATCCATCCAAAGCTTTGTTGTCCCGGATCACACATCCTATACAAACAGCATCGTCCTCCAAATAAACCCCTCCTCCGTTTCCCTGCCCCCGGGATTCCGTCAGGCAACTCAACAACAGCATACTAATCACTACCGGTTTCATGGTATTAAAATTTTCGGATTGGATACGTCAAAACATTCACAGTGGACAAAGGCTGTCCAGTTTCTTCTTTAAACAGAACACCTACAACACGAGCACCTTGAAACACCCAAGCGCCTATGTTACTAAATAATGTAGATGAATACAATTTACTTCCATGCCACTTTGAAACACTCGTCCATGGCTTTGGGGCCTCTGCTGTCATAACATTAAAATAGGACACTCTGTCCGCTGCTTCCATTTTGTTCCATACCATTTCAAAAGTATTATTAATTGAAATCCACTCCGAGTACATTTGTACTATTTCTCCACAAGCAGGCATGTACCACCGGCCGCCGTCTGATTTTGTCCTCCTGTATTCACGACAAAAATTTGTCAATGGAAAATTAGCCGCGCCCAAGGCAAGCAATTCATCTGTATTTCGCTCACCATCCAGATCGTGTAAAGCATCTTGAGTATTCGAATAATACAAAGCAGAAGGTGTCGTAAAGGGGATACTATTCGGGGATTGACTTGCAAATTTTAAGATCGATGTTGTCGCAAATGCAATAATTTTTCCCTTTTCCCCCTCCGGAACATTATCATTCGGATTTACCCAAAATACAACACCCACCAACTCTTCTTTTAACTCTATTTTAAAATTTGACATGCTTAGAAAGTAGAAACCTTCTGAATTTTCCATACACAGATCACCCACCTTCACCTTCCCACCGGTAGCCAAATTGTGGTGAACGATGCAATTCCGTATGGTCCCGCCAGACTCGACATAGACTCCTCCTCCATTCTTTCCATTAGTACGCCCCCCCATGACCGTTACTTTTTCCAAAACACCCCTCACAATCGCGATCCGGCAGGAGAAGTCACCTTGTAAAATGGTTTGATTCAGTTCTATTTCCGGATGGTCTGCCTGACTGTCTGTCATAGTTCCGTCAACAATCAAATAACCACCTCTCACCGTAACACCGGCAGGCACGACCAACTCCCCTTGCATCCCCATTTTTCCCGAAACAGGGTAAACCCCTACGGCAACCAAAACCTCCGTCACTCCGGGTTGCGCCAACGCTTTGTGAAGGGTTTTAAAAGGCATCTCCTTACTTTGGCCATTGTTGCCGTCATCGCCATTTACAGATACATAATACACTTGGGCAAGCCCCGGATAACCCACCCCCAGCAACACGGCCAACAACGGACCCCACAGCCAAATCCGCAAATTTTTTTGTACCATCCCTGCTTATTTAAAATACCACTTATTCTTGCAATCGTCGGCTTTGTTCCAGATGCGGTACGCGATGCCGATCTCGTGCGAGCCGCCCCATTCGCTCTTATTGACGTCATACGTATAATTCAGTTCCAGCGTATTGCGCCACAGCAACCCCACATGTACCGACGGATTTTCCAGATTGCGCAGCGAAGCGCCCGCCCAGGCGATATCGGAAAACCAGAGCATGGCGTTCACATTGATGTTGTGCCCGGAATACCCGTCGTTTTTGTACATGACGGAGGGGACAAACACAAACTGATTGGCAGGCAACTGCCAGCCGGCCGTGGCGTAAATATTCATGTACCGCGTCTTCTGCTCCTCGTCGTACGGATCTTCCATATAACGGGTCAAAGAGGCGCCGATGTAAGGCCCGGTGGAATAGAGCCAAACCCCGGCCTCCACCAGCGGTACCATCTCATTCCGCTTCCCGCCGTTCAGCAGCGGATCGGACTCATCGCCCAAATACCGCCCGGTAAGATCCATCGCCGACATCGACATACCGCCGCCGACCCCTGCGGAGAGCGTCCACGCCCCCGTCAACGGGACGTGGGCGGCATAACTCACCGTTACATCCGTATAGGTAAACCCGTTGATCTTGTCGTAAATGATTTTAGTACCGACACCGTGCTTAATGCGGCGCTGATAATAATCCAACCCTCCTTTGCTGACCGTATACCGCTTCTCAAACGGCGAATAGCGCAACACCTGATCTTTCTCCCTGGCCAGATTGGTATTAAATGTCAACAACATGGATGTGGGCGAATTTTCGATCGCCGTCCACTGCCGGCTGTACGACGCCCTCAGATCCATGTAATCATTGATCCCGCCTACCGCCGGATTCATCAGATAATGGTTCAAAAAATACTGCCGGGAAAACAATTCGTTCTGTGCCGTGCAAATAGTTCCCGACAACAATATCAAAATCGTCAAAATTTTCTGCATCACAGCCCTCCTGCTACTGAAAATTGCATTTTAAAATCTCTAAAATCACATATATCTACTAAAATAAAATATGCAGCATTACCTCTTTCCCCTCGTAAAACAAGACAAAATACTGTAATTCTGTTATTTTGTGGTATTCGGACATACCCTCTTGGGCGTAAAATTACACTATTTTTTTATAACATAACACTTTTCGATTCTTTTTTTACATCTCCCCCCCTCTCCCAAGCAATAAAATATATTCCGGAGCGATAGTGGGAAAAAAGAAAAAGTTCGTGCGTTTACCCTGTTTATTTTAGAAGAGTATTTGGAATGTGAGAATTTTTTAGCCTATTTTGCAAAACAATCGTTTACCTAAATTTCGGCGCCATGTACACAAAAAAGGATATCGCGGATTTTAAAAAACGCGGGATAAAAAAAGAACTGATCGACAATCAGTTGGAAAACTTCCAAACAGGATTCCGCTTTGTGCGGCTCTGCGAGCCGGCCACCCTGGAAAACGGCATCAAAACCATCCCGCCCGAAGAGGAAGAGTACCTGACCGGCCTGTACGAAGACGGCAGCCGGAACGCCGAAGTGGTCAAAATGGTCCCCGCCTCCGGGTCGGCCACCCGCATGTTCAAAGCCCTGTTCCATTTCATCGAAACCTACCGGGACGACAAAGAGAGTTTCCTGCAGTTCATACAGGACAAACAGTCGGACGGAATGCGGGATTTTTTCCTCGATCTGCACGAATACCCTTTCTATGAACACCTGAAAGACGAACTGTGGAAGCAAGGCCGGAAACTGGATAAAATGCTGGAAAAAAGAGAATACCGGGAAATATTGGAATTCCTGCTGACCGAAAAAGGGTTGAACTACGGGAACACCCCCAAAGGACTGATCGATTTCCACGTATACCGGGATTTTGTCCGGACTCCGTTAGACGAGCACCTGGTGGAAGGAGCCTTGTACGGCAAAGTAGAGAAAGAGGCACACCTGCACTTTACCGTGTCGGAGGAGCACTTGCCGCACTTTAAAGCGCGCCTGAAAAAAGTATGCAAAGTGTTCGAGAAAAAATACGATGTGAAGTACGACGTGTCGTTTTCCGTACAGAAACCGGCCACCGACACCGTCAGCGTAGACGAGCAGGGAGAGCCGGTCCGGGACGAAAACGGCCACATCCTGTTCCGTCCGGGCGGGCACGGAGCGCTGATCCACAACTTGGACGACATCAAAGCCGACATCATCTTTATCAAAAACATCGACAACGTCCTCCCCGACCGCAGCAAAGGAGATACGGTGAAGTACAAAAAACTGCTGGCCGGCACCCTGCTGGAGATGCAGAGCAAAATATTCGAACGGTTGGATCTGTTGGTAAAACGAAGTATCACCGACGAACAGGTGGACGAAATAGAACAGTTCATCGAGTCGCAACTCGGCTACAAAAAACCGGAAAATCTGGTATTTACCGACCGGCGGAAACAGATTCGCTTCCTGTTCGATCTGCTCAACCGTCCCGTGCGGGTGTGCGGCATGGTGCGCAACGAAGGAGAACCGGGAGGCGGCCCCTTCTGGGTAAAGACAGCCGACGGAAGCCGGCGCCTGATGATCGTTGAATCCGCCCAGATAGACCTGACAGACAAAGAGCAGAAAAAGATCTTCGACCGCTCCACCCACTTCAACCCGGTAGACCTGGTCTGCGGAACAAAAAACTACCGGAGGAAACGGTTCAACCTGCTGGACTTTATCGACCACACCCAGGGATTTATTACGGAAAAATCCTACCACGGGAAGGAGATCCGGGTACAGGAACTGCCGGGCCTCTGGAACGGGGCGATGGCCAACTGGATCACCATTTTCGTAGAGGTGCCGCTAAGCACCTTCTCTCCGGTAAAAACCGTCTTCGACCTGCGCCGGACGGAGCACCGGAATGTTTTTTTCAAATAAACGGATCGAAAACAGATGCAAAAACAAAATTACCTGCTCGTTACGCTGAAAGGGATCGCTATGGGAGCAGCCGACGTGGTGCCGGGCGTTTCCGGCGGAACCATCGCTTTTATCACCGGAATTTACGAAGAGTTGCTGAATTCCATCAAGAGCATCGATCTGCAAGCGGTGAAACTGCTGTTTACCGGTAAATTCGCTGCGTTCTGGAAGAAGGTGAACGGTACTTTTCTGTTATCGCTGGTGTGCGGCATCGGGATCTCCATTTTCTCCTTAGCCCGGTTAATGACCTACCTGTTGGCGAATCACCCCATAGAGATCTGGTCGTTCTTTTTCGGATTGATCATCGCCTCCTCCGTACTGGTGGCCAAAGAGGTAGCCCGCTGGAACGCCGCAACGGTGATTGCTTTGCTGGCCGGAGCCGCCGCCGCTTACCTGATCACTGTCTTAAGCCCCGCCACCACCCCGCAAACGTGGTGGTTTGTGCTCTTCTCCGGAGCCATCGCCATCTGCGCCATGATCCTTCCGGGCATCTCCGGCGCCTTTATCCTGTTGCTGTTGGGGCAATACGGCTACCTGATGACCGCTGTCAGCGAACTGAACTTTCCGGTTATCGGCGTGTTTGCCGTCGGCGCCATCGCCGGGATCATCTCCTTTTCACACCTGCTCTCCTGGCTGCTGAAAAACTTTCACGCCGTCACGGTAGCCACCCTGACCGGTTTTATGATCGGCTCGCTGAACAAGGTATGGCCGTGGAAAGAGCCGCTGGACACCTACATCGACCGGCACGGCGTGGAACAGGTGATCACGGAAAGGAACATCTTGCCGGAAACGTTCGATTCCGGCGTCTGGATCGCCCTGCTGATGTGCCTGTGCGGATTTTTCCTGATCTGGGGCATCGAATACGCCGCAGGCCGGATCAAAAAAAACGGCTGAACCGTGTCCGTTCGTCCCTTATACGGATTGATCGGTTTTCCGCTGGGACACTCATTTTCCCGGAACTATTTTACCGAAAAATTTGAACGGGAAGGGATCCCGGCAGAATTCCGCAATTTCGAACTGCCGGTCGTTTCCCAATTGCCGGAATTGATCCGGCAACACCCCGATCTGCAAGGGTTCAGCGTAACGATCCCCCACAAACAAGCCATTCTTCCGTTCCTCCGCCGCCTCAGCCCGGAAGCCGGAACCATCGGCGCCGTCAACTGTGTCAAAGTCGAACGGCAAGGCAACCGTATAGAATTGTACGGATACAACACGGACGCAGCCGGGTTCCGGAAATCGTTGGAAGGTTTTATTCCGCAAAGCATTAAAAAAGCGCTGGTACTCGGGAACGGCGGAGCTGCCAAAGCCGTCTGCTGCGTATTGGACGCCCTCGGCATCGAGTGGACGACCGTTTCCCGCACCCCTTCCGGTCCCGGGCGTATCGGTTACCCGCAGGCCGGAGCCCTGCTTCCCCACACCCCGCTGATCATCAACGCCACCCCCTTGGGCACCTTCCCCGATACCGGACAACACCCGGATCTCCCTTACGAACAGCTCACCGGCAACCACTATCTCTTCGATCTGGTCTACAATCCGGAAAAAACCCGCTTCCTCGCGTTGGGCGAAAAGCAGGGCGCCCACATCCGGAACGGCCTCGAAATGCTCCACGGCCAGGCCGAAGCCGCCTGGGCCATCTGGAACACCCCTCCCGGCACAAAATAACCTGCTTAATTCCATATAGAGTTGTCTTGAATGGCTGTCAACCTATTTTGGAATAAGACAGTTGTTGCCGTGCTACTCCGGCACGGCAGGGAGCTTTTACAATTAGCCCTGTAACGGCAACCGCTTCACCTGACCCGGCTCGCCCGCCGGCGGATGAATTTTTCCGGAGGGGAAAAAAGAGGTTTCCGGAAAATTTGACTACCTTCGCAAACGTTAGTCAAATTGTGTATGTATCATTGTCCGAATTATGGAAAAAAGATTACTGTTAGGCGTGGAAGCGATCGCCCAGGGAGCCATTGACAGCGGCCTGTCCGGTGTCTATGCATATCCCGGCACCCCCTCCACGGAAATTACCGAGTATATTCAGCTTTCGAAGCAGGCGATCGACCGGAACATCCACCGGGAGTGGTCGTCCAACGAAAAAACAGCGATGGAAGCAGCGTTGGGAATGTCTTACGCCGGGAAACGGGCGTTGGTCTGCATGAAGCACGTAGGCATGAACGTAGCGGCGGACTGTTTCATGAACGCCGCGGTGACGGGAGCCAACGGAGGGTTGGTGATCGTAGCGGCGGACGACCCCTCCATGCACTCCTCCCAGAACGAGCAGGACTCCCGCATGTACGGGAAATTTGCGCAAATTCCGGTGTTAGAACCTTCCAGCCAGCAGGAAGCGTACGATATGACGCGATACGGATTCGCCCTGTCGGAAACAGTGGGAAGCCCCGTCATGCTGCGGGTGACCACCCGGTTGGCGCACTCCCGTTCGGGGGTGAGAACCGGAGAAGTGTTGCCGGAAAACAAAATAAAATTGCCGGAAAATCCGCAACAATTTATCCTGTTGCCCGGGATCGCCCGCAAACTGTACAAACTCCTGCTCGCCAAACAGGCCGACTTCAAGGAAGCCTCCGCGAACTCCCCGTTCAACCTGTACAAAGAGGGAACCGATAAATCCTTGGGCATCATCGCCTGCGGCATCGGATACAACTACGTGATGGAGTGCTTCGGCGGCCGTCCCCCCTACCCGGTGCTGAAGATCAGCCAATACCCCCTGCCCCGCAAACAGATGAAACAGATCCTGGGCGAATGCGAACGGATCCTCGTGGTGGAAGAGGGATACCCGGTCATCGAAGAGTTGTTGAAAGGGTATCCCGGCGACAAACGCATCACCGGCCGGCTGGACGGCACACTGCCCCGCGACGGGGAGCTGAATCCCGACCTGCTGGCGCAAGCGTTCGGCTTGCCTGTGGAAGAAGGGGCTTCGGTGCCCGAAGTAGTAGCGCCCCGCCCCCCGGCCCTCTGCACAGGATGCAGCCACCGGGATGTTTACAATGCACTGAACGAAGTGATCCGCTCCTACGAAACAGGACGGGTCTTTTCCGACATCGGCTGCTACACCCTCGGAGCCTTACCGCCCTTCCGAGCCATCCACACCTGTGTGGACATGGGCGCCTCCATCACCATGGCGAAAGGCGCTTCGGACGCCGGGATCTTCCCGGCCGTGGCAGTGATCGGGGACTCCACATTCACCCATTCCGGCATGACCGGCCTGTTGGACGCCGTCAATGAAAAAACACCCGTCACCATCATTATCTCGGACAACGAATCCACCTCCATGACCGGAGGGCAGGACTCCGCCGCCTTCGGACGGGTCGAAAGCATTTGCGCAGGGATCGGCGTAGATCCCGCACACATCCGGGTACTGAACCCGGTGCCGAAAAACCACGAAGAGCTCTGCCGGATGATCCGCGAAGAGATCGAATACCCGGGAGTATCCGTCATCATACCCCGCCGGGTGTGCATCCAGAAAGCGCGCAGGGACAAAAAAGCGTAAACCGTCCCCCGTATTAACACATTAAAGCAACATGCCATGAACACCAACATCATCATAGCCGGCGTCGGGGGTCAGGGAATCCTCTCCATCGCCGCAGCCTTAGGCTCTGCCGCCCTGACCAACGACCTCTACATGAAACAGGCGGAAACACACGGAATGAGCCAGCGCGGAGGCGACGTACAGTCGTTTATGCGGATCTCGGACGAACCGATCTTTTCGGATCTGATCGCCAAAGGGAAAGCGGACATCATTCTCTCCGTAGAGCCGATGGAGGCGTTGCGCTACCTGCCCTACCTGAAAAAGGGCGGTTACGTAGTGACCAACTCCACGCCTTTCGTGAACATCCCCGATTACCCCGAAATGGAAGCATTGACACAGGCGCTGGAGAATCTGCCCCACCGCATCGTGATCGACGCCGACGCCGTGGCCAAAGAGGCCGCAGGAAACATCCGGGCAAGCAACTTTGTCATGCTGGGCGCCGCTTCTCCGTTTATCGAGATCCCCTTCGACTATCTGGAAGCGGGGGTGCGGGATATTTTTACCCGCAAAGGAGAATCCGTCGTGGAGATGAACCTGAAAGCCCTGCACGCCGGACGGGCCTTCGCCCTCGCCCGGAAGTAAACGCAACAGGGGAGTGCCTTTAACAGCGCCTTCAAAACCCCGATTAGAATAAATTCAATGAAAGTATTATCTTTGCGAGATTTTTAACGAAAAATAAAATAACATATGAAAGGACTAAAAATCGTTGTTCTGGCCAAGCAGGTGCCCGATACCAGAAATGTCGGGAAAGATGCCATGAAAGCCGACGGAACTGTGAACAGAGCGGCATTACCCGCTATTTTTAACCCTGAAGACCTGAATGCACTGGAACAGGCATTGCGACTAAAAGATAAAATGGCCGGAACCACCGTACACATCCTCACGATGGGCCCCGGACGGGCGGCGGAGATCATCCGCGAAGCCATGTTCAGGGGAGCGGACGGCGGCTATCTGCTGAGCGACCGGGCATTTGCCGGATCGGATACGCTGGCCACCTCCTACGCGCTCACCTGCGCCCTGAAAAACCTTTCGCCCGATTTGATCATTTGCGGCCGTCAGGCCATTGACGGCGATACCGCCCAGGTAGGCCCGCAGGTGGCCGAAAAATCCGGACTCCCCCAGATCACATACGCAGAGGAAATACTGGAGTGCAGCGAAAAAAAGCTGAAAATCCGGCGCCGGTTAGAAAGAGGAAGCGAAGTGGTGGAAGGCCCGGTGCCCTGCGTGGTAACGGTGAACGGCTCCGCAGCTCCCTGCCGTCCCCGGAACGCCCGGCTGGTGATGAAATACAAGCACGCCAAAGCCACCTCCGAAATGCAGGAAGCGGACGAAGACTATGTGACCATGTCTGCCCAGCGTCCGTACCTCAAGATCACGGAATGGAGCGTCAACGACATCCAAAGCAACCCGGAAGACCTCGGGCTGAGCGGATCGCCCACCAAGGTTAAACACATCGAAAGCGTCGTGTTCCAAGCCAAGGAAGCCAAGGTGATGGACGCCTCCGACGCCGCTATCGAAGAGATGATGAAAGAACTGATTGCCAACCACACCATTGGTTGATAACACATAAAAAACAGATCCGTATGAACAGTGTATTTGTATATTGCGAAATAGAAGAGGGTGTGGTGGCCGACGTCAGCTTGGAATTGCTGACCAAGGGACGCACACTGGCCGGTAAGCTGGGCGTAAAATTGGAAGCCGTTGTGCTCGGTTCCGGGTTGGACAAGATCGGCGAACAGATCTTCCCGTTCGGTGTGGACGTATTGTGGACAGGGGACGACAAACGGTTGTATCCCTACACCACCCTGCCGCACACCTCCATCCTGACAGGCCTCTTCAAAGAAGAAAAACCCCAGATCGCCTTTATGGGCGCCACCAGCATTGGCCGCGACCTCGGCCCGCGCGTCTCCTCGGCGCTGCACAGCGGCCTCACCGCCGACTGCACCAGCCTGGAGATCGGTTCGTTCGAAGACCCGAAGACCAAAGAGGTGTACGACAACCTGCTCTACCAGATCCGCCCGGCTTTCGGGGGAAATATCGTAGCGACGATCGTCAACCCGGTTTGCCGGCCGCAGATGGCTACCGTGCGGGAAGGGGTGATGAAAAAAGAGGTGTTCAACCCGAACCACAAAGGGGAGGTGAAGAAGATCAACGTGGCCAAATACCTCAACGAAACCGATCTTGTGATCCGGGTGATCGAACGCCACATCGAAAAATCGAAGGTAAACCTCAAAGCCGCTCCCATCATCGTGGCCGGAGGATACGGCGTAGGTTCCAAAGAGAACTTTAAACTGCTGTTCGAACTGGCGGATGTGCTGGGCGGAGAGGTAGGTGCCTCCCGGGCGGCCGTAGACGCCGGGTTTGTGGAACACGAACGCCAGATCGGCCAGACCGGTACGACGGTGCGTCCCAAACTGTACATCGCCTGCGGGATCTCCGGACAGATCCAGCACACGGCCGGAATGGAAGAATCCTCGCTGGTGATCGCCATCAACAACGACGTGAACGCGCCCATCAACAAGTTTGCCGACTACGTGATTACCGGCGACCTGAATGTGGTGATCCCCAAAATGATCCAGTATTACAAAAAGAACAGCAAATAAGGAGAAACATGGCTAATTTTTACACAGATAACGAAGATATAAAATTTCATCTGGCGCATCCGCTGATGAAAAAGATCGTTGCGCTCAAGGAACGCAACTACACCCAGCGGGAACAGTTCGAAGATGCTCCCAAAGACTACGAGGACGCTCTGGACAACTACGACAAGGTACTGGAGATCGTCGGGGAGATTTGCGGCGACGTGATCGCCGAAAATGCCGAATCGGTGGACGAGGAAGGCCCGAAGGTGGTGGACGGACACGTAGAGTACGCCCGGGGCACCCAACAGAACCTGGATGTGATCAACCAGGCCGGCTTGAACGGGATCTCCCTGCCGAGGGAGTACAACGGGCTGAACTTCCCCATCACTCCGTTCATCATGGCGGCCGAGATCGTCGCCCGGGCAGACGCCGGACTGCAGAACATCTGGGGGTTGCAGGACTGCGCCGAAACCATCAACGAATTTGCCGACGCCGAACAGAAAGCGAAGTACCTGCCCCGCGTATCGGCCGGAGAGACCTGCGCCATGGACCTCACCGAACCGGACGCCGGTTCCGACCTGCAGGCCGTACAACTGAAAGCGACTTTCAACGAAAAGGAGAACCGGTGGTACCTGAACGGCGTAAAACGGTTCATCACCAACGGCGACGGGCACATCTCCTTAGTCCTGGCGCGTTCCGAAGAGGGAACCCAGGATGCCCGCGGACTCTCCATGTTTATTTACGACCGGAACAGCAATGCCGTAACCGTGCGCCGCATCGAGAACAAATTGGGGATCAAAGGCTCCCCGACGTGCGAACTGGTGTTTAAGAACGCGCCGGCCGAATTGGTGGGTGAACGCAAAATGGGGCTGATCAAGTACGTGATGTCCCTGATGAACGCCGCCCGTTTGGGGATCGGCGCCCAGTCCGCCGGTATCGCCGAAGCCGCTTACCGCGAAGGGTTGAAATACGCGCAGGAACGGAAGCAGTTCGGCAAGCCGATCATTGAGTTCCCGGCCGTGTACGAGATGCTCTCCAACATGGAGGCGAAATTGCACGGTATGCGTACGGTGCTGTACGAAACAGCCCGCTTCGTGGATATCTACAAGACCTATTACCACCTCTCGCACGAGCGGGCGTTGGAGAAAGAGGAGCGCAACGAGATGAAGGAGTACCAGCGGCTGGCCGATATTTTCACGCCGTTGCAGAAGCTGTTTGCCAGCGAGTATGCAAACGAGGTCGCGTACGATTCGCTTCAGATCCACGGCGGTTCCGGCTACATGAAGGATTATCCCGTTCAGCGCTACGTACGGGACGCCCGTATCACCAACATTTACGAAGGGACTTCGCAGTTGCAGGTAGTGGCCGCTATCCGCGGGGTGACCACCGGCCAGTACGCCAAGTACATCCGCGAGGTGTACGAGCAGGCAACCATCGCTCCGGAGTACGAGCCGTTGCGCTATACGCTGAAGGGCATGACCGACCAGTTGGAGGCTTGCACCCAGTTGGTGACGGAAGCCGGATGTCCCGAATACGTGGATTTCCACGCCCGCCGGCTGGTGGAGATAGCCGGGTACACCATCATCGGCTACCTGCTGCTGGCCGATACGCAACGGGAAGCCCGCTTTGCCAAATCCGCTAAGATCTTTATCCAGTACGGAGAGGCCAAAGTTGCTTCTTATGCCGCCTACATCCGGAATTTCAACCCCGACCAGTTGGGGCTGTTCAAAAAATAAAAGCGAACGGATTTGTAAAAAAGCTGCGGTTTCCCGCAGCTTTTTTTGTTTAATTTGCAGCCTTAAAAGCTGCTGCAAATTTACGAATTTCGATCAGACGTTTGTTCAGTTTGCTATCCGCTTGCGCCATTTGCAGGTTGTAATCTATCTGCATACGCAACAACAAACCGGGACTTACACCCAATGCCGCTTCCATAATCATAGCAAAATCGGTTGTCACCGGGCGTTTACCATTCAATATTTCATTGAATGCCGTGTAAGGCAACTGCAATTGCTTTGCAACTGCTTTTTGTGATAAGTGGCGATATTCCAATTCGTCTTTCAAAAGTTCACCCGGATGTACAGGTCGAAACGAAAATCCTATATTACCCATAGCTGCTTTACTTGTAATGATTTGTAATTTCTACCAAGGAACAAAGCTCAATTTCGGTTGCATGATCCGGACGGAGTATCTCGCGAAATTCAAGACGGTATTGATCGTTGATACGCATAGATGAGAGCCCTTTTTTATCACCTTTCAATTTTTCATAACACAGAGAATTATACGTAAACAATTCCTCCATTTTTTCCGCACTTATCAATGCCCTTACACATTTCACATAGCTATTTATTACTTGCGGTTGAAAACGGTGTTTTTTATCCGTTGTTTTGCCGGTTTCGTATAATTCGCGCAAATACTCTTTTTCAAAATCAATGTCCATATCCGCTCTCCCGGTTTAAACAAAGGTACTACAATTTTCTTAATTCACAAAAAAAGTGAATGTACTTTTTCACTACCGGGCGCTTGGTTTAAGCAGGCGGAGGAGCCACAATGCAGCAAATACCAGAAGCAGGCAGACGACGATGACGGCGCCGGAGGGGATGTTCAGTAGGGCGGAGAGGAAGAGGCCGGTCACGGAAACGAACACGCAAACCACGGGGGAGATCCAGAGCTGCCGTTTGAAGTCTTTGCTGAAGAGGGAGGCGATGGCCTGGGGAATGGTCAGGTACGAAAGGATCAGGATGATGCCTGCCAATTTCAGGCTGAGGACAATGGTCAGGGCGATCAGCAGCGTCACGCCGATCTCCGGGACATACCCCGGAAAGGTATGGGTGCGGGCGTACTCCCGGTCAAAAGCCGTGTAGAACAACGGACGGTAAAAAAGGACGAAAAACAGCAGCGTAACGCAGCAAAAACCGAAGATCAGCCAGATCTGCGGGCGGGTCACCGTCAACACATTGCCGAACAGGTAGGAGATCAGATCCGGCGCATAGCCCGGTGTGAGGTAAATAAACAAGATACCGATCGCCATCCCGGCCGACCAGAAAATACCGATGAGCGAATCCTCCCGGACGCGCTGCCGGCGGGACAGGCAGTGGATCCCCAAAGCCGACAGCACCGAGAAAAGAGCGGCGCCGGCTATCGGCGGGAAACCCAAGTACCAGGCAAGCCCCAATCCGCCGAAAGAGGCGTGGGTGATCCCTCCGCTGATAAAAACCATCCGCCGGGCGACAATGTACGTGCCGACCAAACCGCACACGATCCCCACCAATACCGTGGCTGCCAGGGCATGTTGAAAAAAGGTATATTGCAACAGTTCCGCCATACTGTGTTCCGATCCTCCCGTTTTTTAGACATGTATCTCCTGCACCTCCCGGTCGACGCGGAGAACGGTTTTCCCGTACGACCGGATGGCATCCCAATCGTGGGAAACCATCAGGATGGTGTGCTTCCGGTTCAACGCCGGAAGTAAATCGTAAAACTCCCGCTCAAAACCGGCATCCACATAGGTCGTCGGTTCATCCAGCACCAGCACGCGGGGAGAGGCGATCACCGCCCGGCACAGGAACGCCCGTTGCGCCTGTCCGCCGGAAAGCTCTCCTATCGGCGTGTTCCGGTAACTTCCCAGCCCGTATTGTTCCAGCAAGGCGCCCGCCCGGCTCCGGTCGTCCCGGGTGTATCTTTTCCAGATCCCCTTCTCCGACAACAAGCCGGAGAGCACCACATCTTCCACCGTCAACGGGAACTGTTTATCGAACGTGTTTTGCTGCGGCAGGTAGCCGAACAGATCCCGGCGCGGAACAGAGAAAGCAACCGTACCGCCCGACGGTTTTAACAACCCCAATATCACTTTCAGCAAGGTGGTTTTCCCTCCCCCGTTCGGGCCGGTAATGCCGACAAAATCCAACTCCTCCACACAAAAACTCACGTTTCTCAATACCGGATCTCCGTCGTAGCCGGCCGTGACCTGTTTCAATTCCAGGAGGGTTCCCATGCCGGATCAACGAAGATTTTCGGAGAGTATCCGGATCACACGGAGCAGTTCCGTTTTCAAATCCGGGGAGAGCGGATCGATCGGCACCACCCGGATGCCGGTCTCTCGGGCGATCGACTCCGCATGCTGCGTATCGAACTGGCTCTGTACAAACACCAGGGGGATCTCCTGCTCCCGGATCCGGTCCACGAGCTTTTTCAGGTGGCCGGGAGAAGGCTCCTTCCCCTCCTCCTCAATGGAGAGTTGCTCCAGGCCGTAAGCGCCGGCGAAATAGGTCAACGCCGGGTGGTAAATCAGGAACGAACGCTGCGCTTTTCCGGCCAGCGCGGCTGCCGCCAATGAATCGACCCCGGCAAACTCCCGGCGCAGTTGTTCCAAATTGGCGGCAAAACGCTCCCGGTATCCGGGATAGGTTTTCCCCAGCACCCGGCAGATCTCCTCCGCCATCAACACGGCGTTCCGGGGGGTAAACCAGACATGCGGATCGGCAGCGTGCCCGCAACTGCCGGGCATCAATTCCAGCCCGTCCGCCTGCCGGATCACTTCGATCGCTGTTCCCTGCAACACCGGATAGAGCTGCGCGGTTTCAAAAGGGAGATTTCCGACGGTAAAACAGATCCGGCTGTCGTGCAGTTTTTTCAATACGCCGGTGGTCAGATCGCACGTGGCCGGATTCATGCCCGGCGGCACCAATACGTTGATATCCATCAACTCCCCCGCCACGCGCTCCACTAAGTATTTCTGCGGCAGAATAGTCACGGAAACCGTCTCTTTTTCCGCGCCCCGGCGACAACCGGAGAGCAGAAAAAGAGCCGGCAACAGGAAGAGCATACAAAACCTGCCGTACCTCATCTGCTTAAAATCATTTGATCTCTTCCAGCAAAAGCTTCACGGTCTCCTCGATCTGTTTGTCCTCTCCCCGGATTTCGGAAGCCGGGTCGTTCTCCACTCGTACGTCCGGTTCCAACTGGAGATTCTCCAGGTACCGTCCCTGGTTGTCCTTCATGCCCACTTCGGGGATCCCGAAAACCAAAGAGGGATCCTGCTGGCTTTCCCACCAAACAGCCGTCATGGTGCCCGGAACCGGCATGCCGACCAGTTTTCCGATCCCCAACTCTTTGTATACCCACGGAAACCCGTGCGCATTGCTGTAATTGCCTTCGCCCATGATCACAGCGGAAGGCTTGGTCCACTGGTTAAACGGATCCTGTCCGATGTATTGCCCGCGGGGGACAAACTCGGCAAATTTTTTCCCGCTCAGCATGATGGCCAAATCTTCGTGCAGCCAGCCTCCCCCGTTGAAACGGGTATCTAAGATGATCGCTTCCTTGTTCCGGAACCGCCCGAAAATGTCGGAGTAGATCTTCCGGAAACTTTCGCTGTTCATGCCCTGGATGTGCACATAGCCGATCTTTCCGCCGGACAAACGGTCTACCAACTCCCGCTTGCTCTTTACCCACCGCTCGTACAACAGGTTGTTCTGCACTCCCGGGTGAACCGGTTTTACATATTCGTTCCAACGTTCCCTGCTCTCCGGATCGTACAGCGACAGATAGACCCGCTTTCCGGCCTGCCCGGCCAGCAGGGGGAAATAATTCTCGCCGGCGCGGATCGGTTCGTTGTTGATCTTTTCGATGATGACCCCGGCCTTGATCTTGGTCTTGGAAGCTGTCAGCGGCCCCTTTTCCAGCACCTCTTTGATCAACAATCCGTCACCTTTGTGGGCATCGTCGTAAAAAGCGCCCAATACCGCCGTCTGTTGGGCCGAATTCGGCGCGCCGTACCGGGCTCCGGTGTGGGAAGCGTTCAACTCTCCCAGCAACTCTCCCAGTAAATCGGCGAAATCGTAGTTGTTGGTGATGTGGGGTAAAAAGCGTTTGTACTCTTTTTTGTAGAAATCCCAGTCCACGCTGTGCAGGGCCGGATCGTAGAATTTATCCACCACCTGTTGCCAGGTGTGGTCGAAAATATACTCCCGCTCCAGCGGCCTTTTCAGCTCCATTTCGGCTCTGTACGAAACGGAAGAGGTCCTTCCGCCGCTGACTTCGATTTTGGTGATCTGTCCGCCGGACAACAGGTAGAGATTCTTTCCCTCCTTGTCCATTTCCAGCGCTCCGCCGCCTCTGTTCAATTTGGCAAGTATTTTGGTGGAGTTCTCTTTAAAATCGCGCACCCAGAGGTCGTAACCACCCTCAAAACGGGTCAGGTAATAGAGTTTGGAGGCATCCTTCGTCAAAACAGCCGCTCCCAGGCTGGAGGAGTTGATGGTGAGCCGGGCGATGCGATCCTCGATACCGGTCAGCTCCATTTTCAACTCCGGCAATTTGCTTTCTTCTTTTTTCTTATCGTCTTTCTTGTCGTCTTTTTTATCGTCCTTTTTGTCGTCTTTCTTAGAAGCTTCCTGTTTCTTCTCCAACTCCTTCTGCTCCTTGGCCAAGGCCGCCTCTTCCTTGTTCAGCCTGAATTCGTCCCAAGCCTCCGGATCTAAGAAAAGCGCATAGATATCGTAATAAGCCCCCCAACTGCCGTGGCTGCGGAATCCGGCCCGGTCAGATGTCCAAATGATCGCTTTGCCGCCCATGGCCCATTGGGGAACGGCGTCGACATAGCCGCTGTTGGTCAGGTTGTGGATCTCCCCGCTTCCGTCGGCTTTCACCAAACCGACATCCTTGTTCTGCCAACCGCCTCTTTCAAAATAACTGACCAAAAACCATTTACCATCCGGCGACCACTCATACCACTGGTCTCCGTCGGCGTAGGAGTAATTGTATTTTCCCTCCAAAACCGTCCGGATCTTTTTGCTCTTCAGGTTGATCACTTTCAACTCCGTCCTGTTTTCCAGGAAGGCGATCTCCTTGCCGTCCGGAGAGAAGGCCGGTTGGAAACAGGCGTTTTTTTCCTTGGTGACCTGCTCCTCTTTCAGCTCTTTGGCATATATAAACAGCTTATCGGCGCTGTCCGCCAATGTCGTGGTATAGATGTTCCAACCGCCGTTGCGTTCGGAGGCGTAGACCAGTGTTTTACCGTCCGGAGAAAATCCCACGGAACGCTCCTGCTCCGGCGTATTGGTGATGCGCCGGGTGGTTTCATACTCGACGGAGGTCACAAAAACATCCCCGCGGTACACAAAAGCTATCTCCTTGTTGCCGGGGGAGAGCGCCATCTCGCGGGCGCCTCCGTTGGTGGTCAATTGCTGCACTTCCTGTTCTATCCGGTCGGAAAGAATGGTTACCCGGACTTTTCGGGGCTGCTCTCCTTCCCGTACGGTATAGATCTCCCCGTTGAAGGAGTAGCAAAGTGTTCCGTCGGTTGCCATCGTCAGGAAACGAACCGGGTGTTTGGCGTGTTTGGTGATCTGCTTCACCTCTCCGGGGTTGCTCAACTCCAATTTGCAGATGTTGAAATCCCCGAACTGCTCGCTCAGGAAATAGACGCTCTTTTCGTCGCCGGAAAATACCGGATTCCGGTTCTCCACCTCTTTGGCCGTCAGGTTTGTAAAACTCTTTGTTTTCAGGTCGTACAGCCAGATGTCCCGGGTCACGGAAGAGGTGTGGTGTTTCCGCCAGTTGTCCTCGTACCCTTTCACGTCGTGGAACACGATGCGGTTCCCGGACTTATCGAATTGGATATCAAACGCCGAAACGGTCAGGAAGAGTTCCGGACGGCCGCCCTGCACGCCCACGCTGTACACCTGCGCACTCGAAGGGAAGCGGGAGTAGTTGATATCCGGCATGTACCCGGCCCGGAACAGCACTGTTTTTCCATCCGGAGTAAAGGTTTCCGGAATCTCTCCCGCTGAGTTGTTCGTCAACCGGAAGGGCGCTCCACCCTGTACGGGCAGGGTGTACACATCCAAACTCCCCTCCCGGTCGGAAGCAAACGCCAGGGTCTTCCCGTCCGGCGCCCAGACGGGATAAGCGTCGTAAGCGGCATGGGTCGTCAACTGAACAGCCCGTCCGCCTTCGCGACCGACCGTATAGATATCCCCCTTGTACGAAAAAGCAATGGTTTTACCGTCCGGAGAAATAACCGGATCCCTCATCCACAAAGCATTTTCCTGCGCCGTGGCACACAGCGTTGCCGCAATTACCACCGCAATCGTTCCTAAAATCTTCGATACATTCATGCGTTTTATAATTTGTGTTTCAATTTTAAAAATCACTGCACATTCAAGGCCTGTAAAGATACTGTTTTTCTGTAAAATGCCACACTAATTCCAATCAGAAACAGGGCAGACGCACGAGATTTTCTTTTTTCCCACGAACGCTTCGGTCTGTTGTTTTATTATGCAGCCTTTAGAATACTTGGATTATCTTTTTTGTTTTGTTAGTTTTGTCTCCGAATCGAAGCAACCATTTAAAAACAAAAAGATATGAAGTACGACCTGATCGTTATTGGAAGCGGACCCGGCGGATATGTCGCCGCTATCCGCGCTTCGCAACTCGGCATGAACGTCGCCGTTGTCGAAAAAGCGGAACTGGGAGGCATTTGCCTGAACTGGGGCTGCATCCCCACCAAATCCCTCCTGAAATCCGCCCAGGTAATGGAATATGTCCGCCACGCGGAAGAGTACGGGGTAAAGACCACCGGAGGTGAAGCCGATTTCCAGGCGATGGTTGCCCGGAGCCGGGGCGTCGCCGACAAGATGAGCAAAGGGATTCAGTACCTTTTTAAAAAGAACAGCATCACGGTGATCGAAGGACACGGAAAAGTGACGGCCGGTAAACAGGTGGAGGTAACAGCCGGAGACGGGACGAAAACACAGTACGAAGCCGCTCACATCCTGCTTGCCACCGGCGCCCGTTCCCGTCAGTTGCCGGCCATTCCGCAGGACGGAAAACGGATCATCGGCTACCGGCAGGCGCTGACTTTGGAGCGGAAACCGGCCTCCATGCTGGTGGTCGGCTCCGGAGCCATCGGGTCGGAATTGGCCTGGTTCTACAACTCCGTGGGCACCCGGGTGACGTTGGTGGAGTTTATGCCCAACGTATTGCCGGTGGAGGACGAAGAGGTCTCCAAACAGATGGGGCGCTCCTTTAAAAAAGCCGGGATCGAAGTGCTGGTCAAATCTTCCGTGGAGAGCGTGGAAGAAGCCGGAGAGCTGTTAAAGATCAACATCCGCAACAAAAAGGGGGAGATCGAAACGCGGGAGGCGGAAATTGTCCTCTCCGCCGCAGGGATCACACCCAACATTGAAAACATCGGCCTGGAGGAAGCCGGGATCGCTGTGGAGAACGGCCGGGTCAAAGTGGATGCGTATTACCGCACCAATGTGGCCGGTATATACGCCATCGGCGATATTGTGCATGGACAGGCGCTGGCGCATGTCGCATCGGCGGAAGCGCTCTGTTGTGTGGAAAAAATGGCGGGTTTGGAGCCGGAACCGATCGATTACGGCAACATTCCGGGCTGTACCTATACTACTCCGGAAGTGGCTTCCGTCGGATTGACCGAAGAGAAAGCCCTGGAAGCGGGGTACGAACTGAAGATCGGCAAATTTCCTTTCACGGCTTCCGGTAAAGCCAGCGCCGCCGGTGCCACGGACGGATTTGTGAAACTGATCTTTGACGCCGGATCCGGCACGCTGCTGGGCGCTCATTTGGTCGGGGCCAATGTGACGGAGATGATCGCCGAACTGGTGCTGGCCCGGAAAGCAGGCGTAACCGGCCACACCCTGCTCAAAACCGTGCATCCCCACCCCACCATGAACGAAGCCGTCATGGAAGCCGCCGCCGCCGCCTACGGGGAAGCGGTGCATTTGTAAGACCGTAAGATAGTAAGACACGTAAGACCGTAAGATGGCAAGACGTATAAGACCATAAGAAAAGCACCTCTTACGGTCTTACGTGTCTTACTATCTTACGGTCTTTATCATCTGTATATGAGGGCTGTGGCGTAGGCTGACACGCCTTCTTCCCGGCCTTCGAACCCCAGCGTTTCGGTGGTAGTGGCTTTGACCGATACGTCTCCGGGAGCCAATCCGAGGATCTCCGACAGGCATTGCTGCATAGCCGGAATGTACTCTTTCAGTTTCGGGCGCTGCATACAGACCACACTGTCCACATTGCCGAGCGTATACCCCTCTGCCTGCAACAGATCCGCCGTCTTCCGGAGCAGGATCTTGCTGTCGATCCCCCGATACTCCCCGGAGGTGTCCGGAAAGTGGTAACCGATGTCCCGAAGGGCGGCCGCACCGAGCAACGCATCGCAAATGGCGTGGATCAATACATCCCCGTCGGAATGCGCCACGCTGCCTTTTTCGTGTTCGATCCGGATCCCTCCGATCCACAACTCCAGCCCCTCTGCCAGCCTGTGTACATCGAATCCGATCCCTGTCCTGATTTTCATACGATCATAATTTGTTGCAAGATAGCGGAAAAAAGTGTTAACATCAAGGCTGCCGGATGGTTTTCTGAAAAAATATGGACGTTTTTTTTCGGAAATCTATTTAAGTGAGTATATTTGTGGATTAAATCCATATCCGTGTAAATCGGAGTGTTAGCGTAAAATGACAAAACTATACTCATGAAAAAACATCAGATCATTGCTTGGGGATTGTGTTTCATGTTGCTTTTTTCCGCCACGTCGTGCCAGAAAGTGAAGAGCCTGTTCGGAGGAGGCAAAAAATCTTCCACCACAGGCTGGGCCTATAACGACAAAAAGAACGGCGGGATCGAGTACAGAGAGGTAAAAAAGCAGAAAGCGGGGCCGGGACTTGTATTTATTCCGGGAGGAACATTTATTTTAGGACAGACCCAGGAAGATGTGATGAAAGATTGGAACAACATCCCCCGCCGGGTCAGTATCTCCTCCTTTTACATCGACCAACACGAAGTGCAAAACATCGACTGGCTGGAATACCTCAGTTACCTGAAACGGGTTTTCGTCAGCTATCCGGAGGTCTACAGGAAAGCGTTGCCGGATACTCTGGTTTGGCGCAACACGATGTCTTACAACGAACCGTATGTTACCGACTACCTCCGCAACCCGAGTTTTGCCAAATATCCCGTTGTCGGGGTCAGTTGGGAACAGGCAAACGAGTTTTGCATCTGGCGGACAGACCGGGTAAACGAACAGATCCTGATCGACCTGAAGGTACTGTCCCACGATCCGGAGAACCAGATCGACGAAAACAATTTCAATACGGAAGCATACTTAGCCGGACAATATACCGGAAGTGTCAAAAATAACTACAAAGGAGTAAGTGGCGACAGACGGCCGGTAAGAGCGGAAGACGGCATCCTCCTTTCGGCCTACCGCCTGCCGACGGAGGCAGAGTGGGAATACGCAGCCTACGCACTGATCGGAAATACCCAGGACGAACGCATCTCCAATTCCCGCATCTATCCCTGGGACGGTTCCTGGGTGAGAAATGCAGAAAAGAAGAACCGGGGACGCATGATGGCTAACTTTGCCAGAGGCGAAGGGGACTACAGCGGGGTAGCCGGGGATCCGAACGACGGATACATCTTTACCTCCCCTGTTATGGCTCTGTTCCCCAATGACTACGGTTTGTACGACATGGCCGGAAACGTGAACGAATGGGTGGCCGACGTATACCGTCCGCTGTCGTTCCAGGACGTAGCAGCAGACAATCCGTTCCGCGGGAACATGTTTACCACTCCCGTCCTGGACGAAGAAGGGAATTTAGCCCAGAAAGACAGCCTGGGACGGATGCGGCACCGGCTGCAAACCGATGCGGAACTGGCTACCCGCGAAAACTACCGGACAGCGGACAACCGGAACTTCAACGACGGAGACCTGCAATCCCGTATTTCCGGCGATATCAACTGGCAGTCCACGGAGGAGGATAAGGGAACATCGGACATGTACTACCAGAGCAAAGAGGAGATCACTACGTTGGTCGACGACGAATCCCGTGTATACAAGGGCGGTTCGTTCAGGGACGGAGCCTACTGGCTGAATCCGAGCGCCAGAAGATACCTGAATCAGAAAAAATCTGCCGCCACCATCGGATTCCGGTGCGCCATGAGCCACATCGGGCCGGACTCGACCGTCAAATAAGCGGCGGCATGACGTCGAAAAAAATAGTCGAAACAAGAATAGAGGTTGCCTGCGGGTGCCTCTATTTTTTTTAAAGACCGTAAGATAGTAAGACATGTAAGACCGTAAGACTGTAAGAGATATGGATGTGATTGATTTGTATGAGCGGTTTGTCAAGGGACGCCGGGTAACGACGGATTCCCGCAGCGTAGCGCCCGGTGATGTGTTTTTTGCCTTGAAAGGGGAACGCTTCAACGGCAATTGTTTTGCGGAACAGGCGTTGAAAGAGGGCGCCTCCTGCGTAGTGATCGACGAAGCTGCTTACCGAACAGACAGCCGGATGATCTTGGTGGAAGATGTATTGAGCTGCTTACAGGAAACGGCAAAACTGCACCGCCGGCGCTTAGGGGTCCCCATTCTCGGCATCACGGGAACCAACGGAAAAACGACCACCAAAGAGTTGTGCTCCGCCGTACTCTCCCGCCGTTTCCGCACCGTCGCCACGGCCGGAAACTACAACAATCACATCGGGGTTCCCCTGACGCTGCTCGGGATGGACGAAAAAACGGAGTTCGGCATCGTGGAGATGGGAGCCAACCACCCGGAGGAGATCCGATTCCTCTGCCGCATAGCCGATCCCGACTACGGCCTGATCACCAACATCGGCCGGGCGCACCTGGAAGGATTCGGGAGTTACGAACAGATCGTCCGCACCAAAAAAGAGTTGTACGACCACATTGCAGCCGGAAAGGGACGGCTGTTCGTTTCCGCCGACGATCCGCTGTTGATGGAGTTGTCCGAAGGGACGGAACGGATCCTGTACGGACAAAAAGAGGGGATCGCCAAGGGAGAGATCAAACAGAGCGTCCCGTATCTGGTGCTTTCCCTGAAAACAGGAAAAGGCGACCTCTATATTAAAACCAAGCTGACAGGCGGTTACAACCTCTCCAATGTATTGGCCGCAGTGGCTGCCGGCCTCTTTTTCGGGATGGATCCGACGGAGATCCGCGACGCCATCGAAGCCTACCGACCCTCCAACATGCGTTCCCAGTTGGTCCGGACGGAACGGAACACGGTGATCTTAGATGCCTATAACGCCAATCCCGGCAGCATGCGGGCGGCCTTGGAGAGTTTCGCGGAGGTGAAGGCTCCGCACAAAATGGTCATCCTGGGGGAGATGAAAGAACTGGGAGCGGAAAGCGAAACCGCCCACTCGGAGATTGTCGCCCTGCTGACCGAAAAAAAGTTCGACGAGGCGCTCTTGGTCGGAAATCATTTTGAACATTGCTGCAATAGCTGTACCTTTATACGTTATTTCGAACACACGGAGGCCCTGGCGGATTATCTCGGCGCACACAGGCCGGAGAACTCCTTCATTTTGGTGAAAGGATCCCGGGGGAACCGTTTGGAACAAATGATGGATTACCTATAACCGGAAACTGTGAACGAAAGAATTGTCATTATCCCCACTTACAACGAAAAGGAGAACATCGAACAGATGATCCGTTACGTTGCCGGATTGAAGCCCGGATTTGATCTGTTGATCGTCGAAGATAATTCGCCCGACGGTACGGGTAAGATCGTCCGGGGGCTTCAGGCAGAATTTCCCCGGTTACACATACTGGAACGTCCCGGAAAACAGGGGCTTGGAACGGCTTACATCGCCGGGTTCCGCTGGGCGCTGGAAAAGGGATACAAATACATTTTCGAAATGGACGCCGATTTTTCCCACAATCCCGACGACCTGGTACGGCTTTTCGAAGCCTGCCGGGAGGAGGCAGACATGGTGATCGGTTCCCGGTATGTGACCGGGGTCAATGTGGTGAACTGGCCGATGGGCCGGGTGCTGATGTCCTATTTCGCTTCCAAATATGTCCGGCTGATCACCGGTATGAAGGTGCACGATACAACGGCCGGTTTTGTCTGTTACCGGAAAGAGGTATTGGAAACCATCGACCTGAACCGGATACGTTTCAAAGGATACGCTTTTCAGATCGAAATGAAATTTTCGGCTTGGCAATACGGTTTCCGCATCAAGGAGATCCCGATTATCTTTACGGATCGCACCCGGGGCGCCTCCAAAATGAGCGGAGGCATTTTTACGGAGGCCATTCTGGGGGTCATCGCCATGAAACTCTCCAGCCTGTTCACCCGGAAATACAAGCGGCAGCAGCGTGCAGTCAACAGAGTGTAGTTTGTAGTTAGTTGCGATGTTATGAGGACGTGGATAAAAGGGGGGATACTGATCAATGAAGGGAGGATGTTCCGGGCGGATGTATTGATCGAAAACGACCGGATCCGGGCGATCGGGGAGCGGTTTTCTCCGGAAGAGACAGCCGGGTGCCGGGTGGTTTCCGCCGCCGGGCGCTATGTGATCCCGGGCGTGATCGACGACCAGGTGCATTTCCGGGAACCCGGGCTTACCCACAAGGGAGATATGGCAGAAGGAAGCCGGGCCGCGGCAGCCGGAGGGATTACGTCGTTCATGGACATGCCGAACGTCAATCCGCCGACAACCTCCCGCCGGCTGTTGGAACAAAAACAGGAGATCGCCGCCCGGAATTCGCTGGTGAATTACTCGTTCTACTTAGGAGCGACCTCCGGCAATTTGGACGAAATAAAACAAGCCGATCCCGCCACGGTTTGCGGGATCAAAGTTTTTATGGGCTCCTCCACCGGGAACATGCTGGTGGATCAACTCCCCGTCCTGGAACGGATCTTTGCGGAGTCCCCTTTGCTGATCGCCACCCATTCCGAAGACAATCCGACCATCGAAGCCAACCTCTCCCGCTTTAAAGAGCGCTACGGGGAAGATATTCCGGCTGCCTGCCACCCGGAGATCCGGAGCCGCGAGGCGTGTTTCAAAAGCTCCTCTTTAGCCGTCTCCCTGGCGCGGAAGTTCGGAAGCCGGCTGCACCTCCTGCATCTGAGCACGGCGGAGGAGACGGGATTGTTGGACGGCCCTTTCCGGCCGGAGAAAAAAATCACCGGAGAGGCAGTTGTACACCACTTGTGGTTCAACGACGAAGCCTACCGGACAAAGGGGCACCTGGTAAAATGGAATCCCGCCATCAAGCAGGAAGCGGACAGGGTCGCTTTGCTGAAAGCCGTAAATGCCGGCATCATCGATGTGATCGGCACCGATCACGCCCCGCATACTTTTGAAGAGAAAAGCGGTGTATACACGCAGGCGGCCAGCGGCGGACCGATGGTGCAACACTCCCTGTGCGTGATGCTCGAACTGGCGGAGAGAGGCGAAACGACGCCGGAAATCGTGGTGGAGCGGATGTGCCACACGCCGGCCGCGCTTTTCCGGATCGAAGAGCGGGGATTCCTGCGTCCCGGATACAAAGCCGACATCTGTATCGTTGAAAAAAATCCCTGGACGGTTGAAAAAGAGAACCTGTTGTACCGGTGCGGCTGGTCGCCCTTAGAGGGATGCCGTTTAACTTACCGGGTACACGCTACCTTTGTCAACGGCCGGCAGGTATACGAAAACGGCGCGTTCGACGAAGGATACCGGGGAGAGATGCTGAGGTTTAGACCGTAAGATAGTAAGACGTGTAAGACCGTAAGAGCTCCTTTTCTTACATGTCTTACGGTCTTATCAACCAGTCCGTGAAACAACTGCCCAGAAAGAGCAGGAACAGGAGATCGCCCGGAAGGGAGTAACGCATGGTTACGAAGTAGTTGGCATACAGGCAGGAGAGCGGAAAGGCCAGCAGGTACATAAAATCGTGCGAGATCCCGGGCACCGCAAAGATAGTGGCGCTGCAGAAAAAAAGCAGGGAGAGCAGGGAAAACACACCTCTCCGCTGACTGACAACGGATCCTCCGTAATTGGTTAACAAGGAGAAGAGGGAAAAAATCAGCAGCAGCAGCAGAAAGCCATACCGGATCATTTCGTTTGTTCCGATCTCCACCAAATATTCGCCCGATACAAGAGATTCCCGGAACGTCGGCCACACATCTTCCAGGCGTTCTTCCCAAAAGTAATAAAAGAGGACAAAAAGCAACGGTGTGGCGATGCCCAGCAAAAGGGCCAGAATATCTTTTAACGTAGAACGTCCTGAAAAAAACAGCACGCAAAACGCCCACAACAGCAACAGGGCGAATTTGGGAAAAAGCAGTACCGCCAAAGTGATGCAAAAGCCGAAATTAAAAACAGGAGCGTTGGTTTTGTTGTTGCTGATGGCCCCCTGCAAACCGAAAAAAGCCAGAATAGATACCAGAACCGCCGCCAGCATGGAGTCAAACCCCCGGTTGGTCAACAATCCGGCCGTCAGCATCAGATAGAAAAAAGAGGGCAAAGAGGTATTGTGTGGCAAGAGTTTGTAGCGGGCGTTAAACAGAAAGAGCAGGCAGGCAGCCGTTAAAACAGCCATCCCTCCCAATACGGTACTCCAAATCGCCGGGAAGGTGTCCGGCAGGTCCACACTGAGCAACCCTTCGGAAGAGGAGGCGACATAGGGAAAAACCGGCCGGAAATAGTAGCCGAGCAAAACAATGGCCGCCAGGATAAAAGGCAACAGAAAAAGCCCGAATGCTTTCTTGGAGCGTAAAAAACCGGTAAATATCATCTGTCTGTATACGTCATCAGGTCCTGTCCGATGTCTTTTCTGAAATAACGACCCGAAAAATCGACCTGTTCCACTCCCCGGTACGCTCCTTCCAGCGCTTCCCGGATGCTCTTCCCATACGAACCGACGGCGATCACCCTTCCTCCGTTGGTCACAACTCCTTCCCCGGTTTGCTTAGTTCCCGCCTGAAAAACAAGGCACTCTCCGGTATCTCCGATCCGGATCGCATCGCCTTTCCGATAACTCTCCGGATAGCCCCCGGCCACCAACATCACCGTCACACAGGAACGGGGATCCGTTTCGAAGGCGGCTTCGGAGAGCGTTCCGCAGGCCGTAGCTTCAAAAAGCCGCAACAGGTCGGAAGAGATACGCGGTATCACAACCTCTGTTTCCGGATCCCCCATCCGGACGTTGTATTCGATCACCTTCGGCTCCCCCCCGCAGTTTATCAATCCGAAAAAGAGGAAGCCCTTGTAGTCGATCCCGTCTGCCCGGAGGCCGTTCACCGTCGGGGCGATGATCCGCTCCTCCACTTTGCGGTTGAATGCTTCGTCCGCAAAGGGTACCGGCGATACGGCTCCCATACCGCCTGTGTTCAGCCCCGTGTCCCCCTCTCCGATCCGTTTGTAATCCTTGGCCGACCCGAGTATTTTGTAATGAATGCCGTCGGTCAAAGCAAAAACAGATATTTCAATACCGGAGAGGTACTCTTCGATGACCACCCGGCTGCTTGCTTTCCCGAATTTTCCGGCCAGCATCTCCTCCAGCTCCCGTTCCGCTTCCGGCAGGGAATTCAGGATCAGCACGCCTTTCCCGGCGGCTAATCCGTCCGCTTTCAGCACATACGGAGGGGTCAGGCCGCGCAGGAAACCTTTTCCTTCGTCGAGACTGTCGGCCGTAACAGTCCGGTAAGCCGCCGTCGGTATGTGGTGGCGGAACATAAATTCTTTGGCAAAATCCTTGCTTCCTTCCAACCGGGCGCCGGCCTTTCCCGGCCCGATGATCATCAGGTCGCCGAAACGGCCGTCCGCTTCCAGAAAATCCCGGATGCCTCCTGCCAACGGCTCTTCCGGCCCGACCACCAGCAGGTCGATCCCCTCCTTTGCCACAAACTCCGCGATCCCGGGAAAGTCGTTCACGGCCAGATCCGGACTCCCGGCGATCTCCGCCGTACCGGCGTTTCCCGGCGCTACGTACAGTTTCTCCAATCGATCGCTTTGCGCCATTTTCCAAGCCAGCGCATGCTCGCGCCCTCCGCTTCCCAACAACAATACCTTCATAATTTCATGTACATGGATTAATCTGCAAAAATAGAAATTTTCTATTCCCGGAGCAACAACACCGTTCCCTGTACGGTCTGGACAACTCCGGAATCATTATTCTCTCCCGTCCAGACCGTATCGTCCAAAAAGATCGCCTTGGCCCGCCAGAGGTAAATTCCCTGCGGCATCCGCTCCCCGTTCGCACTGGTACCGTCCCATCCCCCGGAGGGTTTGCCGTTCTGCAACTCCCGTGTTTCCCAGATCTTGTTCTGGTATTGGTCGTATATCTCCAAATGGTATTCGCTCAAACTCATGCCGATCCCGTTGAACAGGTTGTTCTTTTCGTTCCGGCTGTGCGGTATAAAGGTGTTGGGGAAGTGCAATCCCCGGAACAGTACCTTGTGTTCCAACCAGGCGGTATCCGGGCAACCGTACGCATTTTTCGCAACCAGTCCCATGACGTAGAGGCCGTTCTCGTCGTAATCCGCTTCCACACTCTCCGAAGAGTACAGCACATGCCCGTCGGGGAAGATCCAAAAGGACTCCGCCGCCTCTTCGGAACGGTTCAGGTACAGTACTTTTTCCGGTTTTCCTTTTGTGACCTGTTTGCCGATGCCGGCCGACGGGAGCGGATAGACGGAAACTCCCCGTTCGTATTCGGATGTGCACCCTTTGTCCGTCTCCGCATAAATTTTCACGGTAAACTCCTGCTTCCGGTACGTATCGTTTATGTACCGGTACTCGCCTAAGGAACTCTGTCCGGGCTGATCGCCGAAATCCCACAACAAGGCGGCATGTCCCGTAACGGTGACTTCCGGTTTGTACAGGAAAGGCGAACAGGCGACCGTATCTTCCGGCAGGATGGCGACGATCGGTTTGTTGTATACTTCCACCGCCTGCACCACAGAGGTGCGGCAGGCCGACATGTGAGCCGACACGCCGGTCAGCGTCACGTTGAATTTTCCGTACCCCGCGTAGCGGTGAACCAGGCTGTCCCGGGTATCCGTCCATCCATCCCCCAAATTCCAGTCCACTTTTTTCAGCACCTGATCCGATTGGTAGGAGAAATGGAAATCGCTCTCTTCACACAAGGCTTTTTCTCCCAGGATCGCCAACTGCGGCGGCGGGTAAACCGTGATCCTGTCCGTGATCGTATCAAAACCGCAACCGTTCTCGATCCAGAGGCGAACCGGATAGGTCCCCGCCTGCCGGTAGGCATGGCTGACATGCCAGAGGGAATCCCGGCTTCCGTCCCCGAAATCCCAATAGGTGTTCTCCACCAATGTCAGGGTATCGGTGGAGTTGTTCCGGAAGTGCAACTCCTCTCCCACGCAGGCGTATGTTTTTTCCGGGGTAAAGTGGGCAGAGAGGGTGCGCGGCTTGATGATCAGGGAGTCGGTGTGTACATCCCGCCCGCAGGGATTGATGGCGGTGAGGGTGATGTAGTATATGGCCGACCGGTCGGTCGTCGTAAATTCGTGGAACGGGTTGCGGATGTCCCCAAAAACCGTTCCGTCCCCCATGTCCCAACTGAACTTGCTCCGATTGCCGGTGGTGGTGTTCTGCACCTCGACCGGTACGGGCGAACACTCCCAACGGTGCTGCAATACAAAGGAGGCTTTGGGGCGGGAACCGACGTTTATAACGGTGTCCCAGGTGCTTTGCGTACATTTGTTCCCCACGGTAAAGGAGAGGGTAAAGGTGGTGTCCCAGGCTTCCGCGTCGTATATCCGGGGAGAAACCGGGAGCAGGGTGTCGCTTGTTGTCCCGTCGCCGTAATCCCACCGGAAAGTGAGGTAGTTGTGATCGTCGGCATAGGCCGTTTCGTCCACCGCGAGAACCGCTTCAAAAGGTCCGCACCCCGACAGGGAGTTGATGTCGAAGAGGGCGGGAGGCGCCACGTTGATCACTTCGATCCGCCGGGGAGCGGCCGAATCCACACACCCGTGTACGGAAACCACTTCGGCGCGGATATCCCGGAAGCCATACCCCGTGTATGTGTGCAGGGTATTGCCGGTGTGCTCCCCGCCGGCGCCGTCCCCGAAGTCCCAGCGGAAGGTGTTTTCCGGCCGGTCGGGCTCCAACAGCACCTCCGTATGGATACACGGTTGCGGATCCACGGCAAAGCCGGTCACGGGCAACGGATGCACGGTGACCACAGCGGTATCGGTATTGACGCAATGGTAGAGGTCGGCGTAGTGATAGACCACCGGGTAATCCCCTTCCGCAACCGCGGGGAATGCCCCGCCGGAGAGGGGATGATCCGCATAGGTCCAGTACCCTCCGGCCGGAGATTCGCCTGTCAGGGCCAGCGGTTCGTGGTTCAGGCACATCTGTTGCGAGTCGCCTGCGCTGACCCGCGGCAGGGGACGGACGTACACCTGCAAAGAGTCGGTCGCCAAACAGGAATGGTTCTGCAATTCGTAGATCACCGGGATCGTTCCTTCAAAATAGGGGGAAAAGTCCGGATCGAAGTAGTAGCCGTCCGGCCGGCGGATCACATTCCCGGCAGTCGATCTCCAACGTCCGGTATCCGGGGAGGCGGTCAGCCGGAAAGGCTCCGTCCGCACGCAAACCGCCGTATCGGCCGGCAAGGTGACCGGAATAAATTCGTCCACCCGGACGATAAAAGCCGCCGTACCGGGCTGCGAGCAATTGTTCCGGTAGGTAACCTGCACCTTGTACTCCCCGGCGGGGAAACGGATGTCGGGGTAGAACTGCGAAGAGTTAAAATGTTCGATATCTTCGTTCGGCGTCACGCTCCACTCGGCAAAATACGGGGCATCGTTGTTTTCATTGACCGTCACGCGGTCTGCCGCCCGGAATACGAACGGTTCGCAAACGCCGGAGATGTCCCGCACATCGATCTCCGGAACGGAAAACGCCCGGATGGTCAAGGTCGTGTCGTCCGTACCGCAGAGGTTCTCAACGGCCAATGTAACGTCGTAAGATCCGGTCTCGGAAAGCTCCAGTTCCGGTTCTGCCGCCGTCGCTCCGCCACCCGTCAGCTTCCAGCCTCCGCCCGATGCGGTTCGCGGCGCCACCGACCATCGATAAGTTAAGGAATCCCCTTCCGACCGGTTAACCAACCAGGGCTTGTCGGAGAGGCAATGCATCGTATCCGTTTCAAATACCGCCCGGAACTTTCCGTCCAGCACATTGATGCGGCTTTTAGACTCCATCCACGGAGCAGGCCCGCATTGTGTCGTTGCCTCCAACTTCACGGTGTACTGATTATGCTGCGAAAAGGTGATAACCGGAAATTCCGTATCCTGCGCCCCGTTCTGAAAAGAGACGCCGGTCGATGGCTGCACATCCCAGTAATAACTTACATGGTTGTTTTTCAGGTCTGTATATTCTATGTACTCTTTCAGGTCGACGGTTGCAGCGCCGGCGCAGAGCGACTGCATCCGCTCCTTCAGATCGATATCGGGAACACCCCGGACGGTGACCGGCCAACTGACCGTTTTGCGGTTGCAGGTACCGTCGATAGTGAGGGTGACCGTGTACTCCCCGTAACGGTCAAACCGGATGACAGACGCCTGCCGGTCCTTTCCTGTTCCCTGCGTAAAAGCGTAGTAGGTATCCGTCCCGTCGGTTCCGCCGGTTCGCTCCACCTCCCAATGCCACTTCAACCCCTGACCGGTGCTCAGGTTGCGGAAATGGAGCTCGGTTCCTTCGCAAATGTCGGTGCTCCCCGCCGGCTCGGCGTTAATAACGATGGCCGTATCGTATACCGTAAAGTTTCCCCGTGCCTGTAAAAAATTCTCTTCGCACCCCACAGACGAGAGGGAGGCCCGGACGACATACTCTCCCTTTTTCTTAAAGTCTATTTGCGGGTAGAGGGTGTTTACATCTGCTCCGTTCGTATAATCATAACCGTCGGGAGGGGTAGCGCCGACAGCCGTGATCTCCCACGTCACTTCCTGTCGGTTGTTGTACCAGACGTACGATACGTACTCCGAAAGATCCACTACGCCCGGACAGATCGCCGTATCCCGGAGGCGGACTTCCGGGCTTTTCCGCGTTGTAACGGTGACCGTTGAATCCAGCGTTCCGCAGTAGCCGCTGACCTCTCCCCGCACCCGGTAGGTTCCCCAGGTATTGAATTGTATTTTGGTGACCGATTGATCGTTGCCATATTCCAGAAATGCAAAATCCCCGGAAGGATCCTCCGGAACTACGCTCCATTGGTATAACAGGGGATCGTCCTCGGCAGACTTCCCCGTCATGGAAAAGGCTAAATTATCCCCTTCGCACAGGGCGGTTTCCAACGCCTCCAAACTCAGGGTCATGGCGGAATTCCGCACTTTGACCGTGTCCTTCCTTTCCTGCACTGCTCCGTCGGTCGAACAACCGACCCCGGCCAGCTTAACGGTAAAGATATAGGTGCCGGGATCGCGGAATTGAATGACCGGATAGGCCGAAGTCGCACCGGTACCGCCGATGTATTCAAATCCCGTCGACGGTGTTACGCTCCACTGCGCCTGTTCCGGGTTGTTGTAGAAATTATAAATCGTATAGTTCCGGAAATCCATGATCTCGTCCGGACATACCGCCGATTTTAGCGCTAAATGGGCAAGATGGGGTTCTTTCCGCACGTGTACGCGAATTGTCGTATCCACGGCATTACAAACGACGGAAAGGCGCAATCGGACGTCGTAATCCCCGAATTTATCGAACCGGATGACGGGACCGGACGACGATTGGTTCCCGTCGACAAAAGCCGTGTTGGACATGGGAGAAAGGCTCCAGGCATGTTTCAGGTTCTGCCCCGCAGAGGTGCTGGTAAAGGAAACGGTTCCCCCTTCGCAAATATCGGTCATTGTAGAGGTCAAATTCCGGACTATTTTGGGATCCAGCACCCGGAGGCTGGCCGTACGGGTCAAGCTGCCCGCAGGGCATCCCACCGTTTTCAGCGCCACCGTCACAGTGTAATCCCCGGGGGTATCGAAATCCGGCACGGGATACTCGGAGGCGGGGCCGGTACCCGACGCGTAGACAAAACCCGTATTGGGCATTCCGCCGTCGCGGGTGATGGTCCACTCCGGAGCCGGAGTGTTCCCGTTCCAGACATAGCGCACATAAGACTGTAAATTTAAACGGGGCGGGCAAATCTCCGCCGGAATATCCAATTGGGTTACCTCCGGGTCTTTGCGGACGGTAATGATCGTATCCTTCCGGTCATTGGAACAATCGTTCTCTACGTAAAGAGAAACTCGGTAAGTTCCGTAATCGGGAAAGGTGATTCCCGGATGTATTGTCCCCTGAGCAGGTGAAGCAGGCGCTCTCCTGCCGTCCAACGACACAACGCTCCAGCGGAATGGTTTCGACACATCCCCGGAACTCTTGTTGGTAAATGTCAACGCAGTACCCGCACAGATCGTATCCGCGGGAACCGTGAAATCCGCCTTCACCCGCTCAATCACCAGGATGGACTCTGTAGTCGAGTCCGCAGCACAAGCGTAGCTGTTATTGGTGGCTATCAATTTGATGTTGTAGGAACCCGGTTCTCCGAATTCAATGTCCGGCTGATATTCATTCGAGGTCGTTCCGTCGGAAAACACCCATTTCCATTTGATCTGGGTCGGCTCACAATCCTCTCCCGTACCTCCGGATGTCAGGTTGCGGAGATGCGCCTTTTCAAAAGTACACAATTTCCCTCCGGCCAATTGGTCAAACGAAAATTTCGCGTTTATCGGTTCGGCCACGTATTCCTGATTCGTGGCGTCCCGCGAAAAACATGCGTTTTGTACCGTAAGCTTAATCGTAAAATTCTCTTTCGACGATCCCGGATGCCACGGATGGCAATAGGACATATTATACGTATGTGTCACCTTCCCGCCCGATGTTTTCAGTTCCTGTACGGTATAGGTTTGAATAGGCGTACCATCATCGAAATCAATAGAATACTTTTCTGTAAAAGCTTCGTCCGCCATATTGACCACATAGGTGATCTCACTGCCTAAACATCTGGCATTGGGATCCACAATGGCCAAATTGGATGTCGGCCTGTTATAAGCTTTGAGCGAATACGTTCTGCTGACAACATCACCTCCTTTTGTCCGGCCCGAAAAAACGACCTGATACTCGGCTGAGCCATGATAGGTGTGTGCAACTCCGCTTTTTAACGCTGCTACCGTCAAAGCATTCTCACTGTTCCCATCCCCAAATTCCACTGAAAAAGAGCCATCCTCAAAATCGGTTAAATCTGCATTTCCGGGAACAGAGAAACGGGTTGCGAACTCACTCCCGGATGATTGGCAAAACAGGAAGTTGTTCTCCTCCTGCAACACCAATTTGTCGGCCTGCGCAAAAACCGCCCGTCCCTTCCCGAAAAGCAGCAGGAAGAGCAACATAACCGGTAAACAGTGCTTCGCGCTCATAGCTCTTTTTGTGTCGTGATCAATACCGGAACGTTCGCGGCCGTTTACCCCGCAATCCCCGGCGGTTGGAACTTGCAGGGATGTGGTTGTCGAAACGCGCCACACACCGCTGGGGGGTGTATTTGTAATACCAGTGCAGGGAGATGGAGTGGCTGGTGTTTTTGTACATGGTTCCCTGGTGGGCAGGCAGTTCAAAGGTATACCCCAACTTCCATCCCTGTTCCGTACCTCGCCAGAAATTTACTCCCAAACTCAGCAACATCGTGCCGATGTTCAACCCTTCGTACTGATCGCTCCGAAAACCCAAACCGAACATGCCGATGCGCTCCTCTTCCCATGCCACACCGAACTGGATGTTCTTCATCACCGATTGCATATCCATCATCAGGTAAGGCGAAAGGGTCGTTTGCAGTTCGTAGCCGATCAGGAAAGGGTGTGTGTACGAAAGATAGCCGGAAAAACGCCGGTGCAATAAATTTTCCTGCGAAGAGACCGAGCCGTGCTCCGATAAAAAGGATTGGGTCGATTCAATGATGTGGTAGACCGAAAAACCGTACTCCAAACTGGAAACTCCTTTAAAGCCGGTATTAAAGTCTGTTCTCCCGTAAATACCCGAAGCGACGTCGAACAGCGTCACATTGTCGGTGTAGAACTCGATCAGCTCCGGGGAGACCTGCAACACCAAACCGTAGTAAGGGTCGTACTGGTCGCCCAGGCGCACCCGGTTCGGATCCAGACTTTTCAAATAGATCATCGGTTGGATGCCGAACTGCAGGACAGTGGAACGGGAAGCCTTGATCCGGGTGGAGAGGGAGAGTCCCAACGAATTTGTCACATACATCAACGACTTCTCCTGATCCCGCTGGTAAAAGAGGGAGATCCCCCCCAATCCCAGGGTTCGCTGTTCCCGGAACGGATAGTCGGCGGATACGAAATAACTCCTGAAATCCAACGGTTTGCTCCAAAATGCCCGCCGCATCCCCACATTCACGCTCATCAACCCTTCGAATCCGCTGTATCCGGGATTGTTGAAGGATTTCCACATAAAAGGGTGCGGTAATTTTGAATCCTGTGCGCTCCCCCGCCCGGCGGATCCCAGCAGGCAAACCGCTGTCAACACCACAAATATCCATGCCTTACACATCGCTCATCTCCTTATTTTCGTAACAGCAATACGGCTCCCTGGGTGGATTGTACCTGCCCGGAAGGGTTGTTCGATCCTGTCCAGACATCTTCGCTGAAAAAGACCGCTTTGGCCCGCCACATATAGACTCCTTGCGGCAACAACTCTCCGTTCGGATTGGTTCCGTCCCATCCCTCCGCAGGCATACCGTCCTCCAATATTCTACTCTCCCATATTTTGTTCCCGTACAGATCAAGAACTTCCAGGTGGTACTCTTTTAATCCCATCCCGATTCCCCGGAAATTGTTCACCGCGCCGTTTTCGCTGTGCGGCACAAAGGTGTCCGGGAAGTAGAGCCCGCTTTTGAAAGCATGGTGTTCGCCCGTAACGGTGTCCCGGCAACCGTACTCGTTTTCCACAAGCAGCGATACCGGATATTGCCCTTTTCCGGTAAAGGCGTACTCCACATTTTCCATGGTCGCCTCCACGTGTCCGTTGGGCAGTGTCCATTCCGCCCGGGTCTCTCCCTGCGAGTCGTTGATGAACAGCACCCGTTCCGGCCTTCCGTAGAAGATCTCTTTGGAGAAGGCCGCCACAGGCTGCGGGTAGAGGCGGACATGCCCCTTGTACTCCCCTTTGCACCCTTTTCCGGTCTCCGCATACGCCGTGATCCAGTAATCCGATTCTGTTCCCGCTTGGTTGCGGTAGGTATGGGAATTGTCGGCACTCAACCCTTCGCCGGTTCCGTAGTCCCACTTGAAATACACGCCGCTGCCCGTAATCCGGGGCGCATAGAGGAAGGGCGGGCAGGCCATGGTGTCCAGCGGCTCGATCCGCACATCCGGCTCCGGCCAGATCTCTACCTGCCGGCTGGCAAAAGCGGGACACCCGGCGCTGTTGGCCGATTTCACCGAAACAGTGACGGTATATTGCCCGGATTTCCGGTAGGTGTAATCAAAAGGTATCTGGCTGTAATGCACGGAATCGTCTCCCATGTTCCATTCCACCGACCGCAACCGTTCGCTGCTCTCGATGGAAAAATTCAACGGCACCTCCTTGCATTGGGCCACATCCCCTGTCATGGAGATCTCCGGAAGCGCATACACCGTTATCGAATCGCTTTTCTCCGAAAAGCCGCAGCCGTTGTCTAAGAAAAGCGAAACGTGGTACACGCCCGCCCGGGTATATGTGTGGGACGCATCCCACCCCGCTGCTATGTTACCGTCGCCGAAATCCCAGTAGTAATCCACAAATCCGGTGGCATCCCCGGTGGCGCGGTCGGTGGAGTAATTGTCGAATCGAACCTCCTGCCGGGCGCAGACGCGCCGGTTGTCCATGCTGAAAAGCGGGCGGATCGTATTGGGACGGATGAGCAGTTTTTTGCTGACACTGTCCTGCGAACAGCCGTTTTTTACAGAGAGCGTGACGGTATACTCTTGGGCCGTTCCTTCTGCATAATAGGTGTGATCCGGATCCCGGTCCGTCGTACCCGCTCCGTCCCCGAAATTCCAGTAATATTCGTTACCCGTTCCCGTACTCCGGTTGACAAAAGGCACCTCTACCGGCGAACATTCGTAGCGGTTCATCATGGCAAAAGAGGCTTTCGGGTGGGATCCCACCCGGATCTCTTCGATTTTCCGGACGGTATCGCACCGGTTAAATACGGAAAATTCGATCCGGTAGGTCGTGTCTTCGGCCGTCGCAAGGTATCGGAGCGGTCCCGGTTGCAGATCGGTGGAAAGTTGCCCGTTCCCGTACCGCCAGGCAAAGGAGAGGGTGGTGTCGGCGTACAAACCGGCATTTACCGCTACGTTCACATCCAACGGGCCGCAGCCGGCTGTTTTGTCCAGCCCGAACTCCGCAGCCGGGGGCTGGGCAGTGATGGCCACCTGAACCGGCTCCGAGGTGTCCCGGCAGCCGAAAACGGAAATCGCTTCTGCCTGTACATAGATTTGATCCGGATCCTGGTATTGGTGCGTCACCGATGCATCCCGGGTTTCCTGGCGAGGGCTTCCGTCGCCGAAATCCCAGCTAAAACGGTGCCCGGCGCCCAACGCTGCCGGAATAAACCGGGCCGGTTGGCCGGAACAAAAGTTAGAACCGATGGAAAAAGAGGGATCCGGCAAGGGGTGAACGGTCATGCCGATGGAATCCGACACCACACAGCCCGTTACCGGATCGCCGTACCGGTACGTGAGCCGGAACAGCCCCGTACCGGTCAACTCCGGCCGGAAGGTCTTTCCGTCGGTAATACCGGCGCCGCTCCACTCCCCGCCCGGATTCAGCGACGGGGTGAGATCCCTGGGTAAGTGATTCAGACACATTTCCGGATCTGTTCCCAGCGAAAGTTCGGGCAATTTGTGCACGGAAACTTCCAGGGTATCGCGGGCGACACAGCTCAATGTCCCTTTGGTGTAGACCAATATATAGGTTGCCGCTGCATCGACGCGGGGATCGAAGCGGTATTCATCCGAAACCGTATCCCTGACAACATCCCCGGAGAGCGCGCTCCACACGCCTCCGGCAGGTTTCGCCGCCAGCAGGAAGGGTTCGGTCAGGGCGCATACCGCCGTGTCGTTCATGGTGGAAACCGCATCGAACCGGTCGACCGATACGGTAAAGAACACCGATACCGTGTCCGCGCAGCCGTTTTTAAACGCTCCCTTCACTTCGTAACTCTTCCCCCCCGCAAAAGAGAGGTCGGGACGGGCGCTCTTTTCGTCCGTGCCGTTTTCCCAGGTATACCCCTCCGGACTGACCGTCCATTTTTGGTAGGTGATCGCATCCCCGTTCTCCCGGATCTGTCCGACGTGTTGGACGCCTTTGAACAGGTAATCCGTTTCGCAGACATCCCGGATCAGGTTGCTTTGCAACGTTTCTACTTCCGGCTTGCCGTATGCCCGGACCCGGTAATGGGCGGTATCTTCGCCGCATCGGTTCTCTGCTTTCAGCACGATGGTGTATTCCTGTACACCGGTCAGTTCGATAACCGGAGATTCTTGCAAAAGATCTCCGCTCCAACCCGCCACCGGAGTGATCTCCCAGCGGTAGTTCAGGGAATCTCCCGTGGAGGTGTTCGTCAGGGTAAGCAGGAAGCGGTCGTCCACACAGCCGGAAAGGGCGGACAGGCCGGCGGAAGCCTCTACCTGCGCGGAGAGTACATTGACTGTCAGCGGGGGCGTTGTCCGGACGCCTCCGAACTTTGTTTCCGACTCCAAAGACAATGTGTAAACGCCCGGTTGGTCAAAACGGATCTTCGGATACATATCCGTTTCCGTTCCGGTTGTAAAAGTATAGCCGACGGCAGGGGTTATCCGCCACTGGCAGCGAATATCGTCATTCCCGGCCGAATCGCAGGCCATGAACGAAGCCAGGTCGAGTTCCGTATCTTTGTCCGTACAGAAGTTGTGGACGCTTTGGGAGAAAGTAAAGGCGGGAATGCCGTGCACCACAATGGGAAATTCAATGGGGCCGCGGCGGGAACAGGGCCCTTCCAGGTTTACGCTGACGGTGTAGTTCCCCCAACGGGTAAAGCGGATCTCCGGGGAGGCGGCTTGGGTATCAAAGCTGTCAAAGCCCCCGGAACCGGAAGCCGGGGTCACCGACCAACTGTATGAGAGGGATTCGCCGATGGTGGCATTGGAAAAGCGCAACACGCTGTCCTCCCCCAGTTCGGTACGCTCCGGCACAATGTTTAGCGTGATGGCAGAATCGACCACCGTCAGCACCTGCTCCGCCTCCCAGGAACTTCCGGCGCACCCGGCCTTGTCCACCTCCACCCGGATCTGATAGCTCCCTTTTTGGACGAAAGCGATCCGCGGCATCGTATCGGCGGGGGTAGCATCTATAAATTTGAAGCCGTCCGCCACATCCGGCGTAATGGTCCAGGTAGCCGCCCGGGGGTTCCCGTTCCAGACGTAGGAGACAAAATCTTTGAAGTCCAATGTGTCCGGACAGATCGGGCTCAGTTCGCTCAGGGTAACGGAAGGAGCTTTTTTTACCAACACCTCGATCTCTGCGGTATCCCGGCTGCACTCCGCTACAAAGATTCCCTTTATCGTGTATTTTCCGTACCTGTTAAAGGTGAACTTCGTCCGGGTATCGTCGATCGTACTGCGGGAAAAGTTAGAAGCCGGATGACCGAGACTGTCCAACATATACCAAAGCGGCCGTTGCAGGTTTACCCCCGTAGAGGTGTTGGTCACGATGAGCGATTCTGCTTCGCAAAGCTCCGTCCGGTCGGGCGCAAGCTGTATGTCGATCGCAGGGTCGTAAATGACCAGCGTATTGTTCAGGGAGGAGGGCGATCCGCACCCCACCCCGCTCAACGTCGCCGTCACCACATACTTCCCGTGGTTGATAAACCGGATGTACGGAATGGTATCGTGCGCATCGCTCCCATTCGCCCACTCCCAGTCCGTGCCTTCGTTCCCGCCCGTCACAGTCCAGGTGGGCTGCTCCGGCCGGTCGGGAAACACCCATTCGTACTCGATCCCGGAAGAATCGATGCTCAACGTGCTTCCCGGACAAAAATCGGGCAGCGGATCGAAACGTTTGATCCATGAATTGGCCTTTACGTGAAGGGTATCTATCCGGAGTTTTTTGGAGCAATGGTTGGAAGCCTCCAACACGATCAGGTAACTCCCCGGCCCAAACGTCACCTCTATGTCTGCGGAACTCGTATCTCCGGTGAGAAAAGAAAAACCTTCCGCAGCCCCTTTGTCCTCCGCGATGTTAATAATTCGCCAATCGTATTTCTCTGCTTCCTTCGATGTATTCCGAATCTTAACCGGCCCGGCGCACAGGGAGTCGGAATCGTCGGCAAAACTGCCTTCGTAGGTAAAATCCGCCTTCACACTGTCTCTCACCGTAACGTAAACGGTTTTTGTATCTCCGTCCCCGCAATTGGTCGGAGGGGCCTCCAGTGTGATGGCGTACGTACCGGCCTTGTCGTACGTAAAGTCAAACTCCCGGGAGGAAGTCGTTACAACCGTATCCCCGGCAGCTCCCCGCTTTCCGTTCTGAAACGTCCAGGTATACTCCACAACCTTCGCAACCTCCTTGCAATCGAAATCCATCTCCGGTTCCGTATTGTTCCGGAGCACAAACGGATACCCCGCACAGGCGGTAATGGTTGTCTGCTCCCATCCGTATTCATCGATCAGAAAAAATTTAGCTTTCGGCTTCTGGTAAACATAGAATCCCTGAACAGTCTGCGTGTTAGTCGTCCCGCAGGCATTGATCGCCGTTATCGTAATTACATACCCGGCAGCCCCGGCTCCCGCTTCGCAGTGCGACTGCGAAAAAGAGTAGGTCATATTCCCGCCGAGGCCGGCAATCTCATCCTGCGAATAGGTTTCCTCGCCGCCGTCGCCAAACATCAGTTTATATTGGGTCGCGGAAGAGTTGTTCTGATAGTTCCCTATAATAAAATGCGCATCCGACTCCCCCAGGCAGGAGCTCGGATCCATCGCCCCCGTTCCCGCCACCAATGCCGGCGCCGGAGGTTCGTTGATCACCTCCTGCATCGCCGTCATTACCTGCCCGTCCGAAATCCGTTTAGCGGAAATTGTCAGGATGGAAAATTTCCCGCGGTTGTAGGTGTGTGAAAGCGCCTGAACCTGTGCGTATGTCAACCCGGATAGCGGCGACGATCCGTCCCCCCAGTCCACGGTAAACGATCCCTCTTCAAACTCGGTGTAATTCTGCACCTGCGGATTGACCACAAAAGCGGGCACGGGCGGGCAACTCTTAAAGTTGCCTGTCAACACCAGACCGGATTGCGCCCAAGAAACTCCAACCTGTAACGCCAGGAAAAGAGATAAGCCGTATTTCCAAAACACACCGTTCACATCTCCGAAAATTACGTAATTCACAAAACTATGTTATTTATAGAACTAAAACAAGTAATTTTTTCTAAAAAACTGTTTTTAAGTCCCTAAACGGAATTTTTTCCTGCCAGACGCATCGCTTTTTTTCGCGCTCCCCACAGGAGCTATGTCCGGAAAGGTTTTTTGATCCCGTTTTTTTGCTGCATTCAAAAAAAGAATTATCTTTGCAACGCTTTTACAAAAAATTCCTCAGTAGCTCAGTTGGTTAGAGCGGCGGACTGTTAATCCGTAGGTCGTAGGTTCAAGTCCTACCTGAGGAGCGAGAAATTTGCTCATTTTTTCCTTAGTAGCTCAGTTGGTTAGAGCGGCGGACTGTTAATCCGTAGGTCGTAGGTTCAAGTCCTACCTGAGGAGCACTGATTCGGTCATTAAAAAACAGGCAAGAAGATGTCCCCCGAGCACTCATCTGCTTCATTGCTTGATTTACCAGTCATTACTCCGGGTAAACATCCCAAACAGAACCCTCATTTTTTGGTTGAAATAGCGTGAAAGCCGGGAGCAACCCTCTGCCCGGAGGTGAGTTATTTGTAAAATCGACTCCTTCCTATCTCTTTTTTGCGTACATTTGGACGCTGAAAAGCCATACATCACCCAACCGAACATGAGAAAAGACGAAAGATACAACCGGCGGGGCGTTTCCGCTTCCAAAGAGGATGTGCACGCTGCTATCCAAAACATCGACAAGGGGCTGTTTCCCAAGGCTTTCTGCAAGATCGTACCGGATTACCTGGGCGGGGATCCGGCGTGGTGCAACGTCATGCACGCAGACGGAGCCGGCACCAAATCCTCTTTGGCGTACCTGTACTGGAAAGAAACCGGCGACCTCTCCGTCTGGAAGGGGATCGCCCAGGATGCGCTCATCATGAACATCGACGACCTGCTCTGCGTGGGCGCCGCCGACAACATCCTGCTCTCCTCCACCATCGGCCGGAACAAAAACCTCATCCCCGGCGAAGTGATCTCCGCCATTATCAACGGAACCGAGGAGTTGCTGGAGGAATACGCCCGGCTCGGCGTCCGCATTTACTCCACCGGAGGGGAAACGGCCGACATTGGGGATCTGGTGCGCACCATCGTGGTGGATTCCACCGTTACCTGCCGGATGAAGCGGGAAGAGGTGATCTCCAACGACCGCATCCGGCCCGGAGATGTGATCGTCGGGCTGGCTTCTTACGGGCAGGCGACCTACGAAACGGCATACAACGGCGGCATGGGTTCCAACGGGCTGACCTCCGCCCGGCACGACGTTTTTGCCAACTACCTGGCGAAAAGATATCCGGAGAGTTATGACAACGCTGTTCCGGCGGAATTGGTGTACGCCGGGAAGTGCCGGCTGACCGATCCGGTGGAGGGAACCGGCGCCGATGCCGGAAAGCTGGTGCTCTCCCCCACCCGCACCTATGCGCCGGTGATCAAACGGATCTTAGACCTGTACCGGAAAGAGATCCACGGCATGGTGCATTGCTCCGGAGGCGCGCAGACCAAAGTGATGCACTTTGTGGAGCATATGCACGTTGTAAAGGACAATCTTTTCCCGGTACCGCCCCTGTTCCGCCTGATCCGGGAGCAATCGGGCACGCCGTGGGAGGAGATGTATAAGGTGTTCAACATGGGGCACCGGATGGAGTTGTATGTCAGCGAGGAGCTGGCGCCCGCCCTCATCGAAATATCCAAAAGTTTCAATATCGACGCCCAAGTCGTCGGCCGTTGCCTCGATAACGGCACCCAAGGCAATAAGCTTACCATACTCAGCGAATTCGGGAAATTCACATACTGAACGGTAGGCTTCTTCACAACCCTATATATATTCAAAAGGATGCCCGCGCGGCATCCTTTTTTTTGTCATCGCCCGACCTGCAACTATATGGACTTTAGCCGGCTGATCGCGTCTAAGAGCGTCAGGGAGATCTGCGCCGTGCTATCCGGCGGGAAACGCCGAAAACAATAACACCCGCAAAAAATACCGCCTTATTCATACTACAGCCACACCTGATTCCCATTTCATCCGGCCGTTGTACAACGGTTCGGAACAAAACGGAAGCAAAGGTAACAACAATTCCGATCTTTTAACTGGAATCGGGCAAAAAACATGCGTATTCGGGCAAAAAGCGATAAACCATTAGCACCCGGTACTCCGTATAAGAGTACGATATACAAAAAGTCAGGAAGTTAATAAATTAGAAAATTGATTTAGAAACGGATACAGGAAGACAACTACTATTTAAAAACCAAATTGTACAACTATTTATAATAACAAACACTTATTTTTTATTAACTTTTAAACTTACAGATTATGAAAAAAATCTTGCTTATGACCATTGCATTCAGTGCATTGGTTTTTGCTTCCTGTTCAAAGGAAAGCGGTAAAGAAGCAGAAGGTGACGTTACCCAACTCACCGTTCGGCTGGCAGGTGTTCTGCCCGAAACCCGAATGACCGGAACTGCCGGACAAACGGGGCAGCTTAAACTCAACGACGGACAGATTTATATCGTCAATGCTGCGGGTTCGGTTCTCCAGAGCGTTGTATTGGATGTTGCTGCGGCAACGGGAGCGGGACAGGCTATTGCCACGCCGGTTCCTTCCGATTCGCGCGTCTACATTCTGGGCAACGTTCCCAAGACGGTAAACACCGGTTCTCTGACCACTCTCGATCAGATCAAGTCGACAGCGGTGCTGATCTCCGCCTCCGACCAGAATGACTACACCAAAGCGGCTTTGGCCAATGCAAGCGGCGACGCGGTTCCGCTCACGGTTTCCGGCACCACGGCTACGGTCATGGTAGAGATTTCTCCGCTTTATTCGCGGATGGAGTTGAATCGGGTGGTAGGCGATTCGAGCATCGTTTCCTTCCGGGTGACAGGGGTTTTTGTGGACAGCTATTACTCTTCGTTTACGTTGGGAGGCGGTTCGGCAGGAGTGATTTGGACCCAGAGCCAGAAGAACGATTTTACGGGCAATATCGGTGATACCGGCGCCTGGAATTCGACGGGGACACCGCCCAATACTGTTGCAGTTCCGGCTACCGGACAGGTTTGGGCGTACCACATTGCCGCCGCCGACCTGCCGCGTTTTATTGTCCGTGTTGAAAACATTGTTTACAACGACAGAAGCGGCACGCAGCATACCATGAGCGGCGTCTACTACGTGACGGTGACGGGCTATACGGGCGCTGCTCCGACCAAGTTTGAACGGGGCAAGATCTACCAGATCCAATCGGTACAGATCCGCGCTCTTGCCAACAGCGGAGGCCCTGCCAACATCAGCACCCAACCCAACCCGACCAATGTGACCACCACCGTTCAAACGAAGGTGATCGACTGGGTAGCCACGCCACTGACACCGAAAACCTGATCCGGTTTTCTCTCCAAATGCCAGCCATTCCGGACACCCATGCGTTATGTCCGGCGCATACATTGCTATGTGTCCCGCTTCGCGGCGGGAATGGCACAAAGTGCTCCGGAACCTGCGGTCGACGCTTGCGCCGAAGCACCAACAAGTAACATAAAGGATATAGGATATGTCGAATAGAATTTTATTGTTTCTGCTGGCCGCCCTTCTGTTCATGGGCGCCTGCATCAGGGAGCATACGGACCCCTGTGTGGTATCGGGCCCCCGGCTTCTCTTCAGTTACACTTGGGACGGATTGCATGAAGACGATCTGGCTTCGCGGGTACAGGATATGCGCGTATATGTGTTCGACCAGTCTACCGGTCTTTTGGCCGCTATTTTGCCTGTCAACGCCGCAGATGTAGCCCGGGGTTATATAAACGCCCCGCTTCCCGACGGAGTGTACACAATGGTGGTATGGGCAGGCAGCAGCAACAACCTGCTTGCCGGCGGATTCAAAGACGCCCAGGCTTCCGGTACGAATCCGGACGGGTATGCTTCCCCGGCGACGGTGGGCGTTACCACGCTTACCGATTTCCGGATGATGCTGGCTTACAACACGCTTTCGGGCGATACCATCAGCCAGATCACACCGCAGACAGTGAAGTTCGACAACCTCTTTTTCGGCATTGCACGCGATGTGGTGATCAGCGGCGGAACGGGACAGGAAATCCGTTTTGACATGACCAAAAGCAGTTCGCGGATCCGGTTCCGGATCGTCGGGATACAGTACCTGAACGGGGTGAATGGCCCCTCTTCACGCGCTGCGGATTCGCTGAATATCTTCTTGGTAGGGCGCAACGGTATTCTGACAGCAGACAACAGCGTGGACGGGAATGCCCAAAAGATGCGTTACAATCCCTACGTCCGGCTGTTGGATACAAATACGCTGGAGGTCGATATCCAAACACTCCGGCTGGTGATAGGCCAGAGCATGCTGCTTTACATCCAATCCCTTTACGGCGCCAATCTGATCCCGCCCATTGATGTGATGCAGACGATCCTCCAGGTGAAAGATAATCAAGGCAACGCACGCTATAAGAACCAGCAGGAGATCGACCGGGAGGAGGAATTCCTGATCCAGATCGTGATCGAGCCTAACCTGAGTCTACGGGTGACGGTCAATGGCTTCCGGACAGAAGTGCTGTATCCCAAAATCATTGTCGAACCGGGACAATAAGTTTTTGTATCTGAAAAACTAACAAACTAAATTTATAGCATCATGAAACGGATGATTCATACACTACTTGTTGCATGCGTCCTGCTGTCGATTTTTTCCTGCAGCCGGGACGATCGTTGGGGAGACGAAGACCCCGATGCAACAGGCGGGGCGAAAATTTTTCTGGAACTCGTCACCCCGGCCACTTTCTCCCCGGAGCCAAGGAGCCGCGCTCTGGATTTTGCGGCGGAGAACACGATAGACAACATTTACGTGCTGGTTTTCAATGAAAGCAACAACCTGACCAACATCAAGCCGGGTGTGGACGCGGTCGGCGGTCCCGACCCCGCCTACAACCAAGGCAACCTGTACAGCGGAGTGGGTACATTTTCCATAACGCTCCCGCCGAGCATGGGGGCTCACACCAGTAAACTCGTGGTGCTGGCCAATGCCGCTTCGATCCTGCGCGCCACCATCGGTACCGACAGCACATCGCGGTACATGGGCCGCCCGTATGCAGAGGTAATCGCCGCCGTGCAGGACAGTATCACCGGAGCGATGTACACGTCGGGCGGGCGTATCCCCATGTGGGGTGAGACGCCGCAGATGGCGATCGTAAACGGTAACAACGACCAAATAGTCGAACTGATCCGCGCCATCGCCCGCATCGACGTAGGCGTGGGACAGATAAGTTTCAACAACACCACTAAGACCTACTCCTGGAACGGCAGGGATGAAACAGGAGCCATTATTCCGTTCCAAATCACAAGTGTCTGCGTCGCTCGCCCCAACAACCGCTATGCCGTTGTGTCCGACCCAGCCAATCACAGCCCAAGTTACGCAATAGCTCCGACCGTTCCGGCAGGAACGGCCAAGTTTTCGCTGGCCGACTCCAAGAGCAAATTCACCTTCAATGCGGTGGGCGGAGCCGTCACGCAGAACATCTACATTCCCGAATCCGACATCCGGATGAACGGCCTCCTGTCGGGCGACGCCAACCATACCAACCGCATGGCCATTGTGGTCGGCGGGAATTACAACGGAAGTTCAACAACGACTTACTACCGCTTCGATTTCGCAGGCTCCAGCGGTGGTCTGATGAACGTCCTGCGCGACCACCTCTATCAGTTCAACATCGCAGCCATCAGCGGTCCCGGATTCCCCACGGTAGACGAGGCCTACAATTCGCTGACCACAAATATAACCGTCAACGTACTGGCGTGGAACCAGACCAACATGGGCAATATCGTCATCGACGGCACCAATATTCTCTCCGTATCGACCGACACGGTACGCCTCTTCGGAAACGAGTACAACGCCCCCTCTCCACTCCGGGACAACGTTGTGTCGGTCTACACAAACGTTTCGACAGGCTGGACGCTTGACCGGATCGTCGACAACAACAACCAGCCGGTGACATGGGCCACCATAGATCCCACCAGGAACATCCAGAGCGTAAAGGGCGATGTAACGATCAAAGTTACGCAGAATACCACGAACACCGCGCGCACGGCACAGATCTGGTTCGCCGCCGGACGGCTGCGCTACCGCGTCATCGTCATCCAGAGCACTGAACCGGCCAGCGGAATGCAGATTGTGAACAGCGCCAACCAGCCTGTCCAGCAGTTGATCTTCTCCGCTCCTGCAGGCACTGCCCCCACCCCCCAGTCGTTCACGGTGAACTGGATCCCGGCGACCAATCCCGTGACCGTAATGGCCACTCAGTTGGGAATGTTCGAGTTCCCCAATCCGGGAGGCAATCCGGCCTATCAGGACAACGCACCCTACCATGGCCAGTCGGTACAACCCGGCAATGGCACCTTCACCTACACGGTCACTCCGCCTGCACTGACGCTCCAGGAAATACAAACCAACCCATTCATCAGAAAAGAGTCGCGGTTCGACTTCTCGGTCTATAACGGATTCACCACGCTGACGCGCAGCATCATCCTGACACAGATCAGTCCGGCGCTGGTTGTTGAGCCGAATCCGTGGGTAGCCCCCTATTTTCCGATGGGAGGTATCTATCATTACAATGTGCGCTCGAACGTGCCCTGGAGGATCAGCAATATCACCGAGAACCCGCGCATCGCAAACACGGCGCTGATAGCTCCCCATACGGGGCTCGACAATGTCTATATCGGTGCTACCGGAACCCCGAGTTACACTCCGGGCAGCGGTTACCGCGAGCAGCTTACCACCAACAACAATGTAAGGGGAAATTCGGGCTATGCGGATGTAACCTACTCGGCCGCCACGGCAGGGCAGTTCCCCGATGTTATACGGAGGCTCTATTTCCCTGCTGCACCGTTCGTGATCTACGGCATCTCTTCAATGCCTTCGGGCAACGCCAATAACTGGAATTATTACAGCGGCAACAACGGCACGCCCACCGGGCCTGCGGCGACCAACGACATCCATACGATGGCTATCACCGCCGCCAACTACGGCACCAATTTGAACCCGACTCCCGTCACGGCAACCTCGATTCCATCCAGTACGGTGTTCGTACCGCCGATTCTGGTGCGCGGTTTCCAGAACAACAACGCCTCCGTGGTCACCACGCAGCACATCAACGACGCGATAGCGACGAATCCCGACATGCTCGTCATATCGGGTTCCTCAACCTTTGGCCGGGATGTAGCCGACCTGATCAGGGATAATTTCCTGCAAAAAAACAAACCGGTGTTACTGTGCAACGAAGATGTTAATACAATGGTTGCGATGTTTCAATCCTTAGGTGCTGCCAACTTAGCCCCCGGCTCCATGTACTGGAACACCGGCGGTGGTTCCAACGGCAATGCGCCGGTATATTGGTTCTACAATACCGATGACCCGATACTTAACGGGCCGTTCATGACCTCAAATGGAAGCCCTCTGAGAGGCAACGCTTACTGGGGGCAGGACGGCAACGGTTCGTCACCATTCTGGTTTACGGATGCCAGCACCATCATCTCTTACTCCAATGCAGAGAACCAGTCAGGCAGCACCGACGGCACCCCAACCGGTCTGCCGTCCGGATCCACCATGGGGAATGCGACCACCGCCTGGCGTTATACGAGATGCCCGTTGATCGTCGTCACCGACGGCGGATTCCTGGCCTCTTACAACCAAAGTGCGACCAATCAGGCACCTTCGCGCGTGAACAATACCACCAAATACCCCGGTTATGCAGGCGGTTATGGCGGCGGCAGCACCAAGAGAGATGTCTACAACGCGGTATTCGTGGCCAATGTCACGGCGTGGGCTATTCAGCGCCGCACTACTCAATAAGCTGATTGTAAAAAAATAGGATATGAAAAAGATTGTTTATACACTGCTCATGCCGGCTCTTCTGATCTCGGCCTTCTCCTGTCGCAGCGACTGGGAGGAGGCGGGAGGAGCCGATCCCAGTGCGGAAGATACCGAGGTGCTCCTGTCGCTGAAACTCCCCGAAGAACTTACTTCGGCGGCGACGCGCGCATTGGATTTCGCATCGGAGAACACCATCGACAACGTCTATGTGCTGGTGTTCAACCAGGCCAACAACCTGACTGACATCAAACCGGGTATGAATTTGCTACCCTCTTCGGGACCCGATCCGAATTATAATCCGGGCAATACGTACAGCGGAAACTACAGATTTACGGTGACGCTTCCACCGGCCACGGGAAGCAATACCGTGCGACTGGTTGTGCTGGCCAACTCGGCGGCCATTCTCGGCGCTACGATCGGCACGAACAACTCCTCCTCGGCGATAGGACAATCCTACGATGCGGTCATAGCCCGTATCTTTGACAACATCTCCTCACAAATGTATCCGGGAACAGCCACCGGGCGCATGCCGATGTGGGGCGAAACTGCGCAGATCAATGTCGCGCCCGGCAACAACAGCCGGCTGATCGAACTGATACGCGCCGCCGCACGCATCGACGTGGGCGTGGGACAGATGAGTTGGAACAGCACCGGTAAGACCTATGCGTGGAACGGCAACAACGCATCGGGCACCCCCATCCCGTTCCGTCTGACGAGCGTCACCATTGTTCACCCCAACAACCGCTATGCAGTCATACCCGCGGCGGCCAATCATACGGGCAGAACCATCACCGCCCCGACAATCCCGGCAGGTACGGCGCCCTTCTCGCTGACCGATTCAAAAACCAACTTCACGTTCAACACCACGACCGGCTACATCAGTTACACCATGTACACCCCCGAAGCCGACATACGGATGGGCGCATCGGGCACTCCGGGCGATACCAACCACACCAGGCGCATGGCGATCGTGGTCGGCGGAAACTACAACAACAGCGCGACGACGACTTATTACCGTCTCGATTTCGCCAACAACGGCAACCTGATCAATGTGCTCCGCAACAACCTCTACCAGTTCAGCATCATGAGTGCAACCGGCCCCGGATTCACGTCCGTCGACGACGCATACAGTTCTGCCTCGATGAATATGACCGCACAAGTGACAGATTGGAACCAGAGCAGCATGAAAACCGTCGTGTTCGACGGCACCCATACCCTCGCCGTCACGCGCGATTCGATCAAACTGTACAGCAATGAATACACCGCCATCTCCCCGATCAGGGACAACGAGGAGATCGTCTATACCGACGTTCCGGCAGGGTGGACGGTCGACCGCATTGTCGATGCAAACAACCAGCCGGTGACGTGGGCCAGGGTGAGCCCCACCACAGGGCCTGCCAATACAAGGACCAGCATGAGGGTGAGCGTCGACCAGAACAGCACGGGTAACGCCCGCTCTGCTCAACTCTGGTTTGCTGCAGGAGGACTGCGGTATATGGCTGTTATTTACCAGAGCAACCAGCCGGCCATCGACTTGCGTATACGGCGGACAGTGAACGGAGCCCTGCAGAATGTTTCGCAGTTGATTTTTTATACTCCGGCAGGTTCCGCACCGGGTACCGCACCCGCTCCACAAACGTTCACGGTGGATTGGTTACCGGCGACCAATCCGGTAACCGTAACGGCTAACCAGACTTCGCAATATGAATTCCCGAACCCCGGCAGCAATCCTCCCGTGGATGACGGCGCACCCTCCAATGGCGAGATACTTTCATCGAACGGCTCCACCTCCTATACCGTCGCTCCTCCGGCATTTAAAGACGAAGAATTAGCCGCTACCCCGTTCATCAAAAAAGAGTCGCGGTTCGATTTTACGGTGGGCAACGGTTTCAGCACGCTCACGCGCAGTATTACCCTGACGCAGATCAATCCGACATTGCTCATCGAACCGAATCCGTGGCTGGCGCCTTATTTCCCGATGGGAGGCAGCTATCAGTACAATGTGCGAAGCAACATGAATTGGCAGATCAGCGCGTGGGCAACGGTTTTTTCGCGCACAGGAGCCGTATTAATGACCAATACCAGAGCGACCGACAACGTGTATGTGGGCGCCACCGGAACTCCCAATTACACCCCGGGAGGCGGCTACCGCGAACAGCTTACCACCAACAACCAGGCAAGAGGCAACTGGGGATACGGCGATATCACCTATTCGAGTACCGACAATCCGAGAGCTTTCAGCCCCGTGACCCGGCGCCTGTTTTTTCCGGCCGCTCCGTTCGTGATATACGGTATCTGCGGAATGAATAACAGCACCGCCAGTGTTTACAACATTTTCAGCGGCACGACCGGATCAACGAGCAATACACCCACTGCAGGCAACGACATGCACACGATGACCATCACCGCCGCCAACTATGGCACGAATGTGAGTCCCATGCCCATTACGGCAACCTCGACTCCTTCCAGTACAGTATTTGTGCCGACCATCCAGATGCGTGGCTACAACAACAGTTCCACAACATCGATCACCACACAGCAGATCAACGATGCCGTAGCCGCAGGCGCGGATATGCTCGTCATTTCGGGCGGAACGACCTTCGACAGATCGGTGGCCGACGCGATCAACACCAATTTCTTGCAGCGAAACAAGCCGGTACTGATTTACACGGAATACCCCGATAATATTGTTCAACTGTTTCTCTCATTGCGTGACGGCACCCGCACTCTCGCCTCCGGTGACAATATGAACTGGTCGGACGGTGCTCTGAACGGCAATGCGCCGGTTTATCAGTTCCTCAACACCAACGATCCGATACTTAATGGCCCGTTTTACACCTCCGGAACCACCGGCCTGCAAAATAGCTACTGGGGCTGCGACGGCGGCGGTTCGCTGGCTTTCTGGTTCACAAATCAAAGCAGTATTATCCCTTATTCCAACTCAAATAACCAGTCGGGCAGCAACACGGGATTTCCTTCCGGTTATGATCCGAATACCGGATATACCTGTTTCCGGTTTAATGCCGTGCCGCTGATCTTTGCCGGAGATGGCGGTCACTTGGGTGCGTATGACTTTAGCTCCACCACCTCCTCTCCCTCCCGTCCCGCCGGCAACACCCATTATCCGGGCTACGCGGGCGGTTATGGCGGCGGAAATACCAAGCGGGATTGCTACAATTCGGTCTTCACGGCCAACGTCATCGCCTGGGCCATCATGCGCCGCACCACGCAATAACCGGCCGGGAACGGCGGTATACGCTAAGAGCAAAAGAGCAGCCCGACTTGACGCCGGGCTGCTTTTTTATGCGGTCGCTTTAAAAAAGAGGGTTATTTGTAGATCAGGTAGCGGGTGCGGACGCGTTCGAAACGGTGCAGGCCCTCCTCCCAGCCTTTCCGGATCTCCGCTTCGCTTTTGCCGGCTGCAATGGCTTTGCGCAACGCATCCGTTCCGGCTAATTTGTCAAAGAAAGGGATAAAGAACGATGCTTTTCCCCGGTAGTTCCGGTACGCCTCCAGCAACCAGTCGAGCCGGAGTTTTTTTCCGTTTTTCACCTCGTCGAAACAGCCGGTTAAATTCCTGCCGTAACAGGTTTTCCCCAGGCATTTGGGCGAACGGCTCATTCCCTCGATGCTGCGGGGCACGTAGGAGTACGGCATATCCTTTAATTCCGGGTGACCGAACACCTGGAAAGGGGTCATGGTGCCCCGGCCTTCGTTGACAACGGTACCTTCGAACAGGCAGACAGAGGGGTAGAGCATCACGGAAACTTTATCCGGCAGGTTGGGAGAGGGTTTTACCGGCAACTCCGTTATCTGTTCCCGGCTCCAGTTCCGGCACGGAATAACGGTCAGGTCGCAGGCCAGGTTGTTTCCCAGCCACCCCTCTCCGTTGATCATCTGCGCATATTCGCCGATCGTCATGCCGTATACCAGCGGAACCGGATGCAAACCGACGAAAGAGGCAAATTCCGGCTCCAATACCGGGCCGTCCGTGTAAAAGGCGTTCGGATTGGGGCGATCCGCCACAAAGAGGGGAATGTCGTTTTCGGCGCAGGCCTCCAGGATGTAATGAAGGGTGGAGAGGTAGGTAAAGAACCGGACGCCGACATCCTGTATATCGAACAGCACAAAATCCACGCCGTCCAGATCGGTTTTTGCCGGTTTTTTCTTGTTGCCGTACAGGGAGATGACCGGCAGGCCGGTGGCCGGATCCGTGTAATCTCCGACCTGTTCGCCTGCATCCGCCGTCCCCCGGAAGCCGTGTTCCGGAGCAAAGATCTTTGCGACCTGCACACCGCGCCCCCTCAGGAAATCGACGGTATGCACTGTTCTTGCCGCCTCTCCCAAGTCGACCGTCGAAGTGTGGTTGGCCACAACGGCCACTTTTTTGTTCCCGAAGGCGCCGAGGTAACTCCGGGTATCCGTTATGCCGGGCAGCACCGGTTCCGCCGCCGCCACACGCACGGCCAGCGCCCCTGCCAACGCAAAGATCAGGAAGCCGGAAATGGTTCGTTTCTGCATGGAAAGGACGCTACTCTTCCAGATTCATCGTAAACAAGATCGCCTCTACCTGCCGGATGCGGTTCCGCTTTTTGTCGTCCGGCGCATAGACGTAGCCCATAAAATAGAGTACCCGCTCGTTTTTCTTGTCCAACACCACGTTCAAGATGTATGGGCCTCCCATGAAGTCATTCTCCACGATCCAAATGCTTTTCAACAGCAGGGCATAGTGTTCCCCTGCGTAGGAATAGGCCATCGTATCCACGGGCAGGAGCGTATCCAGCGCCATGTAAGAGCCTTCCGACGGGCCGGGGATCTGCGCTTTCAACCGGGCGTTGACGGCGGTCACGACGCCGGCGGCTGTCAACTGCCCGGCGCGGGTGTAATTTTCCTGGAAGAAGATCACTCCCCGGCTGTCCGTTTTGGTTTCCCGGGAGATCCAAACCAATCCGTTCTCGTTTTTATTGAGGGTATATTCAGGGGGAAAGCTGATGTTCAGGCGGTAGTTCTCCCGGAAGAATTGCTGCAGGGAGTTATCCGGCTTGTTCTTGTATGCCGAAACCAGCCGGTTGCGCTCCGTATCCAAAAACACTGCGCTGATCTTCTCTTTGTTGGCGTCGAACAGCTTAAAAAAGGAGGCTGTATCGGGTGCGGAGATCTCAAAATAACGCTGCGTGCGCGACCAGGGACTCTCTTTGTAGCGAAGTGTCGCCGAGTCCGCCTGATTCGAGATCCGTACGGCCAGAATGTTCCGGTATCCTTTCAGGTGCCCGTCGAAAGAGGCGAACGGAACACTCACGACGTCAAACATCGGCTCCATCTGCGGCAAGCCGGGCTGGGGCTGTGCAAACCACGCCCTTACCGTATCTCCGGGCAACGATCCCCAAGCTTGTTTTTCCATAACCACCAACAACTCTCCCGGCGCTCCGGCCAGAGAAGAAAGAGCGGCAGAGCCTTTGTCTTTACACGACAGCAAACCCGGTAACAGGAACAGGAGCACAGCTCCTTTCGGTGAAAAAAGCAGTTTCATACGTTGTATTTTATACGGTTACACCTTCGCAATATACTACAAATAATTGAGAAACCGGTTAAACAGCCGCTACTCCCCGGACCGGGTTTCCAATATTCCTTTGACCGATCCGACTAAAATCTTGGCTTCCACCATTAACGGGATCCGTTTTTCGTCCATGCTGACCCATACCTTCATGCCTTCTCCGCCTTTAAAAACATCGCCCTCCACCAACAGGGGGGAGAAGACGTACGCATCTCTTTTCTCGCCGCCGATTTTGATCCGGTCTGTCCCCAGATAACGGATGTGCAATTGGTAGACTTTTTCGTCTAACGCTACGTTGATCGGGATCAATTGTTTGGGCGTCAGCTTTTCGTAATCCAACTCCCGGGCTTTCCAGGCCACAGAGAGCATGTCGTAAGTTTCCGGCAGCAATGGAATGGTATCCCGGCGTTTGTATTTCCCGATCCGGTGGATATCGGCGTAAATAACTCCTTTTTTGTAGTTCCAGTCGTAGTAAAATGTTTTGTGGTAATTCCCTTCGTGGGACATCCGGGCGGCTTCGTAAGGAAGGAAGGTTTCCGGATTGTAATGAGATACCAGTGTATCCCGGAGTTTAAACACCCAGTCCCAGGAGGGCAGGGAGGAACCTGTCGCTTTTATTTTGACGGCGCCCGGATATTTGTCCGAAGCAGACACGGTAAATTTGACCACTCCCGCTTTCATCCAGATAAATCCCCAGTTGTAGTAGCCGGCGTATTCCAACTCCTCAACAGGCGGATTTTTGGCCCCGGCCTGCCAGGAGAAAAGCAATAAAACAACCGCTAATATGACAACGTATTTTTTCATCCTCCTCCTCTCTTCCTGGTTTATCCCCCCTCCGTCAACGCAGGTTGGTTTTTTTGTTTGGATCCGAATCGTCCTGCAGCAACTCGCCGCCCCGGTACGGACTGTTCAAATCGAACGTCTGTTCTATGTCAAAATTTTTTCGCGCCCGGATCTCTACCGGCAGGTAGCGGATCTCTTCCGGCTGGCGCAACTCTTCGTAAAGCCCCGTGTCCCATTTCCCGTTTCCGTTCCTGTCCAGCACAGCCCGCAACCGGTATTGGCCTTCGTCCAGGTAATCAAAAATATATACTCCGTCCTTTTGTACGGTTTTTTCCGCCAAAACGTTAAACTTTTTATCCCCCCGGTTCGATTTTCTTCCGTCCGAACGGTACAATTGCAAAATCACCGGTCCCTCCGTTCCTTTTAAATCCACGTGAATGCTCCCGTACGAATCTTCCGCCCGGACTTTGAACTTTCTCTCCAATTTGTCGCTGTGGCGGCCATAAATGTCGGTGATGGCAGCAGAGTCGGCCACCAACCGGTAATCGCCCTCCGGTTGCCATTTTTTCTTCAGGAAAAAGCGGCGGAGGTTGGAAGAGTCCTGCTCCCATTCCGCTTCGGCCGGCAGATAGAGCGTATCCGATCGCTCCTCCAACCGGATCTTGCCGGCCGGACTGCCGGTAATGGGGCGGTCGAATTCAACTGCCAACGATTTGTTGATGTGCTGCTCCCCGGATACCCGTACGTTGATCTTGATAAAATCGACGACCGGTTTCTCCTCTTCTTTTCTCCGGTTGCCCGGCCGGGGTTTCTTCTTGTCGGAGAAGGTCATCCGGAGCGTATCCGCATAGGGCGACTGGCGTCCGGTGCTGTCGGTACGCAAATAGTCCAGCAGGACGTAAAGCGTATCCCGTTTGTAGACAGTGGAGTCTTTGATCCAGATGTTGATGGAGTCCAGGCCGGGAGAGATCTCCGGGAAGTACCAATCTTCCGGCGGGATCGAATCCGCCAGCCGGATGGAGAAGTCGTTCCGGCCGGGAATGCTGAATGTGAAGGTCAACAGTTCCCGCTCTTTCCGTTCCTCGTTGGTCAGGTAAAGCTGAGTCGGATCTTCCTGGAATAAACGGACTTGCAGGTCATTGGGGCCATATATCTCTTTTTCGATCACCACCACGGAATCCCCTTCCAATGTATCTGTAACGGTTACCCGGAGCACCTCCGGCCGGATCAGGGAATCTGTAAAGCCCGCTTTTTCCGCCCCGGGCGTAAATTTGTGATCCCGATTATCGTCCACAACGGCCATAACCCGGTATGCCGCCTCTTTCAGGTTAGTGATCCGAAAACGCCCGACACTGTCCGTCCGTCCCACGTAGTTTGGAATACCTTTCAAAGGCATCGTGTCTGCCAGGCCTTCGTATAAAAAAACAGGAACGCCCGAAACCGGTTCGTTGGATGTGGCATCTACCAGAACGCCTCCCAGTTCCAGCGTGTCGATCTTGGCGCCCGTGGAAAATACGTAGCGGTAATAACCGAGCGGATTGCTTTCGTTGTTGTCCACAATGGCATCGGCAAAGTCTAAACTGTAGGTGGTTTCGATCCTCAGTGAATCCTGAAATTCCACCCGGATGTATTTCCCGCGAAGGTTTACTTTGGGCTTTTTGGCCTGCGGGGGAGAGATGATGAATTTTTCCGTGATCTCTTTCAGGGTGACGTATTCGTCAAAATAGATGTCAACGTATTTCCTGTCGAAGCCGGTAGCATATGAAACAGGCACCTCCGCCACCACCCGGGGCGGGGTTTCGTCCCTCGGCCCCCCTTCCGGATATCCTTTGTTGGCGCAACCGCCCGACAGCAGCCAACCCGCAAGCAGCAGCAGGAAAAATCCACAGGGAAGGAAGGGGGTGCTTTTTTTCATATACATTCCGGAACATATTGTTTTTCCGACGAACAAATGTACGCGATAAAAACAAGACTACAAAAAATACTCACATATTGCTAAACGAAAGCCCTGCAGCGAACAGGCCGCCGCAAATCAAAACCAGAACGGCAAGCACATCTGAATTCAGACCTCAGACACCGGTTATTCACCAAGCCATTTTTTAAATTCCGCATATCGTTCCATGCTTACAATGGTGTCCATATCATCTTCTACAACGGGTATCAGTTTGATTTTGATCCGTCTTTTCGACCACAAAACCATTTCACCACCCGCCCTGCATACGCTCCGAGATGTCGGTAGAATTTGTAATGAAATGTACCCTCAAAGCCAAATCCGGCCTTCATTTTGGCATCATCTAATTTTTTGAGAGCGAATGACACACCTCCATCTGCTTCTACCTCAAATCGGGACTCTTTTTCCTGTGCGAAGCCACCGAGTGACACACAAACAAGTAACAATGACAATACTTTCGATTTCATACGTTTCTAATTTATTTTTCAAAGGTTAATAGAACCATTTGCAAAAGTATTTACAAACATTTACTTTGTTATTGCAGAGGTGGACAAGCGCGTCCAACTAAGGAATTAATGCGTCAAACAGTTGGATAAATAACCCGGAGGCTGTATCAGAGTTCCGTGCGCCCGAGGCAGGCGACGGTAAAGTGCACCCCGCCGGCTTCGGAGAGGGTTTGAAGGAAGGAGGAGAGCGTCGCTCCCGTGGTGATGATGTCGTCTACCACTAAGAGGCGGCAGCCCCGGATACGTTCCGGACGGCACAGGCGGAACGCATTTTCCACGTTTTTCCGGCGGTCGGTGGCGTTTTTTCCGGTCTGGGAGGGGTTGTTCCGGATCTTGACGGCCACATCGTCCCACAACGGTTTACCCAACGCTTCCGCCAACCCGGCTGCGATCTGCTTCGATTGGTTATACCCCCGTTTCCGCTCCTTCCGGGGATGCAGGGGAACCGGCACAACGGCGTCGATCTCTTCCGTATTTTTCAGGCGCCTTCCGAGCAACCCGCCCAAGTAATACCCCAACTCTTTGCCCGAACGATATTTGACGGCATACACCAATTTCCGGTACCGACTCTGTTTGTTGTAATGAAAAAGGACACGACACTCCGGCGAACTGTGCTCCAATTCCACCGAAAAGGCGCTTTCCGCATAAGGAAATTCCGACAGGCAATGGGTACAGATAAACCGTTCTCCCCGCACCAACGGAGTTTCGCAAACGGCACAGGAGGGAGGGTAGAACAGGCGGAGCAGCCCCCGGAACCACCCGGTGTATTTCCAACTCATTTTCGTTTCACGCCTGCCTCTCCTGCCTTCAGTTTGTAGAAACGCGCCCACGCAATTTCCATCCGGGACGGAACGTATTTAGCGGCAGGCTCTTCAACGGAGCCGAGGCTGAAAAGAACGTACATCGGTATGTTCGGAACGTCCTCTTTGACCTCCTTGACGATGGTGTCGTTGATCCGCCAAGTCAATTTGTCCGGCGTCCATTCCAGGGTAAAAATGTAAAAATCGTTGGGGAGTTTCAGATCCGCAAGTGAAGCGACGGTGCTTCCAACACCTCCCCTGCGGGAAAAGCTGTGTCCCATGCGGAGGCCGCCCGTTCCTGCATCCACGATCTGGATGTGGGGCATCTGCTCCTCTCCCTGCATCCAGAAGTTTTGACGGACAGCCGAGGAGGTGATCCGGATCTTGGCTTCAAACCGCCCGTATTGCTGCCGGAAAGAGGTGGCCGTGCTCAGCAATCCGGAAGTGTACCGGTACTCCTTTTCCCGGAGGCCGCGTTTGGCATCCCAGTATTTGCCGATGATCTGCTCTTTTTTAAAGTTCAGAATGACCGATTTTTCGGTAAAGGAGATATTGTCGCCGGTAAAAAGCTGCACATCGTCCCCGACTCCGTAGGTATCGTTCAGGAAGCGTTCCCCCGCGTGGTACCGGGCGATCCACCGGTTTCCGTCCAACCGTCCCCGGTCGAACTCATCCACAAAAACCGGTTCCCAGCGGGCCATGTTGTGAAAATGTACATCCCGGTCCAACAAAAAATATCTGCCGATCTCCGGCCGTTTTCCCAAAGCATCGTATTCGCACAGGAGTTTGTAGTCTTCGGTGGTCTGATACCTCTTTTTATTCACTAAGAAGGAGCGGTTCTCCCGGAATTCGTCCGATTTGATGTAGGGAACCAATTTTTCAAACTCCTCCGGAAGGATCGTCTCCCGGATCTCCTGGTAATAGCGGTATTTCCGGTTCCTTTCAAAAAGATTCAGGGCTTTGATCTTGGGATCGGCCGAGAGTTTCCGATACTCCGCATACTCCTGCGGGCGCAGTTTTTTTTCAAATCCCGGAGCTTTAACGACCACCTTCAGTTTCCGGTACTCTTCGTACAGATCCGATTCCCGGACGTGCAGGTATCCTTGCAGTTCCTGCGATTCCTTGACCTGGTAGTAGGCTTTTAATTTCCGGTTCCCGAGCAGTTTTTTGTACTCCTTTTCCCGGAAGTAATAAGGACTTCCTTTGTATCGCAATTGCTCAACCTCTTTGCGCCGGGCCTTAAAAACAGGATCGTTTACCAATTTGTCCAACTCTCTCCACCGCCTCAACTCTTCGCTGTTCTCCACCCGGGTGTAAAGCTCGTGATCCTCCTGAAAAAGTTTTCGCAGGGTTTCAGCTTCGTAAGTCGTGCGAATCTTTTTATTCCTTCTTGAAAATAATCCCATAAAATCCTGTTTGTGTACGACACATCTGTGGCAAGAAGACGTTGCAATAATACGCAATCCGTTCAACAAAACAAAGTTAATGCAATAATTTAAAAATCCGGCAGAGTCCGTTTAAATTTCTTACCGAAGTTATTCGAGGAGATAACGAAACAGACTCTCATTGTTTGACAAAATTATAGGTGATGGTGCCGGCCTGCAGAGGGGCAGTGTTCGGTTTTTCATTGAAAACGGAGCGAAGGGCGGCATCGACGGCCACTTCGAGCAGGCATTCGTCGGGCGCGGACTCTTCCGGAACGGCAGCGGCCTTCTGCACCTGCCCCTTCCGGTCTACCTGGATGACGACGACCACTTTTCCGCCGAATTCGCATTTAAATACGGGGATCGGCAAGACGCGGGCGTAGCGGTCCGGCAGGTTGTACGAAACGCTGCTCTCCCCGGAGTAGAAGGTCGATTTCAGCGAATCCAGCAGCCGTTCCTGCCGGTCCCGGTTGTGCTGCAGGCTGTCTTTCCGGTAATTTTGATCCGTCCGCGCTGCATAGCGCCCCGCTGCATTTCCGGCTTCCAGTTCTTTGGTCACTTCGTCGATATACTCCTGCACCCGGGAGTCCCGGTTGTTGCTCCGGGCGTTTTCGTTGACGGCGATGGAGCGCAGCATCCGCTGGACCTCTTCGGAAGAGGTTTTTTGCCGCAACTCCTCCCGTTGCGTTCTCTCCTCCTGCATCTTTTCGGCCACCTCCGGTACCGGCACGGCAAATTCCAGTTCGGTTTCGTTGCGCTCTTGCAGCCGGGAGATCCCCGCGCTGAGCAGGAAGATCAGTAAAAGCAGGTGAAAGATCACCGTCCCCAACAGCCCCGTGCTGTGTTCGCGGTAAAACCTCCTTATTTTTTCCCCGGTCGTCATACGTATATTACTTCACTCGTGCGTTTTTATTCGAAACGGATTGCCCGGACCGGCTGGATCCCGGAGATCAATACGGTCGGAACAATCAACATCAGTACGGAAACCAACCACACGCCGGCATTCAGCCCGATGATCGCCAGCCAGTCAAAACTGACCGGCACGGTGTCCATGTAGTAGCTCTCCGGATCTAAGGGGATAAGCCGGAAAAAGTATTGCAAGCCCGCCAGCAGCAGCGCCGCCGCATTCCCCCACAACATCCCCTTGCCGACCAAACCGGCGGTGACGTACAGGAACAATCTCCGCAACCGGACATTCCGGTATCCCAGCGCTTTCAGCACCCCGATCAGAGCAGTTTTGTCCAGGATCAGGATCAGCAGGCCGGATACCATGTTCATCCCGGCCACCAAAATAACCAGGATCAGGATGATCCACACGTTCATGTTCAACAGGTTCAGCCAGTCGAATATCTCAGGAGCCGTTCCGTACAGGGTGTCGATCCGGTAAAAGTCGCCTCCCTCCTTCCAATCCAATTGCCCCTCTATCTTTTCCACTGCTTCGTGTAAACGGCCAATGTTCCACAGGGTCACCGAAATGCCGGATACCTCCTCCGGCTCCCAGCCATTCAGTCGTTGCAGGTGGCGGATATCGCACAGCACAAAGACATCGTCGTATTCCCGGAAACCGGTATCGTAAATGCCGCTGACCGTAAAAACCCGCACCCGCGGCGGATCCTGGACAAAATGGGCTTGCAGCTTGTCCCCCGTTTTCAGGTTCAGGAGGCGGGCGACGGAAGCGGACAACAGGATCCGGTCGGAAGCCTGTTCCGTGGAAAAGTCCGGAAAAGTTCCCTCCCGGATCTCTTTTTTAAAAAAGTCTCCCCGGTAAGCGGCGTTCACTCCGTGCAGCATGGCTCCGTGTATCTCCCGGCCGGTTTTCAGAATGGCCGGCTTGCGGACGTATACGGAGGCTTCCCGCACTTCCGGCAGGCCGGTCATGTTTGCCAGCAGGGTGTCGGACACCCGGATGTGTTCGTCCGCATAGGCGCTGCTCCCGCCGTAGGAGCCAATGTCGACGTGGGATACAAAACCGGTCAGCTTCTCCGTGATCTCCCGTTTAAAGCCGCCTGTGATGCAGATGGAGAGCAGCATCACGCAAACTCCCAGCACAATCCCCGCCTGCGCAATCCGGACGATCGGCGCCGAAACCGATCCTTTGTTCCCGCCCTTCAGCAACCGCCGGGCAATGAGTAACTCCAAGTTCATTCCGACAAAATTAACGCAAAAACGCAAGGAAAAAAATAGGCGATCGTTTTTGGGGTATTTGTAGTATTTTTTTCAATTAAAAAAGGGAAAATATTTTCGTATTTCAAGAAAAATGCCTATTATTGTTTCAAAATGTAAGTAACCTTCCTTTGTACTATGCAACATACTCTGGTAAGTCCGCAACTTGTGGACGAAACACTGCGCCGGGCTGCGATCGACAACATGGACAATGCATCCATACGCGACATTGTTAAAGTGACCAACCTGTTGGAGAAAGCCTCCGGGCTGCCCTACGTCCGGATGGAGATGGGGGTTCCGGGCCTGGCTCCGAACCGGATCGGGACCGATGCGGAGATCGCCGCCCTGCAAAAAGGGGTGGCACAGTTCTACCCGATGCTGGAAGGACTCCCGGAATTAGCGGCGGAAACTTCCCGGTTTATCCGGAACTTTATCGATGTGGGGATCGCACCGGAGCACATCCTGCCCACGGTCGGAGCCATGCAGGCCTCCTATGTTTCGTTCATGGCCCTGACGGAGTACAAGGAGGGAGAGGATACCGTCCTGTTCATCGATCCCGGTTTCCCCGTGCAGAAAACACAGATGGAGGTAATCGGGAAACCGTACATCACCTTTGATATTTACGAATACCGCGGCCGGAAATTGCGGGAAAAATTGGAAAGCTACCTGAAAAAAGGGAACATTTGCGCAATCGTTTACAGCAATCCCAATAATCCTTCCTGGGTCTGCCTGACGGAGGAGGAGTTGCAGATCATCGGCGAATTGGCCACCCGGTACGACATTGTGGCCTTGGAAGATCTGGCCTACTTTGCCATGGACTTCCGCCGGGACCTGTCGCATCCGGGGAAGGCGCCTTTCCAGCCTTCCGTAGCCCGGTATACGGACAATTACATCCTGATGATCTCCAGTTCCAAACTGTTCAGCTACGCCGGACAGCGCCTGGGGTTGCTTTGTGTTTCGGACGCTCTTTTCAACCGGAAGTATCCGCACCTGAAAGCCCGGTACAATTCCGAAGAGTTGGGGTACACGCTGGCCTACAAATTAATTTACACCCAAACTTCCGGAACCTCCCACTCTCCGCAATACGCCGTTGCCGCCATCCTGAAAGCCGCCAACGAAGGGAAATTGGATATTTTGCAGGATGCGCGGGAGTACGGCAAACGCGCCGGGAGCATGAAGGAGCTGTTCCGGAAGGCGGGATTCGCCATTGTTTACGACAAGGATGGGGAGGAGGAGATCGGCGACGGTTTTTACTTTACCATCGGGTATCCGGGCATGAGCGGCGGCGAGTTGGCACGGGAGTTGCTGCATTACGGCATCTCTTCGCTCCCGTTGAAGGGATGCGGAAGTACGCGGGAAGGGTTGCGGGCCTGCGTGTCGCAGATCGGGCAAGACAAAATAGAGCTGCTGAAAGAGCGGTTAGCCCGTTTCAGGCAGGATCACCCGTAAAACCGGATGGATTTTAAAGGAATCAAAAACTCTATCAACATTATAAATTTTTACGTATGGCAAAATTCAAAGGAGCGATCGTTGTCGACAACGAGAAATGCAAGGGCTGCGGCTTGTGCGTTGTGGCTTGCCCCACAAAGGTCATAGAGCTGAATCCCAATGTGAACGGAAAGGGGTACCACTATGCCTGGATGAAAAATCCGGACGATTGTATCGGTTGCGCCAGTTGCGGGCTGGTGTGCCCGGATTCCGTTATCAGTGTGTATAAAATGAGTGTACAATCCTAAAATTACAGCGATGTCTGAAATAAAATTAATGAAAGGGAACGAGGTGATCGCGGAAGCTGCTATCCGGTGCGGATGCGACGGGTATTTCGGATACCCGATCACCCCGCAGTCGGAAGTGATGGAGACATTGATGCTCCGCAAGCCCTGGGAAGAGACCGGTATGGTGGTTTTGCAGGCCGAGAGCGAAGTGGCTGCTATTAATATGGTATACGGAGCGGCCGCCTGCGGTAAAAAAGTAATGACCTCTTCCTCCAGCCCGGGAATCAGCCTGAAACAGGAGGGGATCACCTATCTGGCGGGGGCCGAACTGCCCTGTTTGGTAGTGGATGTGGTTCGGGGAGGCCCCGGACTGGGAACGATCCAGCCGGCGCAGAGCGACTATTTCCAAGCCACCAAAGGGGGCGGGCACGGCGACTACCACCTGATCGTGCTGGCGCCGGCTTCCGTGCAGGAGATGAACGATTTTGTAGACCTTGGTTTCGAGCTGGCGTTTAAATACCGCAATCCGGCCATGATCCTGAGCGACGGGGTAATCGGCCAGATGATGGAAAAAGTGGAGCTCTCTCCATACAAGCCGAGATGGACGGACGAAGAGATCGAAAAGATCTCCGGAAGCTGGGCGTTGCGGGGAAAGAAAAACCGGAAACGCAACATTGTTACTTCGTTGGAACTGGACTCCTACGGACAGGAGAAATTCAACCTGAAATTGCAGGCCAAGTACCGGGAGATCGAAGCAAAGGAGGTACGTTACGAAGAGATCGCCTGCGAGGACGCCGATTATGTGCTGGTGGCTTACGGATCGAGCGCCCGGATCTGCCAGAAAACGGTGAAGTTGGCCCGCGAACAGGGCATCAAACTGGGATTGTTCCGCCCGATCACGCTCTATCCGTTCCCCACAGAGGCGATCACCAAACTGGCTGGCCGTGTCAAAGGCATGCTCTCTGTGGAGATGAGCGCCGGGCAGATGGTGTACGACGTGCGGCTGGCCGTGAACGGAAAAGTGAAAGTGGAGCACTACGGCCGGCTGGGCGGCGTGATCCACGCGCCGGAAGAGGTGTTGGAAGGGTTTAAAAGTGCGTTCGGATTGTAATTGAAAACTGTTAAATTAAAAGCTATGAGCCATATACAAGATATTACCAAGCCGGAGCATCTGGTGTACCGGAAGACTCCCCTGCTCACCGATAACATCATGCACTACTGTCCGGGGTGTACGCACGGCGTTGTCCACAAATTAGTGGGCGAAGTGATCGAGGAACTGAACATCCAGGATCAGGCCATCGGGGTTTCGCCCGTAGGTTGCAGCGTACTTGCTTACAACTATTTGGACATTGACTGGGCGCAGGCCGCACACGGACGCGCTCCGGCTGTCGCTACCGGTATCAGCCGGCTGCACCCGGAGAAATACGTGTTTACCTACCAGGGGGACGGCGACCTGGCCTCCATCGGCTGCGCCGAGATCATGCACGCCTGCAGCCGGGGGGAAAACATCGTCGTGATCTTTATCAACAACGCCATTTACGGGATGACGGGCGGACAGATGGCTCCCACCACCCTGCTCGGGCAGGTGACAGCGACCACTCCGTACGGACGGGATCCCAAACTGAACGGTTTTCCGATGAAGATCACCGAATTGCTGGCCCAGTTGGACGGAACCTGTTATGTGACCCGCCAGAGCGCCGATACACCGGGCGCCGTCCGCAAAGCCAAGAACGCTATCAAAAAAGCATTCCAGAATACGCGCCTGCGGAAAGGGACCTCTTTTGTGGAGATCGTCGGAACCTGTAATTCGGGCTGGAAAATGACGCCGGTCGACGCCAATACCTGGATGCGGGAAAACATGTTCCCGAAGTATCCGCTGGGAGATATCAAAGACATTTAATCGCCGGATTCCCGGTTTATGTATCATTATTGAAAACATACCATTATGACAGAAGAAATAATCATAGCAGGATTCGGCGGACAGGGGGTTCTTTCCATGGGAAAGATCCTGGCTTACTCCGGGATCATGCAGGATCAGGAAGTCTCCTGGATGCCCTCTTACGGACCCGAAATGCGCGGGGGAACGGCCAATGTGACCGTGATCATCAGCGACGAGCGCATCAGCTCGCCCGTCCTGCACAAGTTTGACACAGCTATTATCCTGAATCAGCAATCGCTGGATAAGTTCGAGGAAGGGGTTAAGCCGGGCGGCACCCTGTTGTACGACCCCAACGGCATCACCCGCCCGCCCATGCGCAAGGACATCAACATTTACCGGATCGAAGGCGCCCGCCTGGCGGCCGAAAACGGGAATCCGAAAATCTTCAACATGATCATCATGGGCGGTTTCCTGAAAGTGAAACCGATCGTGAAGGTGGAGAACGTGGAGAAAGGGTTGCAGAAGTCCCTGCCGGAACGTCACCACAAACTGATCCCCATGAACATCGACGCCATCCGCATCGGTATGGCCAACGTAGAGACCGAAAACCGGCTTTGAAAATGAAGGCTTGCTGATTTAAAATGGGCAGGAGTTGATAAAGAGTTGTCTTGCTTTTGAGACAACTCTTTTTGTTTTTAGCCGGAAATCCGTCGTGGGTATAAAATTTTCTGTTTTACAGCTAAACACAAATCATTATTTTAAGGGGTGTATACAATTATTGCCACCCCATATTCATGGGATTGCATGGTCGGATAAATAATCCTTATTTTGAAAACATATTTTAACTCGTTGAAAATAGTTCGGATCACACACACACGAAAATAACTGTATTTAACAAAAAACATGATGTCTACAAGAATAATGTCTTTTTTGCGATATGTATTTGTGTGCGTATTGGTTTCCGTCGGAATGGTTACCTGTATCGTCGATGACACCGACATAAACGCCGGCATGATGCAAAGCTTCACCATCACGGTCACCA
>JAISVB010000001.1 GCA_031271755.1 Culturomica sp.
CTCCGCCAATGGGTTCTATATTCAATCTGTAAATGGCTTTTAAACTGTTGGGCAGGGCCTGGTAAATGGTGTCGCTGAAAGGGCGATGTGCATACACCTGCTCCCCTGATTTCCAGATCACGGGAGTGCTTATTATCAGGTTGTCTTTATAGCGTAGAGGTATGGCGCTGCCCTTGATCCCGAATTTGTTGTCGGTAAAAAAGAGTAAGTCGGTGCGGTTTTCGTATTCCTGCAATCCGGGATCGTTTTCACCCGAACCGAATTTGGCGCACACAACCTTGTTCTCGTCTAAGTATTCCATACGGGAAAAACCAAATCCCATAGGTATGCTGGAGATAAAACGGCCGTCGAGCGAAAAAAACAATACTTTTCCGTCCCCGTTGTCGTGTATGGCAAGGGTCTGGTTATCCGGAAGCATGGCCACGTGGGCAAAGCGCACATACTCCTGTGGCCCGCGTCCGCTCCGGTTAATGGTAGCCCGGTGTTTTCCGTCCCGGTTGAAGATAAAAACACGCTGGCTTCGCATCCAGTCATAAATAATGATGTTTGAATCCGTTGCAATTACGCCGTCTACCATGCCCACCAAAGCCTTGTCCGAAGTTTCCAGCGGAATCACCTCTACATCCTGTACCCAGTCTCCACCGTATATGGTGCTGTCGTTGGTCAGTACAATCTCCTTCATTTCTGAAGCGTCCACAATGAAGTGTGAGGATTTCGATTTTCCACAGGAAAAGAAGGCAACAGCAATAACGGATAGAAGCATTAATTTATTCATGTCTTATTTGTGTTTTTTTAATCCAATGCTTGCAAATATATTTAAAATATTTAAAAAATGCAAATAAATACGTATAATTTTCAAAAGACAAGGCTACCGATCGTCTCCTTTTTTCAGCGGCAGGAAGAGCGGCAGGTAAACTAAAAAGGCAACGACGGAGAAAAGCATCCCTCCCATGGTTCCGACTGCAAAAGAGTACCAGAACAGATCATCCTTACCGCCCGTGACAAACGGGATCAACCCGAGTACGGTGGAAACAATGGTGAGCAGGATCGGCACAATCTTCCGGCTGTAGGCTTTCATGTAAAGCGGCAACGGCTTCCTGTGTGTATAATGCCGCGAAATGATGTTATACTCATTGATCACGTAGATGCCGGCGTTGACCACCAACCCGCTGAGCAGCACCAGCGAAGCGAAGCCCCCCTGGTCGAACCGGAACCCGAACAGCCCGAAAGTCAGAAAAACCCCGATAAACGATACCGGGATCATCAGGATGATCACCAGCGGTTTTTTCAGCGACTCAAACAGAATGGCGCAAACAACATAAATAATCGCAATCACCAGCAGGATCAACAGGAACGAGTAATTAGCGCCGGCCTTTCCATACCACCGGCCTCCCGAATCGCGATTTGCCAGATACCCGATCGGAAGTACATAGTCGTTCAACCGGTCCACCTGCGTTTTGATCAGCCGGCCGGCCAATTCGCCCGATCCGATAAAATCAAAAGCCACGATCAACTGGTAGGATTGATTTCGCTTATAAATGCTCAAACCGGTAAACTGTTTATCAACCGTTCCAAAATCCGACAACTTGACCCGGACCGAATCCACCGCCAGCGGATCGTTCTTCACGCGCCACAGGTCGAAACTGCTTTTCTTAGACGACGAAAGCAACACCCGTTGGTTTTTCCCGTTCGTAAATACCGGCCGGAGCGGCCGTTCGTAAAGCAACTGATTCAACATACCGAAATACCCCCCCAGGCTCGCCCCCGTCATCAACGCCTTTTCGCGATCCATCTCCACAAAAAACTCCTGTTTGCGGCGCGAAGCATCCCAACTTACTTCGCCGTATATGCCCGGATCGTCAACGCGGCGGTTCCGGGAAAGCGAATCCCTCAATCCCTCGGCGTACCGCATCAGTTGATCGTAATTGTATCCCGTCAGGACAATGCGGTACGGTTTGTATTGGCCGTAAGAGGCGGTGTTGTTACTGAAATGCAGGTCAGGAAGGCCGTAAATGCTCCACGTCGCCCCGCCGAACCGCATTGCCTCCCGTTGGGCGTTTTCGTGGAGTTGATACGGGAAAGAGCCTTTCTCATACTCCGGCTTGAAAGTGACAGTAATGGTGGAATTATCGTACGAACTGACCGTTGTGCGGAAACTCTCGATCTCCTCGAACCGGCTCAGGTAATTTTCCATGTAGCGCACAATCTCGTTGAGCTGGTGCACCGTATTGCCCTCCACCATACCGGCCCGGATGGTCAGGGTAATCCGCCCCTGTTCCGGATTTCCCCCGTAGGCCGGCGATTTTCGGGTATCGAACAACCGGAAAGAACCGCCCAGCACCTTCTCCACAACCGCCTTATTATTCTGATACAGTTTGCCCCCGACGGTTTCGTTGTACCACTTTTGCCACATGGTCGGCTCCTCGTTGCGTCCGGGCTTCCACTGCGGAGGCAACAGGTGTATGGGAAGCCCGAAGCCCAGGATCAGCACAGTGATAAAAAGCCAGCGATGCCGCCGCCCCCAGCCGGTAAAGGCGGAGTAACTCCGGTTGTAGCGGGCTACGAACCGTTTCATCCGCATCGTGGCGACCGTCATAGGCTTTTTCAACGGAAAGCAGTCGAGCAGGGCGGGAATAAAAAAGAGCGATATGGCCAGCGATACAGCCAAATTGATGATGATCACCCAGGCAAAATCGCCGAAAATAAGCTGTTGTTGCACGGGAAGCAGGAATACCACCGTCAGGGAGGCGATCGTGGTCAGAACGGCACCCAGAATGGCCAGAAACGCCTTCCGGTCCCGGTAATAGCTGTAATGATCGACCATGATGATGGAGGTATCGATGATGATCCCCAGCGACACGGTAATCCCGGCTAAGGAGTAGAGGTGTATCTGCAACCCCAGCAGGTAATAGAAAATCACCGCCGCAAGGATATTTGCCAGAAGCGTCACGAAGATCATCAGCAGATACGCCCGGTTGCGGCTGACGGCCAGCACAAACAGCATCAAAATAACCACCGTCATCAGCGTACGCAGGAAAATGGTGTGCAGCTCTTTGTTGATGTAATCCGCCGCATCGTAATTTATTTGGGCGGTAAACCCTTTCGGGAACGACGGTTCGAGCTCCGTCACAACAGCTTTCACCTCGGAGGAGAGCTTCACCACATTCGTATTCTTGTGCGCAGACACCGACAAGTGAATAACATTCAATCCGTTGATCCGCGAATAGGTAAGCGGCAGGCTCTGCCGGTAAATCACCGTCGCCAGCTCCCCCAGCAAAACAATACGCCCCTCCGCATTGGCAACCGGAATAGCGGAAAAATCAGCGCTCCGGTCGCTCATACGCGCTTTGAGCAAGATCACATTCCCGTCGCCGTAAGTAACATTGCCGACAGTCGTTTCGCCGAAATAGTCGTTGAAAGCCGTTGCGATCCGGTTCATCTCCACTCCCGCAGACAGGGCGGCGTCCGGGTCTACCGTAATTTCATACTCATACGGCCGGATACCTCCGTACCGCACGCTGTTCACCCCCTCCAGCCGGGAAAGCGCCGGCAACAGGTTGTCGACAATATACCGCTCCGCATCCTGTCCCGACAGGCTGGTATTGATCGTATAACCGGCCACAAACGTCTCCCCGCCGCTCTCCCCGCCGGTCGAAACATTGAGGAGGGGATACGATACGCCTTCAGGGAACTGCGGATAGAGCGCCCGGATCTGTGAAGCGGCTTCAAAGCGGGCTACCTCCATCTTCGTACCCTCCTTGAACAGAAGCGTCACCATTCCGGAACCGAAGTTAGAAACCGAAGTGATCTCCTCCACCCCGTCCAGCCGCGCCAACACCCCCTCCAACTTGGAAACCACCTCTTTTTCCATGATCGCCGGAGAAGCCCCGGGCCAGGAACAACTCACCGACAGGCTCCGGGTTTTCTTCGCCGGCTGCAACTGCACGGACAGCAGCGGGATCATGGCAGCGCCGGCAATCATCAGCGCCACCATGATCAGGATGATGGAAAACGGAGATAATCTATATCTGTTGTCAGCCATCCGGAATCACCTCTTTTTGTAAACGGAATAATAGATCAACGGCACAAAAAATATGCTCACAAGCGTTCCCGCCGCCATACCCGCTATCGTAGCGACCGACAACGGGTATTGCAGGTCGGACCCCATATCCCCGCGCGTCAGAAAAGGCGAAATGGCCAGAATAGTCGTCAGCGAAGTCATAATGATCGGCTTCAACCTGCGACGGCCCCCTTCCAGAATGGCGCGTATAACCGACATTCCCTCGTGTTTGCGGAGCTGGTTGATGGTATCGACCTTCAGGATCGAATCATTGATCACAATACCGCAGGTAACCACAATACCGATCAGCGACATGATGTTCAAGGAAACATCCAGCACCCAAAGCGCCAACAGGGTAAAGAAAATATCAAGCACCAATTCCGACAGAATGATCAGGGGCTGGACGATGGATTCAAATTGCGCCGCCAGGATAAAATAGAGCAGCAGAACAGCCACAGCCAGCACAACGAGGATCTCCCACACCATGCCGCGGCTGGTAAAATACGAACCGCTGAAACCAACCTCGAAATCACTGTTTTCGCGCACAATTTCGCGGATCGTTTCTACGGTTTGCGGCACCTCCCTGTCCGGCAGGTTAAACTCCAGCGGATAAAAATTTCCCTCTGCCCCGGATACGATGAATTTCAAGTCCTGCTTGCGGGTTTCCCGGAAGAACAAACTGACCGGAAGCTCCAACCCGGCCCGCCGGACCGACGCCTTTTCCAAGATCTCCGCCAGGCTCGCCCGGTTGTCGCCCACCACCACCGGCACGGGGAAGTTTCCCTGCATCAGGGTAAAGATCGTATTGTCGTTCAGCGAACTGCGGAGCACGCCGGCCAATTCGCCGAACGAAACGTCGTACAGCGCCATCACGTCGGGACGCCCCACAAAGAGAATGTACTCCTCCCAAGCCACCGGAGCAACCTCTGTTCCGGGAAGCCCTGCCGCTATCACCGAGAGCAGGGAATCGAGTTTCACGGGATCCGGAGCCTGTCCGTCCGTCGGGCGCAAACGCGCTGTCAACCTGGCCTCCTTATCGGCAAACACCACCTCAAAAATATTGCCCGAAGATTCGAAGCCGTAAATAGCTCCGGGGTACCGGGCCTTCAAAAACTCCGACACGGCCGCCTGTATCTCCCCAACAGTATGCCCCTTGCTGCTGTTGATATAAACCACCGACTCCGAATTTCCGGTCTTGCGGGTGTGGGAAAGAACAAATTGCTGAACGCCGGTCATCTCCGTCACCTGCCGGGCCATCGGCTTCACAAAATCGACCAATTGCCCTGTGCGCCGGTCGTTCTCCTCCAGCGTGATCCGTTCGTTCCAATCCACATGGAGCAGCACATCCGTATAAGTCATCTCGGGAAGCCGCTCCTTCCGGACAACAGCGAACAGCACCGGCATCCCCGCAAAGGCCACGAGGAACGCCGCCCCGATAATCCACCGGCGGCGGAAAAAGAACTTCAACGTCTTCTCGTACCACCGCTCAAACCATCCGAAGGAAAACCGGGCTAAGAAACGGTTGGCCGTACTCTTTTCCTGCCGCCGGCAGGCTAAGTAAAAATAGACCGGAATAACCGTCACAGTAGCGGCCAGCGCACAAAACAACGTGATGACGACCGCCATGGCCTGATCGTAAAAAAGCGCACCGGCAATGCCGCTCAGAAATATCAGCGGGACAAACACGGCGCAGGTCGTCAGCACGGAACTCAACATGGGAGCGAAAACTTCGCCCGTCCCCTTGACAATGGCCTCTTTGAGCGTATACCCCGTATTCCGGCGGAAAGTGATGTTGTCGATCACAATGATGGAGTTATCGACCATCATGCCCACCCCCAGCACCAACCCCGACAGCGAAATGATATTGATGGAGATACCGAGCAGGTGGAAAAAAAGCATGGACAACACCAAAGCAACCGGCATCGTCAGCGTGATCAGGAACGCCGACCGCAGGTTCTGCATAAACAAAAAAATGATCAGGCAGGCCAGCAGAATACCCAAAATGATGTTTTCAAACAGGTTGTTGATGGAGTAATCCAACAACTCGGTCTGGTCGCGTGTCAGCGTAAAAGTCACACCGGGATAGTCCGTTTCAAAATGTTTCAGCAACTCATTGATACCCGCTTTCAGTTCGGACATGCGGGCGTCGGACTGCTTGATCACGGCCAGCGTGACGGCATTCCGGCCGTCGGAACGGACCACCGTCGCCCGTTTTTGCGGATGTTCCACCACCCGCGCCAGATCCCGGACCCGGAAAATCCGGCCGTTGGCTTTCAGGTAAGCGTTCTCGATGTCGGTGATGCTCCGGGCTTCCCGCTGCACCTTGACATTGAACTGGTATTCACCGTCGCGGATCGTGAGATTGCCCAGCGAAATATTGATGTTCCGGAGCGCACCCTCCAACACAGCCGGCGTCAGGCCTACCTGTATCAACTTTTCCCGGTCGGGGATGATCAATATCTCCTGCGAAACATACCCGTTCACATCCACCATGGCCACTTCGGGCAACTGCTCAATGCGCTTCACAATTACGTTGCCCGCAAAATCGCTCAACTGGGCAAAGCGGTCGGAAACAGGAAAAAGCGCATCGACGGGCGTAAACTTTTCATCGCCATCCACCGTCAGGTTAATATAAAATGCCGGAATATCCGCTGCTCCGGCCTTGAGGACATAAGGCCGCTCCAACTCCTTGGGCATACCGGCCATCGCCCGGTCTATCTTTTCGTTGACCTCGATGAACAGATAATCGCTGCTCGAACCGTGCTCAAAACTCAGCAAAATGGTACCGCTCCCGTCCTTGGTCTCGCTCCGGATATCCTGTAGCCCGGCAATCTGCATCAACTGCTGCCGGAGCGGAGTGACCACCGATTCCTCCAATTCGCGGGCAGACTGCTGCGGGAGGGAAACCTGTACGGTGATGTAGGGAATGTCCACGGACGGGATCAGTGAAATCGGCAACAGATTGATACTTACCAATCCCAACACCAGCACCATGACTAAGAACATAGTCACCGCAATCGGCCGTTCTATCAGTTTTTGCAGCATATCCGGGGCTAAATTCAGGGTTTGACAACCACGGCTGTTTCGTTGCCCAAATTCAGGTTGCCCGAAACAATGATCAGATCGCCGGCAGCAAGGTCAGCCCCGCGTTCCGTGTTGGCCGTCACCACATATTCGGAACTGTTGTCCAGCACCGTGTGCACATACGTCCAATACGCCTTGCCGTCGCGGTAGCGGAACAACACTTCGTAATTGTCGCGCATCACCACCGCGCTCTTGGGCACCACCAACTGGCCGGGCAGCACTTTCTCCACCAATAGTTTAACGTTCATCCCGTCCACAAAAGTACCGTTGTTGACGATCTCCGCCTCCACCAGCACCTGCCCGTTGTTGTCCACCAACGGATTGACGCTGGTGATCCGGCCGTTTACGTAATTCTCCGGACTAAAGAACGAAGCGACCTTCACAACGTTCCCTTTCCGCACAAAATCCAACTCTGTTTCTAACACACTGAATGCCGCCACCAACCGGGCATCGTCCACCAAAATGCAAAACTCTGCGCCGCTGCGTTCGTACGGGTGGCCTGTAATCGTAGCCACCTTGCCGTCGAACGGCGCTTTCAGCGTACAGGCGGCTACGGCATTCCGCGCATTTTCAAGGTTCAATTCGGCCACATTATACCCCGACCGGATCTTGGCTAATTCCATCGTACGCTCCGGCACCTGAGGATCTTCTGCGCTCCCGTACCCGAAACCGATAATCGCATCGTTCAGGTCTATTTTGGCTTTTTCAAAACTTTGCAGGGCGGCGGTCAACGCATTCTGCACCTCTGTCCGGTCCAATTCGGCCAACACCGTCCCGGCGCTCACCCGATCTCCATTGGAAACATGGACTTTGTCGATGGTACCCGATGTTTTGAACGCCAACACGCTCTTGCTGCCGGCCCGCAATTTGCCGTTGGTGGCAATCTGCTGCCGGAACGGCGCTTCCCGCAGCTCCATCACCGCCACTTCCACGCGATTGTCCGAGTACTCGTACCGCGCCAACTCCGCCGCCGGCTCTTTTTTCTTCTCCTGTCCGCCGCAACCGCCAAGCACGGCGGCAAGCACAATCATCAATATACGCTGTATCATGTTATTTTCAGATTATTCAAGCAATTTATCGTATTCCGCAGAGATGTCCGTATTTGTTCCGAAATCGTACAGTGTCATCTTCCGGATAGAGAAGTAGTAAATCCAGAAATTTGACAGTTCCGTCAGGTAACTCATATTTGCAGCGTCTTTTTCCGACTGCGCGGTGTTGAGGTCGGTAACCGAGATCATCCCGGCGGCAAAATCTTTCACAGTCAATTCGTAGCGTTCTTCGGCAATCCGGTTAGCACGCCGGGCCATTCGGAGTTTATCGCGCTGGGCATTGAACTGCACCACCTCCAGGTAAACATTCTGTTCCAGGTCCGTTAAAGCCTGTTCCAAATGAGCCAGCGTAATTTTCTGTTGCGTCTGCGCCATTTTCACCCGTCCTTTGCCCATGCCCCAATCCACAATAGGCACGCGCAGGTTGATGCCGAATATCTCGTGGTTCAACAGGTCGGAATAGGCGGCCGGCAACTTACCGGCGTTGTTGGAGAGCCCGAACTGGGTGCTCACCGAAACCGAAACACCCCGGTTCGCCCTGGCCTGCGCAACACTCCGGTCGCTTTCCAGGCGGGAAATCTCCTGATCGATCCGGAACGACCCGTTCTCCAGCGTTTTCTCCAGCACAAAACCGACCTCCATCCGCAACTCGGGCACCTGCTCCGTCCTGTCCAATTGCAGATCTGCTTTGTCGTTGTAGCCGAGAAAGGAGCGGAACTCCATCAGGCGGGCTTTGTAGTCGTTCTCCCGGGTAGAGATGGAGAGGCTGTCATTGACCATACGCAACTCCAATTGCAACAGTTCCGAGCGCGTCACCGACCCCGTCTGTTCGTGCCGCCGGGCTGCAATGCCGTACATGGTTTTCATCTGGCTGTAATTGCCCACGGCAATGTCGTAGTTGAGCTGCGCCGTCGCCAAACTGTAAAAATACCGGACTGCCTTGAGCGTCACCTCCTCCATGGATTCCAGGTACTCCCTTTTGGAACGTTCGAACTTTTCGGGTTCGATCTTTTTGTCCCACCGGAGGCGGTTATAGGTAAAAAGCGGCTGGAGGTAAGAGAGGGTCACCGGTTGTGAATAGTAGGTAATATCCCTGACGGGACGATACTGGTCCAAGCGGTTCAAACTCGAAGCAAGCGACAGCGTCCCCCCCGTGGCGGCCACCTGCTGGTCGATGGAAACCGTAGCGGAGTTGTTCATGTTGTAGTTGGTACGGTAATAAATCTCCCCGGTACCGGCATCCTGCAACGCCCGCTGCGAACGGTCAAAGTTGGCTATACCGGCCGAAAAATTGAGGGAGGGCAGCAGTTCGGCCCTGTGCGAGCGGAAACTCCAATAGTTCCCCAAAAACGCATTCCGCACAATCATTGCATCTATGGACTGCTCCTGCGCCAGGCGTATGGTTTCTTCCAAAGTAAGGGAAATTGTTTGTTGTCCAAAGGCGCCCATCCCTGCCGGAAAGCACAGGAAGAACAGCGCAAATATTTTTTTAAACTCCATACCGGACATGCTACAAATTAAAACGTTTTGCAAGAATAGTGAAAAAATCTGTATTTTTCAACCAAAAAACATTCAGATTTATTTGCATATTTTAAATATACTATATACATTCGCAAATGTTGAATTAAAAAAACACGAATAAGACAATGAATAAATTCATGCTTCTATCCGTCATCGCAGTTGCCTTCTTTTCCTGTGGGGAATCAAGATCATCCCGGACACTTGTGGACGCCTCAGAAATGAAGGAGATTGTCCTGACCAACGACAGCACCATACACGGTGGAAACTGGGTACAGGATGTAGAGGTGATTCCGCTGGAAACTTCGGACAAGGCTTTGGTGGGCATGGTAGACGGCGTAATCGCAACGGATTCAAACATTATTATTTATGATACCCGTCAAACGAATAAAGTTTTTATCTTTAGTCGAGCAGGCAAATACCAGGCTACCATCAGCCGGAGCGGACGCGGACCACAGGAGTACATAGGCATTAGCCATGTAGCCATGTTACCCGGTAACCAAATCCTTGCCATACACGATAACTGGGGACAGAAAGTGCTCTATTTTTCATTGGACGGACGGTTTATCTCTTCCATTCCTGCCGGATTCTGGTTTATCAAAATGGAATACCTTGATGAGAACCTTGTTGTGTGTGCTACCTATGGAGCAGGTGAAAACGATCCCGGATTGCAGGAATACGAAAACCGCACCGACTTACTCTTTTTTACCGACAACAAATTCGGGATCAAGGGCAGCGCCATACCTCTACGCTATAAAAACAGGATAATAAGCGTTCCCGAGATCTGGAAATCAGGGGAGCAGGTGTATGCACATCGCCCTTTCAGCGACACCATTTACCAGGCCCTGCCCAACAGTTTAAAAGCCATTTACAGATTGAATATAGAACCCATTGGCGGAG
>JAISVB010000008.1 GCA_031271755.1 Culturomica sp.
AAACTTGTTTCACAGTATCTACTACCGCTTTCAGGACATTCGCAAGCTCCTCGCCGACAACCGCATCCTGTACCATTTTCAAACCGATCTACACCCGATCTCCACCCGGTCTCCACCCCCTCTACACCCGATCTACACCCGATCTACACCCGATCTACACCCGATCTACACCCCATCTACACCCCATCTACACCCCATCTACACCCCATCTACACCCCATCTACACCCCATCTACACCCGGTCTACACCCGGTCTACACCCCATCTCCACCCGATCTCCACCCGATATTCCACCCATATTAGAAGGATGCAATATAGAATGCACAGGCTATGCAGCCGGAAACAATGCAACCAATAGAACCAAACCGCCCGCGAAGCCCGCTCAAACATCCTCCCCCGACAGGACAATACCCGAAGCGTCCGGGTGGCTCCACCACAAAAACAATAAATTTCATACGTTTGCCCTGATAAAAAGGCCGAACAAATTTTGCGTTTTTCCCGGCTTGTGCTACATTCGCTTTCTCATTGCAACGCCGGTTGCCGTGTGCTTGATGAACCACGTAAAAAACAAGACGTTTATGAAAAAGAGTGTTTCCGTTCCCTTTATGCTGCTGGGGATTCTGTTCAATGTTTGCCTGATCGCCTCTAATCTGCTTGAAGCAAAAGTGATACAAATAGGAGGGATCACCGCTACCGCCGGCCTGTTGGTGTTTCCCATCTCCTATATTATCAACGATTGCATTGCCGAGGTGTGGGGGTTCCGGAAAGCGCGCCTCATTATCTGGAGCGGCTTTGCCATGAACTTTTTAGTGGTGGGTTTTGCCCAATTGGCCGTATGGCTGCCGGCGGCTCCCTTTTGGCAGCACGAGGCGGGTTTCAATTTTGTGTTCGGCATGGCGCCCCGGATCGTGGCGGCCAGCCTGTGTGCATTTTTGGTCGGATCGTTCCTGAATGCCTATGTGATGAGCCGGATGAAAATCGCTTCCGGGGGAAAGCGTTTCTCGTTGCGGGCGATCGTTTCTACCTTGGCCGGAGAGACGGCCGATTCCATTATTTTCTTTCCGCTGGCATTCGGCGGTTTGGTTCCGCTCAGGGAGCTGTTCACACTGATCGTTGTGCAGATGGTCTTAAAATCGGGCTACGAGGTGGCAGTCCTTCCGCTCACCACGCGGGTGGTCCGCTACATCAAGAAAGTGGAAAATACGGATGTATACGACACCAATGTATCGTATAACATCCTGAAAATAAAAGATCTGTAATTTTTCTTACCGGATCACTTCCAATTTTTTACCGATCTTGATGAAGGCCGCAAGGGCGCGGTCTAACTGTTCGCGGGTGTGGGCTGCGGAAAGCTGGATGCGGATCCGGGCCTGGCCTTTGGGTACGACCGGGTAGTAGAAGCCGGTGACGTAGATGTTCTCTTTTTGCAGCTCGGCGGCGAAATTTTGAGAGAGTACCGCATCGTACAGCATCAGAGCGCAAATGGCCGATTCGGAAGGTTTCAGGTCGAAACCGGCCGCTGTCAGTTCGGAACGGAAGTATTCGGCGTTCTCCATCACCCGGTCGCGCAGCTCGGTGCTGGCGCTCAGTTTGTCGAATACAGCGATGGATGCCCCGCAAATGGCCGGGGAGAGGGAGTTGGAGAAAAGGTAGGGCCGGGAACGTTGGCGGAGCATTTCGATGATCTCTTTCTTACCGGTGGTGTATCCGCCCATGGCGCCTCCGAGCGCTTTGCCGAGGGTGCCGGTGTAAATGTCCACCTTCTCCATAACGTGGTGGTGTTCGCCGGTGCCGCGCCCGGTTTTTCCGATGAATCCGGCGGCGTGGCTGTCGTCCACCATCACCAGAGCGTTGTATTTCTCCGCCAGGGCGCAGATCTCATCCAACCGGGCGATGTCCCCGTCCATGGAGAACACCCCGTCGGTCACCACGATCCGGAACCGCTGGGCCTTGGAAAGCTTCAACTGCTCTTCCAGATCTTCCATGTTGGCGTGTTTGTACCGGTACCGCACCGCTTTGCACAAACGTACCCCGTCGATGATGGAGGCGTGGTTCAGTTCGTCGGAGATGATGGCGTCCTCCTGGCCGAAGAGCGGTTCGAAAACCCCTCCGTTGGCATCGAAACAGGCGGCATAAAGAATGGTATCTTCGGTTTTGAAAAATTTCGAGATTTTAGCCTCCAGCTCTTTGTGAATGTCCTGGGTGCCGCAGATAAAACGTACGGACGACATGCCGTACCCGCGGGCGTCCAAGGCTTTTTTGGCGCCTTCGATCACGAACGGGTCGGAAGAGAGGCCTAAGTAGTTGTTGGCGCAGAAATTTAAAACCGTTTCACCCGTCGCCAATTTTATTTCCGCTCCCTGAGGGGTGGTAATCAGGCGCTCTGTCTTATACAGACCCGAATCTTTGATGGATTGGATCTCGGACTGCAAAAATTCTTGAAATTTTCCGTACATTTGTCTTGAAATTTAGATTTTCGAACAGGCAAAATAAACACTTTTTGCGCAAAATGCGATTAAATTAAAGGGATTTCTTTTTACTATTTTAATCTTAAAATCAGAAACATGATCCGGAGCGTTTCCTTTTGTCCCCTGACAGTCCGATTGACGGAGATCAGAACCTATCTGTTTGTTACTCTGTTTGTAACGGGAAATCTGTTGTTACCCCAGTTGTGCCACCTGATACCCGGCGGGGGAAAAATGTGGCTGCCGGTCTATTTTTTCACGCTGATCGCCTCGTATAAATTCGGGCTGAGAGCAGGGCTGCTGACGGCGGTTTGCTCTCCGTTACTGAATTATCTGTTGTTCGGGATGCCTTCCGCAGCCGTATTGCCGGTTCTTTTGGTCAAATCCTCCCTGCTGGCGGTGATCGCCGCACAGGTTTCCGCCCGGATGAAACGCCTGTCCATCGGGCTGATCGCAGTGGTCGTATGCGGATATCAGGTAACCGGAGGTGTGGCGGAGTGGGCGATGACGGGCAGTTGGCAGGCGGCTTTGCAGGATTTTACCCTGGGAGTGCCGGGGATCCTTTTCCAGATCGTGGCCGGTTGGTTGGCGCTGAGGTGGATAGCGAACTATGAAGGGTAAAAGTTTGGAGGAGATATTGGAGCGGATCCGTACCATCCGTTTCGAAGAGGAGTTTGACCTGTTGGTGGCGGTGGCGAACGGCGGGATCATACCGGCGGCTTTGTTGAACCAGCGTCTGCAATTGGAGTTGCAACTGTTGAAGCTGAATTTTCGGGGGACGGACCGGCAACCGCTTTACGACTCTCCGCGTTTGTTGGAAGAGCTCTCCTTTAAGGTGAAAGGCCGTAAAATATTGTTGGTGGAAGACCGGATCAAAACCGGCGCAACCGTTGCCTGTGCCCGGCAATTGTTGGCGGAGGCCGCTTTGATCCGGACTTTTGCCGTTAACGGGGAGGCGGATTACTGCCTGTACAACGAGGCGTGTTTTCGTTTTCCCTGGATTTTGTAATGTGGTAATATGTTGAATTTATAATCTTACAACCATGTTTGAAGCAAGCGTATATAAAAACAGAAGAAAAGAGTTAAAAGAGCGGGTGTGGGAGGGATTGATCCTGCTTCCCGGTAACAGCGACGCCTCTTCCAATTATCCGGCCAATGCATACAGGTTCCGGCAGGACAGTTCTTTCCTCTATTTTTTCGGGTTGAATATGCCGGGGTTTGCCGGTGTGCTGGATGTAGACAGCGGCAAGGAGTACCTGTTCGGGAACGACGTGGACATGGACGACATCATTTGGATGGGCCCCCAGCCGAAAGTGAAGGAGTTGGGCGCCCGGGTCGGAATTACCCATACCCGGCCGTTCGCCAAATTGGCGGAGTTGCTGAAAGAAGCGATCGCCGAAGGACGGAAGATCCATTTCCTGCCTCCCTACCGCTACCGGAACATGCAGTTGCTGGAGGATCTGCTCGGTATTCACCACTCCGCCCTGAAACAGTACGCTTCACTGGAGTTGGTGCAGGCGGTGGTTTCCCTGCGTTCGGTGAAGGAAGCCTGCGAGATCGAAGAGATCACCAAGGCGTGCAACATCGGATACGAGATGCACACGGCGGCGATGAAAAATTGCCGTCCCGGGGTCAAAGAACAGTATATCGCCGGGCTGATCGAAGGGATCGCCAATTCGTACGGGAGCATGGTTTCGTTCCCGGTGATCCTGTCGCAGAACGGAGAGACCCTGCACAACCACGATCACAGCCAGATGCTGCAAAAAGGACGGTTGATGCTGACGGATGCAGGGGCGGAAGCCGTTTCCGTCTATTGTTCCGATTTTACCCGGACAATGCCGGTCGGCGGTAAATTTTCCTCCCGCCAGAAAGATATTTACAACGTAGTGTTGAATTGCAACAACCATGCCTTGAACATAGCCCGCCCGGGAGTAACTTACCTCTACGTGCACTTGGAGGTGTGCAAAGTGCTTGCACAGGGATTGAAGGAGCTCGGTTTGATGAAAGGGGATACGGACGCGGCCGTGAACGCCGGGGCGCACGCCCTTTTCATGCCGCACGGATTGGGACACATGATGGGGTTGGATGTGCACGACATGGAGGATCTGGGGCAGATCCACGTCGGTTACGACGAAGAGACCCGGCCGGTTCCGCAGTTCGGAACGGCTTCGCTCAGAATGGGGCGCCGGTTGGAACCCGGTTTTGTGGTGACGGACGAACCGGGCTGTTACTTTATCCCCGCCCTGATCGATCAATGGAAACAGCAGGGGTTGCACAAGGAGTTCCTGAACTACGATAAGATCGAAACCTTCAAGGACTTCGGCGGCATTCGTTTGGAAGACGACGTGTTGATCACCGAAAACGGCTGCCGGTTGCTGGGAGACAAGCGTGTTCCGATCACCGTAAAAGAGGTGGAAGCGTTTATGGATTGATCCGTCGCCCAAAAATTTCCCGGAAAATTTCTGCGAGCGGAAAAAATCCATTACTTTAGTCGGTCGTTTTAAACGGTAAATGGATTGAAAGCTATCATTATAAAAATAAGAATATATGAAATTTGTCGTATCAAGTAACACACTGCTTTCGCGCTTGCAGGCCGTGAGCAAGGTGATCGGAGGAAAGTCGGTACAGCCGATCCTGGATAATATTTTACTGGTGGCTGCCGATGGGGCGCTCTATGCCACGGCTTCGGACAAAGAGACCACGATGGAAGCCCGGGTGCAGTTGGAGAGCCTGGACCGGAACGGACGCATCACCATTCCGGCCAAATTGTTGCTGGATATCCTGAAAGAGTTTCCGGAACAGCCCCTGACCTTTGACATCAACGAATCTTCTCACGAAGTGCGGATCGTTTCGGAAAAAGGGGAATTTTCCGTGCGGGGGGAGAGCGCTTCCGATTACCCGCTTCCGGTGGCTCAGGAGGGAGAAAATACGGCTTTGGAGACCAAGTGCGGACTGATGTTGGACGGTATTTCAAAAACCGTCTTTGCAACAGCGAACGACGACCTGCGTCCGGTGATGAATTGCATCCTGCTGGAGATGAACGAAGAGAACTTTACCTTTGTCGCCTCCGATGCACACAAGCTGGTCCGTTACAAGCGGTTCGACGCCAAGAGCAAAAGCGGCCGGTTTTCGTTGATCCTGCCGAAAAAACCCGCTTTGATGTTGAAAAATATCCTTCCCAAGGACGATTCTGCTTTGCAGCTCTCCTTCAACGATAAAATGGCGGTTTTTGTGTTCGGGGATTACAAAATGACCTCCACGCTGATCGAAGGGCGCTTCCCGAACTACAATTCGGTTATACCGCAAAACAACCCGAAAAAACTGATCATCGAGCGGAAAGAGCTTTACAATTCGTTGCGCCGGGTTTCGGTGATGGCCAACCAGGCCAGCAATTTGGTGAAGTTCGACCTGACGGCCGGAAAGATGGTGATCTCCGCCCAGGATGTGGATTACTCGATGTCGGGGCACGAAACACTGGCTTGCCAGTACGAGGGAGAGGAGATGGCCATTGGTTTTAAATCCGCTTTTGCACAGGAAATTCTCTCCAACATCGGGACCGAACACGTGGAGTTGGAGTTGTCGGATCCGACCCGTCCGGGGTTATTCCTCCCTTTTGAAAAAGAGGATCAGGACGAGGATTTGCTGATGTTGCTGATGCCGATGATGGTTTGATACGTGGGTTATGCAACTGAATTTAGCCAATCCCATTGTATTTTTTGATCTGGAGACGACCGGCGTGAACATCGCCAGGGATCGTATTGTTGAGATATCGGCCTTGAAGGTGATGCCCAACGGGACGGAAAACCAGAAAACCTTTCGCGTCAATCCGGAGATGCCGATACCGGCAGAGGCTTCCGCCATACACGGCATTTACGACGAGCATGTAAAAGATTGCCCGGCTTTCCGGGGAATCGCCCGTGAATTAGCCAAATACATAGAGGGATGCGATCTCGGAGGGTACAATTCCAACCGCTTCGATATCCCGTTGCTGGCGGAGGAGTTTCTGCGGGCCGATGTGGATTTTGACATGCGGAAACGGAAATTTGTGGATGTACAGACCATTTTTCACAAAATGGAACAGCGGACGTTGTCTGCCGCCTATAAGTTTTATTGCGGAAAATCGCTGGAAGAAGCCCATTCGGCTGCCGCCGATACCGTGGCTACTTACGAGGTCTTGAAAGCGCAGTTGGAGCGCTACGAAACAGATCTGGAAAACAACATCGAATTTTTGAGCAAATTCTCCACCCAGAATAAAAATGCCGATTTCGCCGGGTTCATCGTGTACAACGACAAAGATGCGGAGGTGTTCAATTTCGGGAAAAACAAAGGGATCCCGGTAGAACAGGTACTCCGGGAGCAACCGGGCTATTTTGCCTGGATGCTGAACGGCGAATTCCCGTTGTATACCAAAAAAATATTGACGGAGATCAAGTTGCGGAACAGCGGAATGTTGAAGTAAAAGAGAGAGCGTATGCTGGAACTGATCCGAAAAGAGGTCGCCGCTTTTTTTTCATCTCTTTCGGGCTATGTCATATTGGCCTGTTTCCTGATCGTTAACGGCCTGTTTTTGTGGGTGATCCCCGGAGTATACAACATTCCGGGAAGTGGCTTGGCCGATCTGCAACCTTTTTTTTCCTTAGCTCCCATCCTCTACCTTTTTTTAGTGCCGGCGCTTTGCATGCGGTTGTTTGCAGAGGAGAAGCGTTCCGGCACGCTGGAGTTACTGTTTACCCGTCCGGTATCCAGAGCGCAGATCGTGTTTTCCAAATACGCCGCCGGTTTCGGATTGGTGTTTTTGTCGCTTTTGCCCACGCTGGTTTACCCCGTTTCGTTGTATCTCCTGGCCCAGCCGGTCGGGAATGTGGATCTGGGAGGCATGGCGGGTTCCTACATCGGACTGCTTTTTTTGTCGGCCTTGTACGTGGCGGCCGGGGTGTGGGCTTCTGCCGTCACCGACAACCAGATCGTGGCGTTTCTTTGCGGGATGGCCTTCTCTTTCCTGTTGTATGCCGGTTTTGATTTTCTGGGGGACATTCCGGCGTTGGCCGGATACCAGGGATTTCTGATCTCCTTGGGGATTGATTACCACTACGAACCGATGTCGCGGGGGGTGATCGCATTGGGAGATGTGCTCTACTTTCTTTCCGTCATTCTTCTCTTTTTAGGGTGTACCGTTTACCGTTTCAAAGGGATCCGGCAGCGTTTTCTCTGGTACTTGCTCGCAGCCTTGATCCTGCTGAACAGTTGGGCTTCCGGGGTATACCGGCGGTGGGATATTACCGACGACAAGCGGTATACGCTTTCCGAAAACACGCGGAATCTGTTGGAGGGATTGGAACGCCCGGTAGAGGTGGATCTGTTTTTGGCCGGGAACCTGCCTCCGGGGATCCAAAAGTTGCAATACGCAACCACCCGGATGTTGGAAGAGTTCCGCCGCATAACGGGGAATCGCCTGAATTACCGGTTGATCGATCCGACGGAGATCCGCGATCCGGAAGAGAAGAAGATGTTGGCGCAGTATTTAACCGAACGGGGCATCATGCCGTTGAACCTGAACCGGCTGACGGAGGACGAGACGTTCCAGCAACAGATCCTGTTTCCCGGCTTGGTAGTCTATGACGACTCGACAGAAGTGGGAGTTCCGTTGCTGCAGAATCTGCCCATGTACAGCGCCGATGAAAATATCAACCACTCGGCGGAAGCGTTGGAGTACGAACTGACCAAAGCATTGCGGCTGCTTATCCGGCAAGAGAAGAAATCGGTGGCTTTTTTGGTGGGACAGGGTGAACTTCCCTATCCGGCGGTATCCGATGCGGCGCAATTGCTCCAGTATTACTACCAGGTGGATTTTGTCGATCCCGACACATTGGGAGCGGATCCGGAACGTTATCATGCTTTGATCATTGCCAAACCGTCCGAACGTTTTACGGAGCGGGACAAATACATCATCGACCAGTATGTTATGCGCGGCGGCCGGGTGCTCTGGTGTGTGGACGAAGTGGAGATGCACCACGAAGCGTTGCAGGAACAGGAGACTGTTTTTGCCATGTATCGTCCGTTAAACATCGAAGATCTTCTGTTTAAATACGGTATCCGGATCAATCCCGAAATACTGGTGGACGGAAATTGTGTACGGATCCCGGTGGTGACGGGCATGAACGGCACTACGCCCGTTTACACTCCGGCTCCCTGGTACTATTGGCCGCTTCTCTATCCCACCGGGCGCAATCCGGTGACTGCCGGCATACAACCGGTCAAGATGGAGTATGCCAATACCATCGACACCATCGGCGGGAACGGCTTGAAGAAAACAGCGTTGCTGGCTTCTTCCCGCTATTCCGGCGTGTTGAAAACACCCAGTCCGGTCAGCCTGGCGATCGCCGGGGAGAAGATGACGGAGGAGAAATTCAACCGGAGCTATTTGCCGGTGGCCGTTTTGGTGGAAGGGAGTTTTCAGTCGATGTTCCGTTACAACCGGCGGGCGGATGCTGCGGTAGCGGGCGAATTCCAGGCGGAGAGCGGTTACAGCAAAATGATCGTGGTGGCCGACGGCGACGTGATCCGCAACGAGGTGAAGGGGGTGGGGGAGAGTGCAACGGCGTTGCCGCTGGGGTATGACGAATACGGCGGCAGGCTTTACGGAAACCGGGATTTTATCCTGAACAGCATCAACCTGTTATGTGACGACGAGGGGTGGATGCAGTTGCGGGGGCGCCACCTTTCGCTCTACCTGCTCAATACAACCAAACTGAAAACGGAGCGGAAGTTTTGGCAAGCCCTGAATCTGCTGCTGCCGCTCTGTCTGATCACGGCCGGCGGAGCGCTCTTTTACGTGATCCGCCGTCGCCGCTACCGGAAAATCTGACCCCTGCTCCAAGCGCTTCGGCGGCCGGAAAAATGCAAAAAAGATTTGTACTTCAAACAGCAAAAGAGTATATTTGCACCGCCCAACCGCAATATGTCGGTCCGGTAGCTCAGTTGGATAGAGCAACGGCCTTCTAAGCCGTAGGTCGTGGGTTCGAACCCCGCCCGGATCACAGTATAAGAAGGCCGAAAGGCGACAAAGGGAAGACAATCCCCGCAATATCAACAGATTGCGGGGATTTTTATTTTTTTATTGTCTGCTGGAAAAAGTCAAAAAGAGGTCACAAAAAGACACATTTCAGTGTCCAAATCGTACCCCTTTTTCGATTTTTCACAAGGGGTACGATTTATTCAAAAAAAAGGCAGTGTGCTGTCGCAAATTGTCTGGTCTGTATCAGTTTCATTTTCAAGCAATAAACAGAGAAGAATGCTATATAATATCTGAATAAATTCGTATATTTGAAGACAAAATATAAGACAATGAGCAAGAAAGAAACCATCAACGTTCAAGGAACCGCCATAATCCTGTACCAGGAAGAGAAAGGTGATTTTATATCGCTGACCGATATTGCCAGACATCGGGATAGTGAACGGAGCGATTACATACTGCAAAACTGGATGCGCAACCGCAGTACCATAGAGTTTATAGGTTTATGGGAGCAATTCAACAACCCGAATTTTAATTCCATCGAATTCGATGGAATTAAAAACATGTCCGGCTCCAATGGATTTTCTTTAACGCCCAAACGATGGATAGAAAGCACAAACGCTATCGGGATAGTTTCAAAGACAGGCCGGTACGGTGGAACATACGCCCACCGGGATATTGCGTTCGAATTTGCAACATGGCTGAGCGCGGAATTCAAATTTTACCTTATCAAGGAATTTCAACGCTTGAAGGAAGATGAGAATCAACACCTGTCTTTAGAGTGGAATTTGCAGCGGACGCTATCGAAAATCAACTATCACATTCATACGGATGCCATCAAAGAGCATATAATTCCGCCGACCGTAACGAAAGAACAAGCCTCTTTTATTTATGCATCGGAAGCTGATTTGCTCAATGTTGCCTTATTTGGAAAGACGGCTGCGGAATGGCGCAAGGAAAATCCTGAAAATAAAGGGAACATCCGTGATACGGCCACATTGGAACAATTGGTTGTTTTATCCAACATGGAAAGTATTAATGCTTTGTTAATACGGCAAGGTTTATCTCAAAGGGAAAGACTGTTACAACTAAATACCGTTGCCATAACACAGATGAAGTCTTTGTTGAGCAGCAACACTTTACAGAAAAGATTGAAGAAATAAACATAACGGCAATTATTGTCTATAATAATGAAGGCAGGCTGATACAATCAAAAGCCTGCCGTTTTTTATTTGAATAAAAATCCAGTTTATTATTTTCATTCATGCTCAAAAGTTATTTCCCGTCCAATTCCGGTTATCTCCCGCTCATAGCTTCCCAGCCGTTTGAGGGCGGAAGCCTCACGAGGATAACCGGTTGTCCGAGAATAACCTTTTCGATAAATGCCTTGTCCGGCCATGACATTACTTGAATTTACCCTTGTAGCCATCTTCCAACAATTTCTCAATGTCCGAAGAGTGGTACAGGATTTTGCCTCCGAGTTGGATATACGGAATGCGCCCCTCATTACGATAGTCCTGTAAACTCCTACAGCTGATTTTTAACTTTTCCGACAGTTCCCTGTCGGTATAAAAACTTTCCCTGTTCAATGTTGGCCTCCGTGAAGTGAAAAGGCGTTCCATCAACAAAGAAAGTTTATCCAACGAAAGGAAAAATGATTTGACCCTTTCGTGATTCTCACGTGTTACTAACTCATTACTCATACGTTTATTATTTTTAGATTTAACATTTAATTATTTATATAGTTACATCAACCTGTGATATACAAGGAATATGTTTCGGGTGACATAAGATTGATTGTCGATGAAGTGTCTCGAAAAACAATTCGAGAACAAACAAAATGCATTACAATGGCAACATTGGAATTTATTATTAAAAACCAACGACCAACTATTTCGCTTGATAGCACCTGACTTGCATGGAAAATGTGGAAGAAGATAAAAACGACGATAAGTATTCCAAAAGGATATTCGATAAAGACCGTTCCATGCGGTTGCATTGGATACGGCATCATATAGAAGAGCGGATACCTTGTAAAATAGAAATATTTAGTGTAGAAGAGCGTGATGTGCGCAAACGGTAAAATGTGATAAAAACCTATCTTTACGACAAGGATACGAAATATAACGGCTCAAGTGAACTGAATTTGTTTAACTTTTAACCGTCCAACTTTTGGGGTGCAGTTCAACTTGCCGGGCGTCCTATTGTTTACTTTTATTCCGTTTCACCGGTAAAGCCGAAAGACTTTTGTACGGTCTTGCCGAAACTGTTCTCTATACATACGTCTATCGTTTGTTCGCTTGTACCTGCTTTTTGCTTTTTATGGCAAATTTCTTTCCTGTGAATTTTGGGATTCCGGGGAGCAGTTTCTAATATTTAAGCCACTTGTACATCTCTTTCCAGCTCGGTTTTTTGCCGTACATCAGGATACCGACCCGGTAGATCTTGGAGGAGACCCAGGTAAAAAATACAAACGTTGCCACTAAGATCGCGGCGGAGGTGAGTATCTCCCAAGTCGGAACTCCGAACGCCATCCGCACCAGCATAACGACCGGAGAGGAGAACGGCACAAAGGAGGCCCAGAAGACGATCGGGGTTTCCGGGTTCCGCATGGCGGCGATACCGATGTAGAGGGCAACGACCAGGATGATGCTCAACGGGGTCATAAACTGCTGTGAATCGGTTTCGTTGTCTACGGCGGCGCCGATAGCAGCGAACATAGAAGCATAGAGCAGGTATCCCCCCAGAAAATAGAAAATAAAGGCGACTGTAAAGCCGATGACGTAACCGGGGTCGATGGTCAGGGCGATTCTTTTCATGGTTTCCAATTGCGCCATGTCCATGCCGCTGCTTTGGGACATTTGAGCCAGATCGGCGCTGTTGCGCAACGCTTCCAGGTCAACGCCGGGCATCAGAGCGCTTTGCAGGGCGATGACGGCGACTCCCCCGAAAATGATCCAGATCACAAACTGTACCAAACCGACGGAGGCCACTCCGATGATCTTTCCCATCAGGAATGGGAAGGGTTTAATGGAGGAGACCAGCACCTCGATGATGCGGTTGGTCTTTTCCTGGATCACCCCTTGCATCACCTGCGAGGCATAGATCAAAATAAAGATGTAAATGGCCATGCCGGCTACCATCCCGACAATGGCGGCTATGGCGGAAGAGCTCTCTTTGCTCTCTCCCGTCTCCGTCACTTTCAGGGTCCGGATATGTACCGGCGTTTGGGTTGCGGCCAATTTCTCTTCCAGATCCGGCAGGCCGGTCTCCTCGATGACGGCCGCTTTTTTAATCCCCTCGATCCGGTTCCGGAGCTGTGAACGGATATCGCTCTCCAGGCTGGGCGGGATTTGTGCGAAGGAGTGCATCACGACTTCCGGGTTTGTCATGACATCGGCCGGGATCCACAGGATCGCATAGTAATTGTTGGCTGTCAGGTACTCCGAAGCTTTTTCCTGCGAAACAGTATCCGTCGTATAGATAAAATCGGTGTTGTTGATTTTCTTGACGGGCTGTTCGATGGCAGATGCATTGACCACGGCGATCCGGCGCTCCTGCGTATCTGTTTTCGTCATCATCCAGATCATAAAAGCATAGAGGCCGATGAACAGGATGGGAACCAAAATGGTGGTGACCAAAAAAGTTTTTTTTCTGACACGGGTGGAAAACTCCCGGCTTATAACGATCAATGTCTTGTTCATACGTTTGATTTTACCAGTTTGATAAAGATATCGTTCATGCTGGGGATGACCTTTTCGTAAGAGAGGATGTCGGCTTTATCCAGAAAACGGTTCAGCAGCGTATTAGCGGGTACATCCGTTGCTTTTTGCAGGATGATGTCCCGGCGGCTTCCTTCCGTTCTGTCCGAGATCAACTCGAAATCCGAGCCGGTCAAAGCGGGAATGTCCAGTTCCGGCCCGGTCTTGATGCTGATCCGGTACGAATCGTTGGCATACTTCTCCCGAATAGTGTTGATGGGGCCTTCCACGATTTTTTTGGACTTGTCGATCAGGGCGATGTGGCTGCAGATCTCCTCCACGGAACCCATGTTGTGGGTGGAGAAGATGACCGTCGCCCCTTCCCGGCGCAACTCCAGGATCTCGTTTTTCAGGAGTTCTACGTTGATCGGGTCGAACCCGCTGAAGGGTTCGTCGAAAATGAGCAGTTCCGGCTTGTGCAGGACGGTGGTGATAAACTGCACCTTCTGGGCCATCCCTTTGGAGAGCTCCTCGACCTTTTTGTCCCACCATCCCTGGATCTCAAATTTTTCAAACCAGGCTTTCAATTGCGTGACGGCGTCGTGCCGGCTGAGGCCTTTCAGGCGAGCCAGATAGATGGCCTGATCCCCGACTTTCATTTTTTTATACAGCCCTCTCTCTTCGGGCAGGTAGCCGATCCGTGTCATATCGGCCGGCACCAACGGTTTCCCCTTAAAAAGAAGGATTCCGGAGTCCGGCCCGGTGATCTGGGTGATGATCCGGATCAGGGTGGTTTTCCCGGCTCCGTTGGGCCCCAGCAAGCCGTATACGGCGCTTTCCGGAAGCTCGATGGAAACATCGTCCAATGCCCGGTGATTGGCGTAATTTTTTACAATATTCCGGGCGATAAAAAAACTCATAACGGTCGGTTTTAGTTTCTAAAATGAGCACAGACCATCTGCAGGATGGTCTGTGCTTGGTTTTTTTATTCCAATTCTATCATGACCGTCCCTTTGGGGATCTGGTCTCCTTTTTTGACGTGAATGGCTTTCACCTTTCCGTCCACGGGAGAGGTGATCTTGTTGTCCATTTTCATGGCCTGAAGCACCAGCAGGAGATCATTCTCCCGGATCTTTTGCCCCTCTTTGACATTGACATTCACAATTGTCCCCGGAAGGTAGGCTTCCACCAATTTCGGATCGGGAGTTTCCCAGTTTTTCCGGTTCCGCCACTTATCGGTAAAAGTGGTCTTGTAATCCACTCCGTCGATCTGGAGCTTTTCGTATTTTGTATTTCCCATGGTTCTGCTCCTTTCTGTTAAAACGGCGGTATTCCGTGTTTCTTCTGCGGAACCATCACGGTTTTGTTACCGGATATTTCAATGGAATGTTTCAGTAACATACGGGTTTCTTCCGGTTCGATCACGGAATCAATGTACCCTTTGGAAGCGGCTACGTACGGATTGGCGAATTTTTCGCGGTATTCGGCCACTTTCTGTTTGCGGGTCTCTTCCGGATTGGTGGATTCGGTGATCTCTTTTTTGAAAATGATGTTGGCGGCTCCCTCCGGACCCATGACGGCAATCTCGGCCGTAGGCCATGCGAACATGAAGTCCGCTTTCAGGTGGCGGGAGTTCATGGCGATATAGCCCCCTCCGTATGCCTTGCGCAGGATCACGGTGATTTTGGGTACGGTAGCTTCGCTGTAAGCGTAAAGCACTTTGGCCCCGTGACGGATCACACCCATGTGTTCCTGCTCTACGCCCGGCAGGTAGCCCGGCATGTCTTCGAACGTGACGATCGGAATGTTAAAGGCGTCGCAAAAACGGATAAAACGGCCGGCCTTGTCGGAAGAGTCGCAATCCAGCACGCCCGCCAGCACCAACGGCTGGTTGGCCACAAAACCGACGGTTTCGCCGTCGATCCGTCCGAATCCCACAACGATGTTGGGAGCGAAATCCTGTTGTACCTCCATAAATTCCGAGTCGTCGGCCACGGCTTTTACAATGTCGCGCACGTCGTACGGCTGGGTCGGATCGGCCGGGAGAATGTTGTTGATCTTGTATTCCGGCTTGGGCGGTTTAGCCGGGAAAGAGCGGGCTTTGCGCTGATTATTCCAGGGAATAAAGGTCAGCAGTTGCTTGATCTGTTCGAAGCACTCCTGTTCGGTCATGGCAAAGAAGTGGGCGTTGCCGCTGATGGCTGCATGTACCCGGGCTCCGCCGAGCTCTTCCATGGTCACTACTTCGCCCAGCACGGTTTTTACCACCTCCGGGCCGGTGATGAACATTTTGGAGATGTTGTCCACTACAAATACAAAATCTGTCAGGGCAGGCGAATAAACCGCCCCCCCGGCGCAAGGACCCAAAATAATAGACAACTGGGGAATGACCCCGGAGGCCTGGGTATTGCGGAGGAAGATCTCCCCGTAACCGGCCAAAGAGTCCACCCCTTCCTGGATACGGGCTCCGCCGGAATCGTTGATCCCGATGATCGGCATCCGCATTTTCATGGCGTGATCCATGATCTTGGTGATCTTCCGGGCGTGCATCAGCCCCAGAGATCCCCCGGCAACCGTAAAATCCTGCGCGTAGATCGCGACCGGTTCTCCGTATATTGTGCCGGTTCCGATGATCACACCGTCTCCGTGGAAAATCTTTTTGTCCATGCCGAAATCTTTCGACTGGTGTTCTACGAACATGTCGTATTCGTGAAAAGAGCCTTCGTCGACAATTCCCTGAATCCGTTCACGGGCGGTCAATTTTCCCATCGCCACCTGCTTTTTGATCGCTTCTTCACCACCTCCCTGGAGAACAATCCCTTTTCTCTTTCTTAAATCGAGGATATTCCTTTTAAGTGACATTATTTACTGATTTGGTTAATAATGGTACACACCCCTCCCGGGGTACGCACATCTTTTCAGGCAGCAATGTTAAGAAAAAAAAATGATTAAAAAAACCTTTCCCGGAGGGACAGATATTCAAACCGATGAGTGTCAAGGGTCTATTTGCAGCAGGATTATGTATAATTAGTGTTTTTTTACAATGGCCGTTTTGGAAAACCGGCTCCGGCGGGATCCGGATCCTAATGGGCTTGGGGCTCCGGTAAAGGTTCCACTTTGCCCTGGTAGGAGATGGTGCTCCGGTTGTTGCTTTGGATGTAAACGGTGCAGTGGCCTCCTCCGAATGATTCTATGGAGATGTCGTATACGTCGGTAAACCCTTTGACCCGGAACTTGTAACGGATGGAGCTGTTCTTTCTTTTCTCTTTCACCGTGATCTGCTTTTTCTCCAACCGGCCGTCGAAGCGAATGCCTCCTTCTTCGCCCATCGGCAGCCGGTACGCCCGTCCGAAGAACGGAAAGAAACCTTCCGCCACGGAATCCCTCACGGTCAGCGTCCCTTCGTTCCCGGCCAAAGGGATCGATCTTCCGCCGCTGGAATAGGCATAGGTCGCCGTAATCCGGAATTGGTCGCTTTCCATCAATTCCAACGTTTTCCGGAACTCTGCCTCCTTATCGGCCTGCGTTCCCTGAGCCGACACTCCCGTCAGCGGGAACAACATCCACAAACAAAAAACAATCCTTCTCATCATCTTACGGTCTTACGTGTCTTACGGTCTTACTATCTTACGTGTCTTACTATCTTACGGTCTTGTCTTCCCAACGGTCACAACGTACATCTCTTCCGGATCCCAATAGTTTTGAGCCAGCTCCAGCAACTCTTCCGGCGTTGTTTTTTTCAATCCGGCCAAAAGCGTGGCGTAGAAATCGTTGTCCATTCCGTAGATCCGTTTTTGCTTCAGTGCATCGGTTTGCGCAAACACGCCGTCGATTTCCCGCAGCAACTCTCCGTGCAGGTACTTCTTCACCAACTCCAACTCTTCCCGGCCGACCGGCTCCCGGCGGATGCTGTCCAACTCTTTCCGGATCTCCTCCAGGGTCGCCTCCGTGTAAGCGTTGTCTACGTCGGTGACGATACACCAGTATGCGTTGTCCGGCATGGATACGTTATACGACTGGATGCCGTATGTATACCCTTTCTCCTCCCGGATGTTGGACATCAGCCGGGAACCGAAATACCCGCCGAAAATGGTGTTCAACAGCAGGAATCCGGCATACTCCTTTTCGGGCAACCGTACTCCGTGTTTGCTGATCCGGATACTGGTTTGTACGGCATCCGGCTTTTCGATGTTATAGCGGCCGGGTGCAGCCGGTGCATAAGCGTGGACAGGAGTCTCCCGGGTATAGGGAGGACGCAGGGTTTCTCCGAATGTACGCACCACCCGTTCCTTGATTTCGGAGGTGATACAGCCGGACAGAATCAGGCAACAGCGTCCCGACAGGATCCGTTCCCGGTAAAAATCGCGGACGAGCTCCGGTGTGACCCGGCCATAGTCTGCTTCACAAACCTGATTGGCATAAGGATGATGTTCTCCGAACAGCAGCCGGTTACTCTCTTTCCTGGCCATCCAGGCGGTTTTCTGTTTTTCGGTCAGGAACTGTTGCCGGCGGCTTCTCAGGTAAACCTCCAATTCCGCCGGCGGGACCGTGCTCTCTGTCGCCATCTCCGCCACTCTGTCGATGGTCTCTGCCGCATATTTGGTCAACGAAAAGAGGTTCAGTTCCGCTTGGCGGAACCCGCTGTGGTGATCTGTGTATGCACCGTAGTAATCGAACCATTCGGCAATTTCCGCCGCGGAGTGCCGGGTGGTACCCTCGGCCAGCATGTTGATGGCGGCGGATGCCACTAAGGGTTGCGGCTGGTAGTAAGAACCTGATTCGTAAAGAATATCCAACTTAAATACCTCCTGATTCGGATCGTTTACCACCACCAACTCCGTTCCGTTGGGAAGCAGCTCTTCCGTGTGGGGAAGCAATTTCGGCAGGACAGGTTCCGATAAGGCTGGCGCTTTTTTCATTAAAATTACGTATTTGCCGTTATTTTTTCAGGTAAAGCAGGGTGGAACTGTTTTCCGGCCGGAAAAGTTCCCGGGCGGCTGTTTGCAGTTGCCCGGCGGTGATCTCTCCGTATTTCTCTCCCTCTCCGTTGATCAACTCGCTCGCTCCCAAAAATTCAAATAAAGCCATCGTATTGGCTTTGTTCTGGTAGTTGATTTCGCTGTATTTTAAGCGGGCGTTTATTTTGTTGACAACCTTTCGAAGCTCGCGCTCTCCGACCGGCTCGGATGCGAAGCGGTCGAGCTCTTCCAAAAGCGCTTTTTCAGCCGTTTCCATACCGACCCCTTCGGATAACGCGCCGCTACACACAAACAGTCCCGGGTCGCTGTCGCCGGTGACGTAAGCGTTTAACTCGGAAAAAATCCCTTTTTCCTTCACCAACCGCAGGTAGAGCCGTGAAGATTGTCCGTTGGAAAGCAGATCCGAGATCACGTCGCAGCAATAAAACCGGTCGGATAACCGGCTGCCCATGTGATAGGTCTTGAACAGCATGTCGGCCGGTACGGGCTTCTCTTCCAGCACTAATCTCCGCGGATCCCGCTGTTCCGGTTCCACAGGCAACGGTGCTTTCCGGTAGCCGCCCGGCGGGATCTCTCCGAACCATTTTTTCACTTTCTCCAATGCCTCCTTTTCACCGATGTTGCCGCTGATGCTGATGACGGCATTGTCCGGACGGTAAAACCGGTGAAAGAAACTCCGGACATCCTCCGGCGTTGCTTTCTCAATGTGTTCCAAAGAGATGCCGATGGTGGGCCAGCGGTAAGGATGTACCCGGTAAGCCAGTGGCCTCAAGGCCAGCCAGACATCTCCGTACGGTGCATTGAGATACCGCTGTTTGTACTCCTCCATCACCACATTTTTCTGGATATCCAGCGATTTCCGGCTGAGGGTCAGGGCTGCCATGCGGTCGGCCTCCAACCAGAGCGCCGTTTCGATATTACCCGCCGGAACAGTGATGTAGTAGTTTGTATAGTCGTTGGTGGTATAGGCATTGTTCTCCCCGCCGGCCGCTTGTACCTCCCGGTCGAAATCGGGCGCATTTTCCGACCCGCCGAACATCAGGTGTTCGAACAGGTGGGCGAATCCGGTTTTTTCCGGGTCTTCGTCCCGTGATCCCACTTTGTAAAGCGTATTGACGGTTACAAAGGGAGTGCCGGTGTCGGTGTTGCAGAGCAGCGTCAGTCCGTTATCCAATGTATGTTTTGAGAAAACTATCATAATTAAGCGCCCCTTCTTACGGTCTTACGATCTTACTGTCTTTATTTAATGTTCGGTAATTCAAGCCCGTATCCTTTCTTTTTATCCACCGCTTTCAAATAGAGGCCGAGCAGCAGGGCGGCTCCTCCCAGGGCGGCCAGCATAATGAGCGGATTGGTGTAGTTATACGAGGTCGCAGCGATTTCGGGTGTCATTGTTCCTGTTTTTAACGCTTGTACGACGTCGGGATTGGAGGCGTCCAGAATTTTGCCGATCAGCAGCGGGAATAACCAGAGGCCGATGTTTTGGATCCAGAAGATGAGCGCGTAGGCCGAACCGATAACGCGGCTGTCCACCAATTTGGGCACGCTGGGCCACAACGCCGCCGGCACCAGCGAGAAAGAGGAGCCCAGCACCAGAATGGTGATGTAAGCCACAAATACGCCGCCGACGGCGTTTCCCTGGAACAGGGGCAACACAAAGGCAAACGTCAAATGGCAAAGGATCAATAAAATGGATCCGATCATCAACATGGACGCCGCTTTCCCTTTGGTATCCACGTATTTTCCCAGGATCGGCGTAATGCCTACCGCCAACAGGGGAAATACGGCGAAAATGGTTTCGGCCGACTGGCGCATGTAGCCCATGTAGCAGAAAGCGATCAGGCAGATCACAGAAATCACCAACAAAGCGATCTTGAGGCTTTTTTTACTGAAATTGCTGGCAAAGGCGGTGGCGGCAACCACCAGCATGACGATGTATTGTATGAGGGTTACCTGTGTGGAAGCCCAGAACGAACCGGCCGGCACTTCCGTAAAGGTCAGGTTACATTGCAGCATGTTCACGGCGTATTTCTGAAAGGGGAAAATGGCCGAGTAGTAAAGCACGCAAAGCAAAGCTACCAGCCAGAAGCCGCTGCTGGAAAGAATTTTGCCGATATCGCGCACTTTGAACGGCTCCTCTTTTTCCTCTTCTTCGCCGGTTTGTGCATCCAATTTTTTGTCCATAAAGAAATAGACGATGAACATGATGAGGGCGATCATCAACAGGATGACGCCGAATGCCACCGAGCGGGAGACGTCTATCTGCCCGCCCAGCCGGGCGAAAACGGGCGAGAAGATCATGCAGGTGGCTACGCCCAGACGCGCCAGTGCCATTTCCGAGCCCATCGCCAACGCCATTTCCCGTCCTTTGAACCATTTTACGATGCCTCGGGAGACGGTGATGCCGGCCATTTCCACGCCGCAACCGAAAATCATGAAGCCGATGGAAGCGAATTTGGCGGAGGCGGGCATTCCCCGGTAGAAGGGGGAGATCCCCAGTTCGTCAAAGCCGGGAATGTAGTTCAGGTTGTTGTTGAACCAGTTCTCCAGTCCGGTTCCGGCAAAGTTTTCCGTGACCGCATACCAGTTGACAGAGGCTCCCGCCAGCATGACGATGCCCGATAGAACGGCTGTGAAACGGACGCCCATTTTGTCCAAAATGATCCCGGCGAAGATCAGGAAAAAGATAAAGACGTTTAAAAAGGTTTCCGACCCCTGCATGGTGCCGAAAGCGGTGGAGTCCCAACCGCGGGTGGATTGCATCAGGTCTTTGATGGGGGAAAGTATATCCATAAAGATATACGAACAGAACATGGCGAAGGCCAGGAATAGAAGCGCCGTCCAGCGGGCGGCCGCGGAGTCCCGCAGCGTTTGACGAATGTTTTCAACCATATCGTTTTGTTTTAGATGAATGAGAGGATTATAAATTTGTATGCCATTATTTTCAGTGGTGTTATCCGGTGCGTAAAGGTACATGAAATCCTTTTAATTATACACAATTGTCTAAAATGTCCGTGGCAAACGTACGAAATTTTTCTCTTTTACGGTTCAGTTATCAAGTGACCTCTCCCAAGCGCAGGTGTATTGTCCGTCGGGACGTTGTCGGGAGCAACGATCGTTCTCTTTTCTTTCCGGAGCGCCCGGAATCCGGGCTCCCCGCAGGGGCGCCGACTGACCGGAGGGAAGAAGGCGGTTAGGATTCCAGCGAACGGGAAGAATTTAGAGAACCGTTGCGGAGACAGGGTTCCCGAAGGACAATACACCGAAGCGTTCAGGCGACATGGTTTACGCGGATTCTTCTTCGTCAGGTCGGATATATCTGATAGGCCGACTGACCGGAGGGAAGAAGGCGGTTAGGATTCCAGTGAACTGTACCCTAAAAATTGGACAAAAACCGTTGAGGCGTGTAAAAAATTACCCGCTAAATGGGTAATTTCTTGCCCACAACAGGATTTCCCACTTTTAACAAATCAATTATATATTATTGAATAACAGGCTGTTAATGCGTTTGGCACGATAATTGATATACCTCTTTTCATTAATAAAAGGTGTATGAAAATAACTCTGTTTTTACCCATTCTGCTTGTTTTTGCGGCGAACCTGCAAGCGCAGGACACTCTTACGCTGACTTTCCAAGAGGCGGTCGGCATTGCCCTGCGGGAAAGTTACACGATCAAATCGCACGACGAAAGCAAACAGGCCTCCCTGTACGATTACCAATACTACAAAGCCCAGTTCAAACCCCGGCTCGATCTCAACCTGTTCGCCCCCAGTTGGGACGAAGGCTTACAGGGCGTACAGCAGGTAAACGACCTCCCGGTCTACAACTCCTACAGCTCCATGCAATTCGGAGGGGATTTGCGGTTTACCTACGTATTGCCTACGGGAGGGAACATCGCGCTTTCCGGGTTGATGTACCACGAGAACTACCAAACTACCCTTGCGCAATCCAACTACGAAACATTGAAACGCAAACAGGCATACAGCAAATTCGGACTCCTGTTCAACCAGCCCGTTTTTACCAAAAATACGCTGCGTGAAAACCTGAAAGCCGCCGAATACCGCTACGCCCGGACAGAAGCATACTACACCCGCGCGCAAATGGACATCGTTTACCAGGTAACCACCGCATTTTACAGCCTTTACCAGGCCGTGTACGAAAAGCAGATCAACGAAGAACGCCTGAGAAACTCCGAAGAAGCCCTGCGTATCGCCCGGTTAAAATTGGAAACAGGGGACATCCCGGAAGGCGACGTATTGATCACCGAGATCACCGTCGCCCAGAACAACGCCCGGTTGTCCGAAAGTATGGGGTACTACGAAACGGAAAAAGACAACTTCAAGCTCCTCATCGGGCTCGACCTCTCCAGCGAAATCCAAATCATCGCCGCCACCGACTTCGATCCCGTCGTGATCGACCTGCCGTTGGCCATCGAACAGGCATTGGAAAACCGGATGGAATTAAAAGAGTCCGAATACGACATCAAATTGCGCGAGATCGAGGTGGACCGCGCCAAACGCGAACGGGAATTTAAAGGGAACATATCGGCCTATTACGACCTCACCGGGGTAGGCATGAACGGGAACAACGTCGGCGGCCGTTTCAACTCCTCCTTCGACGACATCACCGTCCGTCCGCCCAACCGGGGGATCACCTTCACCTTATCGTACCCCATTTACGACTGGAAACGCGGCCGGAACCTCGTGGAACGGGAAAAAATATACCTGGAAGCCGAGGAGTTGAGGTTGGAGAATTTGCAAAACACCATCGTGAAGCAGATCCGGGAGGTGGTCCGCACCGTTTACGAAGCCGAAAACCGCTTCCGGATCAACCGGCAAAACAAAGAGAATGCCGCCCGAAGCTACGGCATCAACCAACTCCGGTACAAAAACGGCGACATCACCGGACAGGAACTGTCGGTGGAGCAGGAACGTCTGTCGCAGGTGCAGTTGGATTACATCAAATCGTACATCACCTACCAATTGGCACTTGCAGACCTGAAACGGAAAACCATGTGGGATTTTGAAAACAACCGCAGCTACAAAGTCATCGAAACAGCAACCAACTAAACCACCATACGGAATGAAAAGAGTTTTATTTTTAGTGCTATTTGTGTGCGGGATCTGCCCGCTGTTCGCGCAGGACGAAGCCGCTATCCTGCTGGATTTGAAGAAATCCCGGGCGGATTACGAAAATGCGAAACAGAAATACGAGAACGACACCCGTCTGTTCAACGAAAAAGCCATCTCCGAAAACGATTTTAACCAGTCCAGGAACAACCTCCTCAGCCGGGAGGTGGACTACCAGAAATTGATCTTGAAACTGATCTCGCAGCAGTCGTACGTCATCATAGAACGCGCGGTGAAATACCAGACCAATAAAGGGGAGAGGCGCGTAAAGATCACCCTGAAAAGTACGTTGGAAGGGAACGAGGAGTACCTGAACCAGTTCCGGGAGCATTTCGACGTTTTCACCCCGGAGATGCGTTCCGGCAAGGTGTACAACGTATTTGTCTCCATCGTGGATCTGGCAGACCAGACCATCATCGGCTCCCCGTACGAATACCGCATCCCGGCCATTGAATTGGGACAGGAAGCGACCGCCGATTTCGACCTGCTGAAAGACGCCGATAACCTCAAAGTGGTGCTTACGTACGGCGGGCGCAAAGACGAGAAAAGCATCTACCTCAAAAAAGACGCCAGCACACACGTCATCGATGTCAACTCCCTGCAATTTTCGCAGGAGGCCGATCTTAGTTCGCAGGCGACCTACGGGCTGACGCTGGAGCGGTTTTCCACCTCCGACGACGTATACCGGTTGATGGTGGCGGGGCTGCCCCAACAGATATCTTACGAATTTACGGACGGGGCCAGCAAAGTTTCCCAGATCAAATACGCGCAGGGGGTCAATACCAAGAATCTGTCGTTGCGGGTGTTTTTGCCGGATCGTGACGACGAGGAAGTGCAGATCGACAAGCCCATCCAATTTTACGTGCTGACGTTTACCAACGACCAGTTTATCCGCCTTTCCGCCATGGATGAGAAGTCGCTCACCCCGGAAGCTTTGGCGGCGCTTTCCTGCGGCAACGAAATGCTGGAACTGATCCCGCGCGGGAAGGGCAAAATAGAGGTCAGGGCGACCAATCTCTACCACGAGATCAGCAGCGGAGACAGCGTGCGGATGGACGTCACCGTCCGCAATGCCGGAACCCGCCGGCTCGATAACATCAAGGTCACAACCGACAATCCGTTGGGATGGAAAACCGTGATCACGCCAGACCTGATCCGTTCGTTGGATCCGGAAAAAGAAGAGGTGGTGACGGTCTCCATTTTTCCTCCCCGGGACGCCGGTGTGGGAGCGCAGGAGGTAAAGATCAAAACCGAAGCCTTGGCCGATAACCGCAAAGTGGACACCGAAGACAAAACCGTCCGCATACAGGTGAACGCCGAAACTTCGGTCGCAGGCACCATCCTGCTGGTGCTGCTGCTGGGCGCCTTTATCGCCGGCATTGTCTGGTTCGGCATCCGGTTGAGCAAACGGTAAACCCTAAATACAATAGCCATGTTTAAAGTTTTATTGATCAAGGAAATACAGTCGGCCATTGTCGATTTTCGCTTCTGGGTGATCACCCTGCTGTGTGTGTCCGTCATCCCGTTGAGTTTTTACGTATCGGTTAAAAACTATTCGCAGCGCCTCTCCGATTACCTGCAGGAGGTGCAAATTTACAGGGATTCTAAGGTAATACAATACGATATGACAGCCGAAGGGATCCATCCTCCTTCTCCCCTCAGTATTTTTTCCCAGGGGCTGGGCGAAAAAATGCCTTACAAGGTATTGACTTCCCGCAACGGGCAATATACAATAGAAACTGCAAGGCCCGACAACAAAAACGATCTGATGGGAAAAATGGACTTTGCCTACATCGTTGTGATGGTTTTGTCCATATTGGCCATTGTGTTTACGTTCAATGCCATCTCCGGCGACAAGGAGAGCGGCATTTTCCGCATGGTATTCTCCAATCCGGTGTTGCGAAGGCAGGTACTTGCTGCCAAACTGATCGGGAATTACTTGGTTTTTCTGATCCCTTTTTTGCTCTCCCTGCTGATCGCCCTGTTAATGGTCTATTTTTCGGGGATGGTTCCCATCTTTTCCCCGCAGTTTTTCCCTGCCGTGCTGATCATGCTGGGGATCAGCATGCTTTTTCTGTTTGCCCTGTTCAACCTGGGTTTGTGGGTATCCTCTTCCGCCAAAAGTTCCGCCCTGTCCATCAACGTTTTGTTGTTGATCTGGATCGTGATCGGGTTGGTCATACCGAAAATAAGCCCCATCATCAGCGGAGTCATCTATCCGGTGGAATCGACGGGGGTGTTCGAGGGGAAAAAAGCGGGACTGATCGACAACATTACAAAGGAACGGCGTGCGGAGGAGGGTAAATTGTACGAGGAGATCAGGGCGCAACTGCATCCGGGAACAAGTGGCATCGGCTTTGGGGACATTGTAAACAGTGAAATAAACAGTGAATATGACCGTAAAGTCCTGCCCATCCGCGAGAAATACGAGAGCCGGCTTGCC
>JAISVB010000010.1 GCA_031271755.1 Culturomica sp.
AGTGACGGAGGAATTAACCGATTAAGTGAGTGCAATGGGAAAATGACATTTTCCCATTGCCGAACGGGAGGTTAATCGAGCGAAGCTCAATGTCGGATTCCAGTGAAAGCCACGGCTTAGAAAACCGCAGCGGAGGACTCGCTTCCGGAAACAACAGGCCGGAGCGGTGGCGGAAAAAGAAAAAAGAGAAAAATTTCGTGCGACGTCCTTGCTGACCTCCTCCTGACTATCGCCTGACCCGGCCTATACCAAGGCCTGATAAAACAGCAAAGAAATTTTGTATCTATACGGATTAAAGCCGATCATAGTGGTCTTTGTGCCGAAGCAGCGCCGACTTAGCGCCGACTTTGATCAGGCAAAAGTACGACCGAAATATGAGGATGGCATTGTCAGGAATATGTTTGTTTTGCTTGTGAGGCATGTATGGTCTGTTCCTCCCGAAATGTCGTGTGTGTGGGCGTTGTACCGGAAAAAATCTCCGGGCGTTTGTCCGGAAAAACTTCAAAACCATGTTATATTCAAAATTTTGGACTATTTTTGCATGAAATTTGCGTGATTTAGTTGTTTTTAACAGAAACAGCATACATGCCTCACAAGCATGTGGCTGTATTATTATTTACTAACATTTTTAAACCTTATTTACATGAGAAAGTTTTTTAACACGGTCTTTTTTTGCTCTGCGGCTTTGGCTGCGGCAACGTTCACAGCCTGTTCTTCCGACGAGGAAACTCCAACGGCTACCCACATCGTTGAATTCGATCCCACTCCGGTAAACGGTACGATTTATGTGACTCCGGGTTCCACCCTCAATGTGTATACGTATGTGTATATAACCGATGGTAACAACGCCGATAACGATGCCGTAACCTTTCAATTTACCGCACCCACGTGGATGGAAGATATCGACACGACTGACCACAGCTTCTACGCAAACATCACAGCAACTGCCGAAGCCAATGCCTCGATGGTACTGAAGGCCACGTCGGTGGAAAACCCCGCCGCATCTGCCTCGGTAACCATCAAAGTTGTTGCTGCAGCAACACTTAAAGACCTGTTTATCGCCGCAGTAAATGCACTGCCCGATCCGGAAAACATTACCTACACACATGCAGACGCTTTAGATGCCGCTTCTGCTCTCTATTATCGTTTGCCTTATGAATTCCAGCAGGATGCCGATGTTCAAACAGCCCGGCAAAAATTGAATGCGTGCGAGGATGTATTTTGGGATCTGCCGGAAAGATATAAATGTACCTTCTCCGGCAACACCGCCACCCTAACCCCGTTGGATTACAGCGGAAACCCTGGTGTGGGTGCGAGTCTTATTATGAAGTATGAGAAAGCAGGTAATTTCCCCTGCGGCACCTATACCACGACCTCCTGGAGGCTGGATGAAGACAGGTATTATCAAGTGAAACTTACCTTGAAGGAGGACAATACATACGAGGCGGCTTATCGCTACTCCACAAACGCCGCCGGCAACAATCCCACCGACTGGGAAACCGAAATCACCGGAACCTACACTTACACAGGCTCGCAAAACGCCGCCGACGGTATGTTATATCTGACTCAGGAATAATCACCCGTACAAAGAGGCTGTCAAAAAGTGAAATTTAAACAGCCTCTTTGTTTATTATAAGAAGTGTTCCAAAAGTGCTTCGCAGCGAAGCACTTTTGGAGCGTTTTTTTTGCATAGCCTTCTGTTTCCGGATGCTTTTCCGTAGTTTTGGACATAGACAACCAATCTGCTGCCTGTGTACACGGAAACATTGTTGCAAAAAGTGGTCGCGCTGACTTTTATACCCGGCCTGAATACGGTAGCCGCTCTTCCCGTCATCCGGAAATGCAGCGGAGTGGAGGGGCTTTTTTTAGAAAAAGAGAAGACGTTGATCCGCTTCTGCGCCGAGGCGGGGATTTCCCTGAAACCCGGCGCGCGCTCCCAAGCGCTGGCATTGGCCGAAAAAGAGCTTCCCCACATAGAGAAACACGCCATCCGGATCTGCTGCGCGGAGGAGAGCGATTACCCTTTTTTGCTGCTTCAATGCACAGATGCGCCGTTTGTGCTGTATTACCGCGGCACGTTGTCCGATCCGGCCGGAAAGTACTTAGCGGTTGTCGGTACCCGGCGGGCTTCCGTCCGCTGTAAATCCCGGGTGCACTCCCTGCTGGAAGCGTTGGCCGGCTACGCTCCCCGTCCCGTTGTGGTGAGCGGGTTAGCGTTCGGTATCGATATTTCCGCCCACCTGGCCGCGCTGGAGTTCGGCTTCACGACGTATGCCGTTTTGGGGCACGGATTGCACAAGGTTTACCCGTCCGAGCACCGAAATACGGCGGAGCGGATCCTTGCCGCCGGCGGAGCGCTTATCAGCGAATTTCCCTGCACCGGTGAGACGTACAAGACCCATTTTTTGCAACGCAACCGGATCGTTGCCGGGCTTTCGCACGGGGTGCTGATCGCCGAATCGGCGGTGCAGGGAGGGGCCATGACCACCGCCCGGATCGGCGTTTCCTACAACCGGGACGTGATGGCGTTTCCGGGACGGCCGGAAGATCTGTACGCCCGGGGATGTAACCTGCTGATCAAGTTCTCCATGGCAGCGCTGGTGGAGGAGGCCGGGGATGTGGCCGCCGTTTTAAACCTGACCCGCCGGAAAAGCCGCCGCCCCACCGCCGAAATTCCCGGATTGTTTCCCGAAGACGAACGCAAAGCGGAGTTGTTCGCCCTCCTGTCGGAAAGGGGAGAGAGAGCTTTGGACGATCTCTCCCTCCTGTGCGGGATCCCCGCCGGAGAGCTGAACGTCCTGCTGCTGCAATTGCAATTGGAGGGAAAAGTGATCGCCCTGCCGGGAAGCCGGTACGGCGTTCGCTAAAATGACAATTCGTTACTTATTCTCTGCCTGACACTTACAATTTATAATCACTCCGTCGCCGGAAGTGCAAAAAATTAAGACGAAAAACGTTCCGGATTCGCAAATAATTGATAATTTTGACCGTCGGAAACGTTTGTGTTTTCCGGATGTCGGGTGCGACTGTCTACTAAAAACATATTCAATTATTAGCGTAATGAAAGCAGAAATTAAAGAGTTCATGGATGCCTTAAAGGCAAAAACGGTGGGTGAAGGCGAATTTCACCAGGCTGTGGAGGAAGTTATTGAAACCGTATGGGAAACCTATCAGGCCAATCCCAAATACAAGACCAATAAGATCCTTGAAAAGATGGTAGAACCGGAACGGGTGATCATGTTCCGGGTTCCGTGGATCGACGACAAGGGCGAAGTGCAAATCAACCGCGGATACCGCGTGCAGTTCAACAGCGCCATCGGGCCGTACAAGGGAGGGATCCGTTTCCACCCTTCCGTAACGCTGGGCGGATTGAAATTCCTGGGTTTTGAGCAGACGTTCAAAAACTCCCTGACCACATTGCCCATGGGCGGCGGTAAAGGAGGTTCCGACTTCAATCCGAAAGGAAAATCGGACAACGAGGTGATGCGTTTCTGCCAGAGTTTCATGACCGAATTGTGCAAACACATCGGCCCCGAAACGGACGTGCCGGCCGGAGATATCGGCGTGGGCGGTCGCGAAGTCGGTTACATGTTCGGACAGTACAAGCGGATCCGCAACGAATTTACCGGCGTGCTGACCGGGAAACCTCGGGAATTCGGCGGTTCCCGTATCCGTCCGGAAGCTACCGGATACGGTTCTGTTTATTTTGCCCAGCACATGCTGAAAGAGATGGGACAGGATATCAAAGGCAAAGTAGTGGCCATCTCCGGCTTCGGTAACGTGGCTTGGGGAGCTGCCCAGAAATTGGTGCAGTTGGGCGCTAAATTGGTGGCTATTTCCGGCCCCGACGGCTATATCTACGATGAGAAAGGGATGACCCAGGCCGGAGTGGACTACATGTTGGAACTGCGTGCCAGCAACAACGACGTGGTGGCTCCGTACGCCGAGAAATTCGGCGCCAAATTCTTCGCCAAACGGAAACCGTGGGAGGTAAAATGCGACATCGCTTTCCCCTGCGCCATCCAGAACGAATTGAACGAAGAGGATGCCAAAACATTGATGGCCAACGGTTGCAAGATGGTGGTTGAAACCTCCAACATGGGCTGTACCGCAGAGGCTGTCCGCGCGCTGAACGGCAAGATCGCTTTTGCCCCGGGCAAGGCTGCCAATGCCGGAGGGGTGGCTGTTTCCGGTTTGGAAATGAGCCAGAACTCCATGCGTTACAGTTGGACGGCGGAAGAGGTGGACGCCAAGTTGTCCCAGATCATGAAGGATATCCACGATACCTGCGTGAAATACGGAAAAGAGGGCAGCAAGATCGACTACGTGAAAGGCGCCAACATCGGAGGTTTTATCAAAGTGGCCGAAGCGATGTGCGCACAGGGACACGTATAATTTTACAACACTCATTTTTAAAGATGCCGTCCGGTGCAAACGGGCGGCATTTTTGTATCTTTGTCTTTGTTTATGGACAAGAAAAGGATCGCTAAATAGTAAACAAATCTGTTATGAAGAGAATTTTTGCGCTGTTGGCTCTGATCGTTCTCGCCGGAGCCTGTAAAACGGATAAATTGGTTTTGTTGCAACAATGGTTGCAAAAAGGAAGCAACGGGAACATCGACCGGGAAGCGTTCGCTTCGGCGCCGCTGACCAAAGAGGAAGCGGATACAGCCGCCGCGCTGATCTGCGACGCCCTGCTCGGAGAGGTGGTGAAGGCCAACGAAAACGCCTGGGAAGACCTGGAGTTTAAGACGGGGGATAAGGTGATGAAGTTTGCGTACAAAATCTTCGGGGAGAAACCGGAGGATGGGCGCAGCCTTTACATCTCCCTGCACGGGGGCGGAAACACAACGGCCCAAGTGAACGACCAGCAGTGGCAGAACCAGCAACGCCTGTATGCGCCGAAAGAGGGGCTTTACTTTGTGCCGAGGGCTGCCGTGAATGATTGGAACATGTGGTTCCAGCCGCACATCGACACGTTGTTCGATGCGGTGATCCAAACGGCCGTCGCTTTGCACGATGTAAATCCGGACAAGGTATACGTGATGGGCTACTCCGCCGGCGGCGACGGCATTTACCGCCTGGCTCCCCGTTCCGCCGACCGCTGGGCTGCCGCGGCTATGATGGCCGGCCACCCCGGAGATGTTTCTCCGCTCGGGTTGCGCAACATCGGGTTCACCCTCTGGATGGGGGGCGACGATGCTGCGTACAACCGGAATCAACTGGCGGCGGTTTTTGCACAGCGGTTAGACAGCCTGCAACAGGCGGATCCGGGCGGTTACGTACACGATGTCCACATCCTGCCCGGCTTCCCCCACTGGATGAACCGGCTGGATTCCGTGGCTGTGCCCTGGATGGCTCAATTCCGCCGGGATCCCCTGCCGACCAAGGTTGCCTGGCACCAGGACGAGATGATCCACACCTCTTTTTACTGGCTGGCGGTTCCCGACGGGGAGGCGCGGAAAGATGCGGAAGTGATCGTGGAGCGGGAAGGGAATACCTTTACGATCGTGAAAAACAACTACAAAACCCTTTACATCGGGCTGAACGACGCTATGATCGACTTCGAACAGCCGGTGACGGTAAAGCAGGGTGACCAGGTGCTGCTTGAACAAAAAGCAGAGCGCACCATCCGGGATCTGTACCGTTCCGTTGCAGCGAGAAAAGACAAGGGGTTGGTGTTCAGTTCCTACCTGACCATTCCGGCAAAGTAAAACGCAGTGTAAAACAGGGGGGCGGTATGCTCATAGATACGCACGCACATTTGTACGACCCGGTGTTCCGGGAGGACGAGGAGGAGGTCGTCGGCCGGGCTGCGGAAGCCGGGGTTCGCTGCATTGTATTGCCCGATATCGACGCGGAAAACCGGGAGCGTATGCTGGAGCTGACTGCCCGGTATCCGGAGGTGATGCGCCCGCTGGTCGGCCTGCATCCGACTTCGGTCAGGGCGGAGTATAAAAAGGAGTTGGCGGCGATCGAGAAAGCGCTGGCGCAGCACACTTTTTACGGCATCGGGGAGTGCGGGATCGATCTCTATTGGGATAAAACTTTTTACCGGGAGCAGGTGAAGGTGTTTGAACATTTGCTGGGATTGGCCCGGGAGTTGGATTTCCCCGTGGTTGTGCACTCCCGGAACTCCTTAGATGAGATCTTCGAGGTGCTCCGGAAGTATCCGTATACACAAGGGGTGCTGCACTGTTTTTCGGGCACTCCGGCCGAGGCGGAAAGGGCGTGCCGGATGGGGCTTTATCTGGGCATCGGCGGAGTGGTGACGTTCAAGAACAGCGGCATGGCCGAAGCGGTCAAGGCCGTCGGCCCGGAACGGCTGGTGCTGGAAACGGATGCGCCTTATCTGGCACCGGTTCCCCACCGGGGGCAACGGAACGAAAGCGCCCGGCTTCCGCTGATCCTCCGGAAGATTTCGGAGCTGACCGGTTGCGATGAAAAAAAAATCGGGGAAATAACTACCCGGAATGCGTTGGATTTATTTAATTTGCATCGAAATCCGATCTTGTCATGAGCCAACAAGCTGTCTTAATCATCTATACCGGCGGAACCATCGGTATGACCAACGATCCTGCGACCGGGGCGCTCTGCCCGTTCAATTTCGACCGGATCGCCAAAACCGTTCCGGAGATCCGGGAGTTCGGGTTCCGGATCGACAGTTACACGCTGCCGGAGATCATCGACTCTTCCGACCTGAAGCCGGAGTTGTGGCAGGATCTGTGCCGGATCATTGCGGAGAATTACGAAAACTATTCCGGTTTTGTGGTGTTGCACGGAACGGATACCATGGCGTATTCCGCTTCGGCGCTCAGTTTTATGTTGGAAAATCTGGAGAAGCCTGTGGTTTTTACCGGCTCCCAGTTGCCGGTGGGAAAGATCCGGACGGACGGACGGGAGAACCTCATCACCGCATTGGAGATCGCCGCCGATTACATGAACGGGAAAGCCGTTGTTCCGGAGGTTTCTATCCTGTTCGGCGACAAGTTGTTCCGGGGAAACCGCACCACCAAGATCAATGCGGAGAGTTTCGAGGCGTTCCAGTCTTTCAACTATCCGCCTCTGGCAGAGATCGGCATCCACATCCACTACAACTACGGCGCCATCGATTATTCGCCCCGGGGCGGGTCTCTCCGCGTTCACAACTGCATGGATCCCCGGATCGCTATCCTGAAAATTTTTCCGGGGTTGCGGAACGAAATTGTCCGGGCGGTGATCGACTCTCCGGGATTACGGGGATTGATCTTAGAAACATACGGGGCGGGAAACGCTCCGACCGAAAGCGGTTTTCTGGAATTGATCCGGGAGGCTTCCGTCGAAAAGGGCATTGTGGTCTACAATGTGACCCAATGCCAGGGGGGAAGCGTGGAGATGGGGCGTTACGAAACCAGCCGGGAGTTGCTGAATTACGGCGTGGTCAGCGGATACGACAGTACGACGGAAGCCGCTGTGTGTAAGTTGATGTACCTGCTGGGAAAGACCGGGGAGGCTAACGAAACCAAAAAATATTTAAATTCGTCGTTAAAAGGAGAAATTACCGTGGATCGTGTTGGTTTTTAACATTTATTTTGTAACTTGCCGCGGATTTTGCCTTATGGATGGATGCCCAAGGGTGGAAAGAAGTAATATAAAAATCATATAGCGTTAAATTTCAATTATTTATAAACAAAAATCAGTTACAGAGATTATGAAAAAACTACTTGCATTAATAGCTGTTTTGGGCATGCTTGTATTCGGAGCAACCAACATGCTAATGGCTCAGGAAGAAACAGCCGCAGCCGGGGAAAACACAGAAAACACAGAAGTGGTGGCAGACGAAGCTGCTCCCGTAACGGAAAATGCCATGTCGACGAGTTCGGAAGAAGATGTGGTGGAAAGCACCTCCATGCACGCCGCCATCAAACAGAAATTTATCGAAGGGGGCGCCGGTTTTATGGCTGCCATCGCCTTGTGTTTGATCTTCGGTCTGGCTATCTCCATCGAACGGGTTGTTTACCTGAACCTGTCGGATACCAACGTGAAGAAATTGGTGAACGGAGTGGAAGACGCCCTGAACAACGGAGGTGTTGAAGCTGCCAAGGAATTCTGCCGCAACCAGCGCGGGCCGATCGCCAGCATTTTCTATCAGGGACTTATGCGCTACGATCAGGGTGTGGACATGGTGGAAAAATCGGTGACTTCTTACGGTTCCGTTCAGATGGGTCTTTTGGAAAAAGGGTTGACGTGGATCTCCCTGTTTATCGCCATTGCTCCTATGTTGGGATTCTTGGGTACGGTTATCGGGATGATCCAGGCATTCGACCAGATCCAGGCGGCAGGGGACATGAGCCCGGCTTTGGTGGCCGGCGGTATTAAAGTGGCTTTGATCACGACCGTGGGCGGTTTGATCGTTGCTATGATCCTGCAGGTGTTCTTCAACTACTGTACCTCCAAGATCGAAGGTATCGTAAACAACATGGAAGACGCTTCCGTGAGCTTGTTGGATATGTTAGTAAAATACAACCAAAAAAACGCGTAACCAATCATGATCGATAGGATTTTAAATATCATGCTGATAGTGCTGTTCGTTATTACGGCAGTGCTGTTGGGGCTGTTTTTGTTTGGAGGAGAGGCTCCGGGAGCCGACCCCCAATACTGGACGCCGGCATATACTTCATCACTTTTGAACTGGAGTTATATCCTGTGTGTGATTGCCTGTGTAGCCGCTTTGATCTTCCCGATCATACGCTTGCTGACACGCCCCAAAGAAGCGATGAAAAGCTTTATCGGGGTGGCGGTGATCGCTGTGTTCATATTGATCGCTTATTCCATGTCTGATGGAACTCCGTTGAACCTGATCGGATATACCGGTCCGGACAACGTGCCGAGCACGCTGCTTTGGACGGACACCACCATCTACACCATGTACTTTTTATTCGCAGCGGCCATTTTGGCTATCGTAGGCGGAGAGTTGTACAGGAAATTCAGATAATTTCCGGGAAGGAATAAAACGTATTATTATTATGGCATCAAAAAAAACACCAGAAATCAACGCTACCTCAACAGCCGACATTGCGTTCCTGTTGCTGGTATTCTTCCTGGCTACAACGACCATGAACGTAGACTCTGGGATGTTCCGCAGATTGCCGCCCTATCAACCGGATATCGAAAATGCGCCGAAAATCGCGAAACGCAATATTTTGCAGGTTTTGGTAAACAGAAACGATCTCCTGTCCGTGAATGGGGAACTGACGGATGTAAACAACCTGAAAGCCAAAACGATCGAGTTTCTGCTGAATCCGAACAACAACGGCGATCTCCCGGCAAAGGAGATCAAACAGATCGATCTTTTGGGAAATGTGGAAGTATCCAAAGGGGTTGTATCTCTGCAAAGTGACAAAGGAACATCTTACAATATGTACATTGCAGTACAGGATCAGTTGGCAGCCGCATTCAACGAAGTAAGGGACCAGAAAGCCCTTTCCAAGTGGGGCAAAAAATACGCCACATTGAATCAGGAGGAGCAGGATGCGGTCAGGGCGTGGATCCCGATGACGATCTCGGAAGCCGAACCTAAAAGTGTAAAATAATGGCAAAGTTTAAAAAAGACGGTAAACGGACAGTTCCGGCAGTTTCGACGGCTTCATTGCCCGATATTGTGTTCATGTTGCTTTTTTTCTTTATGGTAAGTACCACCATGCGCGAAGTAACCATGATGGTCAACAACCAGCTCCCCCTGGCGACACAGATCGCCAAGCTGGAAAAGAAGTCGCTTGTCAGCAACATTTACATCGGACTGCCCTTGGCAACCTATCAGAGAGTGTATGGAACCGAACCCCGTATTCAGTTGAACGATAAGTTCGCCAATTTACAGGATATCGGAGCCTTTATCGCTTCGGAAAGGGAAGCCCGGAAGGAAGAGGAACGAAACAGCCTTACCAACAACCTCAAGGTAGACAGATTTACTACGATGGGGATCGTGACGGATCTCAAACAGGAGCTTCGCAAGGCTAATTCGCTTAGAATCAACTACGGAGCCAAGCAGAAAAATTAATCACGAAAAAGGGGATCGAAAGTCCCCTTTTTCTTTGAAATTTATTACTTTTGCAGCACCTTCGTAAAGGTTTCGTAGTTCAATGGATAGAATGAAGGATTCCGGTTCCTTTGATTGGGGTTCGAGTCCCCACGAGACCACAACAGTATTTTTTAAAAGCACCCGTTAGTGGGTGCTTTTTTGTTTTTACCGGAGCGAGAGCAAAACGGTTTGGCACGTTGTCCAACACCAGTATCAGCGCTCCGACGGCTCTTTTACCAACCTGAATTGTCGGAGTAACCTGTCCTTATTCCAGCAACGCCTTTTCGGCATCGATCGCCCGGGAGTAGTCCCATTTGTGGCGTTGGAATTTTTGGCGGATCTCGTCTAAGCAGAGGTTTCCGATGCTCCCTTCGTGGGTATGGTGCAGGGGCCTCTCCGTGTTTCCGGCGTAGTCACCGGCCTGTACTTTCAAGCCCACCGTTTTGTAGGCTTCCCGGAAGGGGATGCCCGCCGCCACCATGTCGTTTACATCTTCCACCGTGAAAAGGTAGTTGTAGATGGGATTTTTCAGGATCTCCCGGTTCAGCTCCATCTCTTTCAACACCGCCGCTGCCATCGTCAGGCAATCGGAAAGCTCCTGAAAGGCCGGGAAGAAGATCTCTTTGGTCAGTTGCATGTCGCGGAAGTAGCCGGAGGTGAGGTTGGTGCAGATCATTGCCAATTGCCCCGGCAGCGATTGCAGGCGGTTGCATTTGGCGCGGATGAGTTCGAAGATGTCCGGATTCTTTTTATGCGGCATGATGCTGGATCCGGTGGTAAATTGATCCGGGAGTTTGATGAAGCCGAAGTTCCCGCAGGAGTAGAGGCAGACGTCGGCCGCCATTTTACCCAGCGTGGAGGCTACGGCAGCCAGGGCGAACAACACATTTTTTTCCATTTTCCCCCGCTGCATCTGCGCATAGGCCGAATTCCAGGCCAGATCCCCGAATCCCAGCAGGCGGGTGGTGAGTTTCCGGTCGAGCGGGACCGAGGAGCCGTAACCGGCACCGGAGCCGAGCGGATTGGTGTCCGCCAGTTCGTAAGCAGCCCGGAGTTGCAGGAGGTCGTCCGCCAAGGATTCCGCATAAGCGCCGAACCACATCCCGAACGAGGAGGGCATGGCGATCTGGAGATGGGTGTATCCGGGCAGCAAAATCTCTTTGGACTCTTCTGCTTTTTCAAGCAGCAGGTCGAATACTCCTTCCGTCTGCTCCAACAGGCGGATCAGCTCCGTCCGGGTGAAGAGTTTGATGTCGGTCAGCACCTGGTCGTTGCGGGAACGGCCGGTGTGTATCCTTTTTCCCGCTTCTCCGCACGCACGGGTCAATTCCAGTTCGATCTGGGAGTGGATGTCCTCTACCCCCTCCTCTATCCGGAAATCGCCTTTTTCGACGATTTTTGCCAGCTCTTTCAATGCTTTTTCCAGCGATTGAAGGTCGGCGGCGTCCATCAGCCCGATGGCATGCAGCATTTTCAGGTGCGCCAGGTTGCCCAACACATCGGCGTGCGCCAGCATCAGGTCGAGTTCCCTGTCGCGGCCTACCGTAAATTGTTCCGTAAAGCGGTCAATGTTGTATCCTTTGTCCCAAAGTTTCATACGTTGTATTTTTATAGCTTTAATCCGTCCAGCAAGCGGACAAAGATATCGATTCCTTCCCGGATTTCCTCCGGCCGGATGTATTCGTCGGCAGTGTGGCTCCGGGCGCTGTCGCCCGGCCCGATCTTTAAAGAAGGCCAGGGGATCACCGCTTGGTTGGAGGTGGTCGGGGAGCCGTAGAGCGTCCGTCCCAACTCTTTGCACCGCTGCACCACCGGATGCTCCTCCGGGATGGAGGAGGAATTCAGGGAGAAGGAACGGGGGGAAACGTCGCTTTTGACCGCTTTCCGTACGGCGTCGTAAACCGCTTCGTTCGTGTAAAATTCGTTCACCCGGATGTCCACCGTAAATGTGCACTCCGCCGGGACTACGTTGTGCAGGGAGCCTGCCCGGATGCCCGTTACGCTCATCTTGACCCGTCCCAGCAAGGGCGACTCTTTTTCAAAGCGGTGGTTCCGGAACCAGTCGATGTCGGGCAGCGCTTCGTAAATGGCGTTGATCCCCTCTTCCCGCGCCGCGTGGCCGGATTTCCCTTGGGCGGTGCAATCCAGCACCATCAACCCTTTTTCCGCAATGGCCGCGTGCATGCCGGTAGGCTCGCCGATCAACGCCAAAGCGACCGGGGATAACTCCTCCACGACACTTTGTATGCCGCCTTTTCCGGTATTTTCCTCTTCGGCGGAGGCTAAACAGATCAGGTTGAAAGGCTGTTCCGTCCGCTCCAGACGGAGGAATGCCGCCATCATTGATACGATGCTGCCGCCGGTGTCGTTGCTTCCCAGGCCGTACAGTTTCCCGTCCCGCTCCACCGGGAGAAAAGGATCCGTTTCCCATGCTCCGTTCGGTTTAACCGTGTCGATGTGGGCGTCCAGCAGGATGGTCGGTTTGTTCCGGTCGAACTGCCTGGAGCATACCCATACGTTGTTCCCTTTGCGTTCCGGCTCGTATCCGCAGGAACGCCAGGTCGTTTCCAGCAGCTCCGCCACCGCGCCCTCTTCCCGGCTGAAAGAGGGGATCGCAATGATCTTCTTCAATAATGCCACGGCATCGTCTGCGTTCATATCTTTCATATATGGTGTTTTACAGGGACAATACGGTCCCGCCGTTCAGGTTCTCCGGATTGGTCAGCCTCACGCTCCCCACGCCCGCTTCCAGTGTTTTAAAGGCGTTTTCCAGCTTCGGCAGCATGCCGGAGTGGAGTACGCCCCGGGCCAGCAACTCCCGGTAGTCGTGTTTGTCGATGCGGGGGATGATGCTCTGTTCGTCGTTTACGTCCAACAGCACGCCCGGTTTGTCGAAACAGAAGGTGAGTTCCGTTTCGTACAGACTGCTCAGGGCGATTGCAACGGCTCCCGCCACGCTGTCTGCGTTGGTGTTAAGCAGTTGCCCTTCTTTTGAACAGGTGATGGGAGAGATCACCGGCAGTATCCGGTTTTCCAGGAGCAGCGCCAACGCCTCCGTGCGGACGGTATCGACATCCCCGACAAAACCCCAGTCAATCTCCCCTGCCTCCCGTTTGTGGGAAACCACCAATCCCATATCGCATCCGGAGAGGCCGCAGGCATCGGCTCCCCGGGCCTGCAAACCGGCTACGATCTTTTTGTTGGCCAAACCGGCGTACACCATAACCGCTACTTCCAGCGTGCTGCTGTCGGTGATGCGCCGCCCCTGGTGCATCCGGATCTCCAGACCCAATGCCGTCGATAGCCGGCCGGCCATGGAACCGCCGCCGTGTACCAATACGCAACCGGGGTGAAAGGCAGTCAGCCGCTCGGTCAAAGCGTTCAGTACCGCGTCGTCTTCCACTAATTTTCCGCCGATCTTGATGATCTTTACCTGCATGCTCCCTCCTTGTCAGATCCGTTCAGTTCGTGCAGGGTTTCCGCAAAGGCTTTCAGGAATGCATCCGCTTCACCTGCGGTGATGGTCAGGGAGGGCAACAACCGGAGGGTGTTTTTTCCGCTGTACCCGATCAGCACCCGGTGTTTCTTAGCCAAAAGCGCCCGCACCTCTGCCTGGGAATAACCGGTGTCCACACCGATCATCAATCCCCTGCCCCGGATCTCCCGCACCCCCTCTATCTTTTTCAATTTTTCCGTCAGGTAGTTGCCCAGCGCCGAGACGTTGTTGAGTACGTACTCCCGCTCCATCACCTCCAAAACGGCCAACGCCGCCGCGCAGGCCAAGTGATTGCCGCCGAACGTCGTGCCCAACATCCCCTTCTTCGCTGCGATCGCTTCGCCGAGCAGCACGCCTCCGATGGGAAAGCCGTTCCCCATGCCCTTGGCCGTGGTGATGATGTCCGGCTGTATGCCGGCGTATTGGTGGGCGAAGAATTTACCGCTCCGTCCGTAGCCCGACTGGATCTCGTCCAGGATCATCAGGGTGCCGGTATTATCGCAACTGCGTCGCATCCGGCGTAAAAACGCCTCTTCGGCCACCCGGATGCCCCCGACACCCTGTATTCCTTCTACGATGACCGCGGCATACTCCCCGGCGGCCAACTCGTTTTCCAGCGCCTCCGGGTCGTTGAACGGCAGAAAAGCGACCCGGTGGCAGCGGTTCAGCGGCGCCTGTATCGCCGGATTGTCCGTTACCGCCACCGCCGCGCTGGTGCGGCCGTGAAAGGCGCCCCGGAAGGCTGCTATTTTATCCCTCCCGGTGACAAAGGAGGCGACCTTCAAGGCGTTTTCGTTAGCTTCCGCACCGCTGTTGCAAAGGAAAAGATTGTAGGTTTCGCATCCGCTGATCTTTCCGAGCCGATCCGCCAATTCGTCCTGCAACCTGTTTTGCACCGAATTGGAGTAGAAACCGATCCGGTTGAGCTGCTCCGTCAATTTTTCCACATACAGGGGGTGGCTGTGCCCGATCGAGATTACGGCGTGCCCGCCGTAAAAATCGAGGTATTTTTCACCTTTTTCATCCCACAGCCAGGAGCCTTTCGCCCGGACAGGCCCGATCTCCATCAGGTCGTATACGTCAAATAAATTCATGTGTGTTCATTAAAAATAGTTCGCTTTCAAGCGCAGTCCCTCCGTTTCCTCCAGCCCGAACATCAGGTTCATGTTCTGGACAGCCTGGCCGGAAGCGCCCTTCAGCAAGTTGTCTATCACGGAGGTGATCAGTACTTTGTTCCCTTCGCAACAGATCTGTATAAAGCAATAGTTGGTGTTGACCACCTGTTTCATGTACACCGCCCCGTCGCTGATGCAGACGAACGGGTGCCCTTCGTAGTACGCCCGGTACAGTTCCGTCAGCTCCCCGCAAGCGGCCTCCAAGTGCAGCACGGTATTCGCCAGGATCCCGCGGCTGTGGCACCCCCGCACCGGTACAAACGATACGTCTGTTTTACCGGCGCCCGCCCGTTGCAGGGTTTCGCCGATCTCCCCCAGATGCTGGTGAGTGAACACCTTGTAATTGGAGAGATTGTCGTTCCGGTTGCTGAAATGGGTATCCGCCGTCGGTTTCTGCCCGGCCCCGGTAGAGCCGGTGATCCCCACCACCGTCACCTCGCCGGGCAATTTCCCGGCAGCGGCCAGCGGCAACATCCCTAACTCGATGGCGGTGGCAAAACAGCCCGGATTGGCAATGTAGCGGCTTGTCCGGATCAGCTCCCGGCTCGCTTCCGGCAAACCGTACACAAATTTCCCGGCGTCGGCGTTGAGCCGGAAGTCGTTACCCAGGTCGATGACGCGCACATGCTCCGGAACGCTGTATTCCGACAGGTAAGCGGCGGAAACGCCGTGTCCCATGCACAGGAACAGCACGTCTGTCTCCGAGAAATCGATCTCCGAGAAAACGAGCGGGAGGTAAAGCAGGTCCCGGTGAACCTTTGACACCGGTTCCCCGGCGTGCGATTCGCTTTGTATGTATTTGAGCTCTACCCGGGGGTGGTTGGCCAATATCCGGATCAACTCCCCGGCCGTGTATCCGGCCCCGCCGGCAATGGCCGCTCTTATCATTCCGTTGTTCTGCATTACAGGTCGTGATTCACCGCGTTATAAATCTTCAGCGGCATGGCCATCATTTTGGTAAACCCTTTTACATCGTCCGCCGTCCAGGCGTTGTTCATCTCTCCGTATTCGGCAAAACCGGAGTTCATCAGGTCGTGTTCCGATTCAATCCCGATCAGGTCAAAGTGGTAAGGCTTCAGCCGTACAAACACCTTCCCGCTGACGTTGCGCTGGCTGTTGTCCAAAAAGTGCTCGATGTCCCGCATCACCGGCTCGGAATACATCGCTTCGTGCATAAACATGCCGTACCAGTTCCCCAACTGGTCTTTCCAGTACTGCTGCCATTTGGTCAGCGTATGTTTTTCCAGCAACTCGTGCGCTTTCAGGATCACCAACGGCGCAGCGGCTTCAAAGCCGACCCGCCCTTTGATCCCCACAATGGTATCCCCGACGTGGGTGTCGCGGCCGATAGCCCAGGGAGCGGCGATCGCTTCAATGGCCTGAATAGCCTTTACTTTGGCGACAGGGGCGCCGTTTACCGCTGTGATCTCCCCCTTTTCAAAGGTAATCTCCAATGGTTCGCTCCCCTCTTTGGTCAATGGGGAGGGATAGGCCGTGTCCGGCAGGTTGGTCGCCGGATCCAAGGTCTCTTTCCCGCCTACGGAGGTTCCCCAGATCCCTTTGTTGATGGAGTACGCCATCTTGCTCCAATCGTACTCCACCCCGTGTTTTTTCAGGTAGTCGATCTCCTCTTCCCGCGAGAGTTTCAGGTCGCGAGTCGGGGTGATGATCTTGATCTTGGGAGCGAATACCTGAAAACAAAGGTCGAACCGGATCTGGTCATTCCCGGCGCCCGTACTCCCGTGGGCGATGTAATCCGCCCCGATCTCTTTGGCGTACTGCACAATGGCCAATGCCTGGAACGTCCGCTCGGAACTCACCGAAATGGGGTAGGTGTGGTTTCGCAACACATTCCCGAAGATCATGTATTTGATGCTTTTTTCGTAATACGCCCCGGTCACATCTAAGGTGACGTGTTTTCTGGCTCCGAGCGCGTACGCTTTCTCTTCCGTCAGTTTCAACTCCTCCCGGCTGAATCCGCCGGTATCGGCCAAAGCGGTATATACTTCCAGCCCCAGCTCTTCGCTCAGGTATTTTACACAGTACGAGGTATCCAAACCTCCGCTGTACGCCAGCACTACTTTCTCTTTCTGCATGTATTGTATTTTAAGGGTCTTCTTAGAAACAGGCAAACTTTTTCAACAACTTGGCTATTCCGGAGCGTTTCCCGCCCGTTCTTTTCAGTGCGGCGTCCCGTTTGGCCACCAATTCCGGGTCGTACACCATCCCGGTGCAGAGGCATTTGGTCATGTTGGTGCGTTGCAGGATGTCATAATTTACGCACGATTTACACCCTTCCCAAAACTGCTCGTCGTCCGTCAGTTTGGCAAAGGTAACCGGCACATACCCCAACTCGGTGTTGATCCGCATCACCTGCTCCCCGGTCGTCAGACCGAACAGTTTGGCGTGCGGAAATTTTTTCCGGGAGAGTTCAAACGCCTCTTTTTTGATCCTTTTGGCAATCCCCAATCCCCGGTACGACTGTTTTACGATCAACCCGGAGTTGGCCACGAAGTTTTCGTGTCCCCAGGATTCGATGTAGCAAAATCCCACAAACTCCTCCCTGTTCAGGGCGATGATGGCCTTCCCCTGCTTGATCTTGGAGGTAATGTATTCGTCTGTTCTCCGGGCAATCCCCGTTCCGCGGGCTTTGGCCGCTTCGTCGATCGTATCATTGATCGCCTGTACATACTTCAAGTGCTTTTCTGTCGCAACTACTACGTCTATTTTCATACGTTTCTGATTTGTTCTGCTTTATTGCGGCGCAAATATACGCATATTTATGGAATTACTGCAAATATTTATGCAGAAACACATCGGATTTCTCCTTTATTTTTGTTACCGTATCTGTTTTTTATGCATGTTTATTCTATTTTTATGCATTCCGCCGCTTCGAGAGGATGCTTTTTGTCTCATTCGGATTCCCCTGTTTCCTTTTAAGATGTGATATTTCGATTAAATTCACTCCATTTGTATTGAAATATCAGTTCTTAATTTATTTCATGTGAAAAATATATCTATGTTTGAAGAGAAGTTGTAACCTCGATCTTTCCGTTTTTGATACTATTTATGGGGATAAGAATCCCTACAAATAGCGGTAACATGTAAAAACTGCTATATTTGTCTTTTGAATGTGTATGAAAAAACGCGGTAATTCTGTTCAAATTCAAAGATAATGATATGAAGATCTGTGCTTTTGTTATCTGTTTACCGGCTCTGTGCGCCGGTTGTGTGGCGCCGGAGACGCCCACGCTCCGGAAGTTGCAGGCGTGGGACGGCATTGTGGACGAAAGGCCGGAAGCCGTCCGGGACAGCCTCCAAACCCTCCGCCTGCACCGGTTGAACCGGGGTGAAAAAGCCTACTACGCCCTGTTGGATGCAGTCACTTCCAATAAAATGATGTTGCCGCTAAAAAGCGACTCCGCTTTGCGAGTGGCTGAAATATATTATGAGAGTCATAAACAATACGGCCTGTTGGCCCGTACCCAACTCTACATCGGGCAGTACCACTACAAAAAACAGGATATCGAAACCGCTTTTCACACCCTGAAAGAGGCGGAGTCCCATGCCAGGAAAAGCGGTAGTAAGGATCCCCGCACCCTGGCGCTGATCTGCTACTGGTTGGGGCAGACACACATGAACCAAATGAACTTCGCCGAAGCGCTGAAATACACCTACCGATCCGCCGGGATCTATGAAGAGTTAAAGGACACCATCCAGTGGGTTGCCGTTCTCAACGCCGTTTGCTACCTGCACAGTTGGCAAGAAGAACAGCTCCCCGAAGCCGCATCGGTTCTGAGTTCGTGCCGCCGGCTGCTGGAAGCGGTCGACAGCCGGAAACCGAGATTCCTGCACATGTATGTCAGCACGCTAAACAATTACGACTTGCTGTTCCAACGTCAAAACCAATTGGACAGCGCCCTCTATTACAACACAAAGTGCATCGATATTGTAGAACAAAACCATCTTCCCTTCACATTTTCTCTCTACCTGTCCCGGATCTCCCTGCTCTACCAACTCGGTTTGTACGACGAATGCCGTTCGAATTGCCTGGAATTATTGGAACCGGCGGAAAAAGAGGAAAACAGACTCTATCTCGCCAATATTTACCAGCACTTGTTTCTTTCCACCGAGAAGCTGGGAGCCTTTGAACAAGCCTGCCGGTACCGGGAAAAATGCAGCCAGATCAAAGACGAATTGAACACCCACAGAGAAACCGATGCGCTCCGTGAACTGGAACAGAAATACAACGTAGCAGAGAAAGAGAAGGAAGTGTTAACATGGAAGAACCTGTGGCTATTGATTTTAGCCATACTGCTGGGAGTGGTGCTCTGCCTGGCGCTGGTCTCCCTGATCGTGATCCACAGAAAACGGAAGCTGCAGAAACAGCACGACCTGCTGGCGGAGAAGGTGGTGCGGACCCAATGGGGGTACGCCCTCTCCCGGAAAGTGATCGCCTACAACTTCAACACCTTCGAGGAGGTGGAGAAGCTGATCAACCGCAACACCCAGCACGTCACCGACCACTTCCTGCACGAATTCAAGCGGTGCTCCCAAAGACAAAAAAGAGCCTACTTCGAAGCCCTGTACTCCGTAGTGCGGGAGGTCGACCTTTCTTTTACCAAAGCCTTTGAGCAACTTTATCCGGAACTGCCCCAGGAGGAGGCGATGCTTGCTTTCCTGATCCGGGAGCAGTGGGAATTGGGCGACATTGCCAGCATTTTGGACATCTCTTTCGAAGCCGCCAAGAAAAGGCGGTACCGCCTGAAGGCGAAACTGATGGGCGATACGGACAAAGAAACGAGCCTGATCGAGTTTCTGAAAAGGATCTCCCGTTGAACGGATATGTCCTCTTTTGAACAGTCTGTATAGTTACCTAAAAACCATTTTTTTATAAAACGGCCGGAGAGGATCATTGTCCTCCTTCCGGTCTGAATTTTCTCTTTAAATCAGCACTTCTCCGAGGTATTTTTGTACTATTAATCTTAAAAATATTACCTTATGAAAAAGTTTACACGTTGGTATGCGGCAGCAAGCGTTGTACTGTGCCTGCTGCTTTTTTCCGGTACATTGTCGGCAAAATGTCCTAAAAATCCGCCTCAAGGCTTTACGGATAAAAGTATTAATTTTGCAGCTAAACGTGTTGGTGATATAATTTTTGCTCCCAAATCAATTCCCATCACGTCGTTAGTGAGCGGCGTACTCTCCCTGAACAACCAGACCATTACCATCACCTTCCACGCGGATCTGGGAGCTGTTCCGTTCCAACTCACCAACACCGATACAGAGGCTGTAATAGCGACGTACCAGACAAATGCCGTAGCAGGAGAAACGTATGTAATAGATATCTCGGAACTTCCGGCAGGGAACTACGAACTTGCTTACTATGTGCCCGGCAAGGAACCACAGGCGGCAACCTTTGAAATCCCGAATATGTAAATAGAACGAAGAGAAAACAGAGTTATCTTCGGGGGGTGGCAGTGTGACAGGTATCCCAATGTTCTACACTCCACCCCACTTTTTTTGTCCTGACGGTTCATCCGCTCATCCGGGCGCTGTTCTGTCTTTTCTCTATAATATACCCATCCGATCTCCTTTTTATCAGCTCGCTCCCCACATATCGTTTATTCTCCGTATGCTCTTTGTGGGCCGGATAAAAGCACCGGGATTTACGTCATCTTCAAACCACCGCGAATTTTTTCACCGCCGAAGATCCCCCAAAGTACCCATCTGTCTTATTGCCCAATGTATCAGTCGCCGGTTACATGCGCTACTATGTTCCGTCCGCCTGAAAATCAGCAGCTTCATAACCAAACGCTCTTTGAATATTTCTTGTGAATAAAAAAGAACCCGCTCACGCAAAACACTCCATGAGCACAAAGAAAAAGATGCAAAATAGATGTAACCGGAGAGAAAAAATTTCGTAAAACGGCTAAAAAAGATGCTTCCGGAGGATTATTTTTTTGGCCTGTCCCCGAACAAACAGGATCAACAAGTTGGTTTTCAGGAAAAAACGAATAATACACTCCTCGCATTGTCCCGCGAAAATAGTTGCGTAACCATTTCGGAGCTATTACTTTTGCTCTTGTTCAATCGCACTTCCAACGAAGCAACATTGAACCTGCTAAACTAAAACTATTTCTCCAGGGCCTGCACATTGAATTATCGCTCGGATACTTATCGAAACGCATTCCGATTCCCAAAAAGATAATTCATGATTGTGCAGGCCTCTTTTCTTTCCTTCATTTTCCCGATAAATGTGAAACTTGCTTAGGATCCTTTAAAAAAGCGGACAAAGCAGAACTCCGCCGGATACCGGACGTATAATCCGCAGTTACTAACATTAAAAACAGACGATCATGAAAGAGACACACTCAAGAAGCAAGAATGCCCGGATGGGAGGGAAAGATTTGAAGGGACACGGTAAATCCGGGGAACGGAGGAAAGGTTCGAGTAGTGGAACGCACGGTAAAAGCGCCCATCGGTCGGAAAAGAACGACCATTTTGAATGGGAAGAGTAATATCTCTTGTAACCGTATGGTTGAACGCCTCCCGAATGCCCGGGGGGCGTTCTTTTTTGCATCTTTATTTATTATTTCTATCTTTGAACGTTTCTTCTTCTGTACAACCTTAAAACAGCCTGCTTCATGAAACGGATCATTTTATCTCTCCTGCTTTGCCCGGTATTCTTTGTACACAGTGGTTTTTCTCAACCTTCCCTCTCGTTGGATCCCGCCAGGTCGGCGTGGTTCCGCGACGCCAGATTCGGTGTTTTTGTGCACTGGGGGCTGTATTCCATGCTGGAGGGGAGCTACAACGGGCATACCCTGCCCGATACGATCCTGCCCGAAGGCCGGAGCTGGTATGCGGAGTGGGTACAGATGCGGCTGGAGGTGCCTGCCGAAACGTATCGCGCATTGTCCCGGTCGTTCAATCCGGTCGATTTTGACGCGGACGCCTGGATCAGAGAGGTCAAGAACGCCGGAGCCCGCTATTTTGTGATCACCTCCAAACACCACGACGGATTTGCTTTGTGGGATTCCGATGTGTCGGATTTCGATGTGATGAACACGCCGTTTAAACGGGATATCCTGGCGGAATTGGTCGCCGCCTGCAAAAAGCACGGCATCAAATACGGTTTTTATTACTCCCACTGGCAGGATTGGGAACATCCGCAGGGGGCGCTTCCCTATTGGAAGCCCAAACGGCCGGACAAGGATTTTGAGAAATACTGGCGGGAAAAAAGCCTGCCGCAGGTGAAAGAGTTGCTGGTGAAATTTGATCCGGACCTGCTCTGGTTCGATACGTGGGACGAGGTGTCGCACATTACAGACGAACGGCGGGACGAGTTGATCGCACTGGTCCGCTCCACCAGCCCCAAGTGCCTGATCAACGGCCGGATCTCCTACCTCAATCCGGGAGAGAACATCGATTTCCTCGAAATGCACGACAACCAGTACCCCGCCAGCATCCTCGACAAACCCTGGCAAACGCCGGCTACCATGGTGCGCTCGTGGGGATGGCACGCACAGGATTTTAACTGGAAATCCACCCCGCAAATGATGGAGTACTTAGTGAGCAATGCTTCCAAGGGAGGGAATTACTTGTTGAACATCGGCCCGAAGCCGGACGGCAACTTTCCGGTTCCGGCCATCCGCCGCCTCCGGGAGATCGGAGCGTGGTTGTACGCCAACGGAGAAGCGGTGTACGGCACATCGCCCGTAAAGATCGCACCGGAGAAAGGGATGATCTTGACCCGGAAAAAAACAGAGGACGGAGCCCGGCTGTATGTTACCCTGACCGCTCCCGCAGAAGCGATCGAGCTTCCCGTGGAGTACGGGCAGGTGACCGGTTGTGCGGTACTGGAATCCGGCCGGCCGTTGAAGGTGGAGCAAAGTTCCAAAGGGATCCGGATCACGCTTCCTGCCGACCTTTTCAACGACTGTTCGTTGCAGGTGGTTTGCCTGCGTATGAAGAGCGCACTGTAGTCACGCTTCCGGACGGAGAGGCGCCAGACCCGCTCGCCCGAACGCTATCACGGATTGTACCGGATCAGGGGCGGTGTATATCTCCCGCAAGGTCAAAAGGGAGTCTTTGCCGGGGCGGGCACTTTTGAGCAGTTTCCCTTCCCTGGCCGGCGGGCAGGAGATGCGGAAGAAGGCGCTGTCCGGCAGGCGGATGTCCCCGGGATAGAAGCCCAATTCGTAAAATCCCCACTCTAGGGCCTGTTCCAACACCATATCGCCGCCGGAGGTGTCCGGCAGGCCGTAAAAGAGGTAGCAGGAGAGTTTCATGGTGCTGTAATAGTAAGCGGGGTAGTGTATGGAGTGGCGGTAGGGTTTCAGAAAACGGGTCAGGGCCGAGCTGGCAAAGGAGAGATTTTTAAACCAGATGCCGACCGCCGACCGGTTGTAGGCGCAGTGCCGGGTGTCCCGGTCAAAGGGAAGCGGATTGTAGAAAGAGCCGGGCGCCGTATCAATCGTTGTGGGGGACCCGATCGCTTCCAACGAGCGGTTGAGGTGGCGGTAAAAACGGGCTACGCTCAACCCGTTCTGAAGCGGAATGCTCGCGGTTTCGTCCATCAGGTTGCGAAGCAACACGAAGTGCCGCCGGAAATTATAGAGGATGTAGAAGGGGGAGCGGTCGCCCGGAATGAGGCCGGTGGTGAGCCCGTCCGGCGTCAGGTATAGCCGGAGGTGCCGCCATTTAAAGGGATCGATGCTGCGCGCCAACTTCACTTTCCCACCCATCTGCAAGAGGAGATGAAGTGTGTCGGCCGTGTCCTGCCATTCCGGATAATTTAAAAAAAGCCTCCCTTCCATGTCTTGTTTTCCTGTCCCTGTCCTGTCCGTAACGAAAAAAGCGCTTGGGAGTTGCAGATGAAAAGTTAAGAATGAGTAAGTTTGCAGAATATTAAGACGAAGCGAAATGAAACCGATTTTTTCCCTTCTTTTTACCTTGCTGGCAGGCGCCGGGATCTGTTCCGGGCAGTTGGTAACAAAAAAGGATTTTGACGCCGCTTTTGCTTTACAGGCGGGGATGGGCAGCGGGACAGCATTCCCGAATCCCCGGGGTGGCCTGAAGGCGGAAGGAAGGGGCGGTTTGAAGATGACGTTCCCCTTTACCCGCGTGTGGTTTCTGGGGGCTGAGATCAATTACAACCGGCTCCGGACGGAGAACAGGCTGAAAACAGCGGAAAGCGGCGCCCCGGAAGCGGTTTTCCGCTACGATGTATCGTCTGTACAGATCCCTGTTTACGCCCGGATGATGTTGCGGAACAACAAAACCAGCCTGCTATTCGGCGGATACTACGCCCGCCATTTCGACGGGAAGATCGACCGGAAATACGACGACGGATTCAGACGGGAACCATATGGGCCGGAGAGCGGAAGCGCCGGGGTGGTGGCGGGTGTGGAACAGATCATCGGCCGGAACCTGTATGTGACGTTCACCGTAAACGGCAGCCTCACGAACATGGCCCCCAAGGAGCAGTTCGGGAGCAGGCTCCACCCGGTTCAGGCAAGCCTCACCGTCAGCTACGATCTTTTGCGGATCGGGGATTGCGGGTGTTATTGATGCTGCCCGGAGGCGGGTGTTGCAAACGTCTGCGCAATTATTCTCCCCCTCCCCTTTCTTTTATCCCGTACAAACCTGTATCTTTGTGTGGATGTGTGCACAAATACAGTCTGCAATAATCTATTAATCAATACCGTCAAATATGATTTATTCTCACGAAGTACAACAAATGTGCGTTGTAAAGAAGGGCCCGAACCACGGCCCGGCTCCCATTCCCGAAGAGGGGAAGTGGGTGCGCTCCAAAGAGATCGGGGACATTTCCGGCCTGACACACGGGATCGGTTGGTGCGCTCCGCAACAGGGCGCCTGTAAATTGACCCTGAATGTGAAGGAGGGGATCATCGAAGAAGCGCTGATCGAAACCATCGGCTGTTCCGGGATGACCCATTCCGCTGCCATGGCGTCGGAAATTTTGCCGGGGAAGACCCTGCTGGAAGCGTTGAATACGGATCTGGTTTGCGATGCGATCAATACCGCCATGCGCGAACTCTTTTTGCAGATCGTGTACGGACGGACGCAGAGCGCTTTCTCCGAAGGGGGATTGCCGGTGGGCGCCGGTCTGGAGGATCTGGGCAAGGGGTTGCGCAGCCAGGTGGGCACCATGTACGGAACAAAAGCGAAAGGGACCCGTTATTTGGAAATGGCGGAAGGGTATGTGACTCGCATGGCTTTGGACAAGGACGACGAAGTGATCGGGTACGAGTTTATCCACCTGGGCAAATTCACCGATATGCTGAAAAAAGGCACGAAGGCCGAAGAAGCGTTGGAGAAAGCGAAAGGCAATTACGGCCGCTTTAACGAAGCTGTGAAATACATCGACCCTCGTCACGAATAAAAAACAAATTGAATTATGGCATTATTTGAAAGTTACGACCGTCGGATTAATCAGATTAACGCGGTTCTCCAATCATACGGAATAAAAGACATCGACGAAGCCAAAGCCATCTGCGATGCCCAAGGGATCAACCCGTACGATATCTGTGAAAAAACACAGCCCATCTGTTTCGAAAACGCCAAATGGGCGTATGTGACGGGTGCTGCCATCGCGATCAAAAAAGGCGCTGTGAAGGCGGCCGATGCAGCCGAAGCAATTGGCGAAGGGCTGCAGTCTTTTTGCATACCGGGCTCCGTCGCAGCCGACCGCAAGGTGGGGATCGGGCACGGGAACCTGGCAGCCATGTTGCTGCGCGAGGAGACCAAATGCTTTGCTTTTCTGGCGGGGCACGAGTCGTTCGCTGCTGCGGAGGGCGCCATCGGTATCGCCAAATCGGCCAACAAAGTACGCCGGCAGCCTTTGCAGGTGATCCTGAACGGGCTGGGTAAGGATGCCGCTATGATCATCTCCCGCATCAACGGGTTCACGTATGTGCAGACCGAATTCGACTATTACACCGGCGGCCTGAAAATTGTGAAAGAGAAGGCGTATTCCCAGGGCGAACGTGCCCACGTGCGCTGCTTCGGAGCCGATGATGTGCGCGAGGGGGTGGCTATTATGCAGCACGAAGGCGTGGATGTTTCCATCACCGGAAATTCGACCAATCCTACCCGCTTCCAGCACCCCGTGGCCGGAACGTATAAAAAGGAGTGCATGGAGAGCGGCAAGAGGTATTTTTCTGTGGCTTCCGGAGGCGGTACGGGCCGTACTCTCCACCCGGACAACATGGCGGCAGGCCCCGCTTCTTACGGCATGACCGACACCATGGGACGCATGCACGGGGACGCCCAGTTCGCAGGTTCTTCTTCTGTCCCCGCACACGTGGAGATGATGGGGTTCCTCGGCATGGGAAATAACCCCATGGTGGGCGCTACCGTGGCTGTTGCCGTTGCTATTGAAGAGGCGATGCGGAAGTAACCGGGGTCGCTGATCACTGAAAAGGAACTGTCTCGATGAGGCAGTTCTTTTTTTGTATATTTTTCTTTCGCTGTATGGACTTTGAAATAGGCGCAGAATACGCACAAAACAGGCGAGTGTATTCTCTTTGTATTTCACAGAGCAGGGCGAATGCACAAAAATTTGTTGTCCTTTACGGTCGGGGCATCCGGGCGCTCCGGAAAGAAAAGAGAACGATCGTTGCTCCCGACAACCGTCCCGAAGGATCAATACACCTGCTCTTGGGAGAGTGGAAGAGTCGGATTTTACTATCTTTGTCCAAAAATCTACTTGAACTTGACTGCTTATGTTGGAAACAATTTTTACGGGAGCGATTTCGGGCGGGGCTATTTTGCTCGGAGCGCTGTTGGGTTTGTGCTTCAAATGTAATCACAAAATGATCGCCGCCATTACGGCTTTCGGCGCGGGGGTGCTGATCTCGGCGCTCTCCATCGACCTGATGAACGAGGGGTTCGAGCAGTCGAAAGAGCCGTTTATGATGGGATTCTCTTTTTTTGGAGGGGCGCTTGCTTTTGTCCTTGGTGATTATTTTATCGACAAGCACGGTGGAAAATTCCGGAAAAGTTCCCACGGAATGGAGCAAAATCTTCAGAGCGACGATCCGGAAGAGAGTTCGGGCGGCGCCATTTTCCTGGGCACGTTGCTGGACGGTATTCCCGAATCGTTTGTGGTCGGGGCTGCGGTTGTAACCGGCGGCGCTGGCGGATTGATCTTTATTGTCGCCGTTTTTTTAAGTAATTTGCCCGAAGGGATGGCCGGCACCGTCAGTATGAAGATGGCCGGTATGTCCACACGGAATATTGTCCTCCTTTGGCTGGGAACGCTTGTGGTTACCGTACTTTCAGCCATTGGCGGTTACCTCTTTTTAGGCCATGCTTCGCCGGCTGTCAATGCTTCGGTGATGGCGTTCGCCTCGGGCGCCATCCTGGCCATGCTTTGCGACACGATGATCCCGGAAGCTTTTAAATTTGGCGGCCGCTTCGTAGCATTGATCACTGTTGCCGGTTTTTTGCTGGCTTTTATGTTGAGCAAGGTTTGATCGAAAAAAATCGGTGCGCTCCCTGCATCCTTTTGCTTTTTCCGCATCATACAGGTAAAAAAGCAAAAGAGTATGAAGAAACGAATCGTGATCTTATGGATGTGTATGGTTGCCGGATTATTTACAAAAGCCATGGCGCAACCGAACGGAAACATCCGCGGGGTGATCACCGACGCCGCATCGGGACAAACGTTGCCTTATGTAACCGTGGTGGTGGTGAACAGCCAGCCTGTTATCGGGGTGACAACCGACGAGCAGGGGAATTTCAGTCTGCCGCCGTTGCCCGTGGGACGCTACAACATTCAGGCATCTTTTATAGGATATGAACCGGCGATCGTCCGCGAAGTGATGGTTTCTTCGGCCAAAGAAACCGTGCTGGCGATCTCCCTGAAGGAGAGTATACAGGCCTTAGACGAAGTGGTGGTCCGGGCAAAGACCAACAAGGAGGCTCCGCTCAATGCAATGGCGCTGGCGGGGGCGCGGATGCTGAGTGTGGAGGAGGCGAACCGCTATGCCGGCGGATTGGACGATCCGGCCCGTTTGGCTGCTTCGTTTGCCGGTGCGGCGGGCGAGGTGACCAGCAACAGCATTGCCATCCGGGGCAATTCGCCGCAATCCCTGCAGTGGAAACTGGAGGAGGTGGAGATCCCCAACCCCAGCCACTACCCCGAGATCGGCAGCGTCGGCGGGGGGATCCTGACGGCATTCAGTTCGCATGTGCTGGGCAATTCGGATTTCTTTACGGGCGCTTTCCCGGCGCAATACAACAATGCGCTCTCCGGCGTGTTCGACATGGCGCTGCGCAACGGCAATAACCAACGATATGAACATACGGTGCAATTGGGTACGCTCGGTATAGAGTTTGCTTCCGAAGGGCCGTTCAAAAAGGGAGGGCGGGGTTCGTACCTGTTTAATTACCGCTACTCCTCCCTGGCGCTGGCGGGCGACCTGATCGGCGGCAGTTTGGAGGAGGTTGCCGGAGCGCGTTACCAGGATCTCTCTTTCAGAATCAACCTTCCCACCCGGAAAGCCGGTACCTTTTCGTTGTGGGGCATCGGCACCAACGACCGGTTCAACCAGCCGTTGCCGGATGATCCGACCGATTACGAATACCGTCCTTTGGAAGAATCGGCCGCCCGCCAATCCATGGGCGCGGCAGGTCTGGGGCATAAAATTTTCTTAGGTGAGAGCAGTTATCTCAAATCGACGCTGGCTGCTACTTACGCGAAGAATCACAGCATTTTCGACCGCTTTGACCTCAACGGCGAAAATCCGGAGCGAACGCTGGATATGTTGGACAAAACGACCAACCTCATCTTCCAATCTTACCTGAACACCAAATTCAACGCCCGCCACACCAACCGTACGGGCTTTACATTGACCGGTTTGCTGTACGACGATAATTACAACATCGTACCCGATTTTCCATACGGCGGGCCGATGGATAATTTTGCCGATACGGACGGAAGCAGCCTGCTGGTGTCGGTTTTCAGCCAGTCGTCGTACCAGTTTAACGAACGGATTACGGCGGAGCTGGGGGTGAATGCACAGTATTTTGCGCTGAACCGGCACTGGACGGCGGAACCCCGCGCCAGTATCCGCTGGCAGGCAACCCCGCGGCATTCGCTGGCTTTGGCGACCGGTATGCACAGCCGGCACGAACGGCTGGATTACTATTTTGTGACCACACCGCAGACCGGGGATCGACTGGTGAACAAAGAGCTTGATTTTACGAAGGCGTACCACGTGGTGCTGAGTTACGACTGGCAGGTATCGGAGAACATCCATGTCCGGGTGGAGCCCTATTTCCAATCCCTTTACAATGTGCCGGTCGTGCCGGGGAGCGGCCACTCCATCATTAATCAAACCGATTTTTTCATGACCGATCAATTGGTAAACGACGGGAAAGGACGTAACTACGGTGTGGATCTGACCCTTGAACGTTACCTGAAGGAAGGCTATTATTATATGTTTACGGCTTCCCTTTTTGATTCCAGGTACCGCGGAGGCGACGGCGTCTGGCGGAACACTTGCTACAACCGTCGTTTTTTGGTGAATGCGTTGGGCGGAAAGGAGTGGATGCTTGGAAAAAACAAGCAGCACATCTTGGGGGTCAATTTGCGGGTAAACCTGATGGGAGGAAATTATTATACGCCCATCGACCAGGAGGCGTCACTGGCCGCACAGCGTCCTTTGGAGGATGAAACGCGCCCGATGGGGCGTCAGCATCCGGATGTTTTTGTGGCACATGCCACCATCAACTGGAAGATCAACAAACCGAACGTAACACACGAATTCGGCGCCCAGATGATCAATCTGACAGGCAGCAAGGAGTATTTCGGTTTTGCCTACAACTACCGCACCGGACAGATGGAAAAGACATCGGCGGCTGTCAGTATCCCCAATATTTACTATAAAATATCGTTTTAAAAGAGCGTATTTTACGTTTATTCTTTGATTATGAGATGATTTCTTGGAAATTCCAAAGTAAATAGTTATTTTAGATGCAAAATTCCTCTTTTGGGAAGGCAATAAGTGTATTACCGGTAGCAGGAATGTATGAGATATTTTTGTTTTATTATATCTATTTTTCTGGTGCTTTCGCTGCCGGGGGCGAATCTGCGGATTACCGGGCAGCCGCGTATCACGGGAGTCAGTGGCTCTGTGGCTACGATTGAATACTCGGTGGCTTGGGACAATTCCTGGAAAAACGAATACAATTATGACGGGGCGTACCTGTTCGGGAAATACCGTGTGGAAGGTATGCCGGCATGGTACACAATCCGGCCGGCAGCGACCGGGCACGAAGCGGTCACGGCCGGATTCGGCTGTTTCCCGAGTACTGCCGGACTTTTTCTATTCCCTTCCGAAAATCGTTCCGGAACGGCCGAAGCGACGGTACGCTTCCAATGGGCGTTGGACGGCGAAACGGTCACCGCTTCCCTTGTTGAAAGCGGCAAGGTTACATTGAGTTTTGAAGGGATTGAAATGGTGTATATTCCGCCTGCTCCCTTTGTGGCGGGCGACGGCAGTTCCGAAAATAGTTTCCGGACAACCGGATTCGGGGTTATCTCTCCTTCCCGGGACTTAATCAACACAACGTCCGGTTATACATTCTCCGCTTCGGGAGGAAGCAACGTCACCGGACCAGCCGACCGGACAAATAACTCGCAAAATTCGAATAACTCTTGGTACAACACCCCCGTCCCCTCTTGGTGGCAGGTCGACTTTAAGAGCAATAAGACCGTTCGCCGGTTCGGGATATCCTCTTTGTGGAACACCAGCGCCATTCCCGGAGGAACGTGGTACCTGCTCGGCTCGGCAAACACCACGATCTGGGACACTTTGTGGCGGGGAAGCCCAGACGCCTGGAGCCGCAGCCGGATCTCCTATCCTGTGCAAAAAAGCATACAAGTGTCGGCGCCGGGCAGCTACCGCTATTACCGGATATACATCCCCACTTTGAACCGGGAGTGGAGTCATTTCTATTCCGACGTCCGGATAGCCAACATCGCCATGACCGAAGAGGAACTGTTACCGGAGGAGCCTGCCCCGGTGTTGATTGCCGGTAAAAACCACCTGTTACCGACGGAGTATCCATCGGGCTATGAAGGCTTTTTCCTGATGAAATACGAGATCAGCCAAGAGCAGTACCTCTCTTTTCTGAATAAGCTGGATGCGAGCAGTCAATATGACCGGACACTGGGGGGAGCGTTAGACGGCGTCGCCCCGGGGAGTTTTATATACGGAAATGAAGAAACTCCGGCATTCCGGAACAACATTGTCCTGATCCGGATCCCTCAAAGCGGGGAGCCAGCTATTTTCGCCTGTAATCTGAACCCGGAGAAATTGCCCAACCAAAGGGACGACGGGCATACGATCGCCTGCAATTTTCTGAGTATCGCCGACATGTTGGCTTATGCCGATTGGTGCGGGCTGCGGCCGGCCGGTGAATTGGAATACGAAAAAGCGTCCCGCCCGCCCTGGCCTTTTGCGCCCGTAAACGGAGAATATGCCTGGAACACGGATGTGTTCACCGCTCCGGGAAGTTTGAATGATCCCGGCACGGTTTCCGAATATTTCACCTCTGGAAACGCCCTTGCCGAAAAGGCGGAATTGGGGCCGGTCCGAAGCGGCTCTTTTACCCGGAGCAGGCAGGGCAGGATGCAAAACGGGATCAGTTTTTGGGGTGTGGAGGATCTGAGCGGGAATCTGGCGGAAATCTACTACAACACCGAAACGGAGGGCAGGCAATTTAACCGGAATACCCACGGCAGCGGTACGCTCGATCTCTTTGGCCGCTCTACGATCGACCCGAAAGAGTGGCCCTCCGATGTGGCCGCTTTCGGCATCCGTGGAGGAAGCTTCCGTTCAACCAAAGAAGAGTTGAGCACCAGCGACCGGAGGTATATGGATGGTTCCTGTTTTTCTGATATCCGGGAACGCCGGGAAGATGTCAGCTTCCGGCTGGCCTATTCGGTGTCTGCCTCTTTTACCACTACCCTCCGGCTTGAAAACGGAAAAATTTCCGGTTCCCAGGTTGTATATGATACAATCTGCGGGCCGGGGGAATACCGCATCCTGGACAGCAGGCAGGAGGAGGATCTGTCCAGTACATATACCTGGTACCGAAGTACGGACAACAGCAACTGGGAATTGATGGAGGGAGAGTATCAACGGGATTTGGTCCTGAACGACCTGACCCAAAACACTACACCCAATACCATCCGGTATCTCTACTTCAAGCGCCAAACGGCCACTTCCAGCGGAACGAGCGAAAGCGCTCCCGTTGGTCTGCTGATCGGAAGCGGATACCGTCTCAATAAGCAGGAAGAGTTGCTGATCCCCTGCATGGAATCGGAAGGTTTTACTGTCACTACTCTCCTGCCGGCCTCTTTTCACTGGAGATGTATGGACAACGGGAAAATACTGCCTTCTTCGGTTTCTGCCACCTCTTCCCATCTGGATGCGAGAACCGAAGATTACAAACAGTATCCCGACGACCTGCCGAACGGACGCTACACCCTTGAATTGAAAATTACTTTGGCCGGAAAATGCGAACATTTCGAAACGCTGACGGTTCGTTGCGAAAGAAAGACGGTCGATCCCTTCACTACTGCAAAGGAACGGCTTACCTGGTCGGGAGATACGTACCGGGTAGCCCGGTTGTGGGGCGGACCGGATAAGCAGCAATGGGACATTGAAAACAGCATAACCGGCACGCTGGCCATCGGAGCAGAAACCGGAACAATCAGCGGCCTCAACGCCACATTTTGCAGCCTGATCACCGTCCGAGCCGTCTGCGCAGCCTACCCGGACAAGGTGTACACCAAGGTGGTTTCCGAACAAAACCGCAATTTCGCTTACTCGGGAGCCATAAAAACCATGCAGTTGGTGCCGGGCGATTATGAGATCATCTGCAAGGGCGCCGGCGGCGGAAACGACGGAAATGTCGGAGGTATAGGAGGGTTGGCCTCTGGAACCATTACCCTGACGAATCTGCAGGTTTTCAATATCTATGTCGGGGGACAGGGAGCTACCGGCGCCACGAACACCGGAGGAGGGTGGAACGGAGGAGGGAACGCTGGAACTTCAGGAGCTTCCGGAGGGGGTGGCGGCGCCACCGATATACGGGCGAACGGCACTGCACTGGCTAATCGGATCATGGTGGCAGGGGGTGCAGGAGGAGGAGGAAATGCAAGCGGCGCCACAGGGGCTCACGGGGGAGGTGTCGACGGCGGAGCAAACAATGCCGGCCAAACGGCTACCCAGACAAGCGGTTTCCAGCAAGGACAGGCTCAGCACCGAAGCGGTGACGGCGGTGGCGGCGGTGGCGGTTATTGGGCTGCCTGGGCTGCGACAGCCGACCACAGAGGAGGGGGAGGTTCCGGCTATGTCTCCGGACACGCCAGTTGCGCCCTGCACAGCAGCGGACTTCAATTCCGGAATGCCATTCTCACGTTGGGCGGAGCCGGAAGTCAGGCTCACGGATCTGTTTCGATCCGGGTGTTGGAGTAATTAGCACAGTTTGTTTTTGTGGAAATAGGGGGTTACGCGGAGCACAAAAACAAACAGGGAGATGACTGTCAGAAAAGCGCCGGAGAGGAAGGCGTTCTGAAAACTGCTCCGTTCGGCGATGTATCCGCCCAGCGTGAGGCCCAGCCCGATCCCGACATCCCAGGAGGTCAGGTAGGTGGAGGTCGCCGTTCCCCGCTGGCTGTTGGGAGCCAGATTGACAAACATAGTGTTGAAGGCCGGAAACATCGTTCCGAAGCCGATGCCCAGAAAGAGCGCCAGTCCGAAAAACAGCGAAGTCCCCATGGCCGGATCCCACGCCATCAGCCGGGTACAGGCCGACAGGACAAAAAAACAGATGCAGACGACGATCATTCCCAGGGTAATCACCTGTGTGATCTTCCCTTTGTCCACCTGCCTGCCGGAAAAAAGCCGGGAGATGGCCATTCCGACCGCCATCAGTGTAAAAAAGAGGCCGATGCTGCCGCCTATCCCGATGGATTTGGCGTACATGGCAATGTAGGTGGTGGTCATGCCGTACGGAACGGATAGAAGCAGGAGGACGAAACCGGGCAGCAATCCTTTTAGCAGGATAAAGCGGTCTAAAGAAACCGGTTCCCGTTTTACGGGGGCTTTGACAGGTGTACGTACCAGCACGGCCAGCAGGAAACCGGCCGTGCACGAAACAAGGGCTGTGAGAAAGATGGTATTAAACGAGTAAAAATCGTGCAGGAAGAGGCCGGCCATAGGCCCGACCGCCATGGCGATGTTGTTGGACAGTCCGTAGTATCCCAACCCCTCTCCCCGGCGGGAGGAGGGCATGACGTCGATCACAATGGTGTTCCCCGCCACGGTTACCATCCCGAACGAGAGGCCGTGCACCACCCGGAACAGGGTAAAGATGAGCAATGTACCGGCCAGCAGGTAACCGGCAAAGATCGTGGTAAATACAAAAAAAGCCAGCAAATAGAGGGGCTTGCGGGCAAAAGTATCGATCAGGTAACCGGAGAAGGGGCGAATGGTCAATGCCGCTACCGTGTAACAGGAGAGTACCACCCCGACTACTGCATGGCCTGTCCGGAAGATTTCGGTGAGGTAAAAGGGCAATACCGGCATCAGCAGGTAAAAACCGAAGTATAGCAGGAAATTTGCTCCCAGGATGTGGCAGTAGTTCCAGGTAACCAAGTGTTCCTTGTCCATCGTAAAATTTTCGGCGAAGGTACGGAAATTTTGGGAAACCGGGCGTTATCCTCCGAAAAGCTCCCGGCAAATATCCGATACTTTCGATACGAAACAGACCGTGATGGCCGGTGTTTTTTTGGCCAGGCCTTTCCGGTTGCCGGCCGGGACGTAAATTTTCCCGAAGCCCAATTTTTCGGCTTCGGAGATGCGCTGGTCGATCCGGCTCACCGCGCGGATCTCTCCGGACAGTCCGACCTCTCCCGCAAACGCCGCGTTCTGGGGCAGGGGAGCGTCGATGTTGGAAGATAAAACCGCCATAACAACGGCCAGATCCAAAGCCGGATCGCTGACTTTGATGCCTCCGGCGATGTTTAAAAAGACATCTTTGGCGGCCAAGCGAAACCCCACCCGTTTCTCCAATACGGCCAGCAGCATGTTGAGGCGGCGGGAATCGAATCCGGTGGCGGAGCGCTGGGGAACCCCGTAGGCGGCTGTGGAAACCAGGGCCTGCACTTCCTGCAGGATGGGGCGGATCCCTTCCAGGGTGGCGGAAACAGCCATGCCGCTCAATCCCTGTCCGTGGTTGGAGAGCAGCAGTTCCGACGGGTTGCTCACCTGCCGCAAGCCGGTTTGCATCATCTCGTAAATGCCGATCTCGGAGGTGGAGCCAAAGCGGTTTTTCATGGAACGCAGGATGCGGTACATGTAGTGCTGGTCCCCTTCAAAGTGCAGGACGGTGTCCACCATGTGCTCCAGTATTTTGGGGCCGGCCAGTTGCCCGTCTTTGGTGATGTGGCCGATGAGGATGGTGGAGATGGTGTTCTCTTTGGAAAACCGCAGCAGGGCGTTGGTGCACTCCCGGATTTGCGAGAGGCTGCCCGGTATGGAATCGATGGTGTCGGTGGCTAAGGTTTGAATGGAGTCTATGATGAGCACCGAGGGTTCTATGAGCCGGGCCTGTTCCAATACAATTTCCAGCGAGTTGCCGGATAGGAACAGACAGTCGTCGTTTTCGCTTTCCAAGCGGGCGGCGCGCATTTTGATCTGGGCGATGCTCTCCTCTCCGGAAACATAGAGTACTTTACCGCACCGGTTTTGCAGGGCGAATTGCAAGACTAAGGTCGATTTGCCGATTCCCGGCTCTCCTCCCAACAGGATCATGGAGCCGGGCACCAACCCGCCTCCCAGCACCCGGTTCAGTTCGTTGTCGCCGGTGTCCTGCCGGGCATCCGCATTCGTTTTTATTTCGGATAAGCGAAAGGGTTTGGGCGTTGCCTGCCCCACTGCCCCGGACGCTTCTTTCTTTCCCCTGACCTCTACCTCCTCTTCGAAGCTGTTCCACTCCCCGCAGGTGGAGCAACGTCCCACCCACTTTGCCTCTTTGGCCCCGCAATTCTGGCAAACGTATATGGTTTTTGTCTTCATCGCATTATCAAAGGGGGTTAGTAGAATTGTTCGTCGGCTTCGCGGTTGATTTCCTGTCCTTCGTAAAAGGTATCGTCCGCCATATCCTCCTCGCAATTGAGGTTTTCCTGCATGCCGGAGGGACGTTCAAAAGGACGGGCGGCAAATTTCACTCGCGGGTCTTTGAGTACTTTTGTCATGAAGAGCCCCCAGATGGGCAGGGCCATGTTGGCGCCCTGTCCGCTTCTGAGATCCTGGAAGTGGATGGAACGATCCTCCGCACCGACCCACACCCCGCCGACCAGATCGGGCGTCACCGCCATAAACCAGCCGTCGGCATGTTCCTGTGTCGTACCGGTTTTTCCCCCCATGGGGTTCAGCAGCCCGTAGCGTCCCCGCAAGCGGGCTCCGGTCCCGGAAGTCACCACCCCTTCCAGCAGGTTGCACATGAGGTAGGCGGTCTGCGCCGTGATCACTTCGCGGCTTTCCGTCTGGAAGCGATTCAGTACGTTCCCGTACCGGTCTTCGATGCGGGTAACCAATACCGGTTTGCTGTACACCCCTTTGTTGGCGTAGATGGAATAAGCAGCCGTCATCTCCCTGACGGAGATTTCGGCCGTTCCCAGGAATACGGAGGGCACCGGATCGATAAAGCTGTGTATACCCATTTTATGGGCCATCTGGGCGACGGCCTGCGGTGTAAATTGTTTCAGCACCCAGCCGGAGATGTTGTTTTCAGAATTGGCCAAGCCCCACCGCAGGGTCACCATCTCCCCTACCCGCCGGGTTCCCCCGCGGGGCGTCCACGCTTTGCCGTCCGGCAGGATAAAGGTCTGGGGGATGTTAGGCACTTTGTCGCAAGGCCCGAGCCCCTCCTGCATCGCCAGCGTATACAAAATGGGCTTGATGGTGGAACCGATCTGCCGCTTTCCCACGCTGACCATGTCGTACATGAAGTAGCGGTAATCGGGGCCTCCCACATAAGCTTTCACATAGCCGGTTTGCGGCTCCATGACCATAAATCCCGCCCGGAAAAACGATTTGTAGTGTTTCAACGAATCCAACGGTGTGAGTACCGTGTCCCGTACGCCCTGCCAGGTGAACAATTGCATTTCGACCGGTTGATCGAACGATTTGCGGATGTCCGCCGCAGATGCTCCGGCCTCCTTCATTTGCCGGTACCTTTCGGAGCGAAGAATGGTCCGTTCCAGAATGTCTTTAACTTCTTCGTCGCTCAGGTCGTTGGAGAAAGGCGGATTGCGTTTCTCCACCCGTTCTTTGGCGAAAAGAGGCTGTAATTCTTTGCCCAGATGTTCCGTCACCGCCTCTTCGGCATATTGTTGCATCCGGGAGTTAAGCGCGGTGTGTATTTTCAGGCCGTCGGCATACAGGTCGTACGGGGTGCCGTCCGGTTTGGTGTTTTTCCGGCACCACCCGTAGAGCGGGTCTTGTTCCCAGGCAATGGAATCCTGTATGTACTGCTCTTTGTTCCAGCGGTAGTTGCGGGGATTCGGTTTGTTGGCCGTCAGGTAGATGCGCAAGTGCTCCCGGAAATAGGTCGCCCGTCCCTCTTTGTGGTCTTCCCGCTTAAAGTTGATGCCCAATGGCAGCATTTTCAGCGAATCGCACTCTGCCGGCGTGATCATGTCGTATTTGAGCATTTGCCCCAGCACCACGTTGCGCCGGGTTTCCGCATTTTCCGGCCTCCGGACCGGATTGTAGAGGTGGGGGTTTTTCGCCATGCCGATGAGCATGGCCGCCTCTTCGATCCGCAGCGAGTCTAAGGATTTCCGGAAGTAGATCTCTGCGGCGGAGTTGATGCCGACGGCTAAGTTGAGAAAGTCGAATTTGTTGAGATACATGGTCATGATCTCTTCTTTCGTGTAGCTTTTTTCTAAACGCACGGCGATGACCCATTCCCGGAATTTCCGCATGGTCAGTTGCAGTATGTTCTGATCGGGATCGCGCGGAAAGAGCATTTTGGCCAATTGCTGGGTGATGGTGCTCCCACCGCCGGAGGAGGTGTTGCCGGTCAGCAATCCTTTCAGCACCCGGAACAATCCGATGGCGTCGATGCCGCTGTGGTCGTAAAAACGGATGTCTTCCGTGGCTATGAGCGCGTCTTTGACCGATTCGGGGATCTCTTTGTATTCGGTGTAGCGGCGGTTTTCACTTCCCTGGTAGTAGCGGCTAATCATTACGCCGTCTTCAAAATAGATCTCGGATGCGAACCGGTTGTTGGGATTTTCCAACTCCTCGAAAGTGGGCATAAATCCTAACTTTCCCTGCGCTATCAACCAAAAAAACAGGACTGTACAAATCATTCCGGACACAAATAGGATCCAGAAAACACAAAAAAACTTTTTGTACCTCTTAAACATGCGCGTATCTATTGATTTCCAACCCGCAAAGATAACTGAAATTTGTCAACTTTGCAGGTTTGCCTGCCGCGTATTCAGAAAATGACAGGAGTAGACCGGCAGCTTCTTTTCTAAGCTCATGCGGGTGTAGATGTCTTCGCACAAAGCGACCCACCCTCTGCCGAAGCTGTTTATGTAGGTCATGTTCCCTTCGTGGGTGAAACCGAGGGTGTGGGCAAATTCGTGAAAGATGGTATGGGCCTTGTTCTGATCGTCCGCGTAGTGACTGAGGTAGCACCATTCGTTGAATCCGAAAACGGCTCCTCCGGGAGCGGCCATCCCGTTGACCCCGACGACGCGCCCGTAGTTCAAGGTCTTCAGGGTATAGACTCTTTTCAACAGTCGGTCTGTCTGCACAACGGTTCCCCGGTTGTCGGAAAAGAGGCGACCCCGGTATTTTTCCAGTTCATTCCGGAACTCGCCGGACGAGAACATGACGGAGATGTTCAGGGCGATCGCCACCGCTTCCCGGGCGTGAGCCGGCAGCAACGGCGTCCAGTTTTCTCCCCGGAAATCCCCGAAGGTGATCTCCCAGTTGCACAGGGAGGAGGTGAGTTGTTTGTAATACGGATCGTCGCATGCAATTTCCAGTTCCAATTTTGCATAGAGATCCCGCGGGTTCACTTTCAGGCGCACGACCTGCCCGGAACGGGTCACAAACTCTTTTTCCCGTTTTAAATCGGGCAACTGTTTCCGGATCTCTGCAAACGGCCGGATCTCTTTGAATCCCGCTAAGCGAAAACTTTCCCGCATTTCCGGCAGGCGCGCCCAGACAACCACGTCGCGGATGGGGCGCGGTGAATAAAACCGTACCAGCAATGCACCCTTTTTGTCGATACTGATCTGCAGGGGACGATTGACCCGGAAGCTCCGCTCTTTTTTGTTGAAGAGGGTTTTCGATTGTTCCCCGTCCTGGAGCATGTAGGTCACATCCGAAGAGGCGTAATCCGCTTCTGTTACCCGGAGCAAACCGTACAGTTCGCTGTATGCTCCTGTTTCCGTACCGGCTCCGTAAGCGAACGGTACTCCGCCGCTCAGTAAAAAAACTGCCGTCACACAGAAAGCCCGCCACCGGGCTTTTTGCCACCACTTGTTTTTGCACATACCTTTTACACCTTACACGCGGAAATCGCTTTCCGCCACGCATCACACACACGCGCACCTGATAACGTATACAAAGATAATATCGGAAACAGGCTATTATTCAGCAGTTTAATTAAAAAAACGTAATATTTCCGTATATGGTTTGATTTCTAAAACGATTTTATGGAGGCTACCGGAGAGTTGAGCGATTATAAAGTAAACTATAAAACTCTTTCGATGAGTGATCTGTAGATTCGGGCTTATCTTCCGGCGGATTTACTATTTTTGCAGCAGCTACATACGATTTTAAGGGACGACTGTATATTATTAATATCTCTGTCTTTAGTTTTTGTGCAAACCAATGTATCAAAAAACGATATTTTAATAGCCGGATCTATAATTTCACCAGGTGTGCTTTCCAATCCTGCGGAATTTCGTGAATATCCAGAATTTTCAATCCCGTGGCAGTGGAAGCGATGGATGGATTTAAAGTGATGTTCAGAAATTCCGAATCCAGTTTCCACATAGCGCCTGTGGCCGGATCAATAATTAACATACCGATTAAACCTCCAAAAAATATGTTCCCAAAATACCAGCCGTCTATTTTAAAGGTAACCGGTACTATTTTTTCGTCAAAACCCGGACTTGAAAATTTGACTTGATATTCGGCCCTGGAGAAATAGCCGCTACCGGCATTTAATACAACGGTAACCGGAGTGTTACCCCTAAATATCTCTTTCCCTTTCTTATCCGTAATCATAATGGCGACATTACTCGGATGACTGTTGATTGAAAGAGGGTAAACGCTTTTACTGACAATGGAAGCGCAACCTGATAATACAAAAATTGCAGCCATCAATATGACACTCATTCTAAGGTATATTGCTTTAAACATCTGATTTTTGTTTTAATTTTTATTGTGTATCTCCAACACTTCGGATGAATATTACGGTTTTATTGCTAAAGATACAGCAATAATTCTAAACCAGTGTTTTATATCTTGCTCAACAATTTTAATGTTTTCAAGTCGTAAACGTGAATTTCATTTTCATCAGTTTTTTCGTATTTGTCATTGTTATTTGTGTCGTAATGTCCTGTTACAACGATTGTACCAGTCAACTGATTAACTGCCCAAGTTCGCACGAAAAATTTGCTTTCTGTCAGTTGCTTTTTTTCTTTGCCATCTGACGATAAGACTATAATTTGTGTCGGGGCGTTCCAGTCAATACCTTTTTTACCATCTAAATCAACAGTATTTGCTATAACAAGGATTATATTTATTCCTAAACTGTCAATTCTTATTTGTTCCATTTTTCTGATATTGGAATCATTTGAAAAATCAACTTGTTTTGTTTCGTTAGTTTTTGTATTTACAAACAAAATGTATTTACTTTTTGTTTTATGTATTTTACCAAAATTTTCAACTGAAGCAATTACATATTCAGTTCCGACTACTTCTGTCAGTTTGTTGAAGTGAACATAATTGTACTTGTTTTGTCCGTAAACTGTCAGTGCCAAAAATGTCAAAGTGATTACTAATATTTTTCTCATTGTTGCATATTATTAGAATTTAACAAAGATGATATTCCTCTAAGACACACATTACAAATGTACGTCCACTTGTTTTACATCGAAAGTTCATTTAATATTTTCAATCGTTCCTTATTTGTCATTTTCAAAAAAGAGGAGGAAATGATTTTATAAATATCTTCCGTCAAGACCCCGTTCTCGGCCGCCAGCAGCACCCGTGTACTGCCCAGGTGATCCCGCTTGAAGTACTTGTAGACGAATGTTCCGTTTTGGTTCCACACAAAGCCTTCCGGATGGATCACGTACTGCAACACTTCCGCTGCGGAAGGAGACTCCTGTGCGTAGGTGAATACGCTCCGGTAGTATGTCAAAGAACCGTT
>JAISVB010000022.1 GCA_031271755.1 Culturomica sp.
AGATCAGCGAAGAGAAATCCGTCATGGCGCCGATCCCTAAAAAGATCAGCGGCGGATACCACCCCTGCACCACTCCCTGGTACAAAATATTAAACACAGACCCCGGCTCGTAAATACCCAGTCCCAAATTAAAACCTTCCGCCATGTAAAACGGAATGTTCCCGATGATGATACCGATACCGATCGGGATCAGCAGCAGGGGTTCATAATCGAACCGGATGGCCAGCCAGATAAATCCCAAGGCCACCAGGATCATGATCAGGTTGCCGGAGGTAGTATTCGCAAAACCGGTGAACTCCCAGAAATTCATCATCCCGGCCACAGCGTCGGCGTGGTGTTTCGCATCCTGGTCTACACCGGGAAACTTCAACAGGTCTCCGGAGAGGGTTCCGGTACGGACTCCCAGGTCCACCAGCATGTCCGTTGTCGCATACCCCGAACCGGAAGAGTTGGGATCCAGATTTTTAGAGAACTGTGTCACGGTTCTCGGCTTAAATGTCAGGATCAGCGTATTTCCTTGCAGTTCCCAGGTACCGGAATACCGCTGCTTCAACGAGTCTAAGGTAAAGGAGCCGTCCGCTTCAAAATTATAGGTTTTATAGCGTTCCACCCGGTTGTCGCCCACTCCCATGGCATTCGGGATGTAGCCGCCGGCCTTGTTGACCCATTTCCCGTGGATCAGGGTCGCTTCCTGCCCCCCGCTGCCCGCAGCTTCGCACCGGAATCCGCTGAGAAACGCCAACAACAGGGAGAGTGTAATGAGTATTCCTTTTTTCATATTCACCCGATTATGCCAGTTCCATTAAAACATCCCCCTGCAGCACCGCATCCCCCTCTTTTACTTTCAATACCGCCACCGTACCGCCTTTTTCGGTCACAATGTTGTTTTCCATTTTCATGGCTTCCATGATCAGCACAGTATCGCCGGCTTTCACCGTATCGCCTACGGAAACTTTCATCTTAAAGATCGTTCCCGGCAGCGGGGAGATAACTTTGTAAGCGCCGCTGCTCTCCGTCTTGGTGATGAGACCTTCGCCGGGTTTGTTTACAACCGGCTTCCTGGCCAGTATAGGGGTTTTGGTCGCCATCTTCTTCTCCTCTCCGTGTACTTCCACCTGGTGGGGAGTGCCGTTTACATGAACAGTGGCTGTCTGGCCGTCAAATACACCGACTTCTACTTCGTAAGTCTGGCCGTTTATTTTAAATTTGTAATGCTTCATAGTTTCTTTTATTTTTTTACCGGCTGGTTCAGAACGCCGTAGATCTTGGAACTCCAGGGAGAATACTGTTTGGGGGCGTTGTGTATGGTGATCACACGGCTCTCCTCGTCATGCTGCTCTTCAAAATAGAGATGCAACCCCATGGCGATCGCCGCATGGACATTCACATCCAAAGCAACTTTCGGTTTTTCATCCGCAGCCACGATGCCCGCCTTTTTCAACCTCTTCCGGATATTCAGGTGCAACAAGCGCGGGATCGACTGAAAAATAAAGATCAGGATAGCCATGGATACGAACACCACCACAATACTGACAATAGAGATCATGTATCCCCCCAGGTCTGCAGCCCGATCCGTCAACAATAGTATCAAACTCATCATCGTTCCGGATTATAAAGGTATGTTACTGTGTTTCTTGAGCGGATTTACCACTTTCTTGGTCCGCAGGCTCTCAAACGCCCGGATGACGCGGAAACGGGTATTGCGCGGTTCGATCACATCGTCGATGTAACCGTATGCAGCCGCCTGATACGGATTGGCAAACGTTTCGTCGTACTCGGCGATTTTTTCCTGTACGCATTTATTCCGCTCCGCTTCATCGGTGATAGCAGCCAACTCCTTGCCGTTCAGCACTTCGATGGCTCCCTGCGCCCCCATCACGGCAATTTGTGCCGATGGCCAGGCGTAGTTGAAATCGCCCCGCAACTGCTTGCAGGACATAACGTCGTGCGCTCCACCATAAGACTTGCGCAGGGTCACCGTTACCTTGGGCACAGTGGCTTCTCCGAAGGCAAAGAGCAATTTCGCCCCGTGGATGATGATGCCGCCGTACTCCTGGCCGCTGCCCGGCAGGAATCCCGGTACATCCACCAGCGTCAGGATCGGAATGTTGAAACAATCGCAGAACCGCACAAACCGGGCTGCCTTGCGGGAAGCCTGAATGTCCAGCACCCCGGCCAGGAAATTAGGCTGGTTGGCGATCACGCCCACCGGCATACCGCCCATGCGGCAGAACCCCACAATGATGTTTTTGGCAAAGTGGCGGTGCACTTCCAGGAACTCCCTGTTGTCCACCACCGATTCGATCACCGCCAGCATGTCGTACGGCTGGTTCGGGTTGTCCGGGATGATCGCGTTCAGGTCGTTTTCCAACCGGTCGATGGGATCCGTGCAATCAAGCATCGGAGCATCTTCCAAATTGTTGGAAGGCAGGTAAGAAAGCAGTTTCCGGATGATCATGATCCCTTCCTCCTCGTTTTCCACCCGGAAATGCGCCACGCCGGATTTGGACGAGTGCACGCCGGCGCCGCCCAAGTCTTCCGTACTGATATCTTCACCGGTAACGGTTTTGACCACTTTCGGGCCGGTCACGAACATGTAAGAGGTCTCCTCCGTCATCAGGATAAAGTCGGTCAGGGCGGGGGAGTAGACCGCTCCGCCTGCACAGGGGCCGAATATGGCCGAGATCTGGGGGATCACCCCGGAGGCCATGATGTTGCGCTGGAAGATCTCCGCATACCCCGCTAACGAGGTAACCCCCTCCTGGATCCGGGCGCCGCCGGAATCGTTCAGGCCGATCACGGGAGCTCCCACCGTCATGGCTTTGTCCATCACTTTGCAGATCTTCTGCGCCAGCGTTTCGGACAGCGCGCCTCCGAATACGGTAAAATCCTGTGCGAACACAAACACCAGACGGCCGTCGATGGTTCCCTGTCCGGTCACCACGCCGTCGCCCAAAAATTTGGCTTTTTCCATGCCGAAATTGGTGCAACGGTGGGTGACAAACATGTCAAACTCCTCAAAACTACCGTCGTCCAACAGCATTTCAATCCGTTCGCGGGCCGTCTGCTTTCCCTTTTTGTGCTGGGCCTCGATCCTTTTTTCGCCGCCGCCTGACTTGGCTTCCACACGCAGGTCGATCAGCTTTTTCAATTTATCCTGGTTTGTCATCATATAAAAAAGTTTATTTTTTTCCGCAAATTTCGGTTAGGACCCGGTTGGTCGATTTCGGATGCAAAAAACCGATTTTCAACCCTTCCGCCCCGTTCCGGGGAGTTTTGTCGATCAGTTGGCAGCCGGCCTCTTCCGCCTCTTTCAACGCCTGGGCTACATCTTCCACCGCGAATGCAAGGTGGTGTATCCCGCCGCCGTTCTTTTCCACGAACTTCCCGATCGGCCCTTCCGGATCCGTCGATTCCAGCAATTCGATTTTTGTCTGCCCTACCTGAAAGAAGGCCGTTTTCACTTTCTGGTCTTTTACTTCCTCTATGGCATAGCACTTCAGGCCCAGTACTTTTTCGTAAAAAGGGATCGCTTCTTCCAGGCTGGTTACCGCAATACCAATGTGTTCAATATGAGTTGGTGTCATAATCAAAAATTAATAATGAATACTTTGCTATTTTTCGCTCCCGAAAATACTCATACTTATTGCGATTACCAAAAAAACGGGCAGATATTTCTCACAAACAAACCGCCCCTCAGTCAGCGTGCAGGTTCTCTATGAATTTCCGGGCATCTTCGCCGTAATAACAAATCACAGGCGTAGCCGTTTCGTAGGTATAGGGGACATATTCCAGCAGTTGAACCGCTGCAAATTCCCGCTTCCCGGCATACAGTACATCCAACCGGATACCGGTGTTTTCCAGGCGTTTAATCCGTTTTAACGTGTCGAACTGCTTCTCTTCGATGCTGTTAAACAGCGGCTGGCGATCCCTGGCGTCAAAATAAAGGGTCTCCTTTTTCAATTTGCTGCCGGAAGGCCGGAACACATACACCTTGTTCCCCATAAAAAATTTGACAATGCTGACAAGCAACAGGCAGACAGCCAGCGTATACAAAAAAGTAGGAAGGGCAGAATTCGGATCCCCGATAGATTTGGCGCCCAAAAAACAGAGAACGCCGATCCCAAACAACACAAGCGCCAGCAGGGAAATACTGTTCTTTTTCACCACTTCCTGGCGGGTCGCCTGTTCAATATTTTCGATAAGAGTTTTATATTTTTCCATGATAGATACATAATGTGAATGATCCCGGCTTCTCTTTCAGGGAATAGCCGGAGAAATAAATACAGAAAGTCAGTTGAAAAACGGGGATGTATCTATCCGCTAAATGATGATTTTCCGCAAAGCGTAAATGTAATAGCCCGCCTCCTTTTTTTGTGTCAGGTAGCGGCTGTAATCCCGGCAGACGGAATTTTTCCCCTCCGGAACCACCGGAAACGAACTCCACCGCACCGCTTCCTTAAAAAAAGAGGGCGTGGAAACAGGATATCTTCGGCATTGCTGCTGATTTCCGAACGGATTGTTCTGCTGCAACGAAATATCCGCCACCCGGTTGGCCGTCAGGATGGCCGCCAGTCGGTCCATATCTTCCCGGTCTTCCGTCCATTCGGCCTGTTGCTGCTGCGCGTTCTCAACGGCAAACGCCCTTTCGGCCGAAAACAGCGAAAACAACAAAAACAGGATCAGGTAACAGGCGCGTTTCATCCTCGCAAATATAACATGAATTTTGTCTCTTTGCAAGCCAGCATAGCAGGGCAACCTCTCAAAAATTTCCCGCTACTTTTCCTCTCTTTCAAGTGGCTGAAACCAACGGTCAGCTTTAATCATTCTGCTTTAGATAGATCTTATCTTCTTTATAATCGAATATGACCGTAAATTGCTTGAGAAACCTGATACCTATAAGACCCTGTTTCTTAAATTTCAAGATTATATTGTGTTCCGGAAAAAATACAGGTACAGATCTATGCCATTCACAACAAAAGCGGCTACGCCTCTTCCCGTTGCGAAGCCCTCTCCGACACCCTCATAAACCCCGATCCCATACAGAAAAGAAAAACAGAAAAAAAGAAGGTATCCGCTTTTGGGACACCTTCTTCTCTCCGGCTCCGGCTTTTACTCCTCTAAAAAATTCGGATACATATAATTGGTAGCCGGTACAAAAGTCTCCTTGATGGTTTGGGGAGATACCCAGCGCAACAGGTTGATAACGGAACCGGCCTTGTCGTTGGTGCCGGAGGCGCGTCCGCCGCCAAAGGGCTGCTGGTCTACAACAGCGCCGGTCGGTTTGTCGTTGATGTAGAAATTCCCGGCGGTATGCGTCAGGCGCTCCGTCATCCGTTCAATTTTCGCCCGGTCTTGCGAGAAGATCGCCCCCGTCAAGGCATACGTCGAACTTTTATCCAACACATCCAGCGTTTCGTCTACCTTGTTTTCGTCGTAAACATACACAGTCAGTACCGGCCCGAACAACTCCTCCAACATGGTGGCATAGTCCGGCTTCTTGGCCAAAATAACCGTCGGATGGATAAAATACCCCTCCGACTTGTCGTATTTTCCCCCCAGCACCACTTCGGCATCCGGTGAAGCATTGGCTTGGTCGATCGCCCGGGCGAGCTTGTCAAAAGACTCCTCGTCGATCACTGCATTCACAAAATGGGTAAAATTCTCCACACCGCCCACTTTAATGGCTTTCATATCCGCTTCCACAAACTTCAACACATCCGGCCACAGATTGGAAGGAATGTAAGCGCGGGAAGCCGCGGAACATTTCTGCCCCTGATACTCGAAGGCTCCGCGCACCATCGCCGTCGCCACCTGTTTAGCCGGGGCGGTCGGGTCGGCAAAAATGTAATCTTTTCCCCCGGTTTCACCGACAATACGCGGATAAGTGCGGTAGTTGCCGATATTCTGTACGATGTTGCCCCATATACTGTTGAACACGCCCGTGGAACCGGTGAAATGAATGCCTGCGAACTCCTTGCTTTTCAGCAGCACCTCGGAGGCCGCCGGCCCCGAACAGTACACCAAATTGATAACCCCGTCGGGCAATCCGGCCTCCTGCAGGATCTGCATAATGAGGTGCGCGGAGTAAACAGCGGTTTTAGAGGGCTTCCACACACACACATTGCCCATCAGCGCCGGAGCGCCCGGCAGGTTGCCGGCGATGGAGGTAAAATTAAACGGGGTCAGGGCAAAAACAAATCCCTCCAGCGGGCGCCACACCTGGCGGTTCCAGATGCCGGGAGCCGAATTGGGCTGCATCCCGTAGATCTCATACATGTTCTTAACATTGAAACGGTAGAAGTCCGCCAATTCGCACACACAATCGATCTCTGCCTGAAAGGCGTTTTTAGATTGCCCCAGCATGGTTACAGCATTCATCTGCTGCCGGTACGGTCCGGCGATCAACTCCGCCGCTTTCAGGAAAATGGCGGCCCGGCTCTCCCAATGCATTTTTTCCCAGGCCGGTTTGGCCTTCAGGGCGGCCTCTACGGCCATTTGCACGTGTGTGGCGTCTCCCTGGTGGTAGTGCCCCAACAGGTGTTTGTGCTCGTGCGGGGGACGGATCTCCATCAGTTTGCCGGTTCGCACCTCTTTTCCGCCGATGATCATCGGGATGTCGACCACACTCTTCTTTACTTCGGCCAATTTGGCTTTCAACTCTTTCCGTTCGGGAGAACCCGGGGCGTAGCTTTTAACAGGCTCGTTGGTCACGTGCGGTAATTTGTATACTCCTTTAGGCATAATGATATGTGTTTTAAATAATGAATATTCTGCATTTTGCAAATATAGCAGTAATTTTCAGATAAAAAACATGACAAACGGCAGGTTTGTTGTATCTTCGCGCGGCACTTCAAAAGCAAATCCGGTTATGATCTCAATAAATCGCGTAAGTGTTATTTTCGGTGATTTTTATCTGTTGGACGCCGTTTCCTTCCTGATCAACAAAAAAGATCGGATCGGCTTGACGGGTAAAAACGGCGCCGGTAAATCCACGCTCTTGAAAATGCTGGCCGGTTTGCAAAAACCGTCGGAAGGGGAGATCTCCTCGGTCGCCGGCTTGCGGATCGGTTACTTGCCCCAGACCATGCTCTACAAAGACGGGAACACCGTCCGGAAAGAGGCGGAAAAAGCCTTTGCAGAACTCTTTGCCCTGCGGGAAGAGGTGGAACGGATGAACGCCGAGCTGGCGGAGCGGGAGGATTACGAATCGGAAGCATACAGCCGCCTTCTGGAACGGATCACGGAAAAGAACGAGCAATTGTCGATGCGGGGAGAAGGGAACATCACGGCGGAGGTGGAGGTGGTGTTGAAAGGACTGGGGTTTACCCGGGCCGATCTGGAACGGAAATGCGAAGAGTTCAGCGGCGGTTGGCGCATGCGTATCGAGCTGGCCAAGATCCTGCTGGCGAAACCGGATATCTTTTTATTGGACGAACCGACCAACCACCTGGATATCGAATCCATCTCCTGGCTGGAATCCTTCCTGCAAGGATACCCGGGAGCGGTGGTGCTGGTTTCGCACGACCGGGCTTTTTTGGACAATGTCACCACCCGCACCATCGAAATATCGTTGGGAAAAATATACGACTACAAAGTTTCGTACACCCGTTTCACGGAGTTGCGGAAAGAGCGGATGGAGCAGCAATTGCGGGCCTACGAGAACCAGCAGAAACAGATCAAAGATACGGAAGACTTTATCGAACGTTTCCGCTACAAAGCAACCAAAGCCGTCCAGGTGCAGTCCCGGATCAAACAATTGGACAAAATAGAGCGGATCGAAGTGGAGCAGGAGGAGGCGTCGCGCATCCACATCCGTTTCCAGCCCGCCGTCCGCTCCGGCGAGATCGTCGTGGGGGGACGCGGCCTGCACAAATCCTACGGCTCTTTAAAGGTGCTGGACGAAGTGGATATCGACATCCTCCGGGGAGAGAAAGTGGCTTTTGTGGGGAAGAACGGCGAAGGAAAATCGACGCTGGTCAAGATGATCATGAACGAAATATCCTACGAAGGAAGCCTCAAAACAGGACATAACGTACACATTGGCTATTTTGCGCAAAACCAGGCCGATTTGCTGGATCCCTCTCTGAGCGTTTTGGAGACGGTAGACCGGGTGGCGGTGGGAGAGATCCGGAAAAAGATCCGGGATCTGCTGGGAGCTTTCCTCTTTTCGGGCGAAGACGCAGAGAAGCGCGTGTCGGTGCTGTCGGGGGGGGAACGGACCCGGCTGGCCATGGTCAGGCTGTTGCTGGAGCCATACAACGTGTTGATACTCGATGAGCCGACCAACCATTTGGACATGCGGACAAAGGACATTTTAAAAGATGCCCTGCGGAATTTTGAAGGAACAGTCATCGTCGTTTCGCACGACCGCGCCTTTTTAACCGGGCTGGCGGAAAAAGTGTACGAATTTGCCGGCCGGAAGGTCAAAGAACACCTGGGTGGGATCGACGAATTTTTGGCCGCCCGGAAAGTAGCCTGTTTCACCGAATACGAGCAGTGGAAAAAAAGGGGAGCACAACCGGAGCCTCTCCGGGAGTCGTCAAAAACGGAGAGCCGCCTTTCGTACGAGGAGCAGAAACAATTGAGCCGGGAGATCCGGAAAGCGGAGCAACGGGTAGAGCGGGCGGAACAGGAGATCGCCCGGATCGAGAAAGAGATCGAACAGACCGTCGAGATGCTCGCGGCCGGGGAGGGGGACGAAGAACTCTACCTGCGGTACCACGAACAGAAGGAGGAGCAGGAACGGCTGTTGGCGGAGTGGGAAGCGGCGCAGTTGCAATGGGAAGAGGTAAAAAAATAGCGCATTATGGCAAAATACAAACAGGAATATATTTTCGGCATCCGGGCCGTAATAGAGGCGATCCGGGAGGAAAAAGAGATCGACAAAGTAATGCTGAAAAAAGGGATCAGGGGGGAGTTGTTCCACACCCTGTTCGCCTTGATGAAGGAGCGGGAGATACCCTTCCAGTACGTGCCGGACGAATTGTTCCGGCCGGTTGCCGACCGGAACCACCAGGGCGTCCTGGCGGAGGTCGCCCCGGTCCCGTACCGCGAGATCGAGGAGGTGCTGGACGAAACGGAAGCAAAAGGGGAGATGCCTTTTGTGCTGATCTTGGACAGGGTCACCGATGTCCGGAATTTCGGGGCCATCGTCCGGAGTGCGGAATGTGCGGGAGTGCACGCAGTGGTCATTCCGAATAAAAACTCGGCCAAGATCTCTTCGGATGCCATCAAAACGTCGGCGGGGGCGTTGTACCATGTTCCCGTATGCCGTGTGCAGAACCTGAAAAAATTGGTGCGCGAACTGAAATTCAACCGCAAAATGCAGGTGATCGCCGCCTCGGAAAAATCGGAAAAACTCTATACGGAAGCAGAAATGACCACTGCGCTGGCCATTATTCTTGGATCGGAAGAGAAAGGGATCGAAGAGGGATTGCTGAGTATCGCCAACCAACAGGTGCGGATACCGCTAAAAGGAGAGATCGGATCGCTCAATGTTTCCGCCGCCGCCGCCGTAATGCTCTTTGAAGCAGTCCGGCAGCGCGGGAAAGCATAACCGGTTTACTGGTAGAAGTTCCCGGTATCGTACCAGGACTCCCGTTTGGTCAATTTCAGATCCTTCAACAGGCTGGAACGCACATTGATCTGGAAATTGTACGACTGGTGAGCGCCGAAAGGAATGCAGGAAAAGGTCATGTCCCAGCAGTGCAGGTCGCGGGAGATGTTGAAACTGGTAGCAGTGATCTCCTTGTTATCAAAATCGTACCCGGTGCTGAATCCGAACTGCCACTTCGGGGTCAGGGAAAGGTTCCCGTTCACCCGCAACATCTGAGTGATCGTGCTGGTCGCTTTGGCTTTGGTAGCGCCCTCCGCCGGATCCCGGCTCCAGCTTTTGGAATAGGTCATGTTGTAGTCTACGCTGATAGACCAGGGCACCTCAAAATCCATGTACCGGTCGTAAAATCCCCCCACCAATTCGTTTTTTTCCTCCCGGTTCTTCCCTTTGTCGGCAGAGAACTGAAAGCCGGTGGAAGCCGATACGCTTTTCAGGCGGCCGAGTCCCCCGTGGTATTTATTGATTTTGGCGCCGTTGATATTCACGGCATACGGATCCAGTGTTCCGCTGACGTCGATGTTTACCTTGTCGTTGAAAACGCGGGTGCGGGCAGACAGGCGGATGTCGCTCCAGTTCAGCGAGTCGGCCGTGATATTGTAGCTGGTGGCGATCCGGAAACTTTCCAGCAACTTCACCTTCCTGAACTCCTCGGTTCCGGAGGTATCCTTGTCGTTCCGCAGCTTCATCTCCACATTGTTGTCCAGGCTCAGGCTGACGCTTCCCGACGATTTCAAAGTGCCGGAAGGGGTGCCGAAAATACCGTCCTCGTAAATAGAGTACTCGATATCGTTACCGGTATTGTTCCGGTAAGTTTTGTAATACTTTTCCCGCTTTACACCCATTTTTGGGGTATAGGAAACAGAAACGCTGGGGCGGACAACGTGCCGGATGGCATAAACCTTGCACTCCGGCTGGAACTGGAACATCCCGTATATGGTCGGGTTGTAGGCCAGCGACACACTGCCGGTGTAATTGTGGGCATAATTCACCCCGCGCAGGGTATCTTTCTTCACATACCCGCCGCCGGCAAAATTCGTATCCGTCACCCAACTTTTTTCAATAGAGTGCAGATAGAGCACCCCCGTGTAATTCAGCGACGGGTTCAGCGAAATGCTTTTGGTCAGTTTGATGCTGGTACTAAGCGGAATAGCGTGCTGAAAACCGTTTTGCCAATCTTTGCCGAACGAAGATTTTAAGAGCAGGTACTCCTTGGTGTTGATGCTGTTTCGCGCTGCCATCCGGTACGAAGTAGAGATGTTGTCGTACCAGCGTAAATCCGACGTTTTGTTCTTTGGCCGGAACGGGTAGAATTGATTGACCTGAAAATTTACATTGGGAAGCGTCAGGGCGATGGTCGTATCCCGGGTATTTTGGCTGTGGTTGAAAGCAGCGGTCAGGCTGAACGGCTTGTCCGGCCATTTTTTGCTCCAGGAGATGCTGGATTGTTTGCGCTGGTTGGAAATATCGTTGATGTTGGTGGAATTGTAATAGTTATTGGTGGAGGAGGACATATCCACCGACGCCGAGAGCGTGCTGTAAGGATTGGCTTTGGGATCCTGCTGGTGGGTCAGGCGGACAGACCAGTCGCCGGACTCCTGATAATCGGGCAGCCCCTTTTCGCTGACATGACTTCTGCTGATGGTGAAATTCAGGTTCCCGTTGTACTTATACCTTTTCCGGTAATTCGTGATCAAATTCCCTCCCCAGGATCCGTTGGTGTAAATGTCGCCGGTCAGGGAAAGATCGATATAATCGCTGATCGCCCAGTAATATCCCCCGTTCCGGAGATTAAATCCCCGCATCCGCTCCTCTCCGTAAGTCGGCATGATAACTCCGGAAGTCCCCTTGTTGGTGATGGGGAAAAAACCGAACGGGATCCCGATGGGCAGCGGAACATCGGCAATGGTCAGGTAGGCAACCTCAGTGACCACCTTCCGGTTCCGGATCATTTTGGCTTTCAGCATCCGGATACCGTAATGGGGGTTGTCGTGCAGGTCGCAGGTAGTGTAAAAGCCGTTTTTGACGTAATAGACCGAATCGGATACTTTTTTGGTGAGTTTCCCCTGTATGTACCCCTCTCCCTCCTGGGTAATAATGTCTTTGACCAATCCTTTTCCGGTTTCGAAATTATACCGCAACTCCTTGCTTTCAAACTGTTGGCCATTGTCTTTGAAGAGAGGCGTTCCGTTCAACTTTCCCGTACTGTCCGTCAGGCCGGAAGCAAACGCCTGTTTATTCCCCATGTCCAGTTCGATGTAATCCGCCTCCAATTCGGTCGTCAGGTATTGCACCCTGGCTTTCCCGAACAGGAATACTTTTTTAATATCGATGGAAAACCGGACGGAATCCGTAGCAGTATAGGTGATGACATCTTCAAAAAGCGGTTTGGGCGACAGGGTGTCCCCGGCAGTCGAATCGGCGGCGACCGAGTCTGCCGGGACAGGTTCCGGAGAAAGAGGCGGAGGAACCAGGGTGTCGATGAATAGCCTTCCGGGGCGGAGGAGACGGAGCGAATCCGCTTTTTCTTGCCCGAAAGAGTCTCTGCCAGAGAGAAATATCATCGTCAAAATGATGCAAAAGACAATAAAGTATATATTTCCTCTAATTTGCAATTTATTGTATTACTTTTGTATGGATGATTTCCTCTGCCAACTCACGGTTTCAGGGGCAAATGTAAGAAATAATTGAATGTTAACGCGCATTATTCTTTTTAAAAAGTTTTAAATACCATGATAAACCGGAGTGGAGTAAAACGGATCGTTTTTGTCTGCTGGGCGCTGTTGGCGGCATATCCTGTTATGTGCCAGGAAACTGTCGGAAAAATCACCTGTGTCTGCATCGATCCGGGGCACGGGGGAAAAGATCCCGGGGCTGTCGGCAGAAAACTGAAACTTTACGAAAAGGACATCGTCCTGGACATCTCGCTCCGGTTAGGCAAATTGATCCAGGAACAGAATCCCGGGGTAAAAGTCATCTATACAAGGGACAAGGATGTTTTTATCCCGTTGGACCAACGGGGGAATATCGCCAATAAAAACAAGGCGGATCTGTTTATATCGGTGCACACCAATTCCAATGAGAACAGGACCGCCCACGGGATCGAAACATACGTGCTCGGGCTTGGTAAGTCGGCCGAAAACCTGGCAGTGGCCATGAAGGAGAACGCGGTTATCAAGTACGAGGAAGATTATTCGTTGAAATACGACGGCTTTGATCCCACCAAGCCGGAATCCTACATTCTCTTCTCGTTGTTACAGAACCTCTACCTGAACAACAGCCTCGATTTTGCCGGATTCGTTCAACATGAACTGGTTGCCGAGATGAAACGGAGTAACAGGGGTGTAAAACAGGAACTTTATCTGGTACTGAAAGCGGTGGCGATGCCTTCGGTGCTGCTGGAGATCGGGTTTATCTCGAACGAGGAGGAGGAACGTTATCTGAATTCCAAAGCGAACCGGGGAAAGATCGCGGAAGCGGTGGCACGCTCTTTTAAACAATACAAAGAGCGGGTGGAACGGAACAGCCGCCTGTTGTCGGCCGACGATACGGTGTCGCCGGAAAACCTGCAAACTCCGGAATTGCCGGTGGCGGAGAAGAAGCCGGACAGCAAACTCTTTTTTGCCGTTCAGGTCGCTTCGGCTTCCAAACGGATCGAACAAACGGGAACGCTCTGTTCCGTTGCTCCGGTGCAGGAGTTGAACACCGGCGACCGGTATCGGTACTACGCCGGCGAATACGCTACTTTTGACGAAGCCAAACTGAAATTGGACGAAATACGTAAAGTTAATCCGGGATGTTTTCTGATCGCCGTATACGAGGGGGATGTCATACCGATGGCGGAGGCCCGTAAATTGGAAAAAGAATTGAAATAAACGGTCTATGCAATTGAAAAAAGAGGTAAAATTGGCGATAACAGCCATTGTCGCAGTCGTTGTATTGATCTGGGGGATCAATTTTTTAAAAGCCAGTTCGCTGTTCGATCGCAGTACGGTTCTTTACGGCATATACGACCGGGTAGACGGTTTGAAGGTGTCCGGCAGTGTGGAGTACCGCGGATACCATGTCGGACAGGTCAACTCCATCCGGTTTATCGGAAAAAAATACGACCGGGTCCTTGTGCAATTTACGGTCGGGAAGGATCTGAAGGTGCCGAAAGATTCCAAGGCGGTGATCCAGAGTACGGACCTGATGGGGTCCAAAGCGATCAATTTAGTGCCGGGCGAGTCGGAAATATATGCGGAAAGCGGGGATACGCTGGCCAGCGTTTTGGAGTTGGGGTTGATGGAACAGGTCAATAAGCAGGTGGCGCCGATCAAGCGCAAGGCGGAGGGGCTCTTCTCCTCGCTGGACACCCTGATGTCCTCTTTGCAGGAGGTGCTGAATACGGAAACCAAGGGAGATATCGAGAGTAGCCTGAAAGGAATTCGGAATACGCTGGAAAATGTGGAGCATGCTTCCGGAAAATTGGATCAGTTGATCACCGGGCAGGCGGATCGGATCGCGTCCGCGATCGAAAACCTGCACAGCGTTACGGCTACGCTCCGGAACAACAACGAACACATCTCGAAAGGGTTATCGAATATCTCGGAAATAAGCGATTCGTTGCGTGCAGCCGACCTGAAGGCGATGCTGGACAAACTGGACGGCATCCTGACGGAGGTGGATACTGTCGTCCGGAAGATCAATGCGGGTACGGGTACGCTGGGCGAATTTGTCAACAACCAGGAACTGTACTATGCGTTGGAATCGGCCGGGAATAACCTGGATCGTCTGTTGGCCGATTTTCAGGCCAATCCCCGGAAGTACATCCGGTTTTCCGTTTTTGATTTCGGAGGCGCTAAAAACGACAAGGAGTACTACTCGGTTGTTTTTTACGAATCTGAAAAACCGCTGCCCCGTTCTTCCGATGTTTTTAAGAAACATCCTGATTTAAAGGAGATCAGAGACAGGGATCGCTTCCTGTATGTGGGCGGGGAGTACAAAAACCTGCAACAGGCGGAGAGGGAGTTGATGAATGTTAAAGAGATTTTTAAAAGCGCATATATTGTTAAAATGCCCCGGATCAATAATTAGAATAGTTCTAAATAGTTCTGTTAAAAAACGGAAGAAGGGAACGATCGTCGTAGACAGAAATTGTTCTATTATGATAAATTCGATCGAATCGGCAGACCTTCTGTGCTAACGGATTAAACGGGTCGTTTTTTGAATCTTAAAAAAATTTATCGCGCCGGAAGAGAAGAGAAGAGGAAGAGAGTGCAAAACCCTTAAAAGCACCTGAAAAATCTTGATTTACAATGCATTGTGTATAAGATACTGATAAATAACCGGTAAGCGTTTTTTAGAGAAAATCAAATTATTTCGGTTTTTTTTTCTACGTTTTTTTTTCGGAATTTAGCGTTCTCAAACAGGAAGAGATTTGGTTTGATCATGGAAAAAGATTGTATTGTTATCTGGACGAAATGCTTAGCGCTGATTCGGGAACAACTGCCTCCGAAAACTTTTCGGACGTGGTTCGAACCGATCCGTCCGTTAAAATACAAGAGCCATGTTTTGACCATACAGGTCGGCAGCAGTTATGTATACGAATATTTGGAGGAGCACTTTATCGGCATTCTGAAGAGTTCGTTGCAATCGGTGATCGGTCCGACGGCAAAGTTGGAGTATTCGGTGGTGGTGGAAAGCCAACCGAAAAAGCCGGTTTCGGTTACTTTTCCGTCCGATCAGGAGAGAAAAGCCGGCGTGAATGTGATCGATGCATCGAAAGGAGGCGTAAGCGGGCTTCACAATCCCTTTGAGCCGGTTGTCAGCAAAATACAGATCCACTCCCAATTGAATCCGGCCTATACGTTGGAAAGCTTTGTGGAGGGCGCCTGCAATCAGTTGGCCCGTTCGGCCGGTCTTGCCATTGCCGGCAATCCGGGAAAAACCGCATTCAATCCGTTGTTGATATACGGAGGTTCCGGATTGGGGAAAACGCATCTGGCGCAGGCCATCGGACACAAAGTCAAAGAAGATTTCCCGGAGAAGGTGGTGCTGTATGTTTCTACCAATCTGTTCCAGACCCAATTTACGGAAGCGGTACGGAAAAACGAGATCAATGATTTTCTCCACTTTTACCAGTTGATCGATGTACTGATCCTGGATGATATTCACGAGTTGGCCGGAAAAACGGGAACGCAGAATACCCTGTTCCACATATTTAATCACCTGCAGCAACTCGGAAAGCAGCTTATTCTGACCTGTGACAAGGCGCCGGCGGAGTTGAGCGGCATCGAGGAGCGCCTCCTGTCGCGGTTCCGGTGGGGATTGTCCGCCGAGATCAAAGCGCCGGATTATGAGACGCGCCGGGAAATTGTCAGATACAAGGCGCAAAAAGACGGTCTCCAATTTTCGAAGGAGGTGATCGACGATATCTGTAAATACGCGGACAGCAATGTGCGCGAACTGGAGGGAGCGATGATCTCGCTGTTGGCGCAGTCTACTTTTAATAAAAAGGATCTGACGACGGATCTGGTGCGGGAAATCTTGGGCAAAATGGTGGCTAAGCAGCCGGAAGAGCAACTGACGGTCGATAAAATACAGAAGGTGCTTTGCAACTATTTCCACGTAACGCCGGAGCTGTTGCACTCCAAGAACCGCAAGCGCGAGATCGTGCAGGCCCGGCAGTTGGCGATGTATTTCTGTAAAAATTACACCAACGCTTCGCTGGCCTCTATCGGGAAGCAGATCGGGAACCGGGATCACGCGACCGTGATCTATGCGTGTAAGGCGGTATCGGATCTGCTGGATACGGACAGATCGTTCCGTATGCAGGTGGAGGAGATCCACACACTCCTGTACAGCAGGAATTAACGTCTGTTATCCCATTTAAATAGACTTCTTAGTGGAGGATCTTTACCGAACCATAGAAAGAGCCTCGGAAGGAGCATATAAGGAGAAGGGAAGCAAGTTCATGGCCTTCGCTTATCCTGTTGCCGACGAGGAGGGCATCCGGGAGATCCTGGCCGCCCTCCGGACGGAATACTACGATGCCCGTCACCACTGTTACGCCTACATGCTGGGCGCGGATAAAAAAAGATTCCGGGCCAACGACGACGGAGAGCCCTCTTCGTCTGCCGGAAAACCGATCCTGGGACAGTTGCTCTCTTTCGATGTTACCAATGTATTGATAGTGGTGGTGCGTTATTTCGGAGGCACCAAATTGGGCGTTCCGGGATTGATCCATGCCTACCGGGCGGCTGCGGCCGATGCTTTGGCGCATGCAGCGATCGTGGAGAGGATGGTGGAGGAGGTGGTTCACATCCGTTTCGGCTACGCGGTGCTGAACGATGTCATGAAGGTGGTCAAGGAGGAGGCGCCGGCGGTATTGTCCCGTACGTTCGAGACGGTGTGCGAGATGCGCCTCTCTGTTCGCCGGAAGTATGCGGAACGTCTCCGGGAGCGCCTCGGCCAGATCGACACCCTCTCTTTTGCGACAGAGGAAACAAGCTTGTAACCGCAGCACAATCACAGGCGAAATGCTCCTCCTTTCCGGTGGGATCAAAAAAGGAAAATAAAATGGTGCGATAAATTTGTAAAAACCATAAATCGCCTTATCTTTGCACCCGCAAACAAAAGGATTCGCTAGCTCAGCAGGTAGAGCACAACACTTTTAATGTTGGGGTCCCGGGTTCGAGCCCCGGGCGGATCACAGTATAAGAAGGCCGAAAAGGCGACAAATGGAAGACAATCCCCGTAATATCAACAGATTGCGGGGATTTTTGTTTTTTATTGTCTGCTGGAAAAAGTCAAAAAGAGGTCATAAAAAGACCCAAAAGTCTTTATCCAACTTTTGGGTGCAGTTCAATTTCCAATCGTAGACAGCGCCACGGATTATTCAAGTGATTCCGTATGCGGGTTCGCGTATTCTCCCCCTTTCGAATGACCGTAATAGGTATTGACCGTCTCTTCCAACTCCTCGAACGTGCAGTCGAGCCCCCGGGTGGAGAAACATATCGGCGAACCGTAGTAGTGCAGTTTCAGGATCATCGAACGTTTCTTGCGACTGCTCGGTTCGCGTCCGATATATTCCTGCGGATTGGCAACCATCAGCACGATATAGCGGCGCTCCGG
>JAISVB010000017.1 GCA_031271755.1 Culturomica sp.
AAACTTGTTTCACAGTATCTACTACCGCTTTCAGGACATTCGCAAGCTCCTCGCCGACAACCGCATCCTGTACCATTTTCAAACCGATCTACACCCGATCTCCACCCGGTCTCCACCCCATCTACACCCGATCTACACCCGATCTACACCCGATCTCCACCCGATCTACACCCGGTCTACACCCGATCTCCACCCGGTCTACACCCGGTCTCCCAAACACCCTCCCCTGACAAAATGTTTTTAAGATTGGAATTAAATCGCTATTTTTGCAAAGCTTCACAGAGAGATGAACCGGATGAGTGTATTAGTTTCCCCCTCGCTTTTGTCCGCCGATTTTTTGCATTTGGGCAGGGACGTCGAAAGGATCAATGACAGCCGGGCCGATTGGTTCCATCTGGATATCATGGACGGGGTCTTTGTTCCCAACTTATCGTACGGATTGCCGGTTGTATCCGCCATTAAGAGAGCGGCGCGGAAGCCGTTGGATGTACACCTGATGATCGTGCAGCCGGAACGGTACATCGACGCTTTCCGGCAGGCCGGGGCGGACATCCTGACAGTGCATTGGGAAGCCGATACGCACCTGCACCGCACGTTGCAAAGCATCCGGGCTGCAGGCATGAAGGCCGGGGTGGCGCTGAATCCCCATACGCCGGTCTACCTGTTGGAAGATGTGATCCGGGAAGCGGATCTGGTGTTGGTGATGAGCGTCAATCCGGGGTTCGGCGGGCAGTCCTTTATCGAAGAGGCGGTAGGGAAGGTGCGGAAATTAAAAGAACTGATCGGGAAGAGCGGCAGCAAGGCTTTGATCGAAGTGGACGGAGGGGTGAATGCGGAAACGGGACGGCGATTGGCGGAAGCCGGAGCCGATGTGTTGGTAGCCGGCAGTTTTGTATTCAACGCGCCGGATCCCGGAGTTGTGATAGAAGAGTTAAAAAAATTATAAACAGGATACTGCCATGCCGGAGGTAATTATAAAAGCGGAAAAGGCGGTGATCCGCCAGCAAAAAGTGACCATCCTGAAAGAGGTGTCGCTGGAGATCAAAGCCGGCGAGTTTGTCTACCTGATCGGAAAAGTAGGGAGCGGAAAAAGCTCTTTTCTGAAAACCCTGTATGCAGAGTTGCCGTTGGAATACGGACAGTTGGAGGTGGCCGGTTTTCACTTGAAAAAATTGAAAAAATCCCAGGTGCCCATGTTGCGCCGCAAGTGCGGGATCGTGTTTCAGGACTTCCGGTTGCTGACGGACCGGAATGTGAACAGCAACCTGGAGTTTGTGTTGAAGGCGACCGGCTGGAAAAACAAAAAAGCGATCCGGGAGCGGATAGAGAGCGTGCTGGAGAAAGTGGAGATGACGGAGAAGCGGTGGAAGATGCCCCACGAACTTTCGGGCGGAGAGCAGCAGCGCATTGTATTGGCGCGGGCGTTATTAAATGCGCCTCCCATCATCCTGGCCGATGAACCGACGGGAAATATCGACCCCGAAACGTCGTACCGGCTGGTAGAGTTGCTGAAGGGATTGTGCGAAACCGGAAAGACCGTGTTGATCGCCACACACCAGTATGATCTGCTGGAGCATTATCCGGGCAGGGTGTTCCGGTGCGACGCCGGAGTGCTGACGGAGGATCCTGTTCTGTCCGTACACCCGGAGTTTGCGGAAGAGTCGTGCCCGGTGGCGCTCGACGAAAGTGTGGAATGTCCGGAGGAAACGGCCGAAGCCCGGGAAATGGAAGAGCCTGTTTCAGCAGTCGGAGATAAACCGGAGACGGCCGGAGAGGAAGCAAGTGAAACGGTTGCAGCGGAAACCGAACCGGATCAGGAAACCGAACAGTTGCTCCGGGATGCAAATTTAGAAGTAGCGCCTCCGGAAGATGCAGAAGAAACGCCGGCAAAAGAGCCGGCGCTGACGGATACCGTTATCGAAGCCATCGAATCCGAAGAGACGGGAACCATCGGAACGGAATCCGAACAAAAGGAGGCATTTGGCTTCGAATTGCTGGATTAGCTGTTCGGTTGCGGTTGATCGCCGGTGACTGCGTAAATATAAAGCAGGCTTCCCTCTTTGATGTAATCGATGATCTCCCGGTTTACTTCCCGCGGCAACGCCGGACACCCCAGGCTGCGCCCGAGCCGTCCGGTGCTTTTGAGCACAGCCGGATCGGCGTAATCGGCTCCGTGGATCACAATGGCCCGCTCTTTGGCATGATCATTGATCCCTTTTTCCAATCCGTCCAACACCAAAGAGTAGCCGTTCTTCCCCCGGTAGGTATTTTCCGTTTTGTAGAATCCCAATGAACTTTTGTACGAACCGTTGACATTGGAGAAGGAGGTTGCGTACCTGTTGCCGCTGTTTCTTCCGTGAGCCACATAAGAAGCGTACACCAACTCTCTCTTTTTCAGATCCAGTACAAACAAGCGTTTCCGGTCGGAAGGCTTGCTGTAATCAATGATGGTCAACACCTCTTTTTTCCGGCCCGGAATACGCCGGTAGCCTTCCATGGCCTGGTGAAAGGCGGTATAACCGATCTGTCCGCTCAGCTTCAAAGCGGAATAGAGTTCTTTATCTTCCGGTAAAACGGAAACAGTTGTCCGGACATCAGACCCGGAGGCTAAGAATGCACATACAAACACTCCGGCCAGTAAAACGACTTTTTTCCACATAACACACACACTTTAAATAACACACACCTCACAAAAAGCTATCCGGCGTACCGGATCATACCTTTATCCATCTGTCAATCAACTACAAATACCAACGTTCCTTCCGCAGGAGCCCAGTCGTATATAAATTTTGCATGGGAGGTCGCGTTCCGTACGCACATGTGTGACCGGGGCGTCGTTCCCAGGGTTTGGGCGTATTCAACCATCTGCGTATGCGGGTAGTTGACCGGTACCCCGTGTATATACGCGCCGTCGGTAAACCGGCTTGCATAGGGGGCGTACCCTCCCGGCGCAGAGGAACCGTCCTGCGTATAATTCATCCTCGGAACCTTGTTTTGCACCACAAAGATCCCCACCGGAGTCTCCCGCATAAAAGGAGGATGTTTCAGCCCGGTAGTAGCCGGGTTCATACTCCGGATCAGCCATACCGCATCTGTCCGTTCCATCGTGGCTATATTCTGGTTTTTCCTGTCCACCAAAATCGCTTTTTTAAACGAAGTGGAGTCGGTCGCTTTCACATACCTTTCCGGTACCAGCCATTCGTTCTCGTCCGTCATCAACTTAATCCTGACAAACTGGTCGTCTTGTCCCAGCATCACGATCAAAGAACCGTCACGCCCGTACCGTACCGGCTTTGTTCTGTCGCCGGCTTTGTACAGGGGAATGGATTGGTTCCGCGGGATACCCAGGGTATCTGTGATAGAATGGTAGTTGTCCGTGAGCGTCTTTTTGACGTCCGGAGCCACTCCGTGTATATTTTTGTAGTTTTGCAACATGCCCCACTTCACGTTCAACCGTTGAACGGCCTCTACTGCATTTAAAAGATACCTGGCTTTGTCCCACTGGAAGGAACGTTCCACATTCTTATTGTACAAGTAGGTATCTTGCAACGTATATTTGTCGTACAACAGATCCTTTTCCAACCGGATACCCCCCTTGCCGCTCTGGTGTGAAAACAATGTGTTTACCACCATGATCATTACTACTACCATAAATTTCGTTACCATAATCAACTGTTTTAGTTACAGTGTAACGGGTGGCAGGTGGTTCCGGTTATACAAAAATAGCATAAAGCTATCTCATAACCTATTGAATTATACTAATTTATGGAATTAAAAGAGTTGTTTGTCCTTTTTCAACAACTTTAGTCAAAGCCCTTTTTCCAGTTTGAACATTTCATCCCGCAAGCGGGCGGCTTCTAAGAAATCCTCCTCTTTGGCGGCTTTTTGCATGGCGGCTTTTGTCTTCCGGATCATCTTCTCGATCTCCTCTTTGCTCATGTACGCAACTACCGGGTCTGCCGTTTCCCGCACCTGCTCCTCTTCGATGTAAGGCCGGTTTTTGGACAATGCAGAGTCTGTGCTTTTTTGGATCTGGCGCGGGACGATGTGGTGCTCCCGGTTGTATTGCAACTGTTTCTCCCGCCGGTAATTGGTTTCGTCGATCGTTTCCTGCATGGAACGGGTGATCTGGTCGGCATACATGATCACTTTGCCTTGCAGGTGACGGGCGGCGCGGCCCGCCGTCTGCACCAGCGAACGGGTAGAACGGAGGAATCCCTCTTTGTCGGCGTCTAAAATGGCCACCAAAGAAACTTCCGGCAAATCCAACCCCTCCCGCAACAGGTTCACGCCGACCAACACGTCGATAACGCCTTTCCGCAGATTTTCCAGTATCTGCACCCGTTCCAGCGTCTCTACGTCGGAGTGGATGTATTGGCATTTGATCCCGATCCGGTCGAAGTATTTGCTCAGTTCTTCCGCCATTTTCTTGGTCAGCGTCGTGACCAGTGTGCGCTCTTTCAGTTCCGTCCGTTGCTGGATCTCGTTGACCAAGTGGTCGATCTGGTTTTTGGTGGGGACGATTTCGATCTGCGGATCCGGAATACCGGTGGGGCGGATGATCTGTTCCACCACCACGCCCTGGCTTCTCTCCAATTCGTAGTCGGCGGGCGTGGCGCTGACGTAAATGGTCTGCCCGGTTTTGGCTTCGAACTCTTCGAAGGTCAGCGGGCGGTTGTCAAAGGCGGCCGGCAGCCGGAAACCATATTCGACCAAGGTCTGTTTGCGGGCGTGGTCGCCTCCGTACATGGCCCGGACTTGCGGAATGGTTACGTGCGATTCGTCGATCACCATCAGAAAATCTTCCGGAAAGTAATCCAGCAGGCAGAACGGGCGGGTTCCGGCCGCGCGGCCGTCGAAATAGCGGGAATAGTTTTCGATGCCGGGGCAGTAGCCCAATTCCCGGATCATTTCGAGGTCGTACCGGACACGCTCCTCCAAACGTTTAGATTCCAATGGCTTTCCGATCTCTTTCAGGTAAGCCGTCTGCAGGTGCATGTCTTTTTCGATCTCGATGAGGGCGTGCGCAACCGTGTCTTTGTCGGTCACGAACAGATTGGCCGGATAGATGTCCAACTCCTCGAACCGCTCAATGCTTTTGCCGGTTCTCGGATCAAACGAATGGATCCGGTCTATTTCATTTTCCCAGAACTCTACGCGGTACGCTACTCCGTCGTAGGTTTCGATGGCGGGGAAAATATCGACGGTTTCCCCTTTGGCGCGGAAGCATCCGCGTTTAAAATCTATTTCGTTGTTGGCGTAGAGCGCGTCCACCAGGCGGCGAAGCAATTGGTTGCGGCTTATACGCATCCCTTGTTTCAAATGGATGATATTCGATCCGAATGCCCGGGGATCAGCCATGCCGTACAGGCAGGAAACCGAGGAAACCACCACAATGTCCTTTCGCCCCGACAGGAGGGAAGCGGTCGTCCGCAGCCTCAACTTATCGATCTCGTCGTTGATCTGCAGGTCTTTCTCGATGTAGGTATCGGTGGTGGGCAGGTAAGCTTCCGGCTGGTAATAATCGTAATACGAAACAAAATACTCCACGGCGTTTTGGGGGAAGAATGCCTTGAACTCCCCGTACAACTGGGCGGCCAAGGTTTTGTTGTGGCTCAGCACCAGGGTCGGCCGGTCTATCTGTTGAATGACATTGGCGACGGTAAAGGTTTTTCCCGAACCGGTTACCCCCAGCAGCACCTGGGCTTCGTTCCCCTCCCGGAGCCCCTGTGTCAGTTGCCGGATCGCTTCCGGCTGGTCGCCGGTCGGCTTAAAATCGGATGTCAGTTTAAACGGCACGATGCTTAAAATTCCGACGTAAAGTGAAACACCAATTTCTTGTAATTTTCCTGCGCCATTTGCAGGATGTAGGCGGAGTCGGCCAGGAAAACATCCCTGCCCTGTTTGTCTTTGGCCATGTATTGCGCCTTGTGTTTTTTGAATTCGGCCAGCTCCTTTTCGTCCGCCGCTTCCAGCCAGCAGGCTTTGTAGAGGTTGATCCCTTCCCAGCGGCAGGAGGCGCCGTATTCGTGCAGCAGGCGGTATTCGATCACTTCGAACTGCAGGGCGCCGACAGTACCGATCAGTTTCCGGCCGTTGAACTGGTTGACAAAAAGCTGGGCGACCCCTTCGTCCATCAACTGATCGATCCCTTTGGCCAATTGTTTCGATTTCATCGGGTCGGCGTTCTCGATGTATTTAAAGAGTTCCGGGGAGAAGCTGGGGATCCCTTTGAAGTGCAGTTTCTCGCCCTCGGTCAACGTATCGCCTATTTTAAAATTACCCGTGTCGTGCAACCCGATGATGTCTCCCGGCCAGGCTTCGTCGATGATCGATTTTTTGGAAGCCATGAAAGCGGTCGGGGTGGAGAATTTGAGCATTTTGTTGCTGCGGACGTGCAGGTAGTTGGTGTTGCGCCGGAAACCGCCGGAACAGACTTTGACAAAGGCGATGCGGTCCCGGTGGTTGGGATCCATGTTGGCGTGGATCTTAAAGACAAATCCGGTGAATTTCTCCTCGTCCGCCCGTACCGTCCGCTCTTCGGTTTCCCGGGGGAGCGGGGAGGGGGCGATCCGGATAAAACAATCCAGCAACTCCTTGATGCCGAAATTGTTGAGCGCAGATCCAAAGAAAACCGGCGCCACTTCGGCGTTCAGGTAATCCTGCCGGTCGATGCCGGGGTACACTCCGCGGATCAGCTCCAAATTTTCCCGCAACCCGGCGGCTTCTCTCGATCCGACGTACTTTTCCAGCTCGGGGGAGTTCGGATCCGCTATTTCGATCCCTTCCGGAAGCGTCTGCCCTCCGGGCGAAAAGAGATACAATCCTTCGTCGAACAGGTTGTAAACCCCTCTGAACGTTTCGCCGTTCCCAATGGGCCAACTGAGCGGATTTACCCGGATCTGCAACTCTTTTTCAAGTTCGTCCAACAGGTCGAACGGATCCTGTGCCGGCCGGTCTAACTTATTGATAAAGACCATGACCGGCGTTTTGCGCATCCGGCACACCTGCATCAGCTTCCGGGTCTGGGTTTCCACCCCTTTGGCCGCATCCACCACAATAATGACGCTGTCGCAGGCGGTCAGGGTACGGAAAGTATCTTCCGCAAAGTCCTGGTGGCCGGGCGTATCTAAAATATTGATCTTGACGCCTCCGTATTCAAAACCCATCACCGATGTGGCAACGGAGATCCCGCGCTGGCGCTCTATCTCCATAAAATCGGAGGTCGCCGTCTTTTTAATTTTATTCGATTTGACAGCTCCGGCAATGTGGATCGCTCCCCCGAACAGCAGCAATTTTTCCGTCAGGGTTGTTTTACCGGCGTCCGGGTGGCTGATAATGCCAAAGGTCCTTCTCCGCTCAATTTCCTCTTTAAATCCCATGTATCGTGTATTTTTCCAAATGTGCAAAGATACGAAATTTTGACACATTCCTCCTGTAAAAAGAGTGGCGCTTTCTGAAAAAATGTAACTTTGTACCCGGCTTAGTTAGTACTGCCGGCGCTGTTCCGTGAACTTTCGGGAAGCGGGTGCGTTGAAAAAGGAAAAACAAATTGCAGATGAAATTTATAGGCCCCCACGTAAGCGCTGCGGGCGGTGTGGAAAATGCACCGGTAGCGGCGAACGCTTTGAAAGCCACGGCTTTTGCCCTGTTCACCAAGAACCAGCGCCAATGGAATGCCCCGTCTTTGTCAAAAGCAGGTATCGAACTTTTTAAGCAACGCTGTTCGGAGTACGGATATGCTTCGGAGCACATCCTGCCGCACGACAGTTACCTGATCAACCTGGGGCATCCCGAAAAAGAGGGGTTGGAAAAGTCGCGGGCTGCTTTTTTGGACGAGATGCAGCGGTGTGAACAGTTGGGGCTCTCTTTGTTGAACTTCCATCCCGGCAGTTCGTTGAAGCAGATCAGCGACGAGGAGTGCCTTTCGCGGATAGCGGAGTCGGTCAATATCGCCTTGGCAAAGACGGCGGGCGTGTGTGCGGTGATCGAGAATACAGCCGGTCAGGGTTCCAACCTCGGCTATTCGTTCGAACAATTGGCGTACATCATTGACAAAGTGGAAGATAAAGGCCGGGTGGGGGTCTGTTTGGATACCTGCCACGCTTTTACCGCCGGGTACGATCTCTCTTCGGAGGCGGGATTCTCCGAGACTTTTGAACATTTTGACAATGTGGTCGGTTTTCGGTACCTGAGGGGGATGCACCTGAACGATTCAAAAAAAGGATTGGGGGCGCACGTGGACCGGCACGAAAATATCGGCTTGGGCGTGTTGGGAAAGGAGCCTTTTCAGCGGATCATGCGGGACAGTCGCTTTGACGGTATTCCGCTGATCCTGGAAACTCCGGATGAAACCCGCTGGGCCGGAGAGATCGAGTTGTTAACCCGTTGGGCAACAGGATGAAGATCGGAGTATTGTCGGATACGCACGGTTGGCTGGATCCGCGGCTGTTGAACTTTTTCGGGGAGTGTGACGAGGTGTGGCATTGCGGGGACATCGGATCGGTGGAGGTGGCCGACGAACTGGCTAAGCGATTTGTGTTCCGGGCGGTGTATGGAAATATCGACGGTGAAATGCTCCGGCGGATCTACCGGGAGACGGAAGTATTCGCCTGCGAAGGAGTGAAAGTAGTGATGACCCACATCGGGGGGTATCCCGGACGCTATGATCTGCGTATAAAACCGTTGTTGCTCAGCGAAAGGCCCGGCCTGTTCGTTTGCGGGCACTCCCACATCGCCAAGGTGATGTACGATAAAAAACTGGGATGTCTGCACATCAACCCGGGTGCTGCCGGCCGGAATGGATTTCACAAAATCCGGACGGCTGTCCGTTTCCAAATAGAAAAAGGGAACATCAGCGACCTGGAATTGGTGGAATATGAGCGCGAACCTCGTGAATAAATTAATAGATACGCCATGATAAAAAGAATTTTAGCAGGAGGAGTGTTGTTGCTGGGAAGTATGTTGGCCGTGCAGGCCCAGCGGATGGACAACGAGGTGAGGGAACAGGGTACGAAGTTTCAGCGGTTGATCACTTACGTGGATCTGTTTTACACGGATACGGTCAATGTGGCACGGCTGACCGAAGACGCCATCGTAAAGATGTTGTCGGATCTGGATCCGCACTCCGTCTACATTTCCCGGGAAGAGGTAGACGATATGAGCGAACAGTTGGAAGGCGGATTTTTCGGGATCGGCATCCAGTTCAGCATCTTTCAGGATACCCTGATGGTGGTTTCTGTGGTGCCCGGAGGGCCTTCGGAAAAGGTCGGCCTGCTGGCCGGCGACCGGATCGTGCAGGTGGACGGGCAGAACATTGCCGGCGTCAAGCTGAGCAACGTGGAGGTGCGGAAGCGGTTGAAGGGTGAAAAAGGCACGCTGGTCAAAATAAAAGTGATGCGGGGCAGGGAGTTCATGGATTTCAACATCATCCGGGACAAGATACCTTTGCACAGCGTGGATGCCGCTTATATGCTGGACAACGCCACCGGATACCTGAAAATATCCCGTTTCGCCGACAACACGATCGAGGAGTTTGAAGAAGCCATACGGAAGATGCAGCAGGCGGGGATGAAGGATCTGGTTTTGGATCTTCAGGGAAATGTCGGCGGGTACATGGGAGCGGCGATCGGTATCAGCGATAACTTTCTGGAAGACAAGAAAATGATCGTCTATACGGAAGGACGTTCTTCCCCTTTGCGGCAGGAGTATGCTACTTCAAAGGGGTTGCTGGAGAACGGGCGGCTGGCGGTGTTGGTCGACGGAAATTCCGCATCGGCCAGTGAGATCGTGGCGGGAGCTATACAGGATTGGGATCGCGGATTGATCGTGGGGCGCCGTTCGTTCGGAAAAGGCCTTGTGCAACGGGAGTTCCCGCTGCCGGACAACTCCCGTGTCCGCTTGACGATCGCTCACTATTACACGCCTTCCGGCCGCGGCATCCAAAAACCATATAAGGAAGGGAATTACCGGGAGGAGTTGTATGAGCGGTACGAAAGCGGGGAGTTGCTGAGCGCGGACAGCATCGTGGTCAATGACTCTCTGAAATATTTTACCAAATTGAAAAAACGGGTGGTCTACGGAGGAGGAGGGATCGTACCGGATCTGTTTGTTCCGATAGATACGGGAACCAATTACCTCTATTTTAACCGGTTGATCGCCAAAAACGTGATCGGGGAGTATGTGGTCGGGTATGTCGATAAAAATCGGGAACAGTTGCGGAAACGCTATCCCTCTTTTGATAAATTCTACAAGGAGTTCACCATTACCGACGGGATGCTGGAAGAGATTGTCAAAGCAGGGGAAAAAGCAGGCGTTCCGCGGGACGAAAAGTTATTCCGTCCGGTCGTTCCTTCCATGAAGATCATGCTGAAAGCCTATATGGCCAGAGACCTGTGGGACATGAACGAGATGTACAGGGTACTGAATATGGACAACAAGGTCTTGCAGGCCGCCCAAAAAGCCCTGAAAGACGGCACGTACGAAAAACTCTTGAAATAAGCGGTTATTGCCTGAAAGCGGGGAGGGTCAGTGTAGCCGGATCCGGAAGGCAGGAGGGGAGCCAGTCGGGATGATTGGCGCGGCAGGGGCAGATGTCGATGCCGCCCCGGCGGGTATAGAGGCAGGTAACGGAGAGGATTTCGGGGTGAAAGGTGTCGGAGAGCCGTTTGTAGGCCAATTCGCAGATCTCTTCGTGAAAATGGTTTTCGTTGCGGAACGATACGATGTAGCGGAGCAGGGATTCCGGCGCCGGCAGCGTATCTGCTTTGAGCCGGATGTAGATGCTCCCCCAGTCCGGTTGCCGGGTGATCTTGCAGTTGCTTTTCAGCAGATGGGAGCCGACCCGGAGCTCTCCGGGTTCTTGCCGGACGGAATCCGAGAGAAGAGCCGGTTCTTCCCGGTAAACGGTAAAATTCACCTCCTCCATACCGGGCATCTCCTCCAATAGGGTATAGTGAACAAAATCGAACGGCCGGGATCCTGCCTGCCGGTGAAAAAAGGCTTTGACTTCGGTGTCGAGCAACCGGCTGAGATCGGCGGCTACCCGGCGTTCGAACAGAGCACTTCCTTCGCGCGCGGTTTGGCCAAGCGCGTGCATATTGAAAGACCCTAAGTAAAGTTTCAGGGATTTGCTTTCTACCAGACAGGCGCTGTCGGCAGGGTAGACCAATTTCAAAATACCCGTGACGGGCAACCCTTTGCCGGTCAGAAAACCGGCCTCGTAACAGTGCCAGCAATCATACCCGGAGAAAAAGATGTTGCCGGAGCGGGGGACGGCAACCAGTACTTCCGGGCTGTACCGGGCCGGATACTCCACCTGTTTTCCCAACCATTTTCCTGCTGCCGGATCCGTCGTTCCCATCAGAAACTTTGCATGCTGTACAGTTTTGAATAGACGCCGTTCTGTTGCAGCAACTCTTCGTGCGTGCCCCGTTCGACGATCTCGCCTTCGTGGAACACACAGATCAGATCGGCGTTCTTGATGGTGGAGAGCCGGTGGGCGATCACTAAGGAGGTGCGGTTTTTCATCAGGTTGTCCAACGCCTCCTGCACCAGTTTTTCCGACTCTGTATCCAAAGCGGAGGTTGCTTCGTCCAGGATCATCACCGGCGGATTTTTCAGGACGGCGCGGGCGATGCTCAGCCGTTGCCGCTGCCCGCCGCTGAGTTTGCAGCCCCGGTCGCCGATCACGGTATCGTATCCGTTTTCGGTTTGCAGGATAAAGTCGTGTGCATTGGCGATTTTAGCCGCCTGTTCCACCGCTTCCGGAGTGCTGTTTTCCACTCCGAAGGCGATGTTGTTGTAGATCGTATCGTTGAAGAGGATCGGGTCTTGGTTCACATTTCCCATCAACTCCCGGAGCGCCGTCAGGGAGCACTCCCGGATGTCCGTTCCGTCGATGGTGATCCCTCCCCCTTTGACGTCGTAAAAACGCGGCAAGAGGTCGACAAAGGTACTTTTTCCGGATCCGGATTGCCCCACCAGGGCAACGGTCTTGCCGATGGGAATTGTCAGGTTCACCTTTTTCAGGACTTTTTTGTCCGCTGTGTAAGAGAAATCGACGTCCCGGTACCGGATCTCCTGTTGAAAATTCCGGATTTGCACAGGCTTGTCCGCCTCTTTTATGGTGGATTCCGCCGCCAGGATGTCGTCGATCCTGTCCATGGCCGCCAATCCTTTCTGGATGTTGTACCAGGAAGTGGTGAGGTTTTTGGTCGGGTTGATGATCGAATAAAAGAGCGCGATGTAGGCGATAAATTCCGGAGCGCTCAACGTCCCGGTGTCGCTCAGGATCAGTGTGCCGCCGAACCACAGCACCATGACAATGACAATGGTGCCGAGAAATTCACTCATGGGCCCCGACAGGTAGCGGCGGCGCATCAGCCGGTTCTGGATCCGCCGGTACGCTTCGTTTTCCCGGTCGAACCGGACGTCCATTTTGGCTTCCGCATTGAAAGCTTTGATGATCCGGAGACCGGAAAGGGTCTCTTCTATCAGCGAAAGGATTTCGCCCATCTTGTCCTGCCCTTCCCGGGAGTGCCGTTTCAGGTTTTTTCCCACTTTTCCGATCAGGAACCCCATCACCGGCAGCATGACAAACACAAAGAGCGTCAATTGCCAACTCATCAGCAACATGGCCGACAGGTAGATGACGATCAGCACCGGGCTTTGGAAAAACATCTCTAAGGAACTCATGATGGAGGTCTCTACCTCCTGTACATCCCCGGTCATGCGGGAGATGATGTCCCCTTTTCGCTCTTCCGAAAAGAAGGGGATGGGCAGGGAGAGGATCTTGGCGTAAATCTTTTTCCGGATGTCCCGCACCACCCCGTTCCGGATGTAAATGGTTTCGTAGGAGGCTAAGTAACTGAAACCGGTTTTCAGGGCGGCGGCCAGGATGGCTACCACACCGACCAACAAGAGCGTTCCGGGGGCTCCGTATTGATTTTTGGCTACGGTGATGTAGTAGTACGCCCACTCTTTCAGGGTATCCAGGTTAAACGCCAGCTCTACCCGTTCGGTCACCTCCGGTTGTGTGCCGAACAGGATCCCCATGACCGGCGCCAGCATCACTAAGGAGAGCGTACCGAAAACGGCGTGCAGAAGGTTGTAAACGATGTTTTTGGACAACCGCCACTTATATGGAGGAACAAAACGTTTCAGTATGAGAATAAAATCACGCATAAATCTTCCCTATTTCTTACTATCTTACTATTTCTTACTATCTTACGGTCTTACAGTCTTACGGTCTTACCTCACCATCCCGGTATAGTTTTCCGGCGTGATCTGTTTCAGTTCGTTTTTCAGCGGTTCCGGGATCTCCAGACTGTCGATAAATTCGGCGATCGACTCCCGGGTGATCTTGTTGTTGGTGCGGGTCAGCGCTTTCAATGCTTCGTAAGGATTCGGCACCCCTTCCCGCCGCAGGATGGTCTGGATGGCTTCGGCCACGACCGCCCAGTTTCGCTCCAGATCTTTTTCGATCGCTTCCCGGTTGATAATTAACTTGTTTAATCCTTTGAGCGTGGATTTAAAAGCGATCAGCGTATGGGCCAGGGGCACCCCGATGTTCCGTAACACGGTGGAGTCGGTCAGGTCCCTTTGCAGGCGGGAAACCGGCAATTTATCGCTCAGGTGTTCGAACAGGGCGTTGGCGATCCCCAGGTTCCCTTCCGAATTTTCAAAGTCGATGGGATTGACTTTGTGCGGCATGGCGGAGGATCCGACCTCGCCGGCCTTGATCTTTTGCTTGAAATAGGACATGGAGATGTAGCTCCAAAAATCCCGGTTCAGGTCGATCAGGATGGTGTTGATGCGGCGCAGATTGTCGAACAGGGCGGCCAGGTGGTCGTAATTGGATATTTGCGTGGTATAGCTTTCCCGTTCTATATTCAGTTTCTCCGTCAGAAAGCGATCGCCGAACGTCGCCCAGTCTATTTCGGGGAAAGCAACGTGGTGGGCGTTGAAATTCCCCGTCGCCCCTCCGAATTTCCCGGAGATGGGGATTTTTTTCAACAGTTCCAATTGGCGGTTCAACCGGTATGTAAATACTTTGATCTCTTTCCCGAGCCGGGTGGGGGATGCGGGTTGTCCGTGGGTTTTGGCCAACATCGGCACTTCTTTCCACTCTTCGGCCAACTCCTCCAATTTGGCGACCAGTTCGTCGATCACCGGGTAGTAGGTGTCGTGAACCGCGTCGCGGAACGAGCAGGGAGTGGCCGTGTTGTTAATGTCCTGGGAGGTCAGTCCGAAGTGGATAAACTCCTTGTACTCCTGCAAATTCAAAGCGTCAAACTTCTCTTTGATAAAGTACTCCACCGCTTTCACGTCGTGGTTGGTTACCTTTTCGATCTCTTTTACCTTTTGGGCGTCCTCTAAAGTGAAATCCAGGTAAATTTCCCGCAATTGCGGAAACAGGCCTGCGTCGAACCGGCTGAGTTGCGGGAGCGGCCATTCGCACAGGGCGATAAAGTATTCGATCTCCACCATGACCCGGTAACGGATCAGGGCGCTTTCGGAAAAATACCGGGAAAGGACTTCCACTTTATCGCGGTAACGCCCGTCCACGGGGGAAATAGCAGTCAATGCTTGCATAATCTTTATGGTTTATTTTATCAGGATGCCGTAAAACATCAGGTCGGTGTATTCCAGCAATGTTTGGTAATTTTTATCCTTCCGGCGGGTGATGATAAAGGCTTGCTCCAAGCTTTTAAACATCAACAGCATATTTTTGGCGAAAACGGCGGGGTCGCTTACCCGGAACAGCCCCTGTTCTTTTCCTTCGCGGATGATGCTGGTCAGCAGGCCGATCTCTTTCCGGTCGATCTCTTTCCGGAGCTGTTCCACCCGGATGTTGTTAAACAGGAAATCGTACCGGATGTACCGGTTGTTCCGCACTAAATCTTCGATAACCCCGAAATGTTTCAGAATGTAAAGTTTTAATTTCCGGTCGGGAGCGAGTGGTGAATCGGCGGCCCGTTGTAATTTCCGGTTGATGGCGTCCACCTCTTCTTCAACCACGTATTTGCACAACTCATCCTTGCTTTTAAAATGGGTATATAAGGTGCGCCGGCTGATGTGGGCGGCGCTGGCAATGTCGCTCATGGTGGCTTTGTAGACGCTGATCTCCCGGAACAACTTCTGCGCCACGCCGATGATTTTGTTTTTGGTTTTTCCCATCCGGGTGTTTTTAACGTGTTGCAATATTACTCAATTTTTTCGGGAATACCGTCATTCGTCTTTGGACAAACCAGAGTAAATAAAATTAGGATTAAAATGTTATTATTAATGTTCTCAAAACAACTCTTTCGGATTAATCTTCAGAAATTCCGCGTAAGGAATTCCACCAGTACCGACCAGTAACATCTTATCGGGATGAAATTTCTCGTTAAATACTCCCATTCCTTCGTTATCTGCGCTAGCGCCGCTTTTCACTTCTAACCCGATTACCTTATTCCCTTTTTCAAGTATAAAATCGACCTCATTATTACCTTCCCGCCAGTAATGGAGATTATATCTCTCGGATATCGAATGATTAAGCAAATGGGCGCCTACAGATGATTCAACTAGCCTGCCCCATAGTTTTGGATTTACAGTGGCGGTCGAATAGGTTTCGTCATCCTGCGATGTTAATAATGCGTTATTATACACCTGGAACTTCGGACTGGATGACCGTTGGCGAATTACACTTCCAGCATACTTCTCCAATCCACCCAACAGACCACAGTCGGATAATAATTTGAGGTAATTCGCCAAGGTAGTTGTATTACCTGCATCCTGTAGCTGGCCAGTAATTTTAGTATATGAAAGAATCTGTCCTGAATACAAGCAACCAAGTTCAAACAGTCGCTTCAACAATGCGGGCTTATCCACGCGGGTCAGCATCAAAATATCTTTAGAGATACTGGTCTCTATTAGCGAATTTTTTATGTAGCTTTTCCAGCGCTCTTCATCATTGATTAATAACGCAGAACCGGGGTATCCTCCGAAATAAATATACTGCTCAATTGACCAGTCAAAAGCGTCCTGCATTTCAGCAAATGACCAGTGACCAAGATAAAACGTTTCAAAACGTCCGGCCAACGACTCGGTTAAACCTTTCTGAATAAGTAGGCGGGATGACCCGAGCAGGATAACCTTGATGTTAACTTTTTCACGAGTATCCCTATCCCATTGCTGTTTGACAACTTCGCTCCAGTTATCTATCTTTTGTATCTCATCGATCACAAGAAGATACTCCGAAGCACCAGAGGCTTTCATTTTCAGCCTGGCCGTCTCCCAAGCTTGCATCAACCAAGCTGAGTTAGTTGCCGAGATAGCATCAGCCGACTCAGATACATATGATATAGACAATTGAGACAATAACTGATTTACCATAGTAGTTTTACCCACTTGGCGAGGCCCAAGAATTACCTGAATGAACTTTCGCGGCTCTTCTATCCTTGCTTTAACTTGCTTCAAATAAGAACGTTCGTACATCTTGAAATAATTTACTCAATACTGTAAGCAAATTTACTCAGAATATTCAGACTGCAAAAATAAACTGGATTTTTTATCAAATTCTTTTCCATTGATTTACTCATCTTCCGCACATTAAGCTGGCTACTATAGCCAATCGTAATTTCGTAAAAGCACGGAGCTGTCAACTGTGTAATGCCATACAGGGCATATCCTCCGATGGAATGGAGCTATGGGAAAAGCACATAGAATCAGAGACCAGTGAGGAATAATATCATCATGCCGGATATGGCAAGAGTATTCAGGCCGGCCAGTATTAAAAAACAGAGTTAATAATTTGTGTTAGTAATATCTGGCTCTGAATGCCGGTTTACAACACATAAAACAAACAGACATCGAGTACGGGGATATCTCCTTCGGGCGCAAATTCGACCATATCGTTCTGCCGGTGCTGGCTAAATTCTATGTGTGGAAAGGTTTGAGCGTCGATGTCGGCCCGCAGTTCGGATATCTGGTCTCCGCAAAACACGAAGTGAACGATATGCGCAACAACAGTGATGAACTGAAGAAGTTCGGCTTGTCTGTCGTCGCCGGACTTTCCTGCAAGATCGCAGGACATTACGACATATCCGCTCGCTTGAACTTCGGACAAACAAAAGTATATAGATCATGCGAAGCGAAAAACTGTTCGTACTCGCTCGGCGTGGGCTATCGGTTTTAATTAGCTATCAAACTTATCATACAACAAGGCGGATATTTTAAGTGCCCGTCTTGTTCTCCATTTTTACCGATGGTAGGGCACTCCAAAATGCCCGTGTCAAAGTGCGCCGCATATGCGGTCGGGGCGGTGGTTAAAATGCTCGCGAGAATGAAAAATATCTGCCGGATTAGGTGTTAAAAAATAGCTAACTTTG
>JAISVB010000013.1 GCA_031271755.1 Culturomica sp.
ACAGGGTTATTTTTGAAGCGATAAAGATAGGAAAAAATAGTGTGGTTTTTGTCTGTGTAGTTTGTGTATACTCTGTGTATTCTTTATTGTACGAAATTGATTGCATTTTCAGAAGGGGGAAGGGTGTTTTTTCAGGGCGATGGGGAATAAAGTGAAAAAACGGAACCGTTTCCGGCTCCGTTTTTTTAATTGATCAGGGAGATTATTCGGCCGGGTAGTTGTCCGTTATAAAACCTACCTGAATGCCCATTTGGCTGACAACCGTTCCGCTTTCGTTTTTGATTTTCAGAATGATTTCAATGTCCAATTTACACTCTTGCTCCAAGGTAACAAATCCGCCTACCACAGCAAGTCCGGCTCCCAAATGCTTTTCCGTCAAATCAATTTCATCCCCGCCAAGTAAAGTGAACCTGCTGCCGGTCTGGCTTACCTGGATGTTTTTGATTTCAATGGTTCCGATCTGAACGGGGTTAGTTGTATCGGAGAGGGCTATCTGAAAATCTTCCAGTTTCAGGCTCACAACATGCTTTGCCTGCCGGGTGATTATAACAGTGTCCGGAAGGGTAGCAATCGGATTCCAGGCAGACCATGCAGAATCTTGGAAGGAAGCCAGTGAAATGGTCAGGGTTCCGGCGTACTCTCCCTCCACTTCGGGCGTATGATCCGGCTCGTCTTTGTCGTTGCAGGCCGCAAAAGAGAAACCGACCAGTGCGGCCATCATCAAATACAATAATCCTTTTTTCATAGCGTTTTTTGTTTTAGTTGTTGGTATCAGGGTTGATTTATAAAATTTCAAAATACATATCCGAATCCGATGTTGGCATAGATGGGGTAGAGATGGAACGCCATGCTGTCAAAATTCTTTTTAAAGACCGGGTTCAGCCCCCAGGCCAGATCCGTGTAAATGTTCAGGTGCCTGTACGCCCGCCATTCGCCGCCCAGTCCAATCCCCCAGTTTACCTTTCTCAACTCGGCGGAAAAGTCGTACACGGCCGATGTCACTTCGATTTTTTCACCGGTCGGGTCGTTTTCCCGGATATACCCGTCGAATGCGTTTCCGTTAAATGTGCCGCCGGTCAGGAAGGAGAGGTAGGGCCCCATCTTGATTTCCCAGCGGGGAGCCGGTTTGCAGGCGACCAGCAGGGGAATGCTGATGTAGGAGTTCCGGACTTTTGTTTTTACGTGTCCGGTAAAAACACCCGTTATACGGCTGGTGGTGCCGTCGTCGTTCCGGTTGTCTATTTCGATGCGGTAATTTTTCACCCGCGCCCGGGTGCTCATTCCTTTGTTCTCCAACCGCACTCCGGTCAGGATGGCCCATTTGGGAGCGATCTGCTTTACCACGTTCCCTTCGATGGAAATCGAAAGCAGCGGATTGTATCCCTCGATCTTCCGAATCTCCGCCGGCAACGGAAGCGGAGCGGTGCCCCCCACGTTCAGCCCTGCTTTCAGGCGGTACTCCAAGCCCTTCTGTTCAGACCAGATCAATCCCTTGTCCTCTCCGAACTCCTGGGCGTTCAGCATCCCGGCGCTCAATAGCAGGAGGAGGAAAACCCCCATTGTCCGTTGTTTATTCACAGACCACCTCCACTTCATCTATACAGAGTCTGCTTCCTGCCGCCCCTTCGAACAGATCGCCCCACTTGCCGGAGGAACAGACAATGGTGAAATTGTATTTGTAGGCTTTCAGTTTTTCGGGATCTACTGCCCGGTCGTAGACAAAAGGAATTTCAAAGTATCTCCACTCCTCCGTTTCTTCGAAAGGAGCGAGTTCCGCCCTCCCCAGGATGTTGGGGTGTTGGATATTGCCGGGTTTTACCCCGATGTTGGTCCCGTTCAAATAGTTGACGGTTTCGTCCGTTTCGTAAAAAACGGCGTAGATCAGCCCTTCGTCCTTGCGTCCGGGAATTTCTTCGGACCGGCTGTTTGTGAATACCGGGCCGGCTTTGTAGGTGTAAAATCCTCTGATAGCGAGCGGTTTCTTTCCGAACGGCAAGCCGAATCGGGTCGCTTCCAGATGGTTGCTCATCACTTTGGAGGCATCGAAGCTGCCGATGAAAAAATTGCCGGCCGCAATGGGTTTTGCCAGCAGGGAACCGAATATGCCGGTGCTGCGGGTTTGCAACAGCACTCCCCGTCCGCTTTGGCCGTCGGGGATGCTGACGGTGGGGAACTGTTCCGGCGTGCTTCCCATGCCGGTCAGGGTAAATCCGGGATTGGCGGAAGCCCATACATCCTGCCGGGCCGACGCTCCGCCGGGAACCGGGATCAGTTCGTAAAATGCGTGGTATTTTTGGTCGATGGTTTCGTACTGTTCAAAATGATAGCGCACGGACAGGTCAGACGTGTCCACCGTGAGGGTGTATGTTTTTTCCCACTTCCCGTCTTCGGAGCGCACCCGGTAGGTTTGCGGCCGGGAAAAATCCCGTACGGTACCGCCGGGAGGATCTATGGTCGCCCCCGGGCTGATCTCGAATTGCGGGGCCAGCCTGGTCCGGTCTATCCGGGACAGAGCCATGAACGTCACCTTGTTGTTGGTAATGAGCGGATCGTTTTTAATGTATTCGCTTTGCAGGGTGCAGGCGATAATATCCGCTTCCGCATTGGGCGCTTCCGGCCGGATGCAGGAACAGAGCAGTAAACAAAATACCGAACTGCCGATTCCTTTGTACATGAGGTATTATATATAGTGTGTAAAATTACGGAAAAATTGCAGGCAACGGGCTGTTTTCAGCAATATTTATCCGGAAATATCCCGTTTTGGTCTTTTTTCAAATCTTTTTACCGGGTATTCACGTAAGAAAAGGAAAAATGAAAATTGAATCTTTATTTCTAACCATTTAAAACGATTTACAATGAAAAAAATGATGATCCTGGCTGTCCTCTTTATTGCGTCAGCCCCTGTGTTTGCTCAATTCACCTACGGTGTAAAGGGCGGTTTGAACCTCTCCTCTCTTTCCAAGATGAAAACATTGGGGGGAGATGACTCTAAGATGAAGGCTTCGGTCTATTTTGGTGCGTTTGCCGAATACCAGATCAGCGATTATGTCGGAATTTCGCCTGAAATTGTCTATTCGCGCCAAGGGTTTGCAGCGAAAAATGACGGGGTTATTATAGGGCAGGATGTGCGTGCGACGGAGTTGAAAGCAAAGTATCGCTTCAATTACTTAGACGTTCCGGTACTGGTAAAACTGTATGTGGCAGATGGCCTGAGTGTTGACCTGGGACCGCAGTTCGGTTTTCTGTTAAATGCGAAATATTATGCGAAATCGGGCAGCACAAAAGTTAAGGAGAAGTTGAGCGGCGTCAAAGGTTTCGATATGAGTTTAGCTATGGGATTGACTTATGATATCAGTCGGTTCTTTGTACAGGGGCGTTACAATCTCGGCTTGAGCAATGTGATTAAAAAAGGGGAGAGTAAGGACAAGCACCGGAACAATGTGGTTCAGCTCGGTGTGGGTTACCGCTTCTGATCCGCTGTTTTTTTAACTTAAAGAGGGCGTCCGAACACAACGGGCGCCCTCTTTTATTTTGTCTTTTCTACTGTCTTCTCTGTTGCCGCGCGATTTTGTGGCGTGGTTTCGTTACAGAAGAAAGTGGTCGCTGATGGATCTGTGTTCGTACACATTCCGGATGGTTTCGGCAAACATCTCCGCAACAGAGATGATCCGGATTTTCGGACTCTCTTTTTTCAGCGGGATGGAGTCGGTAAAGATCACTTCTTCCAGAGCCGAGGCCTCGATGTTTTCGTAGGCTTTTCCGGAAAGCACCGCGTGGGTGGCCACCGCCCTCACTGTCAGTGCGCCCATTTGTTTCAGTGTATCGGCTGCCTTGCAGATGGTGCCCGCGGTATCGATCATGTCGTCCACGATCACTACGTTTTTGCCTTCCACCTCTCCGATCGCTTTCATTTCCGCCACTTCGTTGGGACGCACCCGCGTCTTGTGGCAGATGATGAGGTTGGAGTTAAAGTGTTTTGCCCAGGAGTTGGCCCGCTTGGAACCGCCGATGTCCGGGGAAGCAATGGCTAAGTTTTCCAGTTTCAGCGACTGGATGTAAGGAGCCAGTACCGCAGATCCGTACAGATGATCCACGGGTATGTCGAAAAAGCCCTGTATCTGGTCGGCGTGCAGGTCCATGGTCATGATCCGGTCCACACCGGCCGCCACCAGCATGTTGGCTACCAATTTGGCCCCGATGGTGATGCGCGGGCGGTCTTTGCGATCCTGGCGGGCAAACCCGAAATAGGGGATCACTGCAATCACTTTGTAGGCGGACGCCCGTTTTGCCGCATCGATCAGCATCAACAGCTCCATCAGGTTGTCGCTGGGTGGAAACGTAGACTGAACAATAAACACGTGCTGCCCCCGCACGGTTTCTTCATAAGCCGTAACAAATTCTCCGTCGCTAAAGTGCAGAACGGACATTTTACCTAAGGACAAACCCATGGAAGAAGTAATTGCCTTTGCAATGTACTCACTTTTTTCACCGGCAAAAATCTTAACTTCGGAAAGATCGGACATACTTTAATTTATTCATTGTGTTTATAATAACCCCGCGAACGGATCTGTGCGGCAGCGGCGTAAAAATACAATATTTAATCGAAAAACGAAACCCGCAAGTTGTCTTATTCCAAAATAGGTTGACAGCTCTAAACGGCAACTTCGTATGGAATTAAGCAAACGAATTTTATTTACGTATGAAACCATACATCAACATAACCGACGACATCAAAGCCTCCGCGATGGATCGGTTCAACCAGTTGTGATTTTATGCGTATATTTGCAGACGGAAATTGAGTTATATGCTGACACCGGAAGAAATAAAATCCATAGCGCGTAGCGGCGAGGGCTACAATGCCGACTTCAAATCGAGCGTCCCGTCGAAAGTGAGGGAGTTGTCGCAGGATGTGTGCGCCTTTGCCGGAGCCTAAATTCGAGACAACCGGATTCTTTATGGCGATATTCCCGCGACAGACGGGTGACGGCCCTATAAAATTAGAGGATGACTCGATAAATGACCCGATAAATGACCTGATAAACCTGCATAAAGCTATAATAACGGTCATCGAAAACCAAGAGGGGCTGTCGGCTCTTGACATATCAAAACACATCGGAAGGAGTGTGAGTTGACATTGGAGAATTTCGATATGGTGGGCGAGGATAATTTCAGTAATTTACAAACACTTTCAGAAGATTGTTCATCATGAAAACGAGAAAAATAGTACCGGCTATAGTGCTGGTCTTCGCAACGATCTGCGCTCAATCATTTGCTCAGGCGCCTTACTATCAAACTTCGACGACATACAGTCTGGGAAATAATATTTTCTTGAAATGCGATGTCGATCCATACGGGGGCGTAACCCTTTACAACCCAAACAGTATTTATACATACGCAAATCAGACATATGCAGATGGAACGGCACTGCCGGAGGATATAGCCGTTGGTGACACTCCTGCTTGCACCATGACCAATGCGAGCGATCACGATATACAAAACCGTGTGAATAGAGTCCTGACTACAACACAGAAACAACGTCTTGGAGACTGGACGCTTCCTGTTTCTGTAATAGTGAATCCTCAAACGGGGAAAGTGATCGAAGTTTTTTTCTGGTTTATCAACGATTCCCCTTATAACCAATTGCCACCAAGTGTATTCCGTCAAATCGAGCAAAATTTTCTTTCCCAACCCCAGATTACTGATTTTGCCGTTACGGACACAGGTCGCCAACTAAACTATGTCATGTTCAGTTGGTCGCATAAATTCAAATAAACGTGGCTTACGTACTTGGAATTTTCAAATATTTTTTGAATATCTACAGCTTGCGAAACGTTTTTTGAATGAAATATGCTTTTAACAGAAAAGTTACTATATTTACAGACAAGCTTATGCTAAATTCAGTAAATTGGGAGAAAACGATGCCTGGTGCCATGCTTTGTCGTATGTATCGAAGATATACGGTATGGGGATTGTTATTCTAAAAAAGGAGGAGGGTACAGGTACTTTTCAAACGAAACATGTTGTTAAAAACAGCGCTGGAACGTATGTGCCGGCAAGATGTAATTGATTAAAACAGATAACCATGAAACAATTGATTTTAGCGACGCTTATGACTTTTATAGCCCTTGGAGCCGTAGGACAGGGCAGGTACTATACGTTGCAGGAGTGTGGCAATGACCCACTAAAGTACATTGAGCGCAACTACGAAGACAATCCTGGCCGTTATACCGGGAAAACGCTTGATTTCTTTGTACAGGAGTGTGAGCTGACATTGGAAGATTTTTTCCCTGATATTTATCACTTGGCCGAAGGTGGTACCGACATCAGGGATGGTAAAGTCATAGGAGTGTTTTTTGAATTCTACAAGGATATTTACACATATACACTATGTTTGCAATTTAATCCTCCTTTTACGTATTCAGAAGATGATTTTTTCCGGCTTGAAAACAGCGACGAAACAGAAATTTGGCAGGATAAATATTACCAATTCTTTAAGAAC
>JAISVB010000025.1 GCA_031271755.1 Culturomica sp.
TGTAGATATCATTTTCGAATACAAGCGTATCGACACTCTCCGGAAAGCGGACATTGTGCTGGAACCAATTACGCAAAGAGTCTGTTCCACCCGGAAACATGGGTTGTACATGCAACGCAATCGGAGCAAAAGTCCCGTCCAAATCGGCCGTTTCGAAAGCCTCAACATCACTCCGATACTTATAATCTGTCGGACGAGGCTGAGAACAGGCTATCTCCGAAAGTTGAAAGAGGCATATAAAAAGTAAAAATTTCATTACCCGGTATTTAGGAGTTTGTTCTTGCAATTTTACTAAAACAATCCGTTATTTCCAACAGATTTTCAACTAAAACAGAAAATCACAACTATTATTTGCAAAATTAAGGTATGTATTAGTGAAAATAAGTTTATTTTTACCCGTGATTACAAAAAATTATCCCAATAGTCTGATACATTTAATCCTTAAAGTCATGAGAAAATTTTCATTTTTGTTGGTGTTTGTTGCCTTATTCCTCTCTTGTCAAGAACAAGAGAGGTTCTTCTCAGAAGAAAGTGGTATCGAGTCTTCCCTTTTTGACAATGAATTGCCGGAGGAAGAGGTATTAGAGATGCTTCGCGCTTTTGTGGCTAAAGCCGATGCAGGTATACAAACCAGAGGCACCGGGCTTTCTGTAGTCAGTACTTCCAAGCGGTACTATTCGACGCTTTCGACCCGGACGGGCAGTAGTAATGCCAACGTGCCTTTTTACAGTTTTGATTTGCAATTAGGCGATCAAAACGCCTTTGCGTTAGTGTGCGCCGACAAACGGTTGCCGCAAGTGGTGGCTTTTTCACAAAAGGGGAATTTGGAAGAGATTAAAACACATAATGCCTTAGCTTACAGATATATTCAAAACCTCCCCGATGATGTGGCCATATTGCTTGACAACAGAATAGCATTGCCTTATTGGAAGGAATACAGTAAGAACAACAAGGATTACAGTCATTATAATGCCGGATTTCCTTACGAAGAGACCGGAAATGTGGATTGGATCTCGGAAGATGAAGATGAAAGAATCACATACATCCGAAATTATATGAATTGGTCGCAGGAAGAACCGTACAACGACCGAATGGATTTTGTTCCCGGAAGCAATGAACGGTATAAAGTCGGGTGCAGCAACATTGCAACAATCAACATCATGGGATACTACCGCTATCCCGAACGGTACGATTGGGATGCTTTGCTGGATTTCTCCTCCATCCTTGACGGGTATCAACCGCAGTCGGTGGTGGATGCGGCCGCCCAATTGTGCAGGGATGTGTGTAACGCCTCATTATCCCGTTCAAGTACCAATGGAGAAACTACCACCACCACTGAAGGAGCTATCAGAGGACTGAATTTAATGGGGTTTGACCATTCGGGCGCTATGGAGTATGATTTAGATACCATTAAAGCCTCCCTAAAAGCGTTCCGTCCTGTCTGGATGGGAGGTTTTTCCAGCAATCAATCTGCTGTAGGACATGCATTTGTTGTACGAGGATATTGGTATTTACGTTATGAATTTGAAGGAGAAGACAACTCTTTTCCTCCATGTTGGATGGAAACAGAATCACTGGGTATTAACTGGGGAGCTATGGGCGGATTTGGTGATGGTTTCTATCTGGTTCGATTTAAAGTTCCCGGAGAAGCGGCCTATGAACTTGAAAATAAGGATGTTGATTTAATTCCACTTATGCTTGATACTGCCGGTATTTATTGGGGGCCAAATTACAATCAAAGGTTGACCATTATCCCCCACATCCGCCCAAAGGAAAATACTTCTATGCGCCTTGCAGGCGCTGAAATTAACGGAATATTCACAGAGTATGATCATAACGGTACAACCGGATACCTGCTTGATCCTATTGCCTATTTCGATATCCATGATGATTCCAACCGTACAGTCACTATCCGGGTGGAAACAGATTCAAGAGAAATTGAGAATCTACACTACGTAGATATTCCCGACGTGCTTTTTTTAGAGAATTGCTATATAAGCCCCGGTGAATATGGAACGACATTGGAATGGGTATTTTATATCTATTTACCGGAAGGGGATACTTATGGCGAGGTTGATCTGACTCTTCGCTGTTTCAATGCATGGAAAGAGGAAATATTTACCATCAAAATGACTCCCTATTTAATACTTCAAGATCCCAATGAATTGTGATTTGTTCTGAAATGTAACTATGGACAGGTAGCAAATAGCCAAGCTTGTTTTTCAATCCATATAGTCAACCTGTTTTGTAATAAGACAGGTCGTAGATGCGTTTCGGCAATTTTTTGCAAGCAAGCCTGCATATTTGCTCTCACCTTTCATTACTTTTGCACAAAAATAAACCACAGCATGCTGATAAACAACACGCCGGCGGAGGCATCCGGTTTTGACGAATCCCGGTTTGAAGAGGGGCTTAGCTTGTACGAAGTGATCCGGGTGTTCAACAGGAATCCTATCTTCTTACAGGATAACATCCTGCGACTGTCGAATTCAATAAAAAGATCAAATATAGATCTCGATGTCCGAACATTGAATATCGCCGAAAAGTTGAGCAGGCTGATCGCGCTGGAACAGATGCAGGAAGGCAATATCAAGTACGTGCTGCATTTTACAAAGGACCGGATGGATGAGTATGTGTACCGGATCCCGCACACGTATCCGACGGAGAAAGAGTATGCAGAAGGCGTAGAAACGGTTTCTATTCAGGCCGTCCGGACAGATCCGCAAATCAAATACATCAACAACGAACTGCGCGCCCGCGCCAACTCCCTGATGCACATGAAGGGGGCGTACGAAGCGGTGTTGACTGACCGGGAAGGGCGTGTTACGGAGGGATCACGTTCCAATCTCTTTTTGGTGAAAAACGGGCGGTTTTATACGGCCCCCGATACGCTGGTGCTGCCGGGAACCAGCCGGAAAAGGATCCTTGACATTTGTAAAGAGATGCATTGGCCGGTTGTGGAGGAAGCAGTCCCTTACGATGCGTTGGGGGAGTACGAAGGTGCTTTTCTGACCGGTACTTCTCCCCTGATCCTGCCTGTCCGCCGGTTGGATCGTTTCGTTTTTAACGTCCGGGAACCGCACCTGAGAGCGCTCATGGAGCTTTATTTTGAACAAATTGAAAAAATTTTTTAGTTTTTTAGGAAATCTTGCAACCGATAACCACAACTTTTCGTTAATATTGCATAGAAAAAGTTCCCGGGCTGTCTGGAACTTAGCACAAGAGAATGAAATATATTGTTTTAGTCGCCGTTGTTGTTGCCGTTATTTTCACGCGACCGTGGGAATACAGTTTTGCCGGGAGTTTCTCTTCTCAGCAGGATACGGTAACCGCTCCTCTTCCCGACTCCGTATTCGAACCGGAAAATCCGGCCCTCCTGTTGCCGATCGGTAAAATGCTCAGTAACAGTAATTCCGATATTCCGGAAGCCGGCCTGTTGGACAAAATTATCGAAAAATTTATGCGGAAGTGGGATATCCGGGGTGCCTCTTTTGCTTTGATGAAGGAGGGGCAACTCCTGTATAGCAAGGGGTACGGGTACGCCGACTTCGAATCGGGCGTCCCCATGAATACCCACCACATTCTGCGCATTGCTTCCGTTTCGAAGCTGATCACTGCGGTCGGAATTATGAAATTGGAGGAAGACGGGAAATTGCGGTTGAACGACCGGGTGTTCGGAAAAGGAGGCATACTCGACGATACGGATTTTCCGTATATCAAAGACCCGCGGGCCCGGCAGATCACCGTGGAGCACCTGCTTCGCCACCAGGGCGGATTTTCGGTCGTATACGGCGACCCGATGTTCTGTCCCGTGGATGTGGCTAAGAAAATGGATGCTCCGGCCCCGGCCGACCTCCATACCATGATCCGGTTCGTCCTCTCCCGCCGGCTGGGGTATGCGCCCGGATGCGGGACGATGTACTCCAATATCGGATATGGTATTTTGAGTAAAGTCATCGAAAAGGTGAGCGGTACGGATTACGAAAGTTACATCGCCCGCAACATCCTGGAACCGGCCGGCTGTTTCGACATGCGCCTCGGGCGGAACCTGTACGAAGAACGGTACGAGAACGAAGTCCGCTATTACGAGAATTCCGCCGAGCCGGAACTGATCCAGGCCTGTGACGGCAGTGGCTTGGAAGTGCCCAAATATTACGGGGGGAACAACATCGAAGGGTTGTCCGGAGCCGGAGGATGGGTCGCTTCTGCTTCCGAACTGCTCCGTTTTCTGGCTGCGATCGACGGAAAACCGGGCATTCCCGATATCCTGAAACCGGAAACCATTGCCCGCATGACGGCTTACGACGCACATTCCCTGCCGATCGGCTGGATGAATACCACCCCCAGAGGCGATTGGAGCCGTACCGGCACCCTTTCGGGCACCAATGCGTTGCTGAAACAGCAGCACGACGGCTATGCCTGGGTCTTCATCACCAATACCAGTTGCTGGAAGGGGCACCGCTTTTCCGAACAGATCAACACCATGCTCGGGCGGGCGCTCTCTGCCGTAGAGGAGTGGCCGGACAAAGACCTGTTCGAACTGCAACGTTTCAAACCGTACGATTATTTGGTCAGTCAGTAGCGTCTGTTTAGATTTAAACAAACTCTAATAATTTTGATGTTTTATTGGTTTTTTACTTATAAAGTATAACTTTGAAGTCTATTTCAAGTACAACCAATAACTACTGACATGACCTTTAAAATTCTTGCGATCAACCCGGGATCGACTTCAACGAAAATTGCCGTTTTTGAAAATGAAAATCAAGTTTTTATCAAGACGATCCGTCACTCGGCCGAAGAGATCGCCCAATTCCCAACCATCTTTTCACAGTTTAAATACCGGAAGGATCTCATCCTGAATGAACTGCGGGAGGCAGGCATAGAGATTTCCGACATGAACGCCGTAGTGGGCAGGGGCGGTTTGGTACACCCCATCGAATCGGGAACGTACGAGGTGAACGAAGCGATGCTGCGCGACCTGGAACAAGCCGTTATGGGAGAACATGCTTCCAACCTCGGAGGATTGATCGCCCACGACATTGTTTCGACGCTTGACAACGGGACCAAGGCGTACATTGCCGACCCGGTGGTTGTCGATGAGTTGGAACCGCTGGCCCGTGTCAGCGGACACCCGGCTTTTCCGCGGGTTTCCATTTTCCATGCGTTGAACCAGAAAGCGATTGCGCGTCTGTACGCCAAAGAGAGCGGCCGGAAATACGAGGATCTCAACCTGATCGTGGTACACCTCGGAGGGGGGATTTCCGTGAGCGCTCACTGCCGGGGACGGGTGATCGACACCAACAACGCCTTAGACGGGGACGGCCCTTTTTCTCCGGAAAGATCCGGCGGCCTGCCGACCGGTTTTTTGGTCAAGTTCTGTTTTAGCGGCGAGAAAACGCTGGCCGAGGTGAAGAAGATGCTGTGCGGCGCCGGCGGTATCGTGGCGTACTTGGGCAGCAACGACATGATGGAGGTGGAAAAAAAGGCGGCTGTCGACGAGACCTGGAAATACTACATGGACGCCATGTCGTACCAGGTGGCCAAAGAGATCGGAGCAATGGCGGCCGTATTGAAAGGCCGGGTGGATGCCATTCTGCTGACCGGCGGGATCGCATACAGCAAACCGATCACAAGCCACATTACGGAGCAGGTAGCGTTTATCGCCCCGGTAAAGATCTATCCGGGCGAGGACGAGATGCGTGCATTGGCAATGAACGGCCTCAGTGTGCTGAGAAAAGAGACCCAGCCCCGGGTGTATAGTTGAAAGCTGGAATATTTCCGGAGTCTGTTCAATTAAAAACCTTCTTCAATTTTATTTTTCGGATCTCGCCGAACTGTTCCAGGAGTTCCATGTTGATCCGTTTGGCGTTTCCCGTAATGATGTAGCAGGTGGGTGCTGCTTTTACGTTTTTCTCGTAAAACTGTTGAATGGTATGGATGTCCATCTCTTCCAGAACGTTTAACAACAAGGCATTCCTGTCCTCCGAATACCCCAATCGCCGGACTTCCGCTACATAAGTACCGATATTCCTGAAAGAGGGATAGGCATTGTTGATCGCACTCTTTAAAGCCTGTTTGGCGGTCGGGACGCTTTCGGGCTTTACAGGCATCTCTTTCAGCAAAGAGTCGAGCACTGTCAATGCGTCTATGGTCTTGTCCGCCTGGGTAGAGAGAAAGCATTTGAGGTAAGGAGTGGCATCCGGATGTAATTTATCCGTCCGGCCATAGCCGGAATAAGCATAATACCCCAATGAACGGAACTCCCTTATTTCCTGAAACAGGAGAGAGGACATTCCCGTACCGAAGTAGGTATTAAAGAACCGGGATGCCTGAGCCTCCTCTTCATCCATGACACCAGGGGCAGGCGTATAGGTATATACGATGGATTGAACGGTTTTCGGGTCGTCTAAGAAAAAAACAACCGGCTGCTCGTATTTTTTCAACGAATAGGTCAAAGCGGCAAAGCCTTTCCGGGTATTATTTTCAAGGGCGAGGTTTTTTTTCAATGCTGCGGAAACCTGCTCTTCGGACAATTTTCCCGTATAATGAATGTCACACTCTGTACGGATCAACTCGTGAAAGATCGCCATCAGACCATCTACTCCCCTCTTTTTGATCTCCCTGTTTCGCGGAATTCTTTTGTAAGACGAATTTTCCCCCTGGGTGACATACCGATAAAGTGCTTCCTGCTTCTCCGACGACTGTTTTTTCAGGCTTTTCCTGTAAAACAGATGGTCATCGACAGCTTGTTTCAACGCTTTTTTGTCCCCTTTCACCTCCTTCAGATAATAACCGATATACGATAATATCTCGTCAAAATATTGGTCAAACCCGGTCACAGATATGGTAAAATAATCCCTATTCTGCCGGAAAGCGACCGTAGCTCCATACTCCTGCAATTTTTGCCTGAATCGATAGGCGGACAGTGTATCCGTTCCCGCGTATTCCAAATAAGAGGACAGTATGGCCAGCATGGGATCGTGATCCGTACCTTTCCGGTAATTGATATCCAGGCTAAAAATCGTGTTGGCCGGATTTTCTTTCAAATAGAGGGTCGCCAAAGGAGCCAGTTCGACCGTTTGTACATCTTTTGCAAAATCCACCACACGCGGGGAGATCGTTACACCCCCGGCCTCTTTCAATAACTGCTCCGCATATTCGGACTGTTTTCCTTTATTTTGGGGAACGATCGGTGCAAAACCGGGTTTGTCCACTTCATCTTTCGGGTAACGCCCGGTCTTTTTCCTGAAATAGAGATAATCATCCGTAAAATACCGGTTGGCCGCTTCCACGATCTCCTCTTTGGACAATTGTCCTATTATCTCCTGACTTTTCATATAGTCACTCCACTCCCTGTTTTCGGCAAACGTCAACCACATCATCACCCCCTTATTGTCAATGGTCTCCAGGTTCTTTTCAAAACCGCGCCGCAGTTCCAATTTCACCGCCTCTAAATCCTGCTCCGAAAAGTCCCCTCTCTTTACCTTTTCGATCTCCGCCAAGACCAATTTTTCCGCTTTGCGATAAGATTGTGTCACCAATTTCGGTATCGCCATAAGTGTCAATGTCCCGGCATCATTTAGATCGTCCTGAAAAAAATCAGCCTCAAACAATTTCCCTTCCGTATTTAAGCGGTCGAACAGACCTGTTCCGTTGGCATTGGACAACAGCCGTTCTATCACCTTCAGCGCCGGAACATCCGGATGGCCACTCGGAACGCCCCGCCATACCATCGCAAAATATTTCAGAACAGGTATCGGTACTTTTATTCTGCTCTCCTCCCTGCCGGCAAAAGGAGGAAGAACATATTCAGAAGAAACGGGCGCTTCACCGGATTGAATACGGGAGAATTTTTCCCGGATAACGGGCAATACCTCTTCCGTTGAAAAATCCCCACTCAATATCAACGCCATATTACCCGCTTTATAATAAGTTTGATAAAATCTCTCCATCTCCGATAATTCGGGATTTTTCAGGTGCTCGGCCAAACCGATAACAGGATACTGATAGGGATGCGGTTGATATATTTTCTCTTCGGCCTTTTCAAACGCTACAGTGAAAATCTGATCGTCGTACATGTTTTTTTCCTCGTACACCGTTTCCAGTTCACTTTGAAAAAGGCGGAATACCGGATGGATCAACCGTTCGCTGTTCAATTCGAGCCACTGATCAATGTACTGGGGAACGAAACTGTTGTAATATACCGTAAAGTCTTTTGAAGTGCTCGCATTTAAACCGCTTCCCCCCAATTTCGATATCAGGGTATTGAATTCATTCGGGATCGCGTATTTCGCCGCGGCTATACTCAGGCGGTTGATCTCCTGCTGTATCCCCCTGCGTGCAAGCTCGTCCCCGGTTTTCGCCAATTCGTCGTACTTCCGGGCGATCGAATCCAGATAGATCTTTTCGGAGCGGTAATCTGTTGTTCCGATCCGGTCACTCCCTTTGAACATGATATGCTCGAAATAATGGGCAATACCGGTGGCAGGAGCATCCTTCGCCCCTGCTTTTACCAATACGGCTCCGTATACCTTGGGCTGGGAATGATCTTCGTTCAGCCAGACGGTCAACCCGTTTTCCAATTGGTATCTCTTTACCTCAAGCGAGGATTGCGCATGGAGAGCAATGGCCGACAAGCCATACAAAAAGGACAAAATGATTGTTTTCATGTGATCTGTTACAGTTACGGATGCTTTTCGTTCACTTCGTTCGTTATATCCGGACGACTTTTCCCAACCGGACGTACCAGATGTAGCCTTCTACGTCCGGGTATCCCATTTTTTGCAGGGTGCGGCAATAGGATCCGACCTGTTCCCGGTAGCGGCCGTCCTCTTTCCGGCCGAATTTGTAATCCACCACACAGACTTTTCCCGCTTTGAGCATGACCCGGTCGGGACGGATCTTTTTGCCGTCCGGCAACAGGATATCCCGCTCGTTGATCACTTCGTATCCGGAAGCGAACCACTCCGAAGCAGGGCTGTTTTCCATAAATCCCCGTACTTTCCGGCAATAGCCGGCGACTGCGCCTGCATCCAGCAGGCCGTCCGCATATACCTGCCGGACGGCTTGTTCCACATCTTCCGCCCTTTGAACGGAGCGGAAAATTTCGTGCAGCAACTTCCCTTCGTCGATGGCTCGCTGTTCACGCCCCCCGTGACTCTCTCCGCTTTCCTCACCGGTGAACTCCCGGTATTTGTATCCGATCCGGAGCCGGTTGCCCGGAAAGGAGACCGGATAGGCGGCGACCTCCATGGCTTGTTGCGCTTCTTCCTCCTGCAAGCTTTGCACGCCCTCAAAACGCTGCTTCCGGCCGGCAGTAAACCCTTTTTCCAACAGCCCTTCCGGCTCCGGCTGCATGCCCTGCAAGACCCGGAAAACGAAAGCGCCTGCATCGTTGGCCGTCACCGAACCGTCCTTGTTGACCTTCGGCCCGTACGGACAAACGTACAGTTCCGTCCTGGCCCGGGTAAATGCCACATAAAGCAAATTCAGGCTGTCCACGTATGCTTTCAGGTGTTCGTTGTAATAATCCTCCCGGTAGATCGTATCGGCCAATTTGGAAGAGTAATCCAGGGGAACCGTTTCCAGCGCATCGAAATAAGCCGGCCGGTTCCGGCACCAGATCCGGCGGACAGGCCTCACCGCATCCAATTCCCAGTTGCAGAAAGGCACTACCACAAACTCAAATTCCAATCCCTTGGCTTTGTGGATGGTCAGGATCCGGAGGGCGTCTGCCTCTTCGGAAGCGGACAACACCCGTTTCTCCTGCTCTTTTTCCCACCACGCCAGGAACAGGGGGATGTTATCCGGATTGTTCTTTCCGTATTCGTATACAATGTCCTGAAAAGCGATCAGATAAGCTGTTTCTCTGCTCTTTTCCCCTAAGGAAAAACGGGCGATGATCTCCTCCACAGTCCCATACAAAGAGCCGGTATGCTCTTCCATGGCTCCGGGATCCATTCCCAACCGGGCCAACACATCCGGAGCGCCGGACGCTGTAAAAAGGCTCTCCGGTATCTCTTGAGAACCGGAAACCAGCGAATGGTACCCATACAGCATTTCCGCCCGGCTGATCTCGTCGTACGGGTCGGCCAGATACCGCAATACGGAGACGATCAGGCAAACGGCAGCCGAGGAAGCGACGTACAGTGAATCGTTAGACACAAAGCGGATCGGTTGTTCCGCCGTCCGGTTGTATTCCATCAGGTAAGCGGCCGCAAACGCTCCCTCTTTTCCGTTCCGCACCAACAAAGCGATCTCCTGTAACCGGCCGCCCCGTTCCCGGATATCTTCAATAACACCAACCACGGAACGCATAATCTCCCGGTCGCTCTCCTCCTCCTGTTTCACCGGCCCGAAGCGAACCTCCACATAACCGGCCGACGACGCCCGCACCTGTTGTTCCAATTCCGCATAGGCCTCCGAAATTGCTTCCGACCACGGATTGCCGGCTCCGGCCGATCCGTCAAAAAGGTTTTTCAGTTCGCCGGAAGCTTTCCGAAAAAAACGGTTGTTAAAAAGCACTATTTCCGCAGCGCTCCGCCAGTTGTCCGGCAGATGGATCTGCTCGGTTCCCAACTGCCGGAAATCCTGTTCCACGCCGCCTGCCAGCAGCGACCACTCTCCGCCCCTCCACCGGTAAATGCTCTGCTTCACATCCCCCACGATCAACGCCTTGTTGCCTTCGGACAGGGCATTGACCAGCAACGGCCGGAAGTTCATCCATTGCAAAGAGGAGGTGTCCTGGAATTCGTCGATCATCAGGTGTTTGTAGTAACTTCCTGTCTTTTCAAACAGAAAGGAGGTATCGTTTCTGCCGATCAACAGGTTCAGTAAGTGCGTGGTGTCGCTGAGGAGCATCACCCCTTTTTCTTCGCAATAGAACCGGATCTGTCCGTACAGGTCATTGAGGATGCCCAACTGGTAAAGGTTGTTCAGCAAATATTTCGCAGAGAGGTACTCCCGGAAATGAGCGTCGTACCACGCAATACCCTCCTCCAACCAGCCGTTCAGGGAGGGCCAAATCCGTTCTATCCTCTCCCGGACGTCCGCCGAACAACCCTTCGTCACCCAGGCCTCCGGATTTCCCACAGCCGCCCGCGCTGTACGGGTCACTTCCTCCCACTGCCCGTTCCGCCATTTGTAAAACGAGGCGGCACATCCCGCTTTTCCGCTCTTAAAATCGGTCAGGGCCAATCCGTTCTGTTCGATCAGTTCCACCGCTTTCCGGCCGGTTTCGGAAAGCCGGGTCTCAAAATCCGTTACCGTCTTTTTCAAAAACGCCCGGTATTGTGTCAAAAATGCTTTGTCGCCGAACTTCTCCAGCAGCGTTTTGTCAAACAGGCGGTACTCCTCCTTAAACAACTCTTCGCCCAAAGCTGCGATCCTTCCCCGGATGTTCCAGGATTTTCCCTCTGACACATTTTCCGTCATCAACTCCGCGATCCAGGAACGCAGGGCAGGATTCTCCCCGACCCGCTCCAAGACCCGCTCTACGGCTCTCGCCAGGACATAACCGGTGTCCAACTCCACATTGTAACCGGGATAAACACCCAATTCGCGGGTAAAAGATTTGAGGATCCGCTGAAAAAAACGGTCGATGGTGGTGACCGAAAAGCGGCCGTAATCGTGCAACAGGAGCGTGCGCAACACAACAGCCCGGTTCTGCAACTGTTCGGCGTTCAGGTTCAACTCCTGCCGCAACAGCTTTCCGTAGACGGATTCCTTCCCTTCGGCCAACCGATGCAACTCCCGGACGATCCGGGATTTCATCTCTCCGGTCGCTTTGTTGGTGAAGGTGACGGCCAATATATTTTTAAAATCGGAAGGCATGCCGAATACGATCCGGAAAAATTCCAGCGTCAGGGTAAACGTTTTGCCCGAACCCGCAGAAGCTTTGTAAATTTTTAATCCCGGCATGGGGTATCGGTTAAAACAGTTGTTCTTCCAGCAACGATCTGTTTTTGAATCTCTCTTCGATCTCCCGGATGTAACTCTTCAAATAGGCGGCATCGCCGGGAGCCGCTTCTTCCGCTACCTCCTGCCCCTTTTTCAGCCACAGGAGCGACTCCTCGAAATTCTCCTCCCATTCGTATAACAAAGCCAAATTGAGGCAAGCCCGCAACGCCATTTTCGGCTCTCCGGAAGCGGCTGCCTGCCAGATCTGGTACGCCCGCTCCTTATTACCCTGACGGTAATACAATTCACCCACCCCCACGATTTTCGGAGCAACATAGATCCTTCGCTCGATTCTCCGCCACCCCGGCACCCACTCCTGCGCGTACCAGTATCCCTTGTCCCACATCTTTCCCTCCATGCAGGTGGCCGTCATCTCCCGCATATTGTGAAAATCAAAATCCTCCCATACCGCCCCATAGAAACAATCGGCAAAATCTTCCTGTAATTGCCCGGAAGCCAGCGGTTCCCCGTCCTTTCCGGCGTACAGGCGGACCAGCAGATGCCCGTCGATGGAATTTTTCGCAAGATTCAACGTATAGTAAAAGGATTCCCAGGAAAGCAGGTAGTCCCATCCGTTCTCCCGGCAAATATGCATCACGGCCGACGGCGACAAAACCGCCTCCGCCGTATCCTGATCCAACTGCTTCATCTCGTCCGCAACGGGAAACGGCAAGGTATCCAAGGGATAGATCTCGGCGTAGCGGGTAAAAAATCCGTTCCGGAACACCGTGGACATCTCTCCGGAGCCGACTCCAAGCTCCATACGATTGAGCAGCACTAAGGTATCCCGGGCCGGTTTGTAGCTTTGCCGATCCAGAAAACCGATCTTCCGGCCGCTTTCCAGCGTATGTGCGGCAGGGACTGCCGCTTCGAACGCATATTCCCGGTAAGCGGTACAGGAAAAGCAAACCAGCAATCCGGCCGCAACAGCCGACCGGGTCAGGCAGCGTAATACTTCAATAAAAACCATTCGATACATAGCAACAAAAGTAAGAGTATGCCCAACCACGCCAATTCGTTCAGCTCCAGATACTTCCATTCACTTTTGGTGACGGGAACAAACCGGCTGTTTTGGCGCATTTCGTGAAACAATTCATCTATCTGAGACAGAGTGACTGATTTTCCTCCTGTCCGTTGCGCTATCTCGTCCAACAACGACCAGTCCGAAACCAGGTCGTTCAGTTCCTGGTTAAAGGTATTAACATAGAACGATCCTTTCTGCTCAAAAGTTTCCTCCCGAAGGTTGGCGCTCAAGAGATATCCGTACTCTCCGGGGGCCAGGTTTCCCAAACTGATCCGGTATTTCTCCCCGTTTCTGTTCAGGGTGTAATTGTATTCTTTCTCCCCGGAACGGATCGTCAGCCGGACATCCGGCGTATTGACCAATTCGTAACTCTCGTTGTACAGCTCCGCCTGGATCACCACCTCCTCCGTTTCGTCGTAAAGCGGTTTGATGTCGTGGATAAAACGTTCGTTTCCTTTCCTGCTGGTCAGGTAATGGACCGTTTTATGCACCAGCGTATTGAACAGGTCATGGCTGCCGGTCTCCCGGTACGAATAGAGCCGCCAGCGCCAGAATCCTTCTCCCCAATTGTAGGTCGTCCTTCTTCCTCCCCTGTCGTAAAAACACATCAGCCCGTAAGCCGTCGGCGTATTTTTGATGTTTTGGGTAAAAAGAGGTTTGCCGGCCTGCGGGTCGATCCCGCCGAAAGGAACAACGACCGGCGGATAGGTTTCGTATCCTTTTACTTCCTGCGCGCTCAGTTCAAAATAAGGGAAATCCCGGTTGTACGCCGGCGAAGCGTATTCGTTGACCGCCTGCAAAAAATGCACCCGGTACTCTCCGGCAAAGGCTTCGATGGAAGTCCGGTCGGTGAGGATGTACCACAGCGCCGTTTTCCGTTTCTCCGCCTCTTCCGCGATCCGGAGGTATGTCCGGTCATCGGGGCGCGGGTTGTGCAGGATGTAGAGCAACGGGGGCGATCCGGCGGGCAACGGCAGGGAGAGGTCGTGCGACGTCACGTTGTAAATCCCCGTCGGACGCAACGCTTCGCTGATCGCCGCCACATCGGGGTGCGGAGCGCCGTATGCGATCAATATCTCCCCGGTGTTGTCGATGATATGGATGTAAAGATCCCGGCGGTTGTTCTCCTTGCTCCGCTCTTCGAACCCGGTCTCTAAAGTGATCGTGTATTTGTGGATCCCCTGCGTGCGGGCCGCTACCCGGAAAGTCACCTCTCCCAAAAAGTTGTCCGAATCGATCCGCAGCGTCTGTTCCCCCAGCACCCCGGTGTAATCTCTCAAAACACACCTGACCGCTTTTCCTTTCTGCTTCACAGCCGCCACCTGCGCCTTCACGGGAAAAATGGTTTTGACAAAATTGAATTTGTCGTACTCCGCCTGCCGGATAAAGACATCCGGAATCTCGGCCGTATCTCCTAATCCTACTGTATAGACCGGGTATCCGATGGTTTTATATCGGGGATTAACGCCCGAATTGTATACCCCGTCACTCAGCAATACCAAGGCCTCCGGACGCCGGACGGCATAGTTCTGTTCGGCGTAATCGAATACCCCGCTGATGTCCGTAGCCGTTCCGGAGAAATCTATGTCGTTGTTTTTATCCGTGTTCTTACCGAAAGTCAACCACTCCACCGTAAATTTTTCTTCCAATTCCCCCGCCTGTTTGCGCAAAAATTCCGGGTATTCATTCCGGTAATAGAGGGAATCTTTGTTGTTCAACAGGGAAGCCGAATTGTCCTGTGCGATCAGCAACAGCGGTTTCTCCCGCAGGTGGCGCAGAAAAGAGAGCGCCGGCCTCAACAGCAGGAACAGGAGGGTCAATACGGTCAGAAAGCGAAGGAGGGCAATCCCCAGGGCAAGAGCGGGTTTTACATCCGGCAATTTCAGCAGTTTCCGGTACTTAAACCGGGCAACGGCTATCGATATGAATAAGATCGGAACGATCCACCAAAAAGAGTATCCAAAAACCATCTCCGGAACAACTATTAAAATGATACCATAAAAAACTGATTTCCGGATACAGTCCGGAGAATGTATCCGAAAATCAGAAACTGTTTACATTCTCTCTGTCTCGGTATTCCGGATCCGGCCCGGTATTACATGTTCATTCCTCCGCATACGTTGATCACCTGCCCGGTTATATAGCGGGACAGATCGGATGCTAAGAAAAGGCATACGTCCGCAATATCTTCCGGCGTTCCTCCTCTCCTTAACGGAATTTTCTGCGCCCATTCGTTCCGAACCTCTTCAGAGAGCTGTCCGGTCATTTCGGTAATGATGAAACCGGGAGCAACGGCATTTGCCCGGATGTTCCGCGATCCCAACTCTTTGGCCACGCTTTTGGTAAAGCCGATGATCCCGGCTTTGGAGGCGGAATAGTTGGCCTGGCCGGCATTGCCGCTCACTCCCACTACGGAACTCATGCTGATGATGGAGCCGCTCTTCTGTTTCAGCATGATGGCCGAAACGGCTTTGGTGTAGTTGAATACTGATTTCAGGTTGACATTGATAACGGCGTCCCACTGCTCTTCCGTCATCCTCATCAACAGGGTGTCTTTGGTGATCCCGGCGTTGTTAACCAGTATATCGATGCGTCCGAACTCCTTCTGCACCTCCTCCACGGTAGCAACAGTCTGGGCGAAATCGGCGGCATTGGATGCATACATTTTCGCTTTTACCCCCAATGCGGCTATCTCTTTTTCAGTCGCCTGCGCCACTTCGTCGTATCTTAAATCCGTAAATGCAATGTTGGCTCCCTCTTTTGCCAAAGCCATCGACACAGCCTTTCCGATTCCTCTGGAGGCGCCTGTGATCAAGGCTGTTTTTCCTTCTAACATCTTCATAATAACTGTTTTATAGATTAAAATAGTACAGATAAAATTATCTGATCATCCTGCAAATGTAAGGAAAGTAATTGAAAGTTGAAAACCAAGGTCAGGGCAAACGCATGAAAATTTGTTGTTTCTTTTCGGGACTCTGAAAGGATTGAATCTTCCTAAACAAGGAATGCATTCATTCTCCCCTCGTCGGCGAAATCGATCAACTCTTTGTCTCCGCGACTGTCTCCGAAGGCAATGAGGTGAATTGTTCTTTGGTTCAGGCAGAGTTCGGGGTAAGAGGCCGCAAGGCGACGCACTTTTTCTGCCCCGTGGCAATTCGGCGTTGAAAATTTCCCCGTCAAATTTCCATCGATGACCTCGACCCTGGTAGCAATCACACTCTCGAAGCCACACGAATGAGCCCAAGGCGTAATCCAATTTTCTATCGATGCACTCACAATTACCCTTCGTTGCTCGGAAATACGTAAATTTTCCAAATAGCGTTTGGCATTCGGACGAAGATTTTTTTCGATTATGGAAGAAAATTTCTCTCCCCACTCGTTGAATTGCTTTAAAGAGATTCCGCCAAAATACCAACTGAAAACCTGACTTTTCGCTTTTTCGTTTGAAATGATGCCTGCCTTCCATAACACAAGAATGGGGGTAAGTACGAACACGCCTCTCCAAAACCGACCTTTTGTTTGGGAGAATTTGATAAAAAGCAGGAAAGTGTCGCTTCGGGTAAGCGTTCCGTCGAAATCGAAAGCAAACAGATTATTCATCGAGTTTTATAGAATTGATAAGCTATAATAGTCATATCCAGATCGTTATGGAGCAGTTCCCAGCCCGGTCGTTTAGCGACACACCGGCCAAAATCAAGGTCAAATTCGATAAAGATCCCATAACTAATCAAGACGATAAAGATATATTTTCCAGTATTTTCCCTCGAATATTCCATCTTCGACAAGGGTGAGTGAGGCAGCATTGCGAATCGGTACGGCAGAAAATATATATTTTCCGCCCATACGCCTCAATTCAGCAGTGTTGATGCAAAGTGTTTCGATAAAGGCGCCACTGTTCTTACCCAGAAGATATTCCTGTCCCAATTCGGTAAACACATAGCACCGACTGCCCCATGTATCGAAATAATCCTTCAACTCCGGTGAACGTTCGAGCTCGGAAGCGATAATGCGGCGAAATTGTTTTTTGTATTCTAAGGGATAGTTGGTTTGATAGGCATCTAACGCATAAAAACCATTGAGCAAACTGACAGCCGGATGCATGCCGATGCTGACCACGCGATAATCGCTCTTCGGGAGTCCTATATGTGTGGCTATTCGGGTGAAGAGCTCTGGGTCGGTATATTCGATATAGGAAGGCTGGTTGATCTGCATACCAATTAGTTGTTTTACTTTCATCCGCAACTCCCGGTTGG
>JAISVB010000033.1 GCA_031271755.1 Culturomica sp.
ATCGAATTTTCGCCGCCAGAATCGCCGTCCCAAGATGAGTGACTTAGAGGTTATTGCTCTCTCATTCACGGCTGAATATATGGGAGTAGACTCAGAGTGTCAATTGTTTCGGGTGATGCCCGCTGAGCTGAAAGTCAAAATCGACCGCAGCGTTTATAACCGTCGCCGCAGAGCTTTGTTCGCCCATGTCGATGTGCTCCGAAAGCGTATGGCGGAGAAAATCTCCCTAACGTGAATTTTCTTTCCGACAGGTGCAGAAGTCATTGCGGAGACAAAATCGGCTACTGGTCGCTGTGAGTATGCGCTTAATACCGACAAAAGACCCAAGATTGACAACATATATGCTTCATAACTTTAATAAATATATGGTGCTACTTTTCTTCCAATCGGACGATAGTTCGTTACTCCGGCAGCATTATAATACCTGCTTGCTCCCGTACTCGGCACAATTACTCGTGGGCCGTATCCAAAACCACTCGCATCGACTCCATAGTGGGTGCGCAAAGGCAACCCATGTTCTGCCCGTATTTGGTTTTATCTATCCCTGTAAATAGAGAAGGGCACCGCAGGGTGCCCTGATTGTATTTAACGTTCATTGATTGGGGTTGAGTCCGGCTCTTCGATAATCCATTCATTCTCTGGGCCGTCCTCCAATATTCCATGACACCATTTTGTGCCATCAAATTCATGAAATGAACTAAAAATGAGGCCCTCCAACGGATTCCCTCCCCATTCGCTTATCTCATAGAAATCGACGGGAGAGTCTTTGAAATAAACGTTTTGCCGTGTCGGTAACCTTTTTATCCATTCAGCCAGCACATCATACTTATACGCATATGCAGAAGATGTGATATTTGCAAAAAACAAGATATTCTGATGCCGAATAAAGGCCTGATGGTAATGTGGGTTTTTATACAAAATCAGGGAGTCCGAATTTACACTTTGCTCCTTTATATCCAAATTTACAGACACAACCTTATCACCTAAATTTATATGTATATAAAATGTTATTAGAGACTTATCGTCGAACTTTTGCGATTGAGCAATAAACTCATCAACAATAGAGGATAATTTCCTATCCTGAATGACAAAGACAGGTAAGGAATCTTTTTCTAAGCCCCCCTCTTGAGCATACACACTCGGATAAAGTATGCTGCAAAATAAAAAACTCAATAAAAATCTTTTCATACTATCTTATTCTTCCTTTTCTTCCATCCGGCAAAGTAATGGTTCCATCCGGATGATAAATAACCCTTGGATCCATTGTTCCGCTACTATTGTAGGGAGAGTAGCCTGACGAAGGTACATAAATATTTAATCCAACACCAGGGTGTGCCCCCATATACCTTGTTGCATTCGATAAATCTCCTCCAGAGGGTAATGGAACGCCGCCTGGGTGATTGTGGTTACCTATGGATAGCATACAAGGGTACCACGAGGTACCCTTGTCCATATTATTTCATGAGATTGCCCTATCCAACCCCAATGATTTCCCATATAAGCCGTTGCTGTGCTTTTGTAAAAGGCATAGTACGGCGGATTCGTCTTGAGACTTGAGCTTTTTTCGAGGCATTCTCGGTGTTGATATTGAACTCCAGACTTACATTATGGCCTTCGTCGAACAGTACAAAGTAATAATAAAAAGGATTATATACATTATCATGAACAGTGTATTTCACCGAATGGAGTGATTCTGCCCATACAAATAAAGAAGACAGTGCTTCATTGGAAAGATCATAAGTCATTGTCTTAATCTCAGCAGTCCACGCCCTTCCTCCCGAATAGACCTTATAGACAGAATCGCTTTTAGCAATAAGAACCCAAATCCCTCCTCCCGTGAAATAGCCGAAATAAGGATTCCCTTCAATTATTTCCTGTAAATTGTTCTCGGCTACGATTTCCGAAATTGCTCTTCTTCCGGCTTCGTACTCTCGTTGTATCATATCTGATGGTTTATTCTGAGATAACGCAACAAAGGTGGAAAGTAGAGACAGTAAAATACATATAGTTTTTTTCATAGTAGAATAAGATTATCTAAAACCCGGTAGAGCAGACGGATTAGGTATGATTTCTTTGGGACCATGATTTATACCATTATTTACATAATTGATACCCATGACTCTAAATAGCAAGTTTTCGGTTTGAACTGCATCAACATGCTGGTTTGCATGTCCACGCCCTACTGCCAAAGATCGTCCATGTCCTATGACTTCATGGCCGGTAGTAATTGCCCTGCCGTATGGATGATTATTTCCGACCATAACGGAATGAGTACCTTGTCCTGTTTGTGTCGTTAGTCCGGCTCCTCCAAAAGCAGAAATGATTGAAGCGGGGATACCTCCGTTTGCAGAAATAATCGTCTCCATTGGAAGCCCCATCTTCCCCAATTCCCCCGAAAATGCACTTTGCCCTCGACTGGAGACCATCCCATCAGATGAAATATACTCCACAAAATGTTTGTCGCTCGAATTTATTGTGTTTACAGTCATATCGACTAATGCCTGTTGATCTTCGGTTAATGTTATGCCATCAAAAGCCGCACTCAAGGCATCGCTTCCTATATGAGCAAGACTCCTTCCATTTTGGTTTTTCCCGGATTGAACGATCAAGTTTCTAAATTTCTCAAATTCATCGCCCTGAAACATTTGCCTAAAATCATTCATCACATTTGCGGCATCGGCCCGAGTTACTCCCCAAACCTCCATCCCGTTAGGGTCAATATACCTCACCGGATTATTAAGGGTAAAAGCATACGGACTAATCGAATAGTATTTCTCTGCCTTTGGGTCCATCGTAGGCCAAGCTCTCTCACCAGGTTTGAGTTGTTTATGACCAAGAACCATCCCATCACGATCAAAGAACGTAACAACCCCTGTATGTGTGTCGTGTTCGAGTCGGGAGACCCGTGAGCCTTCGGCTATGTTCTCAATGACGAAAACCTTTATCCGCTCGGAGCCAGACTGCTCTCCGGCAATGTAGGGATTACATCCAAAAATAGCATAGGGATTTGAATTTTCGCCGCTTTGAGCGAAAGAAATTGTGTTTGTCAGACAGAGTGTAGCCAACAATGTGAAAAAGAGGTTTTTTTTCATGGCTTTTATAAATTAAGACTTATTTTCCGCGACCTATTTGCGCCCGACAGCAGGGTCAACTCCATGTTTTTCCATCTCGCTCTCGACGCCTTGAATCAGCCGCTCGTAAGTTGCATCGTCCATTTCAGACCATCCAATTCATTGATCCTGTCGCTGATTGAATACCACCGCGCATCGATCATCCGGGCATAATCATCCATCACATTGCCGTTAGAAGCAAGATGATCCATCAGTAACTGATTGATAATATTGGCTTTCAAACTCAGGGCAGTAATGTTTTGCGGATAATATTCCAACGATTTCGTAGCGCACAACCACATCAGGTCGTCGAAAGCTCCGTTGAATTTTTTAGTATATCCATGCCATAGCTCCGACATAAGAAGAGCGACTGTCTCTTTATCGGTCAAAGGATACATATACACTTTATTACGGATAGCCAAGTCTGTAATTCCGAATTGTTCAATGATAAATATCTCGCGAGAAAGAGACGGACCTGTCAGTTCGACATTGACCCACTTTGCCGGATTTGTCTCGTCACGATGACGAATAAAATAATGTTGTGGAGCGAGGGCGATGTAAGCTTCCGCACTGATAGCTTCCGCAAGAATTTTGTAATACATTGGCAAGCTCCGACATTGTCCGGTATGGGTACGCATTACCTTCGAAACGAAGAGTTTTGTGTAGTCCTCTGATCCACTAAAATCTTCAAAATCATAAGAGAATGGTGTGCCTTCGTTACCGGAACAGGGTTGTGAAAAATAATCAAATAATGCAAAGTTTTTTCCGGTTTTGTATTGATCGAGATGATTGATGGCTATAAATGCCTGGAGATAAGTTGCCACCTCTTCTATCTGATGACAAAACTCCTCGTAATCGAGATTCCCGTCCAAGTAAGCCCATTCGAGCAAAAACACTGCCCGTTTAATGGATATCTCCCGCTTGCCGTCAAGCATATCAGCCATTTCGAGGTATGCCTGGTTGTAGAGCCGACTACGAGTTTCGATCTTCACCCCGTCGGTAATCTCCGGTGGGATATCCATACCTAAGTCTTGCGCTTGCGTTCCGGATATGGACAATGCGAAAGCGAAAAATAGCGCTGACATTATTCGGGCATATCTGAAGCTGGGTCTCACTGTTTTTGTTCCGTTATCATCGTTTACAAATAAATTACAATCCTCTGAAAACCATAGAAAAAGTTGTTATCAAATGGAATGTGAAAAAACTGATATTCAACTTTGTGAAAAACTTTTGCCACCTGAAATGAGAGTATGTTATATTCACATAGTCAGTGTCAGAAAAATACTTCAAAGTTATCAAATTATTAAGACATGCAAGCTATTATATAAAAATTTATCAATTGGCTATATCAGAGATAGTGAAAGCGTCAGGGCAAACGCATGAATTTTTTCTCTTTTTCCCCTATCGCTTCGGCTTGGTGACGACAGCTCTCCGGGAAAATATTCGGAAACAACATGCTATTTGTTCGCTTGAATGATAGACAGCCTTGCATGAGCGCAGGGGTATTGAACCTTTAGGAGCATTGGCGGGAACAACGATTGTTGTCTTTCCTTTTCGAAGCGACCGGAATCCGGCTCCCTGTAAGGGCGCCGACTGACCGAAGAGAGGAAGGCGGTTAGGATTCCAGCGAACGAAAAGGGATAGACAACCGTTGTGGAGACACGCTCCCGAAGGACAATACCCGGAGCGGTTCAAGGAGCCCAATTGCAAAGTATAAAATTTCATACGTTTGCCCTGGGGAAAGCATTCAGGAAGTTGCATCTCTCGGAGCTTTTTATTACTTTTGCAACATGCCGGAAATATCTGTACATCACTGGAAAAAAATAGCCCGGAGGTTCTCCAACAAATACCTGCTGGCGGGGGCGTTTTTTCTGCTGTGGATCACCTTCATCGACGAAAACAGCCTGGTGAACCAGATGCAACTTCGCCACAAAATCGCCACGCTCACCAGGCAAAAAGAGTATTACCGGGAAAAAACCGAAGAAGATAAAAGGAAGATTTCGGAATTACTGGGCAACCGGGACAGTCTGGAGAAATTCGCCCGGGAGCAGTACCTGATGAAAAAAAGGAACGAAGACATCTATATCATTGTGGAGGAGTAAGCGTGGGAAGAGTCGTTGCCATCGATTACGGAAGAAAAAGAGTCGGGATCGCCGCCAGCGACCCGGATAAACTCATTGCCAACGGATTACGAACAGTAGGCGCTCACGAAGTACTCTCCTTTCTGCAGGCATACACCGGTTCGGAAGCCGTTGACTGTTTCGTGGTCGGCCATCCCAAACAACTGAACAACACCGACTCGGAAAGCATGGCCTACATCAAACCTTTCGTGACGGCGCTGGGCAGAAAATTCCCGGACATCCCCATTAAAATGTACGACGAACGCTTCACCTCCGTGTTGGCCCACCGGGCGCTGATCGAGGGCGGCGCCAAAAAGAAAACCCGGCAAAACAAAGGATTGATCGATACCATCAGCGCCACCATCATCCTCACCTCCTACTTAGAAAGCATCCGCAACACCCCAAACCCATAACACATGTTACTCCCCATCTACATATACGGTCACCCGGTTCTCCGGAAAGCGTCCGAAGACATCGCTCCCGATTACCCCGACCTGAAAAAATTCATCGACGACCTGTACCGGACGATGGACGAAGCGGACGGCGTCGGCTTAGCCGCACCACAGGTCGGGAAAAACATCCGGATCTTTGTGGTGGACGGAGCAGCTTTTGCCGACAAAGACCCGGCATGCGCCGATTTCCGGAAAGTCTTCATCAACGCGCACATCATGGAACGGAGGGGGGAAGCGGTCAGCCGGAGCGAAGGGTGCCTGAGCGTTCCGGGCATCCACGAAGAAGTACAGCGCCCCGATACCATCCGGATCCGTTACCGGGACGAAGCCTGGAACGAACACGAAGAGGAGTTCAGCGGCGTGAAAGCCTGGATCATCCAGCACGAATACGACCACTTGGACGGCAAACTCTTTACCGACCACCTCTCTCCCCTGAAAAAAAAGCTGTTGAAAAACAAACTCAACAACATCAGTCTGGGAAAATTCAAAGCAACCTACCGGGTCATCCTGCCTAAATAAAACCACCCCCCTACCGGATCTCCGGATTTTCCCGTAAATTACAGATGGGGAAATAACTCCCGGTTTGTCGCAATGTGGGTGTGGTAAACTTCAATCATACATATCCGTTCCTGATCCCGCTGACAGCGCTGTGCGCAGGGATCCTGTGCGCCGGAAGCATCGCACTTCCGGAAGGAAGCCTTTATGCGGCCACCCTGCTTTTCCTCCTCTGTATCTGCTGCAAACCACTGCACCGGATCTGCGGGCTCTGGCTGATAACCGCCCTGTTCATCTATGGAGCGGAAAAGAGCGCTCCGCCCCATTTCGCCCCCTCTCCCACCACGGTATACTGCCTGAAATTCCGCTGCGAGGAGCTGTTGCCGCAAGGCGCTCTTTTGAATTGCCGGGGACACCGTTTTTACCTGCCCGGCCATCAACCGGACAGCTCCCTGCAAACCGGAGACAGCCTCTCCGTAACCGGACGCATCTTCCCCATCGGCCGCACGGGCAACGAAGGGAGTTTCAACTACAACCAATACCTCCGCCGGAAAAAAGCCTATTACCGGTTAGCGCCGGCAGAAGCCCCGGAAAAAGGCGGACGCTCCGAAAACCTGCTGACCTTCTTCGAAAAACTCCGGCACTACATGCGGGACAAAACCGAACGCCTGCTGCCCGAACCAACCCACAACGCCTTGCTGAAAGCGCTCTGCTTAGGCTACAAAAACGACCTGGACAACCCAACGCGGGAGCTCTTTACGGAAACAGGCACAGTTCACCTGTTAGCGGTTTCCGGCCTGCATACGGGAGCCGTATTTTTGCTGCTCTCCTTTTTCTTCCGGCTGGCCGGACTGAACAGCGCCGGAAGCCAATGCCTGATCCTGCCGCTGCTGTGGGGATATGCGCTGCTCACCGGCCTCTCCCCCTCTGTCATCCGCGCCGCTTCCATTCTGACTTTCATCGTCATCGGCAAAGCATTTTCCCAGCAATACTCCTCGCTGAATGCCGTTGCGGCTTCTGCCTTCCTAACTCTGCTGCTGGATCCCCTCTCCCTTTACTCCGTCAGCATGCAGATGTCCTACGCCGCTTACACGGGCATTGTCCTGTTTTACCCGCTCTTCCTGTCCGCAGGTAAAAAGCTTCCCGTCTTTCTCCGGGGCGGATACTCCCTGCTGGGGGTCACCCTGGCGGCGCAAATGGCTACGCTTCCGCTCAGCGCATATTACTTCCACACATTGAACATCAACAGTTTTCTCTTCAACCTCCCGGCCGTTCCCCTGAGCACCCTGTTGCTCTACATTTCGGTCGTTGCGTTGTGCCTGCCCTTTTTTATCGGCCGCTACCTGATCATTTTGAGCGACCTGCTGTGCCGCCTTTTACTGGGCATGCTGCAACTGTTCCGGGGCATCTCATTCAACCTGCACGACGTTTGCCCCACTCCGTTGCACGTTGCATTCATTTACCTGCTGTTGCTGCTCCTCTCCGGATTGGCAGGCGCACAAAAACGCTTCTGCCTGCATTGCCTCTGCCTCACCCTCCTCCTGTTTACCGGCTATTGCTGCCTGCACAACCACCGGATCTCCTCCGGCGACAGCCTGATCGTATTCCACGCCTACCGCCAAAGCCACATCCTGATCCGGTGCAATGGGTATTACCACCTGCCGTTCTCCGAAAACAACACTCCCTCTTACCACACGGCCGGATACATCCGCCAATACCGCCTGAAACCGATGCCGGCAACCGGCGGCTTCTCGGACGGCGAATGCGTGTTCACCGGTCGTCGGTGGAAGACCCCGCAACAACACATCGCCCTCCTCACTCCCGCCGGCAGCGACCCGGGAGAAGCCCGGACCTGGGTGGTCACCGGCAATCTGCTTCCCCGGCAACTCCCGGCTTCCGAAATGATGCTCCCGGAAAAAATCATCCTCGACGGTTCCAACGGATCTTTTTCCCGAAGAGAATGGGAGAAATTCTGCCGCGACCGCCGCATCCGGTTGCTGAAAACCGAGGAACAGGGCAGCATCTCCCTCCAATAAACCGCCAAATAAAACAGCTTTTACTCCGAAATCAACGGTAATTAGACTATCTTTACACCGTTTTTACTGTCGAAACACAAAGATGAAGATCGTGATAGCCGGGGCCGGGTCGGTGGGAACACATCTGGCCACCATGCTCAGTAAACAAGAGCACCAAATCGTACTGCTCGATTCCGACCCGGAAAAGATCAAGAGCATCGAGAGCCAGGTCGAAATCCTGTCGGTACTCGGTTCCTGCACCTCCATCGGGGCGCTCAAAGATGCGGGAGTCGGGAGATGCGACCTGTACATCGCCGTAAATCCGCAGGAAGACCAAAACATCAACTCGGCCATCTTGGCCAAAAAGCTCGGAGCCAAACGCACCATTGCCCGGATCAACAACAGCGAATACTTAGAACAGGAAAACACCGAATTCCTGCAATCCATCGGCATAGACGTACTGATCTACCCGGAGCGTCTGGCAGCGGAAGAGATCGTCGGAGCGTTGAAGTGGATCGGTTCCCGGCAACTGCACGAATTTTCCGACGGGAGGTTGCAATTGGTGGGGATCAAATTGTGGGATACGGCCAAGATCCTGAACATGACCCTGGCCGAGATCGGGAAGGCGCACGGGTCGAAACCCTTCTGGATCGTCGCGATCAAACGGAGCAACAAAACCATCATTCCCAGGGGGGAAGACCGGTTGCAATACGGCGACCTGATCTTTGTCATTACCCAAAATACATGTGTGCCCGATGTTTTTTACCTCTGCGGGAAGGAGGAGTTCGAGATCCGGAACATTGTCATTGTCGGCGCCTCCCGGATCGGTGTGAAGGCTGCTTCCCTGCTGGAAAAAAAATACCGGGTCAGCCTGATCGAAAAAGACCAGGAAAAGTGCTTCCAAATAGCGGACAAACTCCGCTCCACCCTGATCATCAACGGAGACGGCCGGGACATGAACCTGCTTCGGGAAGAGGGGATCAAAGCCGATGCTTTTATCAGTGTCACCGACTCCTCGGAAACCAACATCCTCTCCTGCCTGATGGCCAAAAAAATGGGCGCCAAAAAGAGCATCGCCGAAGTGGAAAACTTAGATTACTTAGACTTAGCCGAAAACATCGGGATCGGCACCCTGATCAATATCAAACAGATCGCTGCGGCGTATATCTACCGCTACACCATGCACGTCGATGTAAAACACGTCAAATTCCTGACCTTTTCCGAAGCGGAAGTATTCGAATTGGAAGCGGAAGCAGGCTCCAAGATCACCCAAAGCCCCATCAAGTCCGTCCACTTCCCTTACAACGCCACCATCGGGGGCGTGACACGGGGAGAGGAGACATTGATCGCTAAAGGGGATACACAGATCCTGCCCGGCGACAAGGTCATTGTGTTTTCCCTGCCCGGCGCCGTCCCCAAAGTATTAAAATTATTCCACGCATAACCTGCCCATGATCAACCTTCGGTTTATCGTTTCCATCATCGGAAGGCTGATTCTGATAGAGAGCGGTTGCTTTCTTCTCTGTATGCTCTTGGCATGGTTGTACGGGGAAAAAGACGCCCTGCCTTTTCTCTATTCGGCCCTGATCACGGGAAGCACCGGCCTGCTGCTGTCGTTTTCAGTCCGGCCGGCGGATCGCGTACTTTCCAAAAAAGACGGGTATTTAGCCGTCACCCTGATCTGGGTGACTTTTTCCCTGTTCGGCACGCTTCCGTTTCTGTTTGGCGGTTCCATTCCCTCCTTTACGGAAGCGTTCTTTGAAACCATGTCCGGTTTCTCCACCACCGGCGCTTCCGTCCTCGACAACATCGAAGCGGTTCCCCACGCCACCCTGTTCTGGCGCTCCCTGACCCAGTGGCTGGGAGGATTGGGGATCGCCGTGCTGTTTCTGGCGGTGCTCCCCGGATTGGGGATCGAAGGGCGCGACCTGTACGTCGCCGAAATGACAGGCCCCACCCACAGCAAAATGGCCGCCACATTTACCACTTCCGCCCGCCGGTTGTGGCTCTTTTACGTGCTCTGTACGGGGATCGAAACACTCCTGCTGTGCACGGGCGGCATGTCCCTGTTCGATGCCGCCTGCCACTCCTTCTCCACAATGGGAAGCGGGGGGTTTTCCACCAAACAGGCCAGCGTCGCCCATTGGGACTCTGCTTACCTCCAGTACATCATCACCTTCTTTATGTTCGTGGCCGGGATCAACTACGCCCTCTGCTTCTCCACGCTGCAGGGGAAGTTCCGGAACCTTTTCCGGGATCAGGAGTTCCGGTGGTATGCGATCCTCCTGGGAGCGGCCGGAATCTTAGTCGCCGTCGCGCTCTACATCACCGGATGGGCCGGGCCGGAAAAATGTTTCCGGGATGCCCTGTTCCAGGTGGTCAGCATGATATCCAGCACCGGTTTCGCCACGGCGGATTACCTGATCTGGCCTCCGCTGATCGGGTTGCTCCTGCTGATACTGATGTTTGTCGGAGGGTGCGCCGGTTCCACGGCCGGCGGGATCAAAGTCGTCCGGATCCAGTTGCTGTTCGAAAATTCTTTGATGGAATTGAAAAAGATCATACACCCCAATGCGGTCTTCCCGGTCAAATACAACTCCAAAAGCGTCCCCTCCTCCATCGTATCGGGAGTCATGGTTTTTTTCAGCCTCTACCTGATGCTGTTCTGTATCGGGAGTATTCTCATGTCTCTTTTTACGGACGACATGGAAACGGCCTGCTCGGCGGTGATCAGTTGCATGAGCAACATCGGCTCCGGTTTCGGAGAGATCGGTCCGATGGAGACTTACTCCCACCTTCCCGGCGCCGCCAAATGGCTGCTCTCTTTTCTGATGCTGGCGGGACGGCTGGAGATTTTTACGGTACTGGTGCTTTTTACCCGGACCTTTTGGAAAAAGTAAGTTACAGCAGCAACTCCCTGATCCCTTCCCGCAAAACGATGATCTCGCTTCCCGTGCAATCGACCACGGCCGAAGCAGTGTTTTGCCCGTAACCGCCATCGATCACCAGATCTACCCGGTGTTCGTACCTTTCGTGGATCAGTTCGGGATCGGTGGTGTATTCCACCACCTCGTCGTCGTCGTGCACGGAGGTGGTCAGGAGCGGATTTCCCAATTCGCGGGCCAATGCCCGGGCGATCTCGCTATCCGGCACCCGGATCCCGACCGTCTTTCGTTTGTTTTGAAGGATGCCGGGCAACTTCCCGGTTGCCGGGAGGATAAAGGTGAACGGCCCCGGCAGGTTCCGTTTCATCACCTTAAAAACCGGATTGCTCACCTTGGCGTAAATGGACAAATTGCCGAGATCGGGGCAGATGATGGAAAAATTCGCCTTCTCCGGCTTGATCCCCTTCAGAGCGGCGACACGCTGAACCGCCTTCGGTTGGTTGATGTCACACCCGATGGCATAGACCGTATCCGTCGGGTAGATGATCACGCCTCCCCGCCGCAACACCTCTGCAACTTTGAAAACCTCCCGGTCATCCGGGCCGTCTTCAAACAACTTGAGCAACATGGTTTAAAGAGCTTTACGCGTTCACTTTGCGGTGGTCTTCCAGAAATGTCGCCAATCCGCTGGTGGTCAACGGGTGATTCAGCAAACCTTTGATGGCGCTCAGCGGGCAGGTCGCCACATCCGCGCCGGCTTCCACACACTGGATGATGTGTTGCGTCGAACGGATCGAAGCTGCCAGTACCTGGGTTTTAAATCCGTAGTATGCGTACATGTCTACGATCTTTTCGATCAGTTCGATCCCGTCGCTGGCGATGTCGTCCAAACGCCCGACAAACGGAGATACATACGTAGCTCCCGCTTTGGCGGCCAGCAAAGCCTGCCCCGGCGAGAAGACCAGCGTGCAGTTGGTCCGGATGCCTTTGTCCGTAAAATACTTGATGGCCCGGATACCTTCTGCGATGCAGGGCACCTTTACCACGATGTTCGGGTGCAGGGCCGCCAACTCCTCTCCCTCGCGGATCATCCCTTCGTACTGCGTGGAGATCACCTCGGCGCTCACATCTCCGTCCACCAATTCACAGATGGCCACGTAGTGCTTGCGGCAGTTCTCCTCACCTTTGATGCCCTCTTTGGCCATCAGCGACGGATTGGTCGTTACTCCGTCCAACACGCCCATTTCATAAGCTTCCCGGATCTGATCCAGGTTCGCCGTATCTATAAAAAATTTCATTTGTTCCGGATTAAATGGATACTTCTCCCCGGCCTGTTATTTGTTGTCACAAACTCCGCAGGCTTCCGGGGCGTAGCAAAAGTACCATTTTATCTTCGGAAAAACAGCACCCTTCCCGAATAATTTCGGCAGGTTATTTTTCCGGCAATATTTCGATCCAATAGCCGTCCGGGTCGTTGATAAAATAGAGTCCCATAGCGGCATTTTCGTAGCAGATGCAGCCCATCTCCCGGTGAAATTCCCGGACAGCGCCGTAATCTCCGGACACCCGCATGCAGAGGTGCGCCTCCTCTTCGCCCAGGTCGTACGGTTCGGTCCTGTCCCGCAACCAGGTCAGTTCAAGGGTGAAGCCGGTCTGTCCGTCTCCCAGAAAGACCAATATAAAAGAGCCGTCCTCCGCCTCTTTACGCCTGACCTCTTTCAGTCCCAGCGCTTTTTCGTAAAACAACAAACTCTTGCCCAGATCCAGGACATTAAAGTTGTAGTGGTCAAATCTGCTTTGTATTCGCATCTGTTTTTTATTTTATCAGGGTCTGTTTAAAACTCCATCGTCTCTCCCGTATGGGTCCAGTCGGCATACCGCACCCCCCGCTGTTCCACTGCCGGCTTGAAGGCGTGAATTTTCGGGTACCTTTCCCAGAAGTGCATGGGAGCGAACAGGTGTGTGCGGATCCTGTCCAGAAACTGTACGGCACCCAATGTATACTCCGCCCCCAAACGGGGATCCAGCGGGAACATGGCCACATCCACCTCCGCGACATCGGCCGCAATGATCTCCAACTCTTTCAGGTAAGCCGCTTCGGACGCCCGCACCTCCTCCGGAGCAGACTCCTCTTTCCAGTGCCAGTTGTTCAGATCCCCGGCGTGAAACAGGCGTTTTCCGCCCGCATCTATCAGAAAAGAGACGCCCAGATCCGTGGAACCGTACGCTTTGATCCGCACCGTATCGTCCTGCCAACAATCTCCCGGATCCAAAAAGAGAATATGCGGAGAACGGGACGGAACCAACTCCCGGATGTCGGAAGAAAAAACAAATTGAATCTCCCGGCCGTTCTTTTCCCACGACAAAACCTCCGGATTAAAATGATCCGGATGGGCGTGAGAGGCCAGCACATACCATTTTTTGGTACTACGCTCCAACAACCGGCCGACGGCTTTGTCCGCACTCTCTTTGTAGTAATCGATCACCAGGACAAAATCATCGCCCTCCACCAGAAAACCGCTGTGTGCTACGCAGGTTAATTTCATCCTGTAAAGATAACCCTTTTTTCCGAACCTGCGGATGTGCTACAAAAACGCCTTCACGTCCCCCACGATCCTGCCGTCGAACAGGTTTACCGTGCGGTGGGCGAACGAAGCGTCGTGCTGCGAGTGGGTCACCATGATCACCGTCGTTCCCCCCCTGTTCAGTTCGGTGAGCAGGCTCATCACTTCGGCGCCGTTTTTCGAGTCCAGGTTCCCCGTCGGTTCGTCGGCCAGGATCAGATTCGGGTTTGCCACCACGGCGCGCGCAATCGCCACACGCTGCTGCTGGCCGCCGCTGAGCTGCTGCGGAAAGTGGTTCGCCCGGTGGCTGATACTCATCCGCATAAGCATATCGGACACCATTTTTTTACGATTCGACGACTTGATCTTCAAGTAGGTAAGCGGCAATTCTACATTTTCAAAAACATTCAGTTCGTCGATCAGGTTGAAACTCTGGAAAACGAAACCGATGCGCCCTTTGCGGTACTCTGTCCGGTCTTTTTCACGCAGGCTGCCGACCTCCCTGTCGAGCAGGTAGTATGTCCCGCCGGTGGGATTGTCCAAAAGGCCGAGGATGTTGAGAAGCGTGGATTTACCACAACCCGACGGCCCCATAACCGCAACAAATTCGCCCTGATTTACCTCCAGCGATATGCTGTCGAGGGCGACGGTTTCGATCTCTTCCGTGCGGAAGTGCTTGCTGAGATTTTCAATTTTTAACATGGTTCTCTGTTTTAAATATCTATGATCATTCTACTCTGTTTTTATTATTTTGCCCGGATTTTCATTGGCGGCATACCAACTCCGGAGCGTAACGGTCAAGAGGATAATTACCAGCACAACGAGGCTGCTCCCGGCGAACAGCAGCGGCGAAAGTGTTATCTGCTCCGAAAATCCCGCTATCCATTGGCCCGATACATAGTACGCTATAAAGGAACCTGCCAACAGCGCCGGAACGGAGATCAAAAGGATGTCGCGAACGAACAGTTTCAGCACGTCGCCCACATCCGCCCCGTTGATCTTCCGGATAGCGATCTCGGAGCGGCGGCGGCCGATCTCGTTGCCCAAATATCCGATCAGCCCCAGCAACACGATCACAAGCGTTATGAGGGAACAGAGAACGATGGAATTGCGTTCCACCCGCTCGTTGTTGTAAAGCCCGGCTATGGTGTTCCGGGCAGCGTTCACATAGATGGTCTTCCCCGGCATGGCCTCCCGGAACACGCTGCTCACCGCCTCCAGATTCTCACCATTCATCTCCCGCAATTTGATCCAAATAACATCTTCATACTCTTCGGTATAGCCTAAAACCGAAGGCCTGCTGTCCAAGTATTTGATCGAGCCGATGCGGAAATTTTCATACACCCCGACAACGGTGCGCTCCCCGTGCTCCGTCATGCGGATCGTTTTGCCGACCACTCCGTCGCTCCAACCGGCCGCCCGGGAGATACGCTCGGCAAAATCCCGGTTTACCAGCACCCCGTCCGGGGCGGTAGCGCCCTGCTCGAATCCGCTCCCTTCTATGATGGGTATTTCCATCAGATCCAGGTAGTTCCCGCCGGCCCAATAGAGGTCGGCAACATTGAAGAGCACCTGTTCGCTTTCCGGCAAAAATACCATGTTTCCCGGTTGGGAGTTAAACGGGGTCGAAAACGAAGTAGCCACCGATTCGACAAAGGGCAACTTCCGGAGGTTATCGACAGCGACCCCGCGCCGGTTCTGCTCAACTCCCTCGACATCAACGTAGGCCACATTTTCATACGCATAGCCCGGATCGCTGTTCACCATCAGGTTGTACTGCTTCCAGATCACGACAAGTATCGCACAAAAAGCGGCTGCACACAGGAATTGTACAAAGAGCAGGGCTAATTTCCACGATTTTCCGGATCTCTTGAAGTTGCGAAAGACCGAAACCGCCGGAACCCTGACAAACAAGCGCGCAGGGATGTAGGAGGTAACAGCCAGAAGAAGCAGGCAAACCCCTGCCACAAGCAACGTGCCCTGCCACGAGAAGAGGGCCGACAAGGGAGTTTTCAGGATCTCCTGTACCGTTTCGCCGAACAGTGATACCAGCATGGTTGCCAGAACGAGCGAAAAGAGGATTTGCAACGCCGCTTCGGCGAACATCTGCCGGCATATATCGCCGCCGCCCGCTCCGTAACATTTGTAGACGGCAACCTCCCGGGCTCGCCCCACCACGGTCGAGAGCGTCACGATCAGGTAGTTCAGCAGAGCCACCGCCAGCAGGGAAACGGCCAGCAGGAGCATCAGCAGGTTCGCTTGCCGCACCGAGGGGGAGCAGGTGTGGAGCGCCGACAGGGGTATAAGCGAATACCGGACATCGCTCCCCGCTTTTTTCAGCCCCTCCATATCGTCATACTTCTCCTGCACCGAACGCACAGCAGGCAGCAACTCCCCGGGAGAGACCCCGGGAAAGAGTTTGACAAAACCGGAATAGATATCATTGCCTTGCCAAAACCTCGATCCGTCCCCTCCGAAACCATCTACCGACGCAAGCGAGATGACCATGTCGTACTCAAAATCGGTATTTGGGGGAACATCTTCAAAGATCCCTCCGATCACTACATTTAGTCCGGAATATGCTTCGAATCCAATGCTCTGCCCGATCGCATCGCCCCCGACCTTCTCCGCCAGCGACCTCGAAACGAGGGCGCTCATGGGGGTGGAAAGCGTCCGCTTGGCATCGCCCCGGAGCATCGGACGGGGCAGCACGTCGAACAGGCAACTGTCGGCAACAATGGCTTTGACTTTGAGCGACTCCCGGTTGGCCGTCCGGATCATCCCCCTCAACCGGAAGAAGCGCGTAGCAGCCTCTATCTGCGGTATCTCGCGCCCCAGATCGCAGGCAACGCCGCCACTCACCGTTTCGTCGATATCGTCCGGATCGTACTCCTCGTTCGCGATCTTGTAATTCGCCACTACCAAGCAGATCCTCTCCCTGTCGGGATAGAAACTTTCGTAGTTGTACTCGTAAAAAAGTTTGGTGATCAGGATCAGCCCGACGGCCAATCCCAACCCCAGGGAGAGCACCTTGATCCCGTTGCCGCGTCCTCTCCTCCGCAGCGCCCTGAACGCCAATTTAAAATTGTTCATCGGTTTATTCGGTTTTAATGGAATTCACAGGATTCTCGGTAGCCGCCCGGTAGCTTTGCAGGGTGACGGTCAGCACAGTGACCGCCCCGACGGCCAGCAGGGCCGCGGCAAAGATCCACCAGTGCACCGGCGACCGGTAAGCGAATCCCTCCGACCACTGCTGCACGGCGTACCAGGCGATCGGCGCCGCAATGACAAAGCAGACCAGCACGATCCGGATAAAGTTCCGGTTCAGCCGGCGCAAAATCTCGCCGATCGTCGCCCCGTGCACTTTCCGCAGGCCGATCTCCTTACGCCGGTACTGCGTTTCGAAAAGCACCAGGCCGAATACCCCGATGATCGAGATCAGCACCGCCAACCCGCTGAACAGGGAGATCAGCGTGCCCAGATTTCGTTCCTTTGTGTATAGTTCATCCAATATTTCGGTGTGAAAAGCCATCGACCGGCGGTTGTCCGTGGCGTGCCGGTCGAGCACCCGCCGGATCGATTCGATGGTCGCAGTCCGGTCGTGGGGAGCGACGCGAATGAACATTTCGTAAAGCTGCCGGAAATCGGTCGGCCAGAAAGCGATGTCCTCCGTCAGCCGGTGCATCGACCGGGCGATGACATCTCCCGAAATACCGATCACCTGTATGGACGAGCTCAATACGGTATCGACTTTCAGACCATAGCGGTCAGCCATTTTCCGGTTGATCACGACCGGCAAGATGAACCGGTTTTCACCGGACTCATATCGAAATACGGGATCTCCCTCTCGAAATCCGCGCCCTTCGACGATGGGGATCTGCATCAGTTCCATAAAATCGAGATCGACCATATAGCCTTTGATATCCACTGTATCGTTACCGAGCGGAAAGTTCATGGAAAGATCATAATTCCACGTTCCGAAAGAACTGGAAAAGGCAGTTCCCAGTACGCCCGGCAACCGTTCGAGTTCCTGCCGGATCACGTCGATACTTGTACGGAGGCCGTATTGCTGCGTGTTGAGCCTAAGAACATCCTCTTTGTTGTACCCCACCGGCACCTGCTGGAAGTAGCGGTTCTGGCAATGGATAAAGAGGGCAAAAACGATCAGGGCGATCGAAATGGTATACTGCACGCCGACCAGCACGGTACGCAACCGTTTCCCCTGCGGTGTGGCGCTGAAAGTACCTTTCAGTGCCAGGGCAGGTGGGAACGAGGTGGCATAGAAGGCGGGGTAAAGTCCGGCCGCAAATCCCGTCGCCAAAGCGATCCCGGACACTCGGCCGATCAGTTCCAGGTTGCCGCCTATGGAAATGTCCCCGATGGCCAGCAGGTCGCCCAGCGCCGTTTTGCCCACTGCGTCGACCAGCAGCAATGAAAATCCGAAGGCGATCATCGTGAGGCCCATCGCTTCGAAAATCATTGCCCGCCGTAGCGAAGCCCGGCTTTCGCCCAACACCCGGCGGGTGTTGAGGGCCCGCAGGCGGACCGGCATCAGCGCCGTCGAGAAATTGACAAAATTGATCGCCGAGATCAGCAGGATCAATCCGGCGACAACGGAGAGAAAATCGGTCGTGTACCGGTTTCCGCGCCGGATAAAGGTATTTTCACCCACGTCGGAGGAAAAATAGATCTCTTCGGCCGGGTTCAGGCGGTAGGTCGATTCATCGGGCGCCGGTTCCAGGTTCTGTTGCAACAGGGCAGCGACCTCCGCTGCGCGCGCCGGGTCGTTGAGGAGTAGAAAGACGGTTTTCACCGCGGCTCCTCCCCTTGTTTGCCGCAAATAGATCAATTCGCCCTGCAAAGTGGCGTTCCGGGGAAAATCGCGGTAGACCCCGCTTACGGTGTAGCTTCCGCCTCCAAAGCCCAACGTTTTTCCAACGGGATCTTCTTTTCCGAACAGTTTCCGGGCATAGCTTTGCGAGATCAGCATTTTTCCCGGTTCAAGGGCGGACGTGAACTCGCCCTGTACCATCCGGATGTCGAAAACCTGCGATATGTCGTTGAATATGCCCAACGCAGGTATCTCGTCGAACACGATTTTTTCCCCCTCCCGGTCGATCGTCACCTCTCTGGCAAAGTAAAGCAGTTCCGCCCGCGCTTCTATGTCCGCAATGGATTGAAACACCCTTTCCGCGCGCTCTTGGTAGTATAATATGTTCGCGCCGTATCGCTGGTCGAAGGGACTGAGGGTTTCGACGCGGAAGATCCGTCTGTAGTTTGTATCGGTCCGGCCGTAGCTATACTCGTAACTCACCTGCATCAGAATGATCGTAAACGCCGCGAAGGCCACGCTCAGTCCTAAAATATTGAGGATCGACGACTCTTTGTAGCGCCGCAGGGTATTCCATAAATTTTTGAATATCATATACAGGTTGTTTTTTGCGTGACTAAATCTAAAACAGGCGACACCCATGAATGTTGTTTGATCGTATGCCAAAACAATGCCTAAACATTCAATTTACTGAAAAACATATATTTGACTTTTATGTCGATTTCCTTTTTGTCAAAAAAATAGACACCTGTGTCCATAAATTAGACAAAAAGAGTACCTTTGCATCCTATTTGTTTGATCCGGAATGACAAAAACAGGAACCGTACTTGTGGTGGACGACAATCGCAGCATCCTGGCTGCATTGCAACTCTTGCTGAACAAATACTTCGGCAAGGTGATCGTCATTTCCAGCCCGAACCGCATCCCCGCCGCCCTGCAGGAGCATCCGGTCGATGTCGTGTTGCTTGATATGAATTTTTCGGCCAGTATCAACTCCGGTAACGAGGGGTTTTACTGGCTCGGCGAGATCAAAAAGTACGATCCCACGGTTCAGGTCGTTCTTTTCACCGCCTACGGGGAGATTGACCTGGCTGTGCGCGCCATCAAGGACGGGGCAACCGATTTTGTGGTCAAACCGTGGGAAAATGAGAAGTTGATCGCCTCCCTGCAAGCGGCCTGCAATTTGCGGCGTTCGCAGCAGGAGGTGAAGCGGCTGAAAGAGGTGAAGCGGGAGTTGACCCCGCAGGAACCTGATTTTTTCTGGGGCGCTTCACCGGCCATGAAGGAGCTCCGGTCGCTGGCAGAAAAGGTCGCCGGCACCGATGCCAACATCCTCCTGACCGGAGAGAACGGCACCGGAAAAGAGATGCTGGCGCGGGAAATTCACCGGCTCTCCTCCCGCCGCAACGAATTGCTGGTGCCGGTCGACATGGGGGCGATCGTCGAAACGCTGTTCGAAAGCGAGTTATTCGGTCATACCAAAGGTGCCTTTACCGACGCAAAAGCCGACCGGGCGGGCAAGTTCGAAGTGGCGGACGGAGGCACTCTTTTCCTCGACGAGATCGGCAACCTGCCGCTGCACCTGCAATCGAAACTGCTGACCGTCTTGCAAAGCCGCAGTGTGGTGCGGGTGGGCAGCCACGCTCCGATCCCTGTGGATATCCGCCTCATCACCGCCACCAACTGCAACCTCGACGAAGCGATCCTCCGGAACGAATTCCGGCAGGATCTACTTTATCGCCTCAACACCATACATTTAGAGATCCCTCCCCTGCGCCGCCGCAGAGAGGACATTGTCCCGCTGGCGGAGCGCTTTATGCTCCGGTATGCCGCAAAATACGGGAAGGGGCCGTTCACGTTGACACCGTCTGCCGCGGAAGCGTTGTACAACGCCCCCTGGCCGGGTAATATCCGGGAATTGCAACACACCGTGGAAAAGGCGGTGATCATCTCCGAAGGGGAATACCTCGACGAACGGCACCTCCAACCCGCGCGTACCGGTTCCGGCGAGCCTCTCCCGCACAGCATCCCCGACTCGACGCTCGAAGATATGGAGCGATCCATGATCCGGCAAGCCATCGAAACGGCCGGCGGCAACCTTTCGGCCGTTGCCGCCCGTCTGGGCATCACGCGGCAAACGCTGTACAACAAGATCAAAAAATACGGGATCGGCGATTAAAACCTCAAAATCGTGTTAAAAGGAACCCTTTATCGTTTAGCCGCATGGCTCGCACTCTTCGGGGCGGCAGCCGCAGCGTCGGTATGGCTGTCGGTTTCGGAGAGATACTTTTGGCTCATGGCAACGGCGGGGGGATTGCTGTTTGCGGGCCGGCAGATCTTCCGGCTCTTTTACGAAAATATCCGCAAAACCACCTTCATGTTCAACGCCATTGCAAATGGCGATTACACATTTCGTTTCACCGAATACGACGGCTCGTTGGCCGATAATGCACTGAACAGAACCCTGAACCGCATCAAAGGGATCCTGATGCGGGAAAAAGAGGAGATCGTCCGCAAAGAGCAGTACTATTCGTTGATCCTCGACAGTGCAAGCACCGGTATTTTGGTCACGGATCCCAACGGCAGCATCCTCCGGAGCAATAACGAAGCGCAGCGTCAGTTGCGCCTTCCCGTACTGACGCATCTGAACCAGTTGGCGCGCATCGACGAATCGCTTCCCGGCGCTTTCCGCGAAATGCAGGCCGATGACCGGCGCCGCATCCGTTTTAACGACGAGCGGGGCGAAGTAACGCTTTCCGTCCGCTGTTCCTCCATTCGATCCAAAGAGAGCGAATTGCGCATCTTTGCACTCAACGAGATCGGCAGCGAACTCGTCGAACAGGAGCTGGAATCGTGGGTGCGGCTGATCCGCGTACTGACCCACGAAATCATGAATTCCATTACTCCCATTACCTCATTGAGCGAAACGCTGATGGACACCGAAGGCGTATCCGGCGAAGTGCGAAAGGGATTGGAAACCATCCACACCACCGGAAAAGGGTTGACGGCTTTCGTGGATTCTTACCGGAAATTGACACGCCTGCCGACCCCGCGTCCGGCGCTTATCCGGGTGAAACCCCTCCTTGAACGGATAGTAAGCCTGACCGGACAGGAGTTTCCGGACACAAAGATCGCTCTTCGCACAGAGCCGGACGACCTTATTCTGTATGCCGACGAAAACCTCCTCTTTCAGGTGGTGACGAACCTGCTTAAAAACGCCGCTCAAGCCCTCGACGGACAGAGAAACCGGCACATCACCCTCTCCACGGAATGTCCCGCCGGCGAACAGGTCACTATCCGCATCACAGACAACGGGCCGGGTATTTCCCCCGAGATCCTCCCCCACATCTTCATTCCGTTCTTTACGACCAAAGAGGCGGGAAGCGGCATCGGCCTGAGCCTGTCGCGACAGATCATGCGCCTGCACGGCGGATCGCTCACCGTCCGTTCCCAACCGGGAGAAACCACATTCTCACTGCTCTTCCCATAAGACAGGATGCAGTTCGGCAATTTGTACGTACAATTCCGCCCGATTGCGCTCACCTTTCACAATCTTTCCACAGAATAGAAGAGGAAAATGTAGAAATAGTACTTTGTATATCAAAAATTCATAAAGCCTTCGGAACACTCTAACTTTACACGAAACCACAGCGTATTAGTATGAAAACATCAAAAACAGAAAAAATATGCTGAACAACATCGTTAATTTAGTAAAAGATCAGGTAAGCAGCCTGATCGGCGGAAACAGTCAGATCCCGGCAGACAAAAAGAATGAAACCATTCGTACGACAACGTCTTCTATTGTAGACGGATTAAAAAATCAGTTGGGATCAGGCGGCGGATTAAGCAGCCTGCTCGGAGGCGGTTCTTCTGCCGGCAAAGCAAGCAGTGGCATTGTATCGAGCGTAGAACAGGCGTTGACCGGAAAAGTCGGACTGAGTTCATCGGTTGCACACGGGGTTGCAGCAGCCGTCGTTCCGGCCGTTATGTCACTCTTTTCCAGAAAAGTAAACGATCCCAAAGAACCGGGCTTTAATCTCCAGTCTCTGACGGATACCTTGAAGGGAAGCAGCTCACACGGAATCGGAGCCATATTCGGAAAACTGTTCGGATAACGTACACTCAAAAAATAAGCCCTTCGTTTCTTTCTTTCGATTGAACCGAAGGGCTTCAAAATCCGGCGTCTACCTACTCTCCCACCCTTGCGGGCAGTAC
>JAISVB010000027.1 GCA_031271755.1 Culturomica sp.
GAAGGTCTGTTGATTTCCGGAAGCATGTCCGGGAGCTGCGAATTGTTTTCTGGCTGTGGCTGAACGACCGGAATCCGTTCTGCCCGAAGGGCCGACGGAGGAACGAAGTGACGGAGGAGTGTCGGATTCCAGTGAAAGCCACGGCTTAGAAAACCGCAGCGGAGGACCCGCTTCCGGAAACAACAGGCCGGAGCGATGGCGGAAAAAGAAAAAGAGAAAAATTTTGTGCATTTGCCCTGAACCGGAATAAAACTCATATCTTTGGTTCGCTTAAAACAGATGCGGAAGTGAATTACATCGATATTCTGATAGGGATCCCCTTGTTATACGGGATTTACAAAGGCTTTTCCCGGGGATTGCTCATAGAGATCGCTACCCTGGCGGGATTGGTGCTCGGAGTCTACGTCGCCGTCAAATTTTCGGGAATTACAGAAGATTTTCTGCGGGAGCAATTGAAAATGCAGGCCTCTTACATGGCATACGTAGCCTTTGGGGTGACGGTGCTGGGAGTTGTGATCGGACTGCACCTGCTGGGGCGTTTGCTGACCAAATTGGTCGATGTGATCTGTCTGGGACTTTTCAACAAAATATTGGGCGCTTTGCTGGGCGCCGTAAAATACTTCATCCTGGTATGCGTGCTGTTGCTGCTGTTGGATGCCGTGGACGAAAAAATCCCCTTTCTGCCAAAAGATGACCGGGAAGCAAGCCTCTTTTTTAATCCTTTTCTTACCTTTGCCAAACAGATATACGGCTGGATCCGTTTCTGATCCGGCAGGCGGAAAATTCCGGAAACCGCCGGAAAAAAGTAATTACAGACGCTAAGATACAACGCATGAATTTTGTTGAAGAATTGAGATGGAGAGGCATGATCCACGACGTTATGCCGGGAACCGAAGAATTATTGGGAAAAGGCCAAACCACGGCTTACGTGGGGATCGACCCGACAGCCGATTCCCTGCACGTAGGACACTTGGTTTCCGTAATGATGATGAAACATTTCCAGATAGCCGGACACAAACCGATCTTTATTATCGGCGGCGCCACCGGCATGATCGGCGATCCCAGTTGCAAATCGCAGGAACGGAACCTGCTGGACGAAGAAACGATCCGGAAAAACAGGGACGGCATCAAAGCGCAGCTCTCCTCTTTTATAGACTTTCATTCCACCGGCCAGAACGCGGCGATCATGCTCAACAACTACGACTGGATGAAAAACTTCACCTTCCTGGACTTTATCCGGGACATCGGGAAACACATCACGGTCAACTACATGATGTCGAAAGATTCGGTCAAAAAACGGCTGAGCGGCGAAACCTCCAGCGGCATGTCCTTTACGGAATTCACCTATCAATTGGTACAAGGATACGATTTTCTGTACTTGCGGAAAAATCACGGCTGCATGCTGCAGATGGGCGGTTCCGATCAATGGGGCAACATCACCACCGGCGGAGAGTTGATCCGCCGGATAGAAGGATTGGACGCCTACGGATTGACCTGGCCGTTGATGACCAAAAGCGACGGAAAAAAATTCGGGAAAACCGAATCGGGGAACATCTGGTTGGATCCCAGACGCACCTCTCCCTACAAATTTTACCAGTTCTGGCTCAACTCCGGAGACGAAGATGCCGAAAAATACATCAAAATCTTTACCCTGCTCTCCCCGGAAACGATAGATGCGCTGATTGCAGAACACCGGCAAGCCCCACACCTGCGGCAATTGCAGAAAACGCTGGCGAAAGAGATCACCTGCCTGATCCACGGCGAAGCAGCTTACCAATCCGCCCTCGAAGCATCCCAGATCCTGTTCGGGAACGCCACCTCCGAAATCCTGCATAAAATAGACGAAGAGACCTTCCTCTCTGTTTTTGAGGGAGTTCCTCAATTTGAAATAGCAGCAGCCGATGTAGAAAAGGGGATACCCCTGGTGGAATTTTTGGCGGAAAAAACCGCTATCATGCCCTCCAAAGGAGAAGCCCGCCGCGCCATCAAAGCCCATTCGATCAGCCTCAACAAAGAGAAGGCCGACGAAGAGGCGGTAATCACCTCCCGGAACCTGATCAACGGCAAATACATCGTTGCCCAAAGCGGTAAAAAGAGTTATTTTCTCGTAAAAGTAAACCAATTGTGCAAAAAATAGAATAAAATACTTTACTTTCGCATGAATTGTAAAGAATTGTGATTATTTTTGCATTCACATAAAGTCTTGCTCAAAAAACTTGGCCGTAATTAGAAACAGGACTGTGTGTGCAACGCCTGCGCTGTATAGCGATGAGATATTCCTTATAACGTGGGCTTGCTTATCTGTTTTCAGGTCCGGCCGGGTACCTTTGAGCAATAAGTAAAGCCCCGCTATATTTATATATTTTGTGAACCGCTAAAGTCGAAGGTTCATGACGACAAAGAGAATTTTAAGGAGCAGTTTTCGTTTTATTGACCAGCATCCGGATATTACCTGGGATTGTGTTCCGGAGAGCTTGCTCAAATGCTGGCACGTAGTTGTCCCGCTGGATGAATACATGAAAGGAGCCTACGAAGTTCGTTACGAATACAGGATCTTTTCTTATGCGCTGCGCAAGTACATGGAACGAACCGGTAAATACATTCCCGTAGAAAAAAGAAAAGCACTCTTCCGGGCTTTCCAGATGGTCTTGTTATTACCCTACATCAAACACCATTCGGGCGAAAGTTACCCGGTATTCGGCCTGTTCGACTTCTCCTTTCTGCTTGATTTTGCTGAAATACACAGATCGGCGGCGATGCGGTGATCCGTTTAAACAGATCCTGCATCCTCCCCGTCCCCGTATTCCGTATACAGAAAATCGTTGTAAGGAAAGCGGGCGGAGTGGATCTCCCGGACAACAGCGTACACCTTCTCCTTCAACTCTTCTATATTCTCTTTGCGGGCGGCAGAGATGTAAACGGTATCCACCTCCTGCTTCGACATCCACATCTGTTTCAGATCTTCCAGGCTGTAATTTTGCCGTTCAACAGGAGTGAGGTCGTCCTCCTCCTTTTTTACATAGCGAAAAGCATCGATTTTATTGAAGACCATCAGGACGGGTTTGGCTTCCCGGATCAGTTCGGACAGTGTTTCGTTGACCACTCGGATCTGTTCCTCGAACTGGGGGTGGGAAATATCCACCACGTGCAGGATCACGTCCGCTTCCCGCACCTCGTCTAAAGTAGACTTAAAGGATTCGATCAGGTGGGTGGGCAGTTTCCGGATAAAACCGACCGTATCCGCCAGCAGGAACGGCACATTCCGGATAGCGATCTTGCGCACGGTAGTATCCAGGGTAGCGAACAGTTTGTTCTCGGCAAACACATCCGATTTGCTGAGCAGGTTCATCAGGGTAGACTTTCCCACATTGGTATAGCCCACCAACGCCACCCGGACCAACTGCCCCCTGTTCTTCCGCTGGGTGGACATCTGCCGGTCTATTTTGGACAACTGCTCTTTCAGCCGGGTGATCTTATCCCGGATCACCCGCCGGTCCGTTTCAATTTCGGTTTCACCGGGCCCCCTCAGGCCGATCCCCCCTTTTTGGCGTTCCAAGTGTGTCCACATCCCGGTCAATCGGGGAAGCAAATATTGATACTGAGCCAGTTCCACCTGTGTTTTGGCATGCGCCGTATGGGCCCGGTTGGCGAAAATATCCAGGATCAAGTTGGTGCGGTCCAGCACTTTCACCCCTTTCAATTCGTTTTCCACATTGCGGAGCTGGGTCGGGGTCAACTCGTCGTCAAAAACGACCAGATCGATCTCCTGTTCCTCCACATACTGCCGGATCTCCTCCAATTTCCCCTTGCCGATAAAGGTGCTGAACACCGGCCTCGGCAGATTCTGGGTAAAGATCTTGACCGTTTCCGCCCCGGCGGTCTCCGCCAGGAAAGACAGTTCATCCAGATACTCCCGCGTTTTTTCCGGACTTCCGCCCTCCTGTTGAAAGGTCACACCCACCAACACCGCCTTTTCCGCCTGCTTCTCCGTATAAAAATAGTCCCCCATAAATCCTGTTGCTTAAAAGACAATGTACCAAAAAAAGAGGCTGACAATAATTGACAGCCCCTTCTCTATGTAATTCAATAGCTTATCAAGCTTCGCTTATTGGTTGCTCAACTGGAAGATGATCGGTACCGTATAGGCAACCCGCACAGCTCTTCCCCGCTGTCTTCCCGGTCTCCATTTCGGCATGAGGTTGATCACCCGCACCGCCTCTTTGTCCAAAGAAGGGTCAACCCCCCGCAACACCTCGACATTGGTGACGGAACCATCTTTTTCGATCACGAATTTAATAAAAACCCTTCCGGTAATGCCGTTTTCCTGTGCGATGGGCGGATATTTGATCTTTTTATTGATCCAGGCGGTTACATTCCCTTCCGGAAAGACCGGAACGTCCTCTACGACCACAAAAACCTCATTTTCCCCGGTAGCGTCCCCGGTGCCGAAATCGCTCCAGTTCTGCGTATCGTTTATCACAGTGTTCTCCGTATCGTCCTCCGCATCTTCCAACTCCAGTTCGTCGTCCACATCCATGTCGTCTTCCACGATCTCAATGAGGTCGGTCAGTTTGGGAGCGGGGGGAGGAGGAGGGGGAGGAGGAGCCAGGTGTTGGGTGATCGGAATGGCTTCCTCTTCTTCTGCGGCAATGCCTTCGATCTCCTGCTCCTGCATCACGAAAGATTCGCTCTTCCACTCAAAAGCAAACAACAGAATACCCAAAGCAAGCAGAAGTCCTATCTCGAAAAATAGACCTTTTCTACCTTCAAGATCAGCTTTCGGTGTTTTTTTTACTTCCATGGTATCTTTTTTATAGTATCCGATTACATTCCTCGAATACCCGGTAAAAATAGATAAATTTCAACAAGAACGCAATAATTCAACCGCTTTCTTTCCGGCAAAGGTAAAAAATTATTTGTTACTTTGTGCTCCGGAGCGGAAAAATGTAAACGTTTTCGAAGTCTATGCTTAAAATACTGCTGCACAACATCAACGAAACCGGACAGGGTGCAAGTGCCGAACCGGATTTTTTCCGGTGGGCGGACAGCGAAACCCTTTGGGAGGCCGGGCGTTACCGGAACAGCCGGAGCAGGTACTGCCGGGTGGCCGGAAATGCCATGGCGCGGTACGGCCTCTCCGCCTTTTTCGGACTCCCGCCGGAACAGATCCGGATCCTGCGCGGGGAAAAGGGAAAACCTTTTGCAGCGGGGCGCCGGGATCTCCATTTCAACATCTCCCATTCGGGGGCGTACATCGTCTGCGCTTTTTCCGACCGGGAAGTCGGCATCGATACCGAGCGGATCCGGGAAGCCCGGCTCTCTGTTGCCCGCCGTTTCTTCCATCCCGATGAAATGGCCGCCTTGGAGGAAACCCCGGCGGAGTTAAAAAACGAACGCTTCTTCCGCTACTGGTCCATCAAAGAAGCCTTCCTCAAATACACGGGCACAGGCCTGACCCGGCCGCTCTCCTCCTTCCGGATCACGGAATCGGAATCGGGGATAGCTTTGTACGAAGCGGAGCAAAAAATCGAAGTCACCCTTCGGGAATACCGTTTTGATCCGGAATATACCTGCTTTGTCTGTTCGGGATCCCGTCCGTCACCCTTTTCGACGGAGCAGCCATTCGGCGATCTGGACCGCATTGAGGGCGGCGCCTTTCCGGATCTGATCGCTTACACACCAAAAGGTTAATCCGTTCTCGTTTGTCAGGTCTTTCCGGATCCGCCCCACATACACCGGGTCTTTTCCGGATACGAACAACGGCATCGGATACTCCCTGTTTTGCGGATCATCCTTCAACACCACTCCTTCGGCTTTCCGGAAAGCCTCCCTGACCTCTTCGACGGAAAGAGGCCGTTCGGTCTCCAGCCAGATGCTTTCGGAATGCGCCCGGAGGGAAGGAACCCGTACACAGGTGGCGCTGACCCGGATGTCCGAATGCAGGATCTTCCGGGTTTCGTTGTGCATCTTCATCTCCTCCTTCGTATAGCCGTTGTCGGTGAAAACATCCACCTGGGGGATCAGGTTGAAGGCCAATTGGTAAGCAAACTTTTCAACCGTCGCTTCCTCTCCGGCCAGCACTTGCCGGTATTGGGTTTCCAGCTCCTGCATGGCAGCCGCTCCGGCGCCGCTGGCCGACTGGTAAGTAGATACATGCACACTCCGGATGTGGCTGAGCTGTTCGATCGCATGCAGGGCAACCACCATCTGGATGGTCGTGCAGTTCGGATTGGCGATGATCCTTCTGGGTGTATTCAGGGCGTCTGCCGCGTTCACTTCCGGCACCACCAACGGCACATCCGCATCCATTCGGAAAGCGCTGGAGTTGTCGATCATGATGGCGCCGTGCTTTGTGATGGTATCGGCAAACTCTTTGGATGCCGCTGCTCCGGCAGAAACCAGCGCAATATCGACGCCCTTAAAATCGTCGTTGTGCTGCAACAACTTTACCCCGATCTCCTTCCCGCGGAAACGATAAGAACTCCCGGCGCTTCTGGCGGATCCGAACAACACCAACTCATCCAACGGAAGATCCCGCTCCTCCAATACCCTTAAAAACTCCTGACCTACAGCCCCGCTGACTCCGACAATCGCTACATTCATCGATCTGATCTTAAAATAACATGTACTATCTTTCTTGCAAAGGCCTGTTACTCCGCGGAGCTCTTGGCTTTGGCAAAGCGTTTCCGGTCGTTCTCGTCCAGATAGATCTTGCGCAGCCGCATGGTGTGGGGCGTAACCTCCACGTATTCGTCCTCCTGAATATACTCCAGAGCCTCTTCCAGGCTGAATTTCACCGGAGGGGCGATGTTCGTCTTTTCGTCCGAACCGCTGGCCCGCATATTGGTCAGTTTTTTGGATTTCCCGACATTGATAACAATATCGTCGGGACGGGTGCTCTCCCCGATCACCTGTCCGGCGTACACCTGTTCGCCGGGCTCGATGAAGAACTTGCCCCGGTCCTGTAATTTGTTGATGGCATAAGCGAAACTATCGCCTGTCTCCATCGCGATCAGCGAACCGTTGATGCGCATTTCGATCTCCCCCTTGTGCGGTTCAAATCCCTTCAGGCGGTGGGCGATCACAGCCTCTCCCGCAGAAGCGGTCAGCAGGTTGCTCCGCAGGCCGATGATGCCGCGCGACGGAATATCAAACACCAGGTGCACCCGTTCGTCCCGGGTTTCCATGTTACTCAGCACCCCCTTCCGTTTGGTCACCATTTCAATAGCCTTGCCGGAATACGCTTCGGGAATATCGATGGTCAATTCTTCGACCGGCTCGCACTTTTTCCCGTCGATCTCTTTGATGATCACCTTGGGCTGTCCGACCTGAAGCTCGTACCCCTCCCGGCGCATCGTTTCGATCAGGACGCTCAGATGCAGCACGCCTCGCCCGAAAACCACGAACGAATCGGCAGTCAGGCCGGGTTCCACCCGCAACGCCAGGTTCTTTTCCAGCTCTTTGTCCAAGCGGTCTTTGATATGCCTGGAAGTAACATATTTCCCGTCTTTACCAAAAAACGGAGAGTTATTGATGGTGAACAGCATGCTCATGGTAGGCTCGTCGATGGCGATGGGCGGGAGCGCTTCCGGATTTTCGAAATCGGCGATGGTATCCCCGATCTCAAATCCTTCAATGCCGACCAGTGCGCAGATCTCTCCCGCCTCCACTTCGTCGACTTTTTGTTTTTCCAACCCTTCGAACACCATCAACTCCTTGATGCGGCTCTTTTCCAATGTAACGCCGTCCCGTTTGCAAAGCGTCACCGCCTGGCCGGTTTTGAGTTTTCCCCGGGTCAGCTTGCCGACGGCGATCCGGCCGATGTAAGCCGAATATTCCAGCGACGTGATCAGCATTTGCGGGGTTCCCTGCATAGCGAGCGGAGCGGGGATATTGGCAATGATGGCATCCAGCAGCGGAGTGATGTCCGCCGTCGGTTTTCTCCAATCCTCCGACATCCATCCCTGTTTGGCGCTGCCGTACATGGTAACAAAATCCAACTGCTCTTCCGTTGCGCCCAGCGAAAACATCAGATCGAAAACCTCTTCCTGCACCTCGTCGGGCCGGCAGTTGGGCTTGTCCACCTTATTGACCACCACAATCGCTTTTTTGCCCAAGCCCAACGCTTTCTGCAACACAAAACGGGTCTGGGGCATCGTCCCCTCGAAAGCATCCACCAACAGCAACACCCCGTCGGCCATGTTGAGGACGCGCTCCACCTCCCCGCCGAAATCGGAGTGTCCGGGGGTGTCGATGATGTTAATTTTATAGTTCTTATACCGTACCGAAACATTTTTGGACAGGATGGTGATCCCCCGTTCGCGTTCCAGGTCGTTGTTGTCCAGGATCAGGTCGCCGCTCTGTTTTTCGTTCTCCCGGAACTGTTTACCCTGAAGGATCAGCTTGTCTACCAGGGTCGTTTTGCCGTGATCCACGTGGGCGATGATGGCAATGTTTCGTAAATTTTGCATGAGTGGTATTGAATTGAGGTCGCAAAATTACAAAAAAACGGCGACTTTGTTGTAGGATCCCACAAAACATCCGGGGCAACCGCACGAAATTTTTCTTTTTTCCGCCACCGCTTACAGGCGACATAGAGCATGCCGCGCTCCCGATCGCCGCCCGGATCGTGTTCAGGATATGGGTAAGATAGTTCCGTTCCGCCTTTTCGCTTTCGTTGAATACCATCGTCTGCCGGTTTTAAATAAAAAAGAACAAAATTAATCCATCGGGAACGGCGAAGAAATGGCCATTTATAGCTACTTTTGTAAGACGCATGGATCTACTCGAACTATCGGAAAAACGGCGGCAGGCGGCGCTTCGGGCAATACGCGCTTCGGGTGTCGAAGAGGTGTGGAAAAGCGTCGGCGCCATCGTCAACACGGTCGGCTCCGTCCGGTCAGGACTGATCATGAAAAACCTCGACATAGACTTCCACATTTACACGGACGAGCCGATGCTCGAAAAAAGCTTTGCCGCTATGGCCCTTTTGGAGAAGGATCCGGCCATAGGCAACGTTCAGTTCAGGAACCTGTTGGACACCGGAGAGGAGTGCCTCGAATGGCACGCCTCATACAAAGATCCGGAAGGCGCGGCCTGGCAGTTGGACATGATCCACATTCGCCGCGGCTCGACCTTCGACGGCGTGATCGAACGCACCACCGATGCAGTGACCGCCCGCCTCACCCCCGAAACCCGCCAGGCCATCCTGCGCATCAAGCACGACGCTCCCGACGGCGTAAAAACGCCCGGCATCGAAGTCTACTATGCCGTGCTGTCGCTGGGCTTGCGCACCTACGAAGAGTTCGCTGCCTGGAAACAGGCCTGTCCCTGCATCGACCTGTTGGGCTGGA
>JAISVB010000028.1 GCA_031271755.1 Culturomica sp.
CCCCTCTCGACGCCGCCCTGTGCCTCCAACCGGTTGCCGCCGCCGGGCGCGTAAAACCAGACCTATTTCGTGTTTCCGCCGCTTGGCGGGCGCAACGACTCTTTTGTCCGGTCGGCCACGATCTCTCCCTTGTCGATGATCACGATCCGGTCGCAGATCGCTTCCACCTCCTGCATGATGTGCGTAGAGAGCATCACGGTTTTATCCTTCCCGATCCGTGTGATCAGCGTGCGGATCTCCTCCAGTTGATTGGGATCCAGACCGGTCATGGGTTCGTCTAAGATCAGGATCTGCGGGTCGTGTATCAATGCCTGGGCCAGTCCCACCCGTTGCCGGAATCCTTTGGAGAGTTGGCCGATCTTCTTTCCCTCCTCCGGAAGCAGCCCGGTCTGCTCCATGATCTCATCCGTTCGTTTGGCCGGTTTCGGTATCCGGTACAGGCGGGCGACGTGCTGCAGGTACTCCCGGATGTACATTTCGGGATAGAGCGGATTGTGCTCCGGCAGGTAGCCGGTAAGCGCCCGGGCTTTCAGCGGCTCTTTCCGCAAAGAAACGCCCTCCAGCATTACCTCCCCTTCGTACTCGTCGATGTACCCGGTAACAATCTTCATCAGGGTGGATTTCCCGGCGCCGTTAGGCCCCAGAAAACCGCATATCTCCCCTCTGTTCAGGGTAAAACCGACCCGGTTCAGGGCTTTTTGTTTTCCGTAATACTTCGTAATTTGATCGATCGTAACAGACATAAGGCATCGATTTTAGCGGAACCACAAATGTACCTCTTCCGATTTCAGGATGTGAATGATGGTTTTTCCATCCGCCGTATGGTTGTGGTACCGGCAGGCAAAAAGATTGTCCACCATCTCTCCCATCTCCTCGCTGCTGAGGGGGGTGTTGTAATCAATAGCGGCCGCTTTGGCCAAAGAGAGCGATACATGCTCCTTCATTTTTTCCCGGATATCCCCCTCCGTATTTTTGTAGTGTTCAATCAGCCGGGTCAATACCTCCCGGGCGTGGGTGCAGGAGAGATCCGGAGGGGTAGCGTACACGGCGTAGCTGTTTTTCCCGGATTCCCCCAATTCAAACCCAATGTATTCGAGATCTTCCCGGATCTCCCCGAGCAGTGCAAAATCGTCCGCCGGCAACTCCAGCGTTTCGGGGAAAAGGCTCTTTTGCCCGCTGATCTTTTGGGAAGAGAGGGTTTCCAGATACGATTCGAACAGAATGCGCTCGTGGGCTTTTTTCTGATCGATGAACATCAGGCCGGAGTGTACGGGCGTTACAATGTAACGTCCCTTCATTTGCAGGAAACTGTTGCGGGCGTTTACCGCCGGCGCTGCTTCGGCCAATCCCGGAAGGGTTGCCTGCCGGGGCGTTTCGCTCTCCTTCAGGCCTTCGAACAGGGCTTCCCAATTGGCCGGAGCTTTTCCGGAACGGGTGGCCGGTTCGTAGCCCTTCCCGTATTCAAATCCGGACTCCTCCACACAGATACCGGCTTTGTAATTGAACGGCGTATAACCGGGGGTTAAACCGACCTTCGGCGTATAGCCGCTATCCGTCGGAAGATGGCTTTGGCTCCGGGTCACATCCCCCTCCGTATCAAAATCCAGCGGGGGAGTGATGTTGAATTTTCCCAGCGCCTCTTTGACGCCGGACATAAGTATCTGGAAAAAGTCGGTTTCATTCTGAAATTTGATCTCCGTTTTGGTCGGGTGGATATTGACGTCTATCAACGTGGGATCCACCGTAAAATAGAGGAAATAGGAGGGGATCGCATCCGGGGCGATCAGGCCCGAGTAAGCTTCCGTAACCGCTTTGTGAAAGAAAGAGTGCTTCATAAAGCGGTTGTTCACGAAAAAGTACTGTTCGCCGTACGCTTTGCGGGCATGTACCGGGTTGCATACAAATCCCCGGATGGTCACCAGGCTCGTTTCACAGTTGACATCGATCAGTTTGGATTGGATGCTTTTTCCAAAGACGTTTACAATGCGTTGGCGCAACCCGCCGGCCGGGAGATCGTAGAGGACATTTTCGTTGTTCTCCATCCGGAACGCACACTCCGGGCGGGTCAGGGCAATTCGCAGGAACTCGCTGATGGAGTTGCGCAATTCCGTTTGATCCGATTTCAGGAACTTCCGGCGGGCCGGGATGTTGAAAAAAAGATTCCGGACACAGAGGTTGCTCCCGGTCGGGCAGTTCACCGACTCCTGCTTTTTGATCTCCGAGGCGGCAATGTACAGGCTGCAGCCCAATTCGTCCTCCTCCCGCCGGGTTTTCAGTTCCACCTCCGCCACGGAAGCGATGGAAGGCAGAGCTTCCCCCCGGAACCCCAGCGTGCGGATGTTGAAGAGGTCGTTGGCGCCGGATATCTTGGAAGTGGCGTGGCGTTCAAAAGCCATGCGGGCATCGGCCGGGGACATTCCTTTCCCGTTGTCGATCACCTGTATGACGGATTTTCCAACGTTTTTCAGGATCACCCGGATATCGTCGGCGCCCGCGTCTATGGCGTTTTCTACCAACTCCTTTACCACGGAAGCCGGCCGCTGCACCACCTCTCCCGCTGCGATCTGATTAGCGACGGCATCCGGCAACAGTCGAATAATATCGGACATACGCTACACGCAACGGTTACAGGCCGAAAAACCGCACGATCCCCTCGGCATTCCGGCTAAGCAGGTAGAAGCCGATTAAAAAAATGGAGATCAGGATCAAAAACAGGCGGACGGCATATTTTCCGTCCAACCCCTTCCGGGCCTCTTTCCGCTCCCGGTACATGTTGGTAAACTTTCCCTGCATGTTGGGAATGTAAGCACGGTCATCACTTTCGGCAATTCCCAATTCCGCTTTGATCCTTCGCTCTCTCTCCTCCCGCTCCTCTTTTTCGGGATCCCAGTAGCGGGGCCTGAAGTTGAACTTCCCCCTTTCCCGTTCCGGAAACATTCTACGCATGGCTGTATGGTTTAATTGGTTTCACTTTTCTTTTTCCTGAAATGACAGGTGATCCATCTGGGCACCAAAACGGTTCCCACAAACAGATACGGGTAGTAGCTGACCAGCCTCCACAGCATGGCCATGGCGACGGCGACCCCTGCGCCGGGCAGAAACTCTCCCAGGTATTTGGAGAACACAAATTCGGCAAACCCGCTTCCTCCGGGCGTAGGGCTGACCAACATGATGATCCACATGATCAACTGCCGCGCAAAGATCAGGAAATGTTCCCCCCAACTGTACTGTCCCGCCCAGAAAGCCATCAGGATGGCATTGACCACCCAGTAACGGGCTGTCCAGGAGAAAAAGGTCGCTCCGAATGTCTTTAGCCAGAAGGGAAAGGGCTTTTTCTTCAATTCGTAAGAGTTGCGGATCAGGTCCGATCCGGCTTCGTTTGCGTTTTGCCGCCATTTACGCAGCAATTTGAATTTAAAGCACTTCATGAGGAGGTATTTCAGTCCGCGCGGGTTGCTGAAAAGCCCGTAACTCAACACCAGCAGGTAAGCCAATTTCACGCCGTATCCCCCCGCGGCAATCCAAAACAGGCTGTTGGCCAATACCTTGCTGCTTCCTTCCAGGTGCCAGAGCAGGTGGTTGTTCACCGCCAGCAGGATCAGCGGGCACATCACGATAAAGTAGAGCTCGTCCAAAAAGGAGGTGGCCATCACAATGGCGGAGCTCCTCCCGATCTTGATCCCCTCTTTGTGCACAAAGAGAATGGCGATGCTGGTGCCGCCGACAGCCGACGGCGTGACGGCGGAGGTGAATTCCCACAGGAAAATAATCCGGAAGGCCTGCCTCCACGACAACCGGTTCCCCGACAGGATCCGGATCCGCACCATGTACCCGATGTCCCGGACGGCCATGCAGAGCACGGCCACCATCAACCAAATCACTGAGATCCAGGTAAAAGCGATCTGTTTAAACGCCGTAACATCAAACTCCCGGTAGAGCATATACCCCACAACAGCTAAGCCGATCCCAATGGGATAGATGATTTTATACGGATTGATCTTCCTGTCGATGATTTGCTGCTCTCCTTCCATCTCGGACACTGTCATTTCAAGTTCGCTAAGTTAGCAAAAAAAATAAAAACGGACAACGCTTTCGCACTGTCCGTTCAGGTGGAGAATATCGGAGTCGAACCGACGACCTCTTGCATGCCATGCAAGCGCTCTAGCCAGCTGAGCTAATCCCCCGTGTGACAAAAACTCCATCTTGCGGGGACAAAGCTAAAACTTTTTTCCGAAACGGCAAAATTTTCAACAAACGTTCGGTAGGATAAAACGTCTGAAATCTTTTTGTTTGTGTTTGCCGGCCGTTCCGGTGTATGGATGTGCCGGAAGCGTAAAAGCGAAGCAGCTTCGGCACATCCATACACCTTCACTTGGAAGAGGTCGTCATCTGTTTTTTTACAAAAAGATAAAAGTTATGAATTTTTCTTGTAATTTTACTATCGGTGATAAGTAAAAAATCTTTATAGTCCCTGGTATGAAAAAAGAAAACACCTTCTTCTATAGAACCATGGTTAATTTATCATTTTTTTAAATAATACGCCATGAGACTATTTGTATATTTTTTATTTTTAATGACTTGTCCTTTATATGGATTTTCTGATGAGAATAAGCATTTTGATCGAGTAGAAAAAGAGAACTATATTGTTTTCTATCCACTATTTGAGACAAATGAATTGAATGACATAAAGCCTAATGCAACGTTCTCTTTAGAATTAAAACCACTTAAAGAAATGATGAAAGCAATCACCTCACAGATTTTATCACCGGAAGAGATAAAACAACTTAACCGGGAAAACAAATCTATACTTACGGTGTTTTTTAATTACAAAGGAGAGATTGCATATATATATTTTATATTACGTTCCGGAGATTCCGAACTATTTACAGATCAAAAACTGTTTAACCTGTATCAGTTGATCAAGACACATGGATTAGATATGAGCAAAGGTGAATATGTAGACAAGAACCCCACAATGAAGGATTCGGAATACCGATTCGCTACATCATTTGCATTATTTGACTTTGATTAGATGTCCTATACCAACAGAAACGTTACACGTCAAATCCGGGTTGCAAGCCGAATAGCAGCCATACCCAGTATCTCGTTGGCGCAAGTTTAGCGTAGCGTAACTTGTGCCTTTTAATTCATTACCCATATATCAATTTAATTTTTACCAATCCGCGTTTACTTGCCTTATTCCATAAACTTTTTTCTCCTGCATAATCGGTTATTATGTGAAAGATAGCCAACGAACCCATCCAAAAGTTAACAAACTACAATTTTAACAATAATCCGGGACAAATGCAAAAGATTTATCACGACGGACAGGGCAAACGCATGAAATTTTTCTCTTTTGCGATTACCTCTTCCAAGCGCAGGTGTATTGATCCGTCGGGACGTTGTCGGGAGCAACGATCGTTCTCTTTTCCGGCCGGAGCGCCCGGAATCCGTGCTCCCCGCAGGGGCGCCGACTGACCGGAGGGAAGAAGGCGGTTAGGATTCCAGCGAACGGGCGGGAATAGAGAACCGTTGCGGAGACATGGTTCCCGCCGGACAATATACCGGAGCGTCCAGATACTCCCTACTGCAAAGAATAACAGATTTCAAAATCCGGGAGTTATTCCCAAAAATCCGTTTTTCGGGTTGCTATTGATCGGATTTAAACAGGATCTCCTTCTCTTCCCGGGTCAGGCTGTCGTAGCCGGAGCGGGAGATTTTGTCGAGGATCCGGTTGACCTGGTCGCTTTTGTGCTTTTTGTAGCTGTTGTACTCCCGGTCGCTCATTTCGGAAACGTTCCTTTTGGGAATCGGCTTTACACGCCTGTTCCGGGAGAAAAGCCGGCCGGTCTTTTCGACAAAATCAACAAAACGCTTCGTGATGTTGCGGTTGCGGCGGACGCCGATCACAAAAAAACAGCCGAACAGGGCGCCTCCTAAGTGGGCGATGTGCCCGCCCGCATTGGACGAAGGGATGCCTAAGAGATCGATCGCGACGGTAAAGAGAGCCAGGTAGATCAACCGGACCTGTCCGATCAGGAACACATCGATCCGGTACTGCGGCAGGTAAAGGCAGACGGCAAAAACAACAGCCATCACCGATGCCGACGCGCCGATCGCCCAGCTCTGGTAACGGTAAGCCTCAAAAGCCGGGAACACATTATAGGCGGTCACATACAACAAAGCCCCGCAGAGTCCTCCCAGCAAATACACCCCCGTCAGCTCCCGCTGGGAAAAATGATTCAGAAAAAGCGTCCCGAACCAGTACAGCCAGAGCATATTGAACAGCAGGTGTAAAAAACCGAAATGGGTGAACATGTACGTAAAAAGCGTCCACGGCCGGTACAGCAGTTCCGCCGGATCCGCCGGAACACCCATATACTCCGGCAGGAGCTGTTCCACCCCTCCTGTAAACCCGAACAGCACCAACACGACACGAACGATCTGGATACACAAAAACACCCCGATGTTGAGGTACACCAACCGGGTAAGCGTACTCCCTTTCAGGAACGACGCCTTGATCCCTTGCCCGATGATTCTCCAAAGATGTCCGTGCATGTCTGATTACGTGGTTAGTAGAATCGCCTCCGGTTTTTGCCCCAGAGCCGGATCAGCAGGTAGCCGAAAAGCATACCGCCCAAATGTGCAAAGTGGGCTACATTGTCCGTCACACTGTTCTGCACCCCCAGGAACAGTTCGACCAGACCGTATCCGATGACAAAGTATTTCGCTTTGATCGGGATCGGTATAAACATCAGGAACAGCTCGGTATTGGGAAAGAGCATCCCGAATGCCAGCAAAATCCCGAAAACAGCGCCGGAAGCTCCGATGGTAGAGGTGTTCACAAATGCCTCCACGACCTGTCCGGCCATCTGCCGGCCTCGGGCAATGTACTCCGGTGACTCCGGGTTATTGGTCCAGGAATCGATAAAATTCCAGACCCACTCCTGCGGATACGCGACATTCTCCCGGACAAATTCCGCCACGAGGCCCGGTTCGGGCGTCTGCTGAATGACCGTGAACTGCTCCATCAGGAAGTGGTACTGCACCATGCCGACCGCGCTTTGGATCAGTGCAGCCCCCAAACCCGTTGCAAAATAATAGAACAGGAAACGTTTGGTTCCCCATATGGCCTCCAACACCCGCCCGAACATAAAAACGGCGAACATGTTGAAAAAAATGTGCGGGACATTGCCGTGCATAAAAATATGTGTGACGTATTGCCACGGACGCCACTGTTCGGACGACGGCAAGTGCAGCCCCAAGTAATCGGCCAGCTCTTTTCCCGTATACCTGTCGAACAGGTACGTGAGGGCGAACATGGCAATGTTTATCACAACAATGGCCTTTACAGCCGGGGGAATTCCCGCATGCGGGCGGTATTGGTTCATAAGTCGTTATTGGGTTGTTCTTTCTCCGGCCGGTTCTGCTGGTTTTGCCGGTTTCTCTCCTGTACGGGGTTTCCGTGACGTTTGTTCCCGTTCCCGCCCCTGTTTTTCGGCCGCCGTTTTTTGCTTTTTTTCTCGTCGAAACGGCTGAGGCTCTCTTCACCCACCCCATCGGTGTATTTGATGTCCGGCACCTTCTTTTCCTCCACCTGATCGTTCGCTTTCGGGGGGACTACCCCTTTCCGGTTCAAGGCGATGATCTCCTTGATCCGGTCAACGGAGAGCCGGATGTGTACCCCCCGGCCCTCTTTGTCGAAAGCGTAATACATCGCCCTGCCGAAGATGTCGGTTTTTTGATGGTAAAGCATCCCTTCGCCCGTATTCAACGGGACATGTGTAGAGGGAAAATCTTTCTGGGCATCGACATACGTATCCACCTCATAATTGAGGCAACACTTCAATTTTCCGCACTGTCCGGCCAACTTTTGCGGATTCAGGGAAATGTCCTGGTACCGGGCGGAAGAGGTGGACACCGATACAAAGTTAGAGATAAACATAGAGCAGCACAACTGCAACCCGCAGGAGCCGATCCCTCCGATCCGTCCGGTCTCCTGCCGGGCGCCGATCTGCTTCATCTCGATCCGGATGTGGAACGTATCGGCCAGCACTTTGATCAGGGAGCGGAAATCCACCCGGTCGTCGGCAATGTAATAAAAGATCGCTTTGGTCTTGTCCCCCTGGTACTCCACATCCCCGATCTTCATATTCAGCCGGAGGTCGGCGGCGATCTTCCGGGAACGGATCATGGTTTCGTGCTCCAGGGCGATGGCCTGCTGCCACTTCTCAATGTCGTGGGGTTTGGCTTTGCGGTACACTTTTTTCAGGGGATTCCGGTTCAGGTCGATCTTCTTCATCCGGATCTGCTCCTTCACCAACTCGCCCGACAGGGAGATGATGCCGATGTCGTGTCCGAGAGCGGCTTCTACCGCGACAATATCTCCCGCCTGCAAAGGCAATTTGGAGGGATTGGCAAAGAAAGCCTTCCGGGTATTCTTAAACCGGACTTCCACGACTTCGGGGATATGTCTGTTTCCGGGCAGATCGCGCAGCCAGTCGTAGACGGAGAGTTTTCCCGCCAGCAACCGGTGGTCGATAACGGGGAGTGTTTTGCTTACCGGTTCGGTTGATTCCACCGGCGCAACCGTTTCTGTCAATACAATCGCTTCTACCGTCCCGGGCGATTCTATGACTTCGATCAGTTCGGTCAATTCTGTCGCTTCAATTGACTCTGTCGATCCGGTCGCCTCCACCGGCAGGAGTGTTTCGTTCGATTTCTCCGGTTCCCGGTTCTCTTCTCCGGAGGGTATGTGATCTGTTTCCAATTCGTTCATGGCGTTTTCATTTTAGTTGTTACGGGCGAATGTTCTGCATCACTTTGATGCAGAGGTCGGTGAAAATGATCCTTGCGTTCCCGTTGCGCGCAATGTCACTGTATGCCTGTTCAAATTCCGCAGAGAGCGGAACGATGTTTCCTTCGTGTATGTACGGGGCGAAGTTTTTCGAAAAATGCTCCTCCCGTTCGGTCATGTAATTTAGTTCGATCTTGCCGAAATTCCGGACAAAACTCTCCCGCAGCACATGCAGGCCGTGTACCAGAAAACTCTTTTGCTTCTCCCGTCCCAGGTCGGCCATCTCGTTGACCCACTCGTTTACCGGCAGCATCTTGCGCGACCAGCACAGACGCATCAACCGTTCGAACAGCTCCTGCCGGTTGGCCTGTTCCTCCGACTCGTCCAACAGGCCGACCGCCCGGCGCCAATTGCCGGCGGCCACGTGGGCGTATCCGGCGGCTTTGGTGTCGGAGATCCCTTTTTTGGCCACCAACTGCCGGCGGATCACCGCCTGCTCGACCGGCGGGATCGTGATCTGCTGGGTGCGGGAACGGATGGTGTTCAGCAACCGGTCGGGCTCTTCGGAGACCAACAGGAACACCGTTTTCTCAAAAGGCTCCTCCAAGATCTTCAACAACTTGTTGGCGCTCTCCGGATTCATTTTTTCCGGCAGCCAGATGATCATCACCTTGTAGTCCGACTCAAAGGCTTTCAGGTTCAGCTTCCGGAGAATAGCGGCGCTCTCCTCCGTGTAGATAGCGGCCTGCGCGTTCTCCTCCGCCCCCATCGCTGCCAGCCACTCTTCCGGACCGGACCAGGCGCTTGTCAGCAGCATCTCCCGCCACTCCCGGATGTAGTCGTCGCTGACCGGCGTTTTGCCCTTCCGCACCACCGGAAAGACAAAGTGGAGGTCGGGATGCACCAATTTCTGCATCTGCCGGCAGGAGAGGCAGGCGCCGCAGGCATCCTCCCCCTTTTCTCCGGTGCAAAACAGGTATTGGGCAAATGCCAGGGCTAATGCCATCGTACCGAATCCGGTATTTCCGGTAAAGAGTTGTGCATGGCTCACCCTTCCCGTTTGCAGGGAACGGATCAACCGCAGTTTGACCTCTTCCTGTCCGATGACCTCGCTGAACAACATGGGCTAAGCTTTCGGAGCGGTCAGTTCAATGTTCAACTCTTCCAACTGTACGGGGCTGATCTCGGAAGGAGTGTCGATCATAACGTCGCGTCCCGAGTTGTTTTTGGGGAAAGCGATGGTGTCCCGGATACTGTCCAGCCCGGCAAACAGCGAAACCAATCGGTCGAACCCGAAAGCGATGCCGCCGTGCGGAGGCGCCCCGTACCGGAAAGCGTTCAGCAGGAAGCCGAACTGTTTTTGTGCCTCCTCTTCCGTAAAGCCGAGGCAGTTGAACATACGGGATTGCAGGGCGGTATCGTGGATCCGGATAGATCCTCCCCCGATCTCTACTCCGTTGATCACCAAATCATACGCATTGGCGCGCACCTCTCCGGGACGACTCTCCATCAACCCCTCGTCTTCGGGATTCGGGGAGGTGAAGGGGTGATGCATGGCGTAAAAACGCTTGCTCTCTTCGTCCCACTCCAACAACGGGAAATCTACCACCCACAGCGGGCAGAAACGGTTCTTGTCGCGCAATCCGAGCCGGTTTCCCATTTCCAGGCGCAGTTCGCACAGTTGGGGCAGGGTGCTTTTTTTATCGCCGCACAGGATCAGCAACAGGTCTCCGGGCTTTGCGCCACAGGCTTCGCCCCATTTTTTCAGATCCTCCTCCCCGTAGAACTTGTCCGCGGACGATTTCAAAGAGCCGTCTTCGTTCCAGCGGACGTACACCAGCCCTTTCGCCCCGATCTGGGGACGTTTCACGAAGTCGGTCAGTTCGTCCGTCTGTTTGCGGGTATACCCGGCGCAGCCCGGCGCACAGATCGCCCCGATGTATTCGGCGGTGTCGAATACGCTGAAGCCTTTCCCCTTCGCCGATCCGGTCAGGTCGGTAAAGGACATTCCAAAACGCAGGTCGGGCTTGTCCGATCCGTACCGTTCCATTGCTTCCGCCCAGCTCATCCGGGGGAAGCGTTCCAATTCGACGCCTTTGATTTCTCGGAACAGGTGCCGGGTCATTCCCTCAAAAACCGTCAGTACATCTTCCCGCTCTACAAACGACATTTCGCAGTCTATCTGGGTAAATTCCGGCTGACGGTCGGCCCGCAGGTCTTCGTCCCGGAAACATTTTACGATCTGGTAGTACCGGTCAAAACCGGCCACCATCAACAACTGTTTAAATGTTTGCGGACTTTGCGGAAGGGCGTAAAATTGTCCGGGATTCATGCGGGAGGGGACAACGAAATCCCGGGCACCTTCGGGCGTGCTTTTGATCAGCACGGGGGTTTCCACTTCCATGAACCGGTGGCTGTCTAAATAGTTCCGGATCAGGTGCGCCATCCGGTGGCGCAGTTCCAGGTTTTTCCGGACAGTCGCCCGCCGCAGATCCAGGTAACGGTATTTCATGCGCAGTTCGTCCCCGCCGTCCGTCTGCTCCTCGATCGTAAAGGGGGGCAGTTCGGAAGCGTTCAGTATCCGGAGATCTTCCAAAATAACTTCGATGTCGCCGGTGGGAATTTTGCTGTTCTTGCTGCTGCGTTCCACCACCCGCCCGTTGATCCGGATCACATATTCCCGGCCAAGCGAAGCGGCTGCTTCCCGGACTCCGGCCGCTGCGGATTCCTCCACCACCAACTGGGTAACGCCGTACCGGTCCCTTAGGTCGATAAAGGTCATGGCCCCTAAGTTCCTGATCTTTTGCACCCAGCCGCAAAGCTGTACAGCCTGATCGACCTGTCCGATCCGCAATTCCCCGCACGTATGAGTTCTGTACATATAACTATTTCTTTGAATAAACGCTGTTTTTTACCAATCTGCGAAGGTACTAAAAAATAAGGAAACTTATCGCTCCCACAAGGTAAACGCACGAAAATTTGTTGTTCTTTTGAGTTTGGTTTATCCGGACGCTCCGGTGTATTGTCCTTCGGGAACCCTGTCTCCGCAACGGTTGTCTACTGCCTGTCGTTCGCTGGAATCCGACATTCCTCATTCGCTCCGCTCACTCGTCAAACAGAACGGATTCCGGTCGCTCCGGCAGGCAAAGACAACGATCGTTGCTCCCGACAACCGTTCCGAAGGATCAATACACCTGCGCTCTGGAGAGGTCATCTGATCATTGCATAATACGATGCGCCTTGGCACGATTGCTCTCGACTTTTACTCTATTTGAACCGTAAAAGAGCATACTGTTTTTTTGTGTTTGCTCGGAGAGATGTCGTTGTCAATTATGCAGGAAGCGAAGGTCTGTTGATTTCCGGAAGCATGTCCGGGAGCTGCGAATTGTTTTCTGGCTGTGGCTGAACGACCGGAATCCGTTCTGCCCGAAGGGCCGACGGAGGAACGAAGTGACGGAGGAATTAACCGATTAAGTGAGTGCAATGGGAAAATGACATTTTCCCATTGCCGAACGGGAGGTTAATCGAGCGAAGCTCAATGTCGGATTCCAGTGAAAGCCACGGCTTA
>JAISVB010000024.1 GCA_031271755.1 Culturomica sp.
ACTTTTATCTCGACTACTACAAAGAGATAGCCGGAAGGTCGGAGAAGATGAAAGAAACGATTGATAAGGAAATAGAAAGACTTATCGAAGAACTAAAAGAAATCGGAAAGTAAAACAAAGCCTCCCCTTCGGGGGAGGCATAAAAAACAAAAATATGAAAGCAAAAATAGCGACATTGAAAGACCAATACGCCGAGGCAACAAGTGAAAAACAATTCAAGGAAATAGACCGGCAAATGAAAGAATTATCGGCAATGGATCCAGATGCTTTTGCTTCGGCTATGGTAGAACTTGCAAGAGAAAGTGCTGATCAGGCGGCAGAATTGAATTTGCGAAACAAATTAAAGGATGTTGTGCCGGCTGTATCTTTAGCGTATATTGCAAAAAGTTACTTTGGAAAAACGAGGCAGTGGTTGTATCAAAGAATAAACGGAACCATTGTAAACGGGAAGCCGGCAAAATTCAGCAGAGAAGAATTAAAAATTTTGGAAGATGCTTTTAATGATATGGGAAACAAATTGATATCTCTGCACATTTCATAGCGGTTTAATTGACAATTTTTATCGCTTAGTGCAGTCCCCCGGTATCCTTTATAGGATAACGGGGGTTTTTTATCTGCGCTACTTTTTATCACTCCTTGCCGTGACAAAAAGTAGCAAAAACTAAGGCTCCGGCGCTCCGTTTAAAAACGCCGCAATCGGTCTAAGGTGGCAATCTTTTTGTTGTTTTTGCTTTGAAGATCGTGGGATATGTAAGCTTGCCGGTTGGTCGGATCGGAGAGGAACTCCCGCAAGAGGCGCATATCGTTGGCCATCGCTTCCATCGCCGGATCCGGTGCTGCGGAAGTGTCGGATGTGGTATAAGCTGTATTAGATATGTCAAAGATACAATTTTGAAAGCAATTCAACGGTTTTCCAGAAAAAAGGCCGCCTGAAACAGACGGCCTCTACGGGTGTTTAAATTACCAAATCAAACGTTAGCCCAATGAAGAAGCTAAATCCCGTATGTTGTTGCTCATTTCAAACAGGCCGTTTTGAATTTTATGGATATCCTCCTCCGTCAAGGTTGCTTGTCTCCCGTTTACCCTGTTCCCGTGTAACCTTTGCGAGAGATAAGATAACGATTTGTGCAGGTATTTTTCAGCTACGTGTGTCAAAGAGATACCGTATTCGCTCATCTTTAACAGTTTCGTTTCAATTCTTAGCGCTTCAATCTCTTTGCCTAAATCCCGTAAATTTTCCATGACTGTTTCCCGGGTATCGTTTTTATGCTGTTCGGTAAGCCTTTCGGTTAATTCTTGCAACTTTTCTTCGCTGTCGCAAGCCATGATCATGGCTAATTCTTTTTCAATCATATTGCTCATAGTTTTACTTTTGTGGTTGCCCCTTCGGGGGCAACTTTGTTTTTACTCTAACTCTTTCAATTCTTTTTTAATTTCCAGCATCTTGTCTAACAGGTCGTTGATGCATTTTTCATATTCGGTGTCGTTTTTTACGATTCTTTCTGTTGTGTGTACTTTCAGCAAGACTTCGCAGGCTTTCAGTAACCCTCTGAGTTTTTTTATTTTTTCTTCTTTTTCCATTGGCCTCTCTGTTTGATTTGGTATTACAAATGTAATAAAGATTTCTTTATTTCCAAAATAATTTAGAAGAAAAAACAAAAAAGAAAGACGGAGGGTGTTTCCGTCTTTCGCAATTAGAGTAATACCTTATAATTGCGATAAAACTAATTATCCCACAACCTAAAGACGAATCAGATTTTTGCTCTTTTTTACGCTTTCCATGGCTCTCTTTTTTGTAAAATTCAACAAGCTGTATTAGATATATCAAAGATACAATTTTGAAAGCAATTCACAACGGTGAATCATATTTTACCGGACATCGGACATGTAAAGCGCTACCCGGAAATAATTATGAAGAGCCTGTCTAAAACTTATTAGACAGGCTCAAATGTGTACAATTAAAATAACAAATAAACCTTATAGCTTATCGGCAACAATGCGCAATCTGTTGGCGAAATCGGCCAAAGCGCTACGAAGTTGCTCGCGCTCATCAGTTGTAAAGCCACCCTTACCACCGTTACCATCCACGCCGTTTATTTTATTATAAATCCACGACGATGATTTTCCAAAATAGCGCCTGGATATTTTAGACCAGGTTACATCTAAGATAATATCCCTCAACACCATCTTCACGTCTTCTTGTTTTGTTGTAATTCTTGTTTCCATATTTTTATATACCACCCCGTGATGGGGACAATATAGATTAGTATTAATCTTCTTCGTCACTCAATAAATTTTCAAACAACTCTCTCGTCCATAATTCTAACTCAATAGAATAGTTGTGTTTAGAGTTTTTAAAGTTCCTGATAGCTTCTATCAATTCTTGCTCTCCATACCCTGTTATCTTAATTACTACACTATAAAGATACTATGAATTTTCATAGTACACAAACTTTCAGGCATATTTTTTGCTTTTCAAATATCAAAGATACAATTCTAAAAGCAATTCACACCCCGCCATGTATTTGCGTTTCTTGTTACTTTTGTTTATTTTTGCAATAAACAAATAACTGTTATCATGCGTTCATCTTTGAGGCGTTCCCGAGAACTTCGAGAGAAAGCCTTACAAAAAAGATTAGCCGAAATGTCGGAGGACCAGCGGGCAGAATATTGGAAAACGCGAAAAGAAATACACGAGTGGGCAGATAAAGCTTTGGGGTGTACCTGGTTGCTGGGATTCATCATTTACGCTGTCCTCCTTATTTGGTTATTCTCTTAATCTATTTCTTTTCAAATCCTGCCACAATTGCCCGTACAGGAATTTTTAATTCCGTTTCATACAGTTTCAGCGCTTCGTTTAAATATTGGTGATACTCATCGGCTTCCATGTCTAAAATACTGTTACATTTCTACTAAAAAAACTCATCGACAAGAGTAACAATATGGGAAGCGAGGCCAGTGCGGGCCAGAACAGGAAGAACGCGATATGCTGATTGCGTCGCCCGTCGCGGAACGGCCATAGCATATACGCTCCGAACAACGCGGGAAAAAACAGCCAGCACAAAAGTACCGCGATAGGTATACACAGGCAGTATACCACAGAAAAAATCACGGCGTAGGTGCTCAAGAACATGAGCGCGAACTTCACGTACTCGCTCTTACGCTCGATAATTCGCGAAGGGACAAGATAATAAGCGGCTGTCATCACAATCAAAAATACCGTGCCGCAAAACATCAAAAGGTAAGGAACCGCATTCATAGTCAGTTATTTTCTAAGGGTTATTTCTTTTTCGTTCATCTCGATATCTCTCCGTTTCGTCAGATATCCGACGGTGCGTTTGAAAACTTTTTTATCAGGCTGTATCAGACAAGTCAAAAATACAATTTCGAAAGCAGATAATCATTCAACCATCGAACCTTTTCTTTTTGAAAGGCGTTTTATTCGACTAATTCATCAGACAAACCCATAAATCACAAAAAATGAACTATTTTTGTGATATGATGGATATAACCAACCAATAAATACCCACAACGTATGAAGCTGAGAAACATTTTAACCACCGCTTTGTTGCTGATGATCTGCGCGGCAGGGCAGGCACAAACCACCCAAAAGGAGGGACAACCCATGAAAGAAGTATGTGATTTTTTGAAAGAGTGCGGCGAGTACTATCTCGCCACTGTCGAAAACGGCCAACCGCATGTACGGCCTTTCGGTACGGCTGCTATTTACGAAAATCGCCTGTACATTCAAACCGGTAAGCGGAAAAACGTAGCCAAACAGATGCTTGCCAATCCCAAGATCGAGATTTGCGCCTACAACAAAGAGAAGGGCGTGTGGTTGCGGATTGCGGCAACAGTAGTTCCCGACGAACGCATTCAGGCAAAGAAGTTTATGCTGGACGAATATCCGTCGCTTAAATCCATGTATTCCGCCACGGACGACAATACGTTTGTGCTCTACCTGAAAGATGCTACAGCAACCTTCCACTCTTTTTCAGGTGAACCGAGAGAGGTTCGGTTTTGATCCCCCTTGTCTTAATTTATAAGAAGTGTTCAAAAAGTGCTTAGCTGTAAAGCTGCTAAGTACTTTTTGGATATCTTCTTTTTCATGCATACCGGAAAAATCACAAAAAAATTCGTACAATCTTTTGGAATCTTGAAATCTTCCGATACCTTTGTGATATTAAAATTATATCAATAAAATATGTATTATGGAAACAAAAGAAACTGTTTTTAAAGGATTTAAGACGAACGGATTTGTTATGCTTTTCCTTCTGATCCTGCTGCTGGGTGGAAGTATCGCTTCTTTCTGGACGATCCAATTTATAGCCGGATGGGGAATTGTCCTGGGAATTGCCGGCATTTGTCTTTTATGTGTTTTGTCTGCCGGATTCATGACGGTGGAGCCGAACGAAGCCCGTGCCATGGTGTTCTTTGGGAAATACAAAGGAACATTCAAGCATACCGGTTTTTTCTGGGTGAACCCTTTTCTGTACAAGAAAAAACTCTCGCTGCGTGCGCGCAACCTGGATGTGGACCCCATCAAGGTGAACGATAAGATCGGCAATCCGATATTGATCGGCTTGGTGCTGGTTTGGAAATTAAAGGATACGTACAAAGCGATGTTTGAGATAGACGCCCAGACCATGGCTGCCAGCACGAATCCTGCCACAGGCGGACAATCTGTCGCCGGTCGTATGACAGCTTTTGAAAACTTTGTGCAGATACAGAGCGACGCCGCTCTTCGCCAGGTAGCCGGACAATATGCATACGACGATAACGAAGGGAATGCCGGGGAATTGACCCTGCGTTCGGGCGGTGAAGAGATCAACGATGAGTTGGAGCGTAAACTGAACGAACGTCTGGCCATGGCAGGCATGGAAATCGTAGAAGCACGGATCAATTATTTGGCGTATGCACCGGAAATTGCGGCGGTGATGCTTCGCCGCCAACAGGCTTCGGCCATTATTTCGGCTCGTGAGAAAATAGTAGAAGGTGCTGTTTCCATGGTGAAAATGGCGCTTCATAAGCTTTCGGAGGAAGAGATCGTCGAGTTGGACGAAGAAAAGAAAGCGGCTATGGTGAGTAATCTGTTGGTGGTGTTGTGTGCGGACGAAGCTGCCCAGCCGGTGATCAATACCGGGACATTGCACCAATAAAAACGGCATCGGGAAGGGATGAATAAAAAAGAATCTTCAACCAAAAGTTTTGTGCTGCGTGTAGACGCGGAAACGATGGAGGCGATTGAAAAATGGGCGGCCGATGAGTTTCGCAGTACGAACGGTCAGCTTCAGTGGATCATTGTCGAGGCGCTGAAAAAAAGCGGGCGGATGAAGAAACCGAAAGAAACGACGGACAAGAGGCCGTAAATTTACGGCCTCACTTCTTTTCGGATTTCGTTTTTTTCTTTCGGGCTTTTTTGCCCCCTTTTTTCTCAATTTCGTGTATGTGCGACTCTAAATTGTGCTGTTTGCAGAATGCGGTAACGACGTCTAAGAAAGATTGTCCGTATTTGGCGATGGTAGCCGGGCCGAATCCGCTGATCTGCTTCAGATCTTCCAGGGTAAGCGGCAAATAGGTCGCCAACTCGGTCAGCCCCCTGGTGCTCGAAACGAGGTAAAGCGGCAGATTGGCCGGTTCGCAGATCTTTCTGAAAATGTGCAATTTCTCTTCCACGAAAGCATAAACGGTTTTCAGATCATCGTTGTACTCCATGGCGTTCGCTTTGCTGTCCGTGCTGGCGGGCGATCGCTTCAGCTCTTTCGCCACTGCCTGCAACTGATCGGTAAAATAGGCGCATGCAGAGGCGATCCGTTCCTGCAATTTTTGCTCGTCCACGAGCGTCGCCGACAGGATCTTTTGCAATTCGTGCTGAAAACGGACGGCAACAGCCTGGATTTCTTTGGCCGGCGGGTTGCATATCTATTTTCGGAAATTGCATAATTATATTCGGTAAATACAAGGTTATCTGCCTTTTATCCTCTATTTTTGCTTAATTATTTACTACACTGCTATGGAACAGATCACCCAAGTAAACGTCCGGTCGGAAATAGGCAGGCTGAACGGCGTCATCATACACACGCCGGGAGAAGAGGTGGAGAACATGACTCCGGGAAATGCGGAGCGGGCGCTTTACAGCGATATCATCAACCTCTCCATCGCCCGGGACGAATATAAACAGATCCAGGGAGTCCTCTCCAAACTGACCCGCACGTACGAAGTGCGAGAGTTGCTGGGCAACATCCTGAAAAACGAATCGGTCAAAGAAGAGGTGCTGAACCGGATCGAAGCCATTGAACCCTTTATCGGGGAGGAAGCGCCCTGCGGGAGCCTGAAAGAGCGGCTCCGGGAGGAAGATCCGGAAAACCTGGCCAGCATGCTGATCGAGGGTGTGGAGATGGTCAAGGACAACCTCACCAAATACCTCAGTAAAGATTGGTACGCCCTGCGCCCCATGCACAATTTCCTGTTTACCCGGGATGCCGCCATGAGCATCAACAACGAAGTGCTGATCGGCCGGATGGCCAACTCCATCCGGGATCGGGAATCGGTGATCATGCGTTCTATTTTCGATTTTACGCCCGAATTTCAAACCGCGACCCTTTCGCTCAAAACCAGCCCGAAATCGGCGGCCCGTATCCGCACCATCGAAGGCGGGGACGTATTGGTTGCCCGGGAGGATCTGCTGATCATCGGGAACGGGGCGCGCACCAGTACGCAGGCGATCGATCTGCTGATGTACGAAATGCTCCGCCGGAAAAGTGAGAAAGTACAGCACATCCTGATCCAGCAATTGCCCCATACGCCGGATTCGTTTATCCATCTGGACATGGTATTTACTTTGTTGGACCGGGACAAATGCATGGTGTTCGAGCCGTTGATCCTGCATCCGGGCAGCCACCAAACCGTTCACATCAAAATACAGAACGGAAAATTGCTGGGCATCCGGAACGAGAAAAACCTGCTTGTCGCGTTGAAGAAATTGGGGATGGAACTGGAACCGGTGTTGTGCGGAGGGACGGACGACTGGAACCAGGAACGGGAGCAGTGGCACAGCGGCGCCAATTTTTTCTGTGTCGGGCCCGGGCAGGTGCTGGGGTACGCCCGGAACCACTACACCATCGAAGCCATGCACAACGCCGGTTTCGAGATCATCAAAGCCAACGATTTTATTGCGGGGAAGGTCGGCGTTTCCGAAAAGGATAAATACGTCATCACCATAGAGGGCTCCGAACTGCCGCGGGGAGGAGGGGGAGCCCGCTGCATGAGCCTGCCGGTCAACCGGACGGATATTATCTGGTAATTAAACCGTAGGCCTGGCCTGCGACTGTTTCCAGGCGTCGACATACTCCTGCATGGTTTCTGCCAGGTATTTCCCGATGGTGTAGTAGCTCTCGTCGTTCAAATTGGCCAAGGATACCCGTACAGACCATTCGGGGCCGGCAAATCCACCCCCGTTCAACAGCACGACGGAGGATTTTTCGGCCAGCCGGAAGACGATGTCCACCGGTTCGAAATTCTTTTCCAAGTAGGCGATAAACTCTTTTCCGTAGTTTTTTATTCCCCACTCTTTCATGTCGATCTCGCAATAATAACAGGCCCGGGTCGGATCGGGAGCGATCTCCATTTTCATCCCCTCCCACAACAATTTGTAGCGGTGGTGCAGCAATTCGATGCAGCTCTTTTTGTAGCTGTTTTGCTGATCTAATAATGCAAAAGCGGCGAACAACACCATTTGCATCTGTTGGGGGGTAGAGAGTCCGGCGGTGTGGTTCAGGGCGATCTGCCGGCTGTCGGCCACTAAGCGGTCGATGAATTTCAATTTTTCGGGATGAAGTGTCAGGCTTTCGTACCGTTTGGATAACCGCTCTTTCTCTTTTTGCGGAACAGCGGTCAGCATCTGATCAAAAATATTGTGCTCGTGCAGCGCGACCACTCCGAGCCGCCAGCCGGTGGCTCCGAAATATTTGGAGAACGAATAGACGCAAAGCGTGTTGTGCGGCAGGTCTTTCATCAGGGAACCGAACCCTTCTACAAAGGTGCCGTATACATCGTCCGTCAATATCATCAGGTTGGGATTCAGGTTTTTGATCACCTTTTCTAAGTACTTTTTACACTTTTCACCGATGGCTACAGAAGTCGGATTGCTTGGATTGACCACAAAGAAGGCTTTGATGGATTTATCCCCCAATTTGTCCAACTCCTCTTCCGGATATTGGAAAGTGGACGCTCCGTTTTCGTTTTTTTCGGAGGCGTATACCTTGACGATCTTGAACCGGTAACGGTCCAGCTCCGGAATTTCCAGGTAAGGCGTAAAAACAGGCACGCCCAAGGCGATTTTGTCCCCTTTTTTCAGCAATCCGTTCTGTACCAGCGAATCAAAAATGTAGCACATGGCGGCGGTTCCTCCCTCCACGGCAAACAGGTCAAAGGTTCCCGGAGGGGGAGAGCCGGCGCACATCTCCTGCAACAGGTAGTCGTGTACAATGGCCTCGCTGTGTTTCAGCATCCGGACGGGATCGGGGTATTGGTCCCCGACAATTCCTTCCGCCAACTCGTGTACCCAGTCGTCTGCCTTAAAATGGTGTTTTTTCATGCCGTATTCGTAGAGTTGCTTCAGCAAGTCGGCGCCGGGTTGTGTCCGGGATTTCTCCAGAAAGGCTTCGAACCGTTTGGCGATCCCTTTGGTTTGCGGGATGCCTGCCACTCCTTCCGGCTTCTCCATCGGCAGGCGGCATTCGGCGACCCCGAACTGTCCCAGCAGGAAAAAGGCTTCGCGGGGAATGGTGGCGATCCAGTTCGGATTTCCCCGGCCGGCGTTCAGCATGGCGCGCGCCGGTTTTTTGTCTTTATCGGCCGCTAATTTGATCAGGTTATCCTTCAACTCGAAAGGGCTGAGTTGTTCCAGTTCCTGTTCTTTTCTCCGGGTGGTCTTCAATTTATCCATGTGTTCTGTCTTTTGAATTTGTTTTACTGCATTAACAGGACGATCACCACACCCCAGATGATCAGCAGGGTGTTCCCGATCGCGTACGTGGTGGTGTAGGAGAGGGCGGGCACCTTGCTTTTGGTGGATTCCTGAATAGCTCCCAGCGCAGCGGTAGTGGTGCGCGAACCGGCGCAGGCCCCCAGGGTAATGGCCGGGTGGAATTTAAAGATATACTTGCCGAGCAGTAACCCGATCAGCATGGGAACCAGGCTGACAAAGATCCCGCAGATAAAAAGCGGGATACCGGCCGCTTTTAGCCCTGCAATAAAGTTGGGCCCGGCGGTGATCCCTACCACGGCGATAAACACATTCAAACCGAGGTTGTTCATCAGCCAGATAGCCGGTTCGGGAACCGCTCCGAAGGTCGGATGTTTGGAGCGCAACCAGCCGAAAATGATCCCCAGGATCAGGACTCCTCCGCTGGCGCTCAGGCTGACAGGTACATGGCCGGCATGTACGGTAAGCGATCCTGCTATGCCGCCGATAAAAATACCGATGGCTACGTAGAGCAGGTCCGTAACCTGTGTAGGCCGTTCGGCATACCCCAGGAAAGCGGCAAAACGATCAACGTCGCTCTTCCGGCCCTCTAATTCGACCAGATCTCCCTGCATCAGTTTGACATTTTTCAGCAACGGAACTTCTGCGTGTCCCCGGGTGATCTTCCGGATGATAACCCCGTGTCTTTTTCTGTTGTGTTTCAGTTTTTCCAGCGTGGTTCCGATACAGGATTTGGCGCTTACCATAACTTTGAGCACCTCTACCCGGAAATCGAGCAATTCCAGGTCTGCCACCTCTTCTCCGATGAGGTTTTCATCGCTCAACAGCGAATCTACCGGGCCGTTCAGCACGACGACATCTCCGGGGTATAGCTTTCGGCCTTCTTCCGGGTCGGGGATGATCTTCCCCTTTTGTGTCCGGAGCCGTTCCACATAGAGCGGCCATCCTTTTTTCACCAGCACCTCTTCAAATTCCCGGATGCTTTTCCCTCCTTCAAAGAAGCGGTTGTTCAGTTTGAAAACCCGGAATGTGGAGCCGTTGTATGCGTGTTCCAGGGTCAGATCGTCATCTTCGATAGAACCGCCGAGCGAGGCTTCGTACTCTTTGCTCAGTTTGACGATATCGCCGCCCAGTATTTTCGGGCCGACAGAGGCCAGAAACCAGGCGGTTCCGGCCGTTCCGAATATGTAGGTCACGGCGTATGCCACCGGGATCTCGTTGATATACTTTTGTTTATCGGCATCGTCGATGTTCAACTGGTTGATGGTGTCTGTGGCTACGCCGATGACGGCCGATATGGTGTTCCCACCCGATAACAGTCCGGCGGAGTTGCCGATGTCAAAGCCGGCGATCACAGCGCACAGCCAGGGGACAAGTAAGCAAAATGTACAGACGATGGCCGCGAACAGGATCTGCGGCAAGCCGTCTTTTCTCAGCCCGTGTACAAATTGCGGGCCGACGCTGTACCCTACGGCAAACAGGAAAATGAGAAAAAAGGTGGATTTCACCACCGGGGCGATGGGAATGTTCAGTTGTCCGACGACGACCCCCATCAGGAGTACGCCGGTGACATTTCCCAGACTGAAATTCCCGATCTTGATCCGGCCGATGACGAACCCAAGCGCTAAGGTCAGGAAAATAGCCAACTCTGGAGTGTTCTGTAAAAGTTTGACAATCCAATCCATTTGAATAACATTTTGGTTTTGTTTTTACTGAAACGGAATTGGCAATGGAATGTTCGGTCTCCGGCCGATTTTTCGATAAAAAGAGTATCTTTGCAATTCCTTAGCTAAAACCATACCGTCATGCAGGAAAAAATAGTGATATTGGATTTCGGCTCTCAATATACGCAATTGATAGCGAGGAGAGTCCGGGAGTTACACGTGTATTGCGAAATCTATCCGTACAACAACTGGGCAGGGCCGGACGCTTCCGTCAAAGGGGTGATCCTGTCGGGAAGCCCTTTTTCTGTCCGGGACGACCGGGCGCCCCGGCCGGATCTCTCTTCCGTGAAGGGGAAGATGCCTTTGCTGGGAATCTGTTTTGGCGCCCAGTACCTGGCCCACCATTTTGGGGGAGAGGTACAGGCTTCCGGCAAACGGGAGTACGGAAGAGCCCATCTGGCCGGTATCGATCGGGCCAGTGCATTGTTTGCCGGGATCAGCGACCATTCTCAGGTATGGATGTCCCACGGCGATACGATCGAGCGGCTTCCGGCCGGTTACACCGTCATCGCCGGTACCGGCGATGTGCAAAACGCAGCTTTTAAAGTGGAGAACGAGACGACCTACGGGATCCAGTTCCATCCGGAAGTCTACCACAGCACGGAAGGAACCCGGCTGTTGCAGAATTTTGTGGTGGATATTTGCGGATGCAAACAGGAGTGGACGCCGGACTCTTTTGTGGAGAGTACGGTCAACGAGTTGAAGGAGAAACTGGGGGGCGACAAGGTGATCCTCGGCCTGTCGGGCGGGGTGGACTCCACCGTAGCGGCGATGCTGCTGCACCGCGCCGTCGGGAAAAACCTGACCTGTATCTTTGTAGACAACGGCCTGTTGCGGAAAGACGAGTTTAAAACCGTCCTGGAGAACTACCGGGAACTGGGGTTGAACGTAGTAGGGGCGAACGCCGGCGATCTCTTTTTGGATCGCTTAGAGGGGGTGAAAGAACCCGAACAGAAACGGAAGATCATCGGAAATACCTTTATAGATGTTTTTGACCGGGAGGCTTCCCGGATTCAAGGAGCCAAATGGCTGGGACAGGGAACCATCTATCCGGACGTGATCGAATCGCTCTCCGTGAACGGCCCTTCCCAAACCATCAAGTCCCACCACAACGTCGGCGGACTGCCCGATTACATGAAATTGAAGTTGGTGGAGCCGTTGCGCCTCCTTTTTAAGGACGAAGTGCGGCGGGTGGGCAAAAGCTTGGGGTTGTCCGATAAATTCCTGCAGAGGCACCCCTTCCCGGGGCCGGGACTGGCCATCCGTATTCTCGGGGAGATCACCCGGGAGAAGGTCAGGCTGTTGCAGGAAGCAGACCACATTTTTATCTCCCTGTTGCAGGAGGAGGGGCTGTACCATCAGGTATGGCAGGCCGGTGTGATCTTGTTGCCGGTGCAGAGCGTGGGGGTGATGGGAGATGAGCGCACCTACGAAAATGTCGTGGCGTTGCGGGCAGTCGAATCGACCGACGGGATGACGGCCGACTGGTGTCATTTGCCTTACGAATTTCTGGCCAAAGTTTCCAACCGGATCATTAACAATGTCCGGGGCATCAACCGTGTTGTTTACGATATCAGTTCCAAACCGCCTGCAACGATCGAGTGGGAATAGCGTATAAACGGGAGTTTTCTTCTATTTATAATGAGTATATCCGAAGGCATAGAACAACTGAAAGCGCTCCTGGGAAAACCCGGATCGAGGGCGGTGATCATCCCGCACATTTCCGTAGACGGGGATGCAGCCGGTTCCTGTTCGGCGTTTTCCGGGGCGTTGGAAAAAGCCGGCGTTAAGTGCCGCATACTTACCTGTGATTATATTCCGGATTACCTGAGGTGGCTTCCCCGCCTGTCGCAGGCCATCTCTTTTCAGGATAAGGCCGGCTATTGCAAGAGGCTGTTGCGGGAAGCGGATATGATCTGTATGCTGGATCACAACACGATGAAGCGGGAGGGGGATTTGGAGCCCTGGGTGCGGGAATCGAAGGCTGTCAAAGTTGTGATCGATCACCATCCGGATCCGGAGGCGGTGGATGTGGTTATTTCCAATATCCGGGTTTCTTCTACCTGCGAGTTGCTCTATTCCGTGATCACGGAGATCTGGGGACGGGAGTTCCTGACCCCGGATATGGCCAATGCTCTTTATACGGGCATCAATACGGATACCGGCGGACTCAGCCACAACTCTTCCCATCCCGAAACGTACCGGGTGATAGCTGAATTGTTGGAATCTGGGTTGGATAAGGAAACGGTGCACCGGTATATTTATGAAACCAATAAGTTGTCGCGCCTGCGGCTGATCGGGAATATTCTGTTGAATAAATTGACGGTTCATCCGGATTACCCCGTGGCTGTACTGCCGGTCACCCTTGGGGAATTGGAATCCTACAACTACCAGGAAGGGGATCTGGAAGGGGTTGTCAATATTCCGCTTTCGGTCGCAAACATCTATGTTTCGGTGCAGGTCACGCAGCGGAAAGAGCGTATCAAATTGTCGTTCCGTTCCAAGGGAGCCATACCGGTCAACGAGTGGGCGCGGGTGCATTTCAACGGCGGCGGACACCTCAATGCCGCCGGCGGGCAGTGTGAAGGCGTTACCTTGGAAGAGGTGGTTCAAAGGGTTTTCGATACCACGCCCTGGTTTTTTTCTACTTATGTAAGCGTTTAAAACTGGTTACCGTTTGTTCCGGTTGCGCTTGTTTTGTTCCTGCATCCGCTGCATCTGTTCCATCCGTTGCTGAAATTTGGACTTGACCACCGGGCGAGCCTTGGCGGTTTCGATTTGCTGCAACAACTTTTCGTCGCTGACAAACCGGCGGATCATCCAGGTCTGGATGATGGTGATCAGCGTGGTAACCAGATAGTAATAGCTCAGGCCGGAGGAGTAGCTGTTGAAGATAAACAGGAACATCACCGGCATAATGTACATCATAAGCTGCATGCTTTTCATCTGGTCGTTCTGCGGCTGGTTTTTGTTGTTCATCCGCATGTAAATGAGGTTTACCGCGGTCATCAGCAAACAGAAAAGGCTGACGTGGTTGCCGTAGAACGGAATGGAGAAGGGCAGGGTGGCGATGGAGTCATACGACGCCAGGTCTGTGGCCCAGAGGAAGCTTTTCTGCCTCAATTCGATGGCTCCCGGGAAAAACCAGAACAATGCGATCAGGATCGGCATCTGTAACAACATCGGCAGGCAACCGCCCATGGGGTTGACGCCTGCTTTTTTGTAGAGGGCCATGGTTGCCTGCTGGCGTTCCAGCGCTTTGTCGGCCGGGATTTTCTTTGTGATCTCGTCGATCTGCGGTTTCAGTACCCGCATCTTGGCCTGTGACAGGTACGACTTGTAGGTCAGCGGGAACAGAACGAGTTTGATGATCAGCGTCAGCAGGAAAATGATCAGCCCGTAATTCCGGGTCACGTTGTTTTCTAAGAAATGGAAGATGGGGATCACCACATACCGGTTAAACCAGGCAAGCCATTTCCAGCCCAGGTTGACCAACTTGTCCAATTCGATGTCGCCTCCGTACTCCTTTAATAAGGGATAGGAGTTCGGGCCGAAGAAAAACTCCATGCGGAACGTTTCGTCGGCGGAGCCGGAATAGGGGAGGGAGATCTCTGTGAAAAGGTTTTTCAGGTAACCGGGCTCGTTGTTTACCTGGCTCAGCACTTTAACGTCGGCGAACGACTCTTCCGCGATCAGCACCGAGGAGAAAAACTGCTGTTTGAAGGCGATCCACTTTACCTTGTTGGTCAGATTCTCTTCGTCGTCCGAACTTTCGGACAGGTTCTCCACATCGTTGCTCAGGAAGTTATAATACAAGCCGGTATAGCGGTTTTCAAAGTCCTTGCTTTTCTCCAATTGGGGCAAATGAGCGCCCCAGAACAGGGAGAGGAAGGAGGTGTTGGAGGCGATCACGTCCTCCATGTTCCGGGCTAAGATGGTAAATCCGGCTTTGTAGGAGTCGGGAGCCAGCGTATAGCGGAATTCGATGTATTTGTCCGCTTCCGTGAACAGTTTCAGGGAGAGTGCTTCCTCCTGCGTGCCGGCGACCAGGTTTCGCTTGGAAACGGCGGGAACAAAGAGCATCTTTTCAGTGTTTACCTGTTGGTTCCGTGCGTAGAAAGAGAGGCCGAAGGCGCTCTTGTCCGCTTCCCAGAGCACCAGGGGCAGGGAGTCGTGTGTGACGTATTCCTTCAGTTCCACCCGGACGATCCGGGCGCCAAGGGTGCTGATCTGCATACGGATCTTGTTGTTTTCCAGAGTGATCAGCTCTTCCGTTAAGCTGTCCTGTACAAATGCGCCGGTCGTTTTTTTCAGGGAATCCGTTTCGTTCCGGGCTTCGCTTGCGGCATAGGCGGCCTTCTCCCGCTCTTCCAGCACTCTTTTTTCCAATTCCACCTGGGCGAGGGAGTCGCGCATCTCCTGATTCCGTTTTACCTCCTCCTGGCTCGGTTTGGAGAAATAGGAAAATCCGATCAAAACCAAAAAGATCAGTACCAGCCCGATAAGTGTATTTCTATCCATGTATTTGTTGCTAATAGAGTTGAGTTATTTACCTTAGTTTTACCCGTTACGAGAGGCACGCCTTGACAAAGGCCACGAACAGCGGGTGCGGCCTGGCTACCGTGCTTTTGTATTCCGGATGAAACTGCGTGCCGACAAACCATTTGTGTTCCGGTATCTCCACGATCTCCGTCAGGCCGCTCTCCGGGTTTATGCCGGTTGTGACCATGCCCGCGGCCTCAAACTGCGCCTTGAACCGGTTGTTGAACTCGTACCGGTGGCGGTGCCGCTCTTCAATGATCTTTTGTCCGTAGGCTTCGTAAGCTTTGGAATCCTCCTTCAATTCGCATTTGTATGCTCCCAGCCGCATGGTACCTCCTTTTTCGGTTACCTCTTTTTGATTGTCGATCAGGTCGATAACCGGGTATTTGGTCTTGGAGGATATCTCTGTGGAATCGGCGCTTTCCCAATGCAGTACGTTCCGGGCGAATTCGATGACTGCTACCTGCATCCCCAGGCAGATCCCAAAGAAGGGAATGTTGCGGGTACGGGCGTACCGGATGGCGGTCAGTTTCCCGGTGATGCCCCTGTGCCCGAATCCGGGCGCCACCAATATGCCGTGCAGGTTCTTCAACAGCTCGTCCGCATTTTCGTCCGTCAGCTCTTCGCTGTGTATCCAGTGGATGTTGACCTTGCAGTCGTTGACCGCGCCGGCATGTATAAAAGCCTCCGCGATCGATTTGTAGGCATCGTGCAACTCCACGTATTTGCCCACCAGTCCGACCTCTACCTCCTCCCGGTAGTTTTTCAGTTTGTACAGGAATTTTTTCCACTGCTCCAGATCCGGCCCGCTGTTCAGGGGCAATCCCAGCATCTCCAATACGGTTTTGTCCAATTTCTCCTCTTCCATCCTTACCGGCACTTCGTAGATGGTGGAAACATCCCTGGATTCCACCACCGCTTCCGGCTGTACGTTGCAGAAGAGCGCCACTTTCCGTTTCAGTTCGTTGCTAAGCGGATGCTCGGTACGCAGCACCAATATGTCAGGCTGTACCCCGATCTCCAGCAAAGATTTCACCGAATGCTGGGTCGGTTTGGTTTTCAGTTCGCCGGCCGCCGAAAGGAACGGGACCAGCGTCAGGTGGATCAGCACCGATTTCTCTCCCAGTTCCCACCGGAGCTGCCTGACCGCCTCTAAAAAAGGAAGCGATTCGATGTCGCCGACGGTTCCGCCGATCTCGGTGATCACCACGTCGTATTCGCCTTTGCTGCCCAGCAGTTTGATGTTGCGTTTGATCTCATCGGTGATGTGGGGAACGATCTGCACTGTTTTGCCCAAATAATCGCCCCTTCGTTCCTTGTTGATGACGTGCTGGTAGATCCGTCCGGTCGTAATGTTGTTGGCCCGGGAGGTCGGACAGCCGGTAAAGCGTTCGTAGTGTCCCAGGTCCAGGTCGGTTTCCGCTCCGTCGTCCGTCACGTAACACTCTCCGTGTTCGTAAGGATTCAGGGTGCCCGGATCGATGTTGATGTACGGGTCCAATTTCTGGTTGGCCACCCGGTATCCCCGGGATTGAAGTAATTTTGCTAAAGAGGAGGCAATAATGCCCTTCCCCAGAGAGGAGGCTACACCACCGGTTACGAACACGTATTTTGTAGACATGATATTAAAATTTAGATGATGCTGTCCAACGCCTTCAACTTCTCTTTCAACAGGCTCAACTGCTGCCGGTTTTTGTCGATCCGGCTGTTGAGTTCCCGGATCAATCCCTCCGATTTATTGGACTTGGAAATGAAGCCGATGTTGTTCTCCCAGGTATGGATATCGTTTTCCAGTTGCCGGATCTTTCCGGTCAGTTTTTCCCGTTCGTTGATGATCTTGAACTCTTTGTTTTCTCCCGATTCGAGGGTATTGATCTTGGAACGGAACTTTTCCAGGTCTTTGTCGGACTCATCCAGGTTCAATTGATCGAACAGGGTGTTGAGCGCGTTCCGGAACTCCTCCTGTAACCTGTCTTTCTGTTTGATCGGAACAAACCCGATTTCAGACCACTGTTTCTGGAACTCTTTCAGCCGTCGGATGTTCTCCTCGTTGTCCGGAGTGAGTGTAAATTGTTTGATCTCTTCCAACAACGCCTGCTTCCGTTCGAGGTTTTTTTCCTGCTCGGAATCCTTGTTCTTGAAGTGGGCGTTTTTGTTGTCGAAGAAGGCATCGCAGGCAGCCCGGAACCGTTGCCACACTTTGTTGGAGTGTTTCCGGGGAGCGGGGCCGATCTTTTTCCACTCTTTCTGGCAGGAGATGATCTTATCGGTGGTCACCCTCCAGTCGGTGCTATCTTTAATGGCTTCTACCTTTTCGCACAACTGGATTTTCAGTTCCAGGTTTTTCTCCTGTTCTCCCAGCATCTCTTTGTGTACTGCTCTCTTTTTATCAAAGAAGGCATCGCAGGAGGAGCGGAAATTTTTGAAGATCCGGTTCCGCTCTTTTTGCGGGACCGTGCCGGAATGCCTCCACTCTTCCTGCAGGTCGATCAGGGCTTTGGCGGCGTTGTTCCATTCGGTGATGGTGCCGTATTCGGCAGCGGCGATCGCGGCAGCCTTTTCGCAGATCTCTTCTTTTATTTTCAGGTTGTCCGCCTGTTCCTGTTTCAGGGTTTCGAAGAAGCGGTGGTGCCTGTCGTTGATCTGTCCGGTAGCCGCTTTGAAGCGCTCCCAAACCGGATCCTGTTGTTCTTTCGGAATGGGGCCGATCTCCTTCCAGCGGGAGTGTAATTGTTGCAACTGTTTGAATGCGGCGTTGATGTCCTGCTCTTGGTCCAGTTTTTCGGCCTCTTCGCACAGTTCGATCTTGGCGTCTAAGTTGCGTTTCAGGTCTAAGTCCCGCAACTCTTTGTTTATTTTGATGTAGTTGTAGAAATTCTCCACGTGGTGGTGCCAGGTCTCCCACAGGTCGTTTACCCGGCTTTGCGGAACCTGTCCGGTGTTTCGCCAGCGTTCCTGTATCTCCTTGAATTCCTGAAAAGTTTTGTTCAGCGACTCCTCTTTTTGTATCAACTCCTTCAACTCTTCGATCAATTGCAGTTTGAGTTGCAGGTTTTTCTCTCTTTCCGCTTCTAATTGTTTGGCCGTGAGCACCTGTTTTTCCCGCTCCTCCGGCGATTTTTGTTCTTCCGGGATCGCTTCCGTTTCCGTGACTTCCGGTACCGTTTCTGCTTCTGCTTCCGCAACAACATCCTCAGCTTCTACCACACTTACTTCCTCCACAGTTTCCGGAAGTGCTTCGGAGGCATCCGGGGTATCCGGTTGGGAAGGTTCGGAAACAGGAGATTCCGTATCGGAGGGATCCGCAATAAGGGATTCTTCCGGCAGGCCGGTCTCCATAACAGTTTCGGGTGTCGGTTCCTCTGTTACCCGTGCTGGTACTTCGGAAGAGTTTTGTATCTCTTCGTTCGGTAACGTGTTCTCGTTTTCCATGATTGTAGCGGTTTGATGAGATTGAACCGACGAAAATAGGCATTAAATCCGAAAAAAACAAAGAAGTATTCAAAACAGACAAGGTAAACGCGCGAAATTTGCAGTTATTTGCAGTCGGGTCACCCGGCCGCTCCGGTGTATTGTCCTTCGGGAACCCGGCCGCCCATCACGGTTATCGCCGCCACTCCGGGACGCGCAGGTGTATTGATCCTTCGGAACGGTTGTCGGGAGCAACGATCGTTGTCTTTGCCTGCCGGAGCGCCCGGAATCCGTTCTGTTTGACGAACGAAGTGAGGAATTAACCGATTAAGTGAGTGCAATGGGAAAATTCATTTTCCTATTGCCGAACGGAAGGTTAATCGAGTGAAGCTCAATGTCGGATTCCAGCGAACGGCAGGCATTAGACAACCGTTGCGGAGACATGGTTCC
>JAISVB010000012.1 GCA_031271755.1 Culturomica sp.
ATTACTCGTTTTTATGTGAGGATTTACTGGGGTTGTCCTCCGAAAAATGTGTAAAACAATAACTATTCTCCTCCGAAAAATGTGTAAAACAAGATGGTTTCTCGTGCCGAAGACGTGTAATGGCGGCGGTATAAAAGTGGGGGATCCGATTTCCCGCATAGAACCCATTGGACTGGGTACCCCGGTATTGCAAAACGACGGGAGCTACCACGTACGCAGAAACAATGCCGACGATCCGCTTGTATTTGAGCACAAAGAGGGCATTATCACCCGCATTTTGTTTGTGAGCTCCATTTAATAGCAAGACGATACACTACCTCTTTCTATTTTTCCGGGCTTTGGCCGGGGTAGCGGAAGGTGATGGTGAGGCAGGTGGGTTCCGGCGAACCGGTGTAACTCCAGACTGGCCCTTTGTCCAACAGGCGGATGGCCTCGTGATTGCAAGAGTGGTTGATCCACTCCACTACCCGGATCCGGGAAGGCCTGCCGTGCCGGTTGACGATGAACGACATTTTGATCTTTCCCGAAAGTTTCTGCTCCAATGCGTCGGACGGATAGCGCAGGGAATCCCGGATATAGCGGTTGTACGCTTCCAACGGGACAACGGGCACGGAACCCGGTTGGCTGGTGTTGTCCACCTCTATCAACCAATCCGTGTTTTTCTCTTCCGGCGCAAGTCCGGCAGATCCATCCCGGATCTCTCCGGCCGGTTGTCCCGGCGCCGCTTCCGGTTCCCGCACCACAGGAGCCGCCGGCAAAGACACCCGGGGCGCGATCGTGCTATCCGCCGGTTGTACGGGAGAGCAAGATTCCGTTTTCTCCTTCCCGGTAGTCAAACAAAGCACAAGCACTGCCATTCCGGCAAAAATCCCTCCCCACAAAGCAAAACGGCCGTATTTGTTCCGGCGAAAACCGCCCGCCTGTTTTTTCAATTTTCCCCGGAGCAAAGCGATACTTTTTACAGGGTCTTCACCCGCTTCCCGCAAACCCTCCAACGCTTCATACAAAAAGGGATCCGACAAAGCATCCCGCTCCAACCGATTGGCCATCCGGCCTTTTTCTCCACTCCGGAAATAGAGCCGGATCATGTCCGCCAGCTTCAGAGCGCCGGCCGGCCGGCCGGATTCGGCATCCGCCGACAACAACCCCTTTTTATCCAAACACTCTAACCAGGCCCGCCTCCCGCTCTGCAGATAACTCCACACTTTTCGCCCGGGAAACCCGGTACTCTCCTCGATCTCCCGGCAGGAGCGGTTCTCCATAAAAAAACGGTATACGGTTATACGCTGTTTTTCGGGCAATTCTTCTATACACTTCAGCAGTTTTTTCTCCTGCAGATGCTCCCCCAACAACCGGTCCAGCGCCTGACCGCTCCCGAATCCGGGCAGTTTCTCCTCCGGCGTCAAAGCTTGCCGGCACACTGTTTCCGGTAGCTGCTTCCGGCAAAAAAGGCGCACCCGGCTGTACAGCCACGGCCGGAAGGAGACGATCTCCGCCTGCTTTACCTCCCCGGGCAACTGCTCAAACAGTTGCATGACCATTTCCCGGGCCTGTGCAAGATCGGATACATATTTCACCAATACGCCGTATACCAACGGAAGATACCGTTCGTAAAGCTGCCGGAAACAGTCGCTTTTTTCCGTTTGCCGGAAAAGGGCCAGCAACTCTTCATCACTGATGTGTCGGTGTATGGTTCGCACAAGACGATTTTTTGCAAATATAGCGAAATAACCCATTGTGCATTTAAACAGGTGTATAAAAAAGTTGTTTCTACCGGATATCATCTGTGTATTTGTTTGAATTCCATTCGGAAAACACACTTGCCACCGCTTTCTTTTGCTATTCTGCCTTTGGAATCCCGTAAAATTTTTTATTAAATTTTGTTCCTTTTCTTCATTTCCACTGTTTTTTTTGTTATTTTCGCTACGCCAAAATACCGGTTCTTATGAAATCTAACAGCTCCCTTGTAATTGCAATCGCATGAAAGAGGTAATGCCGTTCGCCGCCGAAAACATCCTGCTCATCGGATCCATACTTCTTTTTGTCAGTTTAGTCATTGGAAAAACCGGATACCGTTTCGGAGTTCCTGCCCTGTTGCTCTTTTTGCTGGTCGGAATGCTGTTCGGAAGCGACGGAGTGGGTTTGCAATTCAACAACCCGAGTGTTGCCCAATCCATCGGGATGGTTGCCCTGAGCATCATTCTTTTTTCCGGCGGGATGGACACCAAAATGGCGGAGATCAAGCCGGTCATGAAAGAGGGTGTCATATTGGCGACAGGCGGCGTCCTTGTCACAGCATTGCTGACCGGGATTTTTGTTTACTGGATCTCCGGCATCACCGGGCAACACATACCCCTGAACCTGCTGGAAGCGCTGCTGCTGGCTTCCGTTATGGCCTCCACCGATTCGGCCTCCGTTTTTTCGATCCTCCGTTCCAAGCGCCTGTACCTGAAACACCACCTGCGTCCCATGCTGGAGTTGGAGAGCGGAAGTAACGACCCCATGGCTTACCTGTTGACCATTCTGTGTATCCAGATGCTGCAATCGGAAAGCATCGGATTTGGGAACTTAGCCCTGGAACTGGTCATGCAATTGGGGATCGGTGCGATTTGCGGGTACCTGCTGGGGAAATTGACCACTTTCACCTTAAACCGGATCAATATCCAATACGAATCGCTCTATCCGGTACTGTTGCTTTCCTTAGTCTTTTTTGTGTTTTCATTCACCAACCTGGTGCAGGGGAACGGCTATTTGGCTGTTTACATCGCAGGAGTGATCGTCGGGAACCGCCCGTTCGTTCACAAAAAAAGCGTTGTTTCGTTCTTTGACGGATTTGCCTGGCTCTGTCAGATCATTATGTTCTTGACGCTCGGATTGTTGGTAAGACCGCACGAATTGCTGGCGGTGAGCAGCTTAGGATTATTGGTGGGGATTTTCCTGATCCTGATCGCCCGGCCGGTCAGCGTATTCCTCTGTCTGGCCCCGTTCCGGAGACTCACCTTTAAAAGCCGGTTGTTCGTTTCCTGGGTCGGGCTGCGCGGCGCCGTTCCGATCATTTTCGCCACCTATCCGCAAATCGCCGGGATCCCGCACGCCAACCTGATCTTCAACGTTGTATTTTTTATCACCATCCTCTCCCTGCTGGTTCAGGGTATGAGTATCAGCGTCGTAGCCAAATGGTTAAAATTAGCCATTCCTGCCCGGCGCACCCAAAACACATTCGGCATGGAGTTGCCGGACGCCATTAAATCCGCCATATCCGAGATCAGCGTCACAAAAGAGATCCTGCGGAACGGCAACAAATTGATGAACCTGTCGCTGCCGGACAACACCTTGGTCGTGATGATCAACCGGCAGGAACGGTACTTTATTCCGACGGGAAAAACCCTCCTGAAAGAGAGCGACAAGTTATTGGTCATCACGGACAATGACCGGGAATTGTTGAAGACTTACGAGAGTTTGGGGATCGACGACTACACGCTCCAAAAGAATTGAACCGTCAATACTGCAGCAACATGGCGCCGCAGGAGTAACCGCCGCCGAACACCGTCAATCCGACCAAATCTCCTTTTTTCACCTTATCGATGTTTTCGGACAATGCGATGGCGCAACTGGGACATCCCGTGTTTCCCCGGGTTTCGATGTTTGTCAGAAAACGCTCCTCCGGAAATCCGGTCTGGTTGGCAATGTGGCGGATAATCCGTTGATTGGCCTGGTGCGAAGCAATGTAACGCAACTCTTCGAATTTTTTCCCGCAAGCCTCTCCCGCCTGTTCCAACGCATCGACCATGTAGTGGCAGGCATTGATAAAAACATCCCTGCCTTCGGGCATGCCGATCCCCCCGTTTCGCGGCCGCAGGTAAACCGCTTCCAGCGATTTTCCGATGTGACCGAGCCCGCGGGTATAGATGCTTAGTATCTCCGCATCGGACGGGCTAAAACGCTCGTCCGACAAAAAAACAGCCACCGCCCCGTCTCCCCACAAATGGCCGCTTTGCGGATCTGTTTCGTTTGCATAGGCTGTGTTGTGTTCTGCCGCCACCACCAGCACCCTGCGGGCTTTTCCCGCAGCGAAGTAGCCTTCCGCTATCTCCACGGCATTGATAAATGAAGAACAGGCGGACGATACACTGACACATTTCGCCTTCTCTGCACCGTATTTGCCCTGTACCGTGTGAGCGATGGTCGCCACCGTATCGTACGGCGAATAGGTCGCCGCCACGATCAGGTCCAGTTCCCGCACCGGCCAGGGCAACTCTTTCACCGCCGACTCCACGGCGCACAGAGCCATGGTGTTTGTATTTTCACCGGATCCGGCTTTGCTGCGCGTTTTAATACCGGTACGGGAATAGATCCATTCATCGTCCAACCCGTTTATCTCTTTAAAATAGGAATTAGGCACCACTCCTTCCGGAATGTAGTGCGAGATCTTATTTATGAACAACGCCATCTTCGATACACTTTTTTCATCAAAATTTCACATTTTCGAACCAATTGTGCAACAATTAGCATGCCAAAATTAGAAAAAATTTTGAAAGTATGTCGCGCTATCAAGCAAAATAACTCTTCAGCGCCTCATCTATAAAATTCCGCTCCTCTGTGCGAAAAAAAAGTTCGACTTTTTTCTTATTTTTGCCAGGCAAATAACCTGTAATGTATCCGTATGAAATTCTTTTCTTTTATCCTCTGTTCGGTATTCCTGTGCACTGCCTGCGTATCTCAGAAAAAATTTTTGGTGGCCGAAAACGGCCGGATCGCCGCCATCGAACGCGGAGAAGATTTCCGCAGAAAATTAGAAGCCTGTCAACAAGTGAGCAACAAACAGGCAGGCGCCATCGACAACCTGACAACCGATACCACGGAACTGGGCGGCCAGGTGCGCGCTTACCGCAATCTGCTGTATTCCAATAAATCCGAGCAGGAAAAACTGAACGCCCTGTTGGAGGACAAAATGACCGAGCTGGAGGAACGGGAAAAGACCATTACCGAATTACAGGAGATGATCCGCAGCCAGAAGGAGCAGGTCGGCAAGCTGCTCAGTAATGTGCAGGAAGCCCTTATGGGATTCAGCAGCGACGAATTGAGCGTCACCCGCAAAGACGGAAAAGTATACGTGGCCATGTCCGATAAATTGCTGTTCGAATCGGGAAGCGCCACCGTCGATAAACGGGGCCGGGAAGCCCTGGCCAAATTAGCGGAGGTGCTGAACAGACAAACCAACGTGGACGTTTACATCGAGGGGCATACCGACTCCATACCGATCAAAACGGCGCGCTTTCAGGACAACTGGGACCTGAGCGTGATCCGGGCGACCTCCGTCGTCCGCATTCTCACCAAAGAATACAACGTTCAGGTCTTACAGATCCAGCCCACCGGGCGGGGCGAATACATGCCGGTGGCGGACAACACGACAGCCGGCGGCCGCAGCATGAACCGCCGCACGGAGATCATCATGGCCCCGAAATTGGACAAACTGATGCAGTTGCTGGAAAACTGATCCGGCGCGAACAGAGAACCGGGGTTAAACCGCACCGGCGGCCTCAGGACCTTTCCGTTTTTTCCCGGCGTGGAAAGATCAAATTGCCTGTTTTATACTGAAATTCCACCCAAAAGTTAAAAGTAGCCGGTATGATCACCTTCGGAAAAACATTTATTCGCAATATTTTCATTCTGTTGTTATAATTTGTACTTTTGCAGGAGTATTTCCGTTTTCGAGGTGTTAATTTTAGAACATGAGAATGAGAACATTTCTATTTCTCTGCAGTTTTTTGTCCATACCGGCCTTTTTCGGTAAAACAACTGCACAGGAAGCTCCGGTAAAAGAGATCCGGCATTACGAATACAGTGAAAACCTGCTGAACTCCTCCAATCGGCTCTACCGGTTCATTGCCGGGGGAGAGAGGGGCAGGTACGCCACCTGGAAAGACCTGTTGGTGGCCAACAGCCGTCCTTCCACCGCCTTGAGCCTGAACCCTTCCGGAAGCAACTTCGCTCTGGCCACCGACAAGCACCTGATCGAACTGTGGTCTTTCGAGAAAAAAGAGAGCCGGATTGCCCGGATCAAAGCGCATACGGAACAGATCCATACGCTGGATTACAGCTATGACGCCAGGTACCTGTTAAGCGGCAGCGCGGACGGGACCGTCCGGATCTGGGATTCGAAAACGGGAGAAGCCATACTTACCCTGCCGGTCGGAGAACCGGTACTGAGTGCCTGTTTTGATCCCTCCGGGCTGTTTATCGCCAACAGCCGGGTGGACGACGTCGTGGTGTGGAACTTCTCTTCCCGCTCCATCCTGAAAGAACTGACCGGCCACACCGCTCCGGTAAAAAAGGTGAAATTCAGCGACGACGGACGATACCTGCTCAGTTGCGACGAGGACAATACCGTTATTTTGTGGAACACGGCCGACTGGAGCACTTACCGGAAAATATACCTGACGGACGATGTAAAAGACATCGACATCCACAACAACAACAAATACCTGGCGGTCATTGGCGAAACCGGCAACCTGAGCATCTGGAACCTGAAGAAAAAAGAGGTGGCGCAGCAACTTCCGCAGCGCGAACCGGGCGTAAACGTTCATTTCAGCTACGACTACGAAAAAGAGAAAGCACTGCTGGTACATACCGGAAAAAAATACAGTTTCATCTGGGACGCAGAGGGACTGGAACCCCATTTCGGCCGGATGGCAGCTCAAAACGCCCGCCGGAAATTCGACGCCTGGAGCCGTAAACGCCCCGACGAAAACCCAACAGGCTACGCGCTGCGCATGTCAAACGACAGTTTACAGACCAAACGGGAACGCTTCCATCGGGAAGCGGCCACCGAACTCGGCCTGAAATGGCGCCCGCTCTATCCCCCGACACTCAGCGCCTACAACCCGGAAAACATCAGTTATACCCTGACCTTCCCGAACATAGAACCGGTAGAGATCAAAGTTTCGCCGGCCAACCGGGAATTTTTTGAAAGCGAGTTCTCCAGAGCCGTTTTCTCCTCTCCCGTATACCGCATCGACGACCGGGACGAATTCCACTTGGATTACCTGGAGATCTTAATGCCGCACCGCACCTATTACTTAGACAACATCAACCGGATCTCCCTGCCGGAGGACAATATACCGGTCAGCGGAGCCATTATTCAAAAAGTAGGCGAAGAGGAAGCCATCCTCAAACAAAAGTTGACGGACTATTTCGAGAAAGAGGTAGAGCGGCAACGGATCTCCGATAACATCAAAGTAAACGTAGAGGCCAAAGCCCAAAAAGGGACCGGGGAGGACGGTTCGGCGGTGGTGGATTATGCCGTCAATTACTCCTACGAAGTATTGAACAGCGGCAGCAGGCAGGTGGGTGACTGGGAACCGGGGCGCTACCTGTTGGAAGAATCCAACGCCGCTCAGGCCAGCGTACAGGTCATCCGCCGGACATTTGAGGAAGAACTCGCCCCCTACCTGAAAGAGGGAAAACGGATCTCCGTCCGGATCACGGGATCGGCCGACGGCAGCCCTGTCCGGCAAACGATCGGATACGACGGGCGTTACGGGGATTTCTTGGGAGAACCCTACTACCTGAACGGAAACATCGACAACATCACCATTACCGCCCGGGAAGGGATCAAAGCCAACGACCAGTTGGCCTACCTGCGCACATTCGGCGTCCGCCGCTTCCTGGAAACCTCCGTACCCATCCTCAAAAGGACCCGGAACCAGTTCGAACACCACGTATTTGTAGCTGAAAGCCGCGGAAACGAATTCAGGCGGGTGTCGATCGAGATCACCATACACGATGCCTTTGCAGGGGTTAAACTCCCGGAAAATCCCGTATTGCCTCCGGTAGAAAAAAGCGTTAACACGGTGGCCGAAGAACAACCGGAACCGCAGAGCGACAGAAGCCCTGTTCCCCAGCAATACCGCCAGCCGAGTTTCATTTATTACGTCGTTGTGGGCAGTTTTACGCTGGAAGAAAATGCCTGGAAATTCCGGCAGGAATTGATCCGGGAAGGGTTGATACACAGCGCTGTATTGAGGAAAGACGGCGTCTTCCGGGTAGCCGCCGACCACTTCAACAACCGGCCGGACGCCGATAAATTCCTGATCTCCCTGCGCCGGAAATACACACAATTCCAATCCGCCTGGCTGCTGATCATTCCCGAATGATCCCGTCCATCCGATAAAAAAAGCTGCGGTTTCCCGCAGCTTTTTTTATTTCCGTCTTTACTTTCGTTCTTCCACCCACTTCCGGGCGTTCACAAAGGCCTCGATCCACGGGCTCACCTCGTCCGCTTCGCGCCCCTCCGCATAATACGGCCAATTCCAGGGAGCCAACGCCCGCTCGGGGTGCGGCATCAATGCCAAGTGACGGCCGTCCCGGCTGCAGATGGCGGCGGTTGCCGCCGGAGAGCCGTTCGGATTGGCCGGATAGACATCGCGGGAGTAGCGGGCCGGAATGTGGTACTCCGTTTGCCCGTACGGCAGGTGGAATTTTCCTTCCCCGTGTGCGATCCATACGCCCAAGCGGCTGCCTGCCAGCGATTTCAGCATCACCGAGTGATTTTCCTCAATGGTCAGGTTGACAAAACAGGATTCAAACTTGTGCGAATCGTTGTGCAGCATTTTCGGCATATCCTTGTGTTCGGGATAGATCAATCCCAACTCCACCATCAACTGGCAACCGTTGCAGATCCCCAAACTCAGCGTATCCGACCGCCGGTAAAAATTTTCGATCGCCACACGCGCCTGCTCGTTGTACCGGAGAGCGCCGGCCCATCCCTTGGCCGAACCGAGCACGTCGGAATTGGAAAACCCGCCCACAAACACGATCAGGTTCACATCTTCCAGGTTTTCCCGGCCTGTGATCAGGTCTGTGGTGTGCACATCCTTCACATCGAATCCGGCCAAATAAAGCGCCCAGGCGGTTTCCCGCTCACACTGGCACCCTTTCTCCCGGATCACAGCCGCCTTTACGCCCGATTTTCCGGTGCGATCCAACGTCAGCCCCAGATCCGCCAATTTTCCGGTAAAATGTTCCGGAAAAACATAGCTCAAGGTATTATTTTTATAGCTTTTATAACGTTCCAATGCCCATTCCGCACCGCTCTGCCTGCGATCCAGCAGGTAGGAGGTCTTAAACCACAGATCGCGCAGCGAAGCAATGTCCAACACCCGGTTTTCGGCCTCTTTTTTCAACGACAGCGTTCCGGCTTTCCCGGGACGGCCGATCACGTGAAAAGCGACCCCCGCCTCGTCCAACACCGCGCCTGCCCGCTTGGCGCCGCTCTCCCTTACCTGCAACAGGACCCCCGGATTTTCGGCAAAACAGATCTTGATCAACTCCTTCTCCGCCAAATCCGACAGATCTACCTCCAATCCCGCCCGGTTGTCGGCGAAGCACATCTCCAACAGAGCGGTCAGCATGCCGCCGGCCGAAATATCGTGCCCGGCCAGTACCAGCCCCTCCGAGATCAGTTGCTGCACGGCTGTAAAAGCGGCGGCAAAATAAGCAGCGTCCGTCACATCCGGAGCCTCCTTTCCCACCGCATTCAAAAGCTGGGCAAAACCGGATCCCCCCAATTTCAGCCGGTCGAACGAGAAATCCACATACAGGATCTCGCTCTTTGCTTCCGGTTTCAGTACCGGCGTCACCATCTTCCGGAGATCGGATATTTCGCCGACCGTAGAGATGATCACCGTTCCCGGTGCATATACTTTCTGATCGCCGTATTTCTGGGTCATGGAGAGCGAATCTTTTCCCGTCGGGATGTTGATCCCCAGTTCGACGGCAAACTCGCCGGCCGCCTGCACCGCCCGGTACAGACGGGCGTCTTCCCCGGGATTTCTACAGGGCCACATCCAGTTCGCAGAGAGCGAAACACCGCGCAATCCCTGCTCGATGGGCGCCCACACCAAATTGGTCAACGCTTCGGCAATGGCCAGCCGGGAACCCTTTTCCGGATTCTCCAAAGCCGCCGCCGGCGCATGTCCGATGGAGGTAGCGATCCCTTTCCCGCCTTTGTAATCCACGGCAACGGCGCCCAGGTTGTTCAACGGCAACTGCAACGGGCCGGCGCACTGCTGCATGGCGATCCGTCCGGTCACCGAACGATCCGCCTTGTTGGTCAGCCAATCCTTGCAGGCTACCGCTTCCATCTGCAACACCTGCTCTAAATACGCCTCCAATTGATCGGCACTGTATGCCGGTTCCAACCAGCTCTCTTCTACCGTACGATCCTCCATCACTGTGCTCGGCGGATTCCCGAACATGTCCTTCAACTCCCAATCGATCGGCTTCTCGCCCGTCACGGCATTTTCAAACGTAAATCGCTTGTCATCGGTCGCCTCGCCGACCACATACATCGGCGCCCGCTCCCGGTCTGCGATCTTTTGCAGGGTCGCCACATCCTTCTCCTTCATCACCAACCCCATCCGCTCCTGCGATTCGTTCACCGCAAGCTCTTTGGCCGACAGCGTAGGATCGCCTACCGGCAACTTCTCCAGGTGGATCACGCCGCCGGTCTCCTCCACCAACTCGGAGAGGCTGTTGAGGTGTCCGCCCGCTCCGTGGTCGTGTACGGAGATAATGGGATTGCAGGCGCTCTCCCCCAACCCGCGTATGGCGTTAAACACCCGTTTTTGCATCTCCGGATTGGAACGCTGCACGGCGTTCAGTTCAATGGCTCCCGCATACAATCCGGTTTCCACCGAAGAGACAGCGCCCCCGCCCATGCCGATGCGGTAGTTATCCCCTCCCAACAACACGATCTTGTCCCCCGCTTCCGGGCTCTTTTTCAGTGCCTGTTCCCGGTTGGCATAGCCGACACCGCCGGCCTGCATGATCACCTTGTCGTATCCATATATTTTATCGTGCTCTTCGTGCTCAAAAGTAAACAGGGAACCGACGATCAACGGTTGTCCGAATTTATTGCCGAAATCGGACGCCCCGTTCGACGCCTTGATCAGAATGTCTTCCGGCGTCTGGTACAACCACTGCCGGGGTTGGATGCGCTCTTCCCACTTCCTGCCCGCCTCCAAACGCGGGTAGGAGGTCATGTAGACCGCCGTACCGGCCGAAGGAACGGCAGCCTGCCCGCCGGCGATGCGGTCCCGGATCTCGCCGCCGCTGCCGGTTGCCGCGCCGTTGAAAGGTTCCACCGTTGTGGGGAAATTGTGGGTTTCCGCCTTGAGCGAAATCACCGTATCCATCTCTCTCGTTTCGTATTCGTCCGGTTTTTCCGGGGAAGCGGGAGCAAACTGCACTGCCCGCGGCCCTTCTACAAAAGCGCAATTGTCCTTGTACGCCGATACGATCCGGTTGGGGTTTTCCTTGGAAGTATTCTTGATCATCCGGAACAGGGACTCCTCCTTTTGTTCCCCGTCCACCACAAACGTCCCGTTGAAAATTTTGTGCCGACAATGTTCCGAATTGATCTGCGAAAAACCGAAGACTTCGGAATCGGTCAGCGACCTGCCCAACTTCAACGCCAGCCCTTCCAGATAAGCGATCTCGTCTTCGCTCAACGCCAATCCTTCCTGCCGGTTGTAAGCCCGGATGTCGTCGATGTAGATCATCCGGTCCGGTTTCCTGTCGACGGTAAAGAGTTGCTGGTCCAAACCGCCGTACACCACCTGGAGCATCGGGTCGTACTGTACGTGGGCGCTCTCCGTTTTGCGGAACTCCTCGATGCGCACGATCCCGTCGATCCCCATGTTCTGGGTGATCTCCACCGCATTCGTACTCCACGGAGTGACCATCTCCCGGCGCGGACCGACATACAGTCCGTCCAACCGCTCCTCCCGGAGCCGGGCGGCCTCTCCGAACAACCACTCCAATTTCTCTGCGTCCCGGGAATTTTCCGAGTTGCGGTACTGAACGGCGTACACCGTATCGTCCTTCCGGTAAAAAATAATCACCATCTGTATTAGCTATTATAAAGTTTGGCAGCCTGTTCTTTGATGGATTCGCTCGTGATGTAATCATCAAATTCCATCCGCTTGTCGATCGTTCCGTTCGGCGTTAACTCGATTACCCGGTTGCACACCGTCTGGATAAATTCGTGGTCGTGCGAGTTCATCAGCACCACTCCTTTGAAGGAGATCAGCACGTTGTTGAACGCCTGGATCGATTCCAGATCCAGGTGATTGGCCGGCGAATCCAACACCAGCACATTGGCATTGACCAGCATCATCCGGGCAATCATGCAACGCATTTTCTCCCCCCCGGACAACACCTTCACCCGTTTGTAAATGTCCTCTCCCGAAAAGAGCATCTTCCCGAGAAATCCGCGCAGGAAGGTTTCGCTGGTGTCGTTGGAAAACTGCCCCAGCCACTCTATGAGCGTCATGTCCGTATCAAAATAAGCCGAATTATCCAGCGGCAGATAGGCCTTTGTAATGGTCACTCCCCAATGGTGCGTTCCGCTGTCCGGTTTTACGTGATCCGTAATGATCTCCAACAGCGCCGTCATGGCGCGGGGATCTTTCGACCAGAACACCACCTTATCTCCCTTTTCGATGGTAAAATCCACCTCCCGGAACAACCACTCCCCTTCTACCTGTTTACTCAGATCCCGCACATCCAATATCTTATCCCCAACTTCCCGCTCCGGCGTAAAAATAATGCCCGGGTATTTGCGGGTAGAGGGCATGATCTCCTCCACGTTCAGCTTTTCCAGCATCTTTTTCCGGCTGGTGGTCTGCTTGGATTTCGCCACATTGGCGCTGAAACGGGCAATAAACTCCTGCAGCTCTTTCTTTTTCTCCTCGGCCTTTTTGTTCTTGGCCTGCATCTGCCTCAGGGCCAATTGGCTCGACTCGTACCAGAAACTGTAATTCCCGGCAAACAGTTGCACTTTTCCAAAATCAATATCCACTGTGTGGGTGCTCACCGCATCTAAAAAATGGCGGTCGTGGGAGACCACCAGCACCGTATTCTCGTAATTTGCCAGGTAATTCTCCAGCCACATCACCGTTTCAATGTCCAGATCGTTCGTCGGTTCGTCCAACAACAAATTATCCGGCTTTCCAAACAGGGCCTGGGCCAGCAACACCCGCACTTTTTGCTTACCGCTCAGATCTCTCATCAGCGCGTAATGCAACTCCTCCCGGATTCCCAACCCGCTCAGCAAAGCCGCCGCATCGCTCTCCGCATTCCACCCGTCCATCTCTGCAAATCTCTCTTCCAACTCTCCCACCCGTACACCGTCTTCATCCGAAAAATCAGGTTTCGCATAGAGGGCGTTTTTTTCGTTCATGACCCGCCACAACTCGCCATGCCCCTGCATCACCGTATCCAACACCGTACATTCGTCGTAAGCGTAGTGATCCTGTTTCAACACCGACAACCGCTCACCGGGCCCGAACTGCACCGACCCCCTGGTCGGATCCAGGTCGCCGCTCAATATCCGCAGCAAGGTCGATTTTCCGGCTCCGTTCGCACCGATCACCCCGTAACAATTTCCCGGCGTGAATTTCAGGTTTACATCCTGGAACAACACTCTTTTCCCAAACTGGATCTCTAAGTTTGAAACTGTAATCATATAAAAATAGCCTCCGTTAAAACGTCTGCAAAAATACATTTTTATTTCCGTTCCGCCAAGACGGGCACGAAAGGTGGATCTACCCAAAATATTTTTACATTTTTGCAACAAATCGCTTGCAATTTAAAAAAATCCCCCTACATTTGCACCGCTGTTACAGCATTGAACAGCGTTCTTTAATTTCTGGTGCGGTAGTTCAGTTGGTTAGAATATCGGCCTGTCACGCCGGGGGTCGCGGGTTCGAGTCCCGTCCGCACCGCCAGACATCGAAGTAAAACAAAGTAAAGTCCTGAAATCCAACGATTTCGGGACTTTTTCTTTTCCCGGCCAGCCCACGATTTTGGGCATTTCGAAGCACTTTTCACGGCACAAGATGCGGAACTTGAGATGTCGCGGAAGGGCTGGTTCAACAAACAGTTCAACAGGGATATGAAACTGATCGGGGCGGCAGTCGGCGTGCCCGGTGTTACATCGTACACCGCCAGGCACAGTTATGCAACCGTATTGAAGAGAAAGGGGGCGAATATCGCTTTCATCTCGGAGAGCCTCGGCCACACGAGCCTTGCGACAACCCAATTCTATCTCGATTCATTCGATAAGGACGAAAGGATCAAGAATGCGAAATTATTGAAGATACTCTCAATTAATTGTTTGTAATTATATTTTCACTATATTTGCATCGTTATCAATGGGTGTGATAATAGTGCAGAAAGATGAAAAACGAAAGATATATATCTATATTGGGCGTAAAAACCGAGCTTGTCCCGATTCGACGGGACAAGTTGAAGGGACTTAATGCGGATTTGCTGTTGAGGTTCGGGTATTATACCGCAGTCTTCAATAACATGGAGTTGTGTGTCGTTGAGCCTCAGA
>JAISVB010000036.1 GCA_031271755.1 Culturomica sp.
TCCGCCGGGAGTCAACACGAATTTTTTGTTTAACAGGTTGCTGAGCGTAAACAGATAGTCTCCCTTGGATATTTTGTACTCCCCGAACATGTTCAGCATCCCGTCCTGATCCAATCCGATTTTCAGGTTCCCGTTCCCGTTGGTTTTCAATACATCCCCGATGGTCGGATCGAATACCACCTGGATTTCAAGGTTTTCGTCGATCTCCAGATTGGCATCCAACGTCATTCCGTACCGTCCGTAAGTAACCGGATTTTTTTGCCGTTCTACCTCCCCCTCCCGGATAAACCGGAGGAAGTTGTTCCCGCTCCCGGTCTCCCCGGATTCCAAAGGCAGGTAGAGGCGCGAATCCCTCTCCGTCCGGAGGTTCACGGTGATGTCGTCGTTGCCGGAAGGATTCCGCAGGTGCACGAATCCGCTGGCGTATACCTTCCCGTAAAAGGTTTCGTTGTGTTCCGGACGCGTGTTCATCAGCAGAAAGTTCCGAAGATTGGCCTGCAGGTCGTACCGGTCGGCATACAGGTCGTAGTAACCGGTACAACGAGCCGGCCGGCCCTCCGCATCCCGGATCTCCAGATCGATCGCATCCAACCGGTTGTTGCGGATGTGCAAGGTGTCGTTGACCCGGAAAGAAGTGTTAAGGTTCCGGATCTTCAAATCCACTCCATTCAGGGAAAGGTATCCGTTCAATTCCGGATTCCGGATCCTCCCGGAAAGGTGAACGTGACCGGAAAGATTTCCCCGGCTCATGCTGAAATAGTCCGAAGCATAGACTTGCAGCCGCTCCAACCCCACTTCGGAGAGGCGGATTTCCAGATCCAGACTGTCGGTCGACGGCTTGTAGTGCCCTTTGATGTCCAAAGGTACTGACTGTTCTGTCTGGTTTTCCGCCTGCAATACCAACCGGCTGCTGTCCGTATCCCAAGAAGAGAGCAGGTGCATAGATCCCAGCGTATCGCGCTCCAAGCCCCAATTCCGGACACTGATGTCCGAATAGATGTGGTTGTCTTTGTAGTAATCCCGGATCTGTACCTGCCCGGTGGCTACTCCAAACACATTCAGGCGCTCTTTGAAGAGCAGGCGATTTAATTCGGACAGGTCGAACCGGCTCAATTCCAGCGACAATTTCTCTTCCGGGTTTTCGGATATCGCCCCGTTGATGGCGAGTTGCTGGTCGTTGTTCCACAAACGGAAACGGTCGATCCGGATCTCTTTTCCCTCCACCACCATCCGGGAAGGATCGACCTGCCAAACGCTGTCGGCCAACAAAATAACTCCGCGGTGAATGGCTATTTCAGTAGCAAAATCGTCTTTTTTCGACGGCCGGAAACGAAGATCGGCTGCCAATTCGCCACTGTAAGTTTCCGCCCCCCAGTTGCACCAGACCAACCGGTTCCGGACGGTGTTGTCCTGCAGCGCCAGTTCGCCACGCACATTGTACAGCCGGTATTCGTTCCTGTATTCCAACTGATCCAGCATACACAAAAGATCCATTCGCTCCTCTCCGCCGTCCATCCGCAATTGCATGTCCCGGAAACGGTAATCCCCGCAGGTGACCGAATCCGACTCTATCAGCGCCGTAAACTCTTCACCGTTGTTCCGATAGTCGGCCGAAAGCGTGCTTCCATCAGCGATCCGGATCTTCGGAGAGAGTACGCTCAGCACCGGATTTACCTCTTTGAGGTGCAGGAAACAACTAAAATCGACCGGTTCCTGCTCCCGGTTGGAAACAGCAGTGCCGGCGCTACCATAAACCGGCAAATACCTCTTTACCGCGTTCGCAATGAAATCAACCGGCTGCCGGGGCAGTACACTGCCTTCTAAATACAGATCGGCCAGGTCGGATACGAACGAAGTGGTCCGGTAACCGCTATCGGAGCGGCTCTCTATACTGATATACGGAACGGTGAACGCTCCCTTTTCCCCGGTGTAGTTCGTCCCGCTCAGCGCTATGTGGGTGAGGCTGTTGTCCGTTCCTTTTTCTCCGTGTACCCAGTTAAATTCCGTCCGAAACGACTCCTCTCCCCCGTTGATCCCCCAGCCGAAACTCCGGAGATTTTTCACATCCACCGCTCCCTTCACGCTCAGAAAAAGCTGTTCCGGCGAAGGGTCGTAATCCAGCACCAGCGTTCCTCCCAGGCTGTCACTATCCACCGTTGCCATTCCGTTGATCCGTCCCTCCTCCCAGGTCATGTACAGATCGGCTCCGGTCAATACTCCATCGCTCACTCTCATCCGGTGCAACTTAGCAGTTACGTTCAAAGCATCTTTCTCTCCGAGAACCCCGGAATAGGCGCCTGCCAACTGGGCATTCCCAATGGAACCGCTCCCCGACATCCGCCCCACCGCAACACGCGAAAAATGAAAGTCCCCCGAGAGGCGTGAATAATCCACGGAGTCAATGCCGGCCGGTTCATACGCCAACCGGAACCCTCCGGTAAGTCCCGGCGTCCGGCTGTTCACCCGGAGAAGAAACTCCTCTATCGTTCCGGTAAACTTCCCGTCCAACCGGAAACCGTTCCATTTGTGCAGGGGATCCGGGATCCGGATCTTCCAGGCGAACCAGGGGAGGTAGATCGTTTCCAGATCCGCGGGATCCAGATACGCATCGTAGAAATCGATGTCGAAAACGGTGTTGTAGATATCCGGCAATCCGCGGGAGGTGAAACTTCCCCGGAAGGTGCTGTGCTCTCCGATGCCGATCAGCAGATCCTTTCCTTCGATCCGGTTAACCGTATTGGACACCACTCCCCGGCAGGTGATAGTGTTGTCGATCCCCACCAATACGCCGTTAAAATAGGCTAAATCAATAAAACTGATGCTGGAGGGCCCCAATTTGTAGTATTGGTGCACTTTTTGGGTAAAATACCGCCATTCCCGTTGTCCCGGATTCCAACGAAAGATCAGTTGTTCCAAAAACAACCGGCTTCTCTCCGTATAAATTTCCGTATCGGTCAACAAGATCATAGAATCCCGGAGCGTGGCGCCGGTATTCAATTCCCGGATGGAAAAGCCGGATTTTTCCGTCAAACTCAACCCGGAAAACCGGATCATCGTCGTATCCCCGGAAAATTTAAAATCCGTCAGGTCCACGTTCACGTCCCGGCACTCCACGTCCGTCCAGTTGATGCCGTAGTCCACCGGCTCGTACTGCTCTTCCTGGTAAACAAAACGGCAATTCCGCAACCGGATCTTATCCAGTCCGACCATCCATTTCCGCTGTCGCCCGGCTTTTTCCGGCGGCTCATTGTTCAGGCGCGCCAAAGAGTCGAGAAAAAGTTCGATGTTCATGACCGATTCCTCTTCTCCCCGGCTGATCCACAGGTTGAAATACGCCTCCTCCAGCGTGACCTCCCTGACGGTGAAACGGCGACCGCTCCAACGGAAGGAATCCACTTCCACAAACATTTTTTTGCAAAAGAGCAGGGTGTCGTTCCGGTGATCCCGTAAAAGCAGATCGTTCAATATCAAGGATTTTACCGGCCTGAAATCAACCCCTCCGATCTCCATTTTCACACCGGTCAGGCGCTCTATCCGTTGGGTAAAATGGCGTACAAGCAGTGTCTGCACCCGCGGATTGTGCAGGGAGATATGCAACACGAACAGCAACAGCAAAAAAGCCGCCGCCGTCACAATCGTTATCCGGAAGATTTTTTTTATACCCGCTCGTTTTTTGTTTGCTTGCAAAAGTATTAATATTGCAGGAAATTTGAAAGGAAAAATGCCCGTAATCTTAGGAATAGAATCTTCTTGCGACGATACCTCAGCCGCTGTCCTGAAAGACGGTTTGATCCTGAGCAACGTCATTGCCGGGCAAAAGGTGCACGAAGCATACGGCGGCGTGGTGCCGGAACTGGCTTCCCGGGCGCACCAGCAAAACATCATTCCCGTGGTATCCGAAGCGCTCCGGCAGGCAGGCGTCCGGGCGGCAGATATCGATGCCATTGCCTTTACCCGGGGGCCCGGTTTGCTGGGTTCGTTGCTGGTGGGCACCTCTTTTGCCAAGGGATTCGCCATTGCGGGCAACATTCCGCTGATCGAGGTCAATCATTTGCAGGCGCACATCCTGGCCAATTTCATCAAAGAACCGGGCGTCGAGAGCCGGCATCCCTCCTTCCCTTTCCTGACGTTATTGGTATCCGGGGGGAATTCCCAGTTGATCGTTGTCCGGGATTACTTGGATATGGAGCTGATCGGCCAGACCATCGATGACGCCGCCTGAGAAGCGTTCGATAAATGCGCCAAGGTGATGGGACTTCCCTACCCAGGCGGTCCGGTCATAGACCGCCTGGCACAGGAAGGCAATGCGGAACGTTTTTCGTTCAGCAAACCCCGGATCCCCGGATTGGATTACAGTTTCAGCGGCCTGAAAACCTCTTTCCTGTATTTTATCCGCGACGAGGTGCAAAAAGAGCCGGACTTTATCCGGAACAACCTGAACGATCTGTGTGCTTCGCTTCAAAAAAGTATTGTCGATATCCTGCTGCACAAGTTGAAAAAAGCAGCCCGGGAAACGGGCATTAAACAGATCGCCATCGGCGGCGGCGTTTCGGCCAATTCCGGGCTACAAGCCGCCGTCCGCACCGAAGCCGCCCGATCCGGTTGGGAGGTATACATTCCCCGGTTGGGCTTCTCTTTAGACAATGCCGGTATGGTAGCCGTAACAGGATACTACAAATACTTAGCCGGCCAATTCACCGGCTTGGACACGGTTCCCTTTGCCCGGACCACTCTCTCGTAACAGCTTATTCTCTCTTTTTTGCAATGTAAAATACATAGCCGTAGTGGGTGGGGTCGAACAGCGCCTGCTCCTCCCGCTGGCCGGCAATAAAGGTTTCAACGACCGGATTGCCGGCGTGTTTTTTCAAAAACGCCTCCTGCGCCGCCGGCAACCGGGCGTAAAAGTTCTCCGTCCAACACGTTTGGGGCAGAGCGAACGCAGCGATAAACTCATAGCCCGCCCGTTGCATCACGGCGACCTTGTTCGGGATCGTGTCGATCTCGGGGTAGGCGGCGTTCCAGAACACCTCGATCTCCACCGGCCGCTTTTCGGTAAAATAGGTATTCTCGGTCACGGCGACATAGCCGCCGGGCTTGAGAAACGGCCGCCAGTAGCGCAGCCCGCGTTCGAAGCCGATGTTATAGATCGCCCCCTCGCACCAGATCAGATCGAGCGATCCTTCGGCGAAAGGCAGCGCGTCCATCGAGCCGACGATGCCTTGTACGCGCTCTTGGACACCCTGACCCCGCGCCTGCTCGTTGAACCGGTCGATAAACGCCGGGAAGAGATCGAGACCCGTGATCTGTCCGGGCGTAGATGCCGCAAGTGTCATCGTTTGGCCGCCCGTGCCGCAACCCAGGTCGGCAATGCACGATCCGGGAGTAAGCCCCTCGATAAAACCCAATGCTTTGCGGGTCATTTCGGGACTTCCAGGCCCTTGCCTGTCGAGACTCAGAAAAAATTCGCAGATCAGGTTAAAGTCGAAATCGTGGATGGTGGAGACGGTATTGTTTTTGGGTTTGTTGTTCATGATTGTAAAGGTAATGACGTAAACCCGGGGGCACGACAATGGCAATGCCCGTACAGGTACGCCGGTTAAAAAATAAAAATAGAAAATAGCCCCGGAAAGAACGATCCGGGAAAGCGTGGAAAGACGGTCAAGCATTTAAGAACGCCGGCCGCCTATCTTACAATATCCGTAGAAATAACTGACATCAAGTAATTTTACGGATACAAAGATACAAAATTAATGGGAATCGGAGCGATGGAAGCCGATGTTTTTCTTCTGTTTGAAGTAATCCACATCCGTTATCTCTGTTCCGACGCTCTCCACATCCACCTTTTCAATGCGGTTGATCAGTTCTACCTGTTCGATCTCCCCCGTTGCGATCAACCGGGAAGCAAGGTTGGGAATGATCCGGTTTTCCAGCAGGGAGATGATGTAGCGACCGTTCCCGAATTTGTTGTCCCGGCGACTGCAGGCCTTCTCCACGGTGCGATGCAGGGCAGCCTCCGCCTCTTCGGTCAGGACGTATTGATTGGTCTCCATGTACGACCGGGCGATCTGCATCAATTCGTCCACGCTGTAATCATCGAAATGGTAGACATTGGGAAGACGGGATTTCATGCCGGGATTTTCGTTCAGCATGTCGATCATGGGATTCGGATAACCGGCCAGGATGATGCAGATATCCCGGTTCCCCTCGTCGGAAAGGGTGGTGAGCAGGGTCTCCATGATCCGCCGGCCGGGATCTTTGGGATCTTCTTTCACCAACAGTGTGTAAGCTTCGTCGATAAACAGCACACCTCCCTGGGCGCGTTCCAATGCCTGGGTGGTTTTCTCCTCCTCGCTGCCGTAGAATTTTCCGGTAAGCGAATTACGCTCCTCCACCACCACATGTCCTTTGGTCAGCAATCCCAATTCGTGGAAAACCTTTCCCATCAGCCGGGCAACAGTCGTTTTTCCGGTACCGGGATTGCCTAAGTACACAGAGTGCAACGCTACGGGCTTAACGACATAGCCTGCCCGCACCCGGGCTTCGTTGTAGCGGACCTTGTCCACGTACCGCTTCAACTCCTTTTTCAAGGAGTGCAGGCCGATCATCCGGTTGATCTCGTCCAATGGATCGATATTCAATGCAGATGCGGAGATCACCCGCTTCCCGCCGTGAAATCTCCGGGGCTGAACCGTTTCCGGGCTGAAAGGCGTTTCGATGTCTTTTTCACCGACCACAAAAGGCGCTTCGATGATCAATTCGTTCATGAAAACAACCTCCACGCGGTAATTTCCTTTGCGCCAATAGGACTTCTGTCCTTCTCCCAGAAAGACGAAAAAATGGAATTGATCCGGATCCCCTCCCTCTATGGGCGCACCTTTGTGAATAGTGCTCTCTTTCAACATACCCGTCTGATCGAAAACCGAAACAAAAAATTCGGCCGGCCAGGGAAAAGAGAGTTTGTTGCGCGCCAGAAAAAAGGCATCGATCGCCTCCAATTTATCCAATGCAAAACCGGTCAGTGTGTTCCGGCGGTAATCGGTCGCCTCTTCGCCTTCGTTCCGCCGGTAAAAAGAGAAATCCTCCAATACAAAACAGTGGCCGTAATCTTCCGGAATATCGACAATCTGAAAATCGATACTGTAATCTTCGGGGTCATCGGCAATCGGAAAATTCACTTTTTCATCCTCGTCGTCGACAGCCGTGGTCGCACGGATGTGGTAGTCGCCCGCTTGGAGGTGAATTCCTGTAAAACAGGTCGTTGCGGTGGCTTCCAAATCCGTATTGTCCAAATAGACCGTCGCCGCCTTTTGGGCGATACACACTCCCTCCGAATTGTACAACAAAAAGAAAAGAGCACCTTCCCAATCGAATTGCAAGTACCTGACGTTCATTATTATAGCGTCCACATAAATCGTTTCCGCTTCGTTCATCCGGAACACCGACCTGTACTTTTTTTCTCCGCCGATAAACTCCTCGGTATCGCAATAGATTTTGAGATTTCTGATGATGATATTTTCTACTGCTATATCTTCCTGGTCGATCTCTTCGATATTACAATAATCCGATGCAATGTTTTCCATAATTTCAATTTCGTATTTTTCTTTCTCCCTCGAATCATTCACTGTCCTCTACCTCTTTCAGTCGCAACAGAATGACACTGATGTTGTCTTTGCCGCCGGCAGCCCGGGCTGCTTCGACCAATTTTCCGGCAGCAGGTTCCTGCAAAAGGATCTGCTCGATCTCTTCGTCGGAAATCATGTCGCAAAGGCCGTCGGAACAGACGAGGAAAAGATCGTCGTTGTACAGTTGTCCCGTCAATTCTTTGATCTCGACAAAGGCCGTTGCGCCGGCCCCGAGTGAGTTGTATATCTGGTTCGCCGGCAAGGCCTGATCGCCCGTCAGTTCGCGCATGGAGTGGTCGGTGGAAATTTGGCGGAGGATCCCGTTGCGGAAACGATACAACCGGCTGTCGCCGATATTGAGCGCCAACACGAGTTCCCCGTAAAACAGCAGGCCGCAGAAAGTAGTCCCCATCCCTTCGTATTCGGGAGATCGGCGCCCCCTGTCCAACAGGTTGCGGTGAACGGTTTCCGTCCAGTTTTTGATCTTTATTGCCAACTCTTCCGGCGACAAGCCGGGGGAAAGATTGAACACAAAGTCGCTGAAAAACTGAGCGGCGAATTCGGAAGCGACTTCGCCGCCGTTGTGCCCTCCCATCCCGTCGGCCACGATGGCAGCGAAACGCGCCTCTTCGTCGATCTCAAAATCAGATAGCTGCGCTTTGTCGCGAAACAATTCTCCACCCAGCAAAATGATGTCTTCGTTGTTTTGCCGGACGCAGCCGATGTCGCAGTTTAAATCGGACTTGATCAACATTCCTTTTAGTCTTTTAGTTATTAGCGTTTATTCGGCCTCTGTCAAATATCACTCGCTGACCGTAAATTTCAAATCGTAAAAGGCTATTGTATCGCCGAGTTTAAAGGCGGCAGGTTGATGAGCGGCCAGTTTTTGCCCGTTTAGGAAGGTGCCGTTGGAGGAGTCCAGATCGACAATTTCCCAATTGCCGGCGCCGTTTTTCTGCAGACGGGCGTGGGTACCGGAAACGTATCCCTGGGTGCCGAATACGTGGACGTAGTCGCCCGCCCGCCGGCCGATGACAGCGCCGTCTTTCAGTTCCAGGCGGGCGTTGAGCGCCGTTGAAACAAGGCTCTTCGGTTCCGTCTGAGGTGCAGCCGCACGAACGGTCTTTTCGGGAGCGACCGGTTGTTCCGCAGCCACGGACGGCTGTGAAGCGACCGGAGGTTGCTGACCGGCGGTTGTTGTTTGCGGTTGAGTAATCGGCGGTTGAGCGGTATCTGCGGATTGCGGCTTTACATCGGGCGCCGGTGAAGGCGCCGATACAGGTGCTGCCGGATCGTTCGCTGCATTTTTAGCTTCCACCAGTTCGGTTCCGCAAGCACTGCATACCTTCCCTTTTTTAAAACCGTGGCCAGCCGGACAAAGTTTCAACTCCTCGCCGCACTGGTCACAGTAAAAACTATCACTTTCTATCTCTTGGCCACAAAAGGGGCATTTCACTAACTCCATACTTTTTCGTCTTTTGGTTATCAGCGTGTAGCATTCAGGCTGCCTGCTAATTGAAATCTTCGAGGATCAATTGTTTAAACGCATTCTGGTCAAAACCGGGGTCGTTCATCACCCGGGCTATACGGGTGCTTTGGTTTCTCTTGACACGGTCGAAATAGTTGTTCACTTCACGGGCGTTGGCGAAATTTTTCCCCCGGTTTTCGTACAGGTCGTTGAAATAAGAACGCATCTCGGTTTCCGCTTCGGGCGTCAGTTCCAACTGATCTTTTCCGGCTTTCATCAGGAAGATCTTTGCCAGGTCGTCACCCGTATAATCCTCAAAATGAATGGTTTTTGTAAAACGGCTCTCCAACCCGCTGTTGGTATCGATCCACTGCTGCATCTCCCTGGGATAGCCCGCTGCGACAAACACCATCTTGCCTTTGTAGTCGAGCATCATCGGCAAAATCGTATCGGTGGCTTCCTGTCCGAAATCCGATCCTGTTCCTTTGAGCGAATAGGCTTCGTCGATGAAGAACACGCCTCCGATCGCACTTTTCACCGCTTTTTCGGTTTGCAAAGCGGTTTGTCCGACGTAACCGGCCACTAAGTCTTTCCGGGTCACTTCCACCAATTTATTGGTCGGCAATACGCCCAACGAATAGAAAATATCCGCCATGATGCGGGCAACGGTGGTTTTTCCCGTTCCGGGGTTTCCCACGAACAGGTAGTGATCGCCCACGCCCTGGAATTTTTTGCCCAACGCTTCCGCTTTTTTGCGCTCCACTTCGATGTAGGAGGCCATTTCGCGCACTTCGCGCTTGACGGCTTCCAATCCGACCAAGTTGTCGAGTTCTTTCATGCACTCGTTGAGGTCGATGGCTTTCGGGGCATCGTAGGGAATGTCGTCCGCCTCGAACGTGCGGAACAGTTCGTTGGTGATCTCTTCGCCTTTGTTCATGCGTTCGGCCAAACGGTTCGATTTGCGGATTTTCGCTTTGTCCAGCAATTTGGTCATTTCGCCGGCATTCCCGAAGTTGGCCGATTTGGCGTCCACCATTTGCACCACCAGTTTTTTCAACCGCTCCTGGGCTTCGCCGGTCAGAGTGATGCCCTGTTTTTTGGCGTTGAGCATAAAGATGTCGACCAGTTGCGGGGGGGTGTAGTCTTCGATGTGCAAAAAGGTTGTGAAGCGGCGCTTGAACCCCGGATTGGCGTTGTCGATAAACTCTTCCATCTCCTTGCGGTAACCGGCGCAAACCACCACAAATTTACCGGCGTCTTTGACCATCCGCGTCATCAATGCCTCTACGGCTTCCTGTCCCGATTTATCCTGATTTCCGGCCTTGTCCATGGCCGTCAGCGTGTAGGCTTCGTCGATAAAAAGAATGCCGCCCATCGCTTCGTCGCACGCTTTGTCCGTTACTTTCGCCGTTTCGTTGTGGTAGGTGGACAACAGGTGTTTGCGCTCTTTTTCCACCACTTTTGAGGTGGGAAGCAGGCCGACCGCCTTGAATATTTCGCCCAATTTCAAGGCGATCGTCGTCTTCCCGGTTCCCGGATTTCCCGTTATGACTAAGTGGACGTTGGTCAATTCGGCATCCGTAAAACCGCGCTCCATCATCTTTCTGTCCATCATCAGTTTGTTGGCCAAAGCACGGATCTCCGTTTTCACGCTGTCCATGCCGATGAATTCGTCGAGTTCGGCCAGGATCCCGTCCAGATCTTTCTCTTTCAGGTTTTCTTCGCCTTCAATATCGACGCGGGCGAGCACCGCGGTCATATCGGGTGTGTAGGCGGGCGTTGCTTTTAGTTGTTGCAGGCGCATTCCTTGATTTTTCAACGCTTTGTCGAAGACATTGCGCACTTCGCGCGCGTTGCCGAACGACTTGGTGTTGCGCCCGATGTAGATCTTTTTGAAGTAATTTTCGATGTGCTTTTCCGCCTCTTCGTCCAAGGTCAGTTTCTCTTTTTTCACCATCCGGCGGAAAATCTCCGTCAATTCGTCGGGTTTGTAGTCGCGGAAATTCACCGTTTCGTTGAAACGGGAGGCCATGCCGGAGTTGGCTGTCAGGAAATCGGCCATCTCTTTGGAGTAGCCGGCAGCAATGCAGACAAATTTTCCCCGGTTGTCCTCTACCAACTTCAACAGGGTGTCGATGGCTTCCTGCCCGAAACTGTCGCTGTCGTTTTGTTTCAAGGCGTAGGCTTCGTCCACGAAAAGAATGCCACCCATGGCGCGTTCCACTGCTTCCTGCACGGCCAAAGCTGTTTGCCCCACGTAACCCGCCACCAACTGGCTCCGGTCTACCTCAATCAACTGCCCGGTGGGCAATACATCCAACGAGTTCAGGATATCGGCAAAAACGCGGGCGATGGTGGTTTTACCCGTTCCCGGATTTCCCAAAAAGAGGAAATGGTCTTTGACTTCGCGTTTGGCATTTCCGCCTTTGCGTTCGCGCTCCACATCCATTTTGTGAATGAGTTTCTGAACGGTTTCCTTGATCTCGTCGATGCCGACAAATTCGTCCAATTCGGTCATGATCTCGTCGTACGTTTTCCGGCGGAATTCCGTACCCTGGATGTCCTCGGGCAACACTGTCCGGGTCTTGGGATCGCGCTTGACAGCCATCGCGTATATCTTTTCCGCTTTCTGAACGGCTAAATGTGCATTCCCGAAATCGGATTTTTTGTTGCGCACTTCGTGTTTGAAAATCCGTTCCAATTTGGCGCGGGCTTCTTCGTCCAACTCCAATGCATCCTTTTTCAGCTTTTGGCTGCACATTTCCGTCAGCTCTTCCGCCGAAAAGTCCTTTAAATCGAAATGGTATTCGAAGCGGTTGGCTACATCGGGATTGGTCGTCATAAATGTTTTCAGTCCCGACAGTCCCGACAGGATGACTATGGGATCGTTGTTCCATTCGTCGTTCATGCATTTGAACAGCTTGTCGAGCTTGTTCACGTCGTCGGACGCTTTTTGCGGCAACAGTTTCTGTGCATTTTCGATGACCAGCAGACCGCCTCTCGCCTTTTTGGTGTTCTCCTCCCAGTGGTCGACTTTGTCGTCTTTCTTGGAGAAATCATCGAAATCCACTGCGTCTACGATCACCGCTTTCGGGTTTTTGATAATATCGGTGGAATAGAGCAGGTGTTGCAATACCTCTACCAATTTGGTTTTACCCGTACCCGTATTTCCGGTAATAACCATATCCATCCCCAAGCGCTTCTTTACCCCCGTGGCTTTGGCCCGTTCCCGGACGCTTTCGCAGGTCTTGACCAGATCCTGCAACTGGTTTTTTACCTGCTCCATTCCTACCAATTCCTGCAGCGGAGCGTTGGATTTTGTGATCACGCCGACGCCGCACCATTTGCAGTGGACGGCTTTGTCGCGATTCGGTTTATCGCATTTCGGACAATTCATTTGCTTTCGATAGTTGGTAAAGTCTGTTTAATTTTTCCGGACGGCCTCCCAGGTCCCTCCGGTGCTCTTTGTTCCTTTTGTCATTTTCCGGCCGTCTTCCGACAAGGTCGCCCTGTAAGCGGAAAGGGATATCCCGTTGGCGTTTTCCAACCGTATGCCTTTCATGATCACAGCTTTTGTTGTTTTGTTGTACGAACCTTCGCAATGTTCTCTTCCGGAATAGTTTCCGGATTTGGACCAATCGAAGTACCCTTTGAAGGTGCCGTTGCTGTTTACCGATTGTACCACGAAATCCGCCGTCCAGCCGTTCGACGCCGTCACGCTCCAGGTTCCGGTGCCGATCACACCCGAAGCGACCGGTTGCGACGGTTCCTTTACAGCCGATTGAGACGCTGCCGATGTTTTGGCTTCCGTCCCGGTTGCCGTTCCGGCAGCAGCCGTTGTTCCGGTTGCAGCTTCCGTTTTTTCCTGCCCGGGCGATACGCTCTTCGTAAAGGTAAAGGCTACCTGTTTCTTCGTTTTATAATTTTCATACGTACCTGTGAATCCGGTAAACCCTTCGTTGAAGGAGCCCTGGTAGGCGCCGTCTAAGATGTTGTTGCCGGGATTTCCGTCGTCAAAATGGAAGGTTTTTGTATCCATATCCACCGTCCCTTTCACTGTTTCGGTCGTTTGGCTGTTGTATTTGACGCTGATGCGGGCCCTTACCTCCTGTGCGGTGGCTTTTGTAACGGAGAAGGTGGCGGGACGTTCTTCAAAGGTGCCTTGCCATTCGCCTTCCAGTGTCCGGGCGATCTCCGCCTCCGCCTGCCATGCCGCCTTCTTCGACGAAGCCCAGTAGAGCAAAGCGCCCAAGCCGATGATCAGCATCCAGGGGAAAACCAATTGTTTGTAAAACCGCTTTGTCCCCGTACTGAGGTAGGAGGCGTAATTGTAAGAAGCGTCGCCTATTGATGACTGAAAGGTTTGCTCGTCTGAAAACGCAAAATGCAACGGTTCCAGTTCCAACTCTTCGAAACCGGGATGGAGCAGGTGTTTGTTGGCGCGGTTCAATGCGGGATATTTGAGGTAAGAGCGGATGACCCAGAATATCAACATCAGCACCAATAAGCCGGCCGCAATGAATCCGATGTACGGGATGCAGAAAAGCAGCAGGGCGCCGACGGCAAAGTAGACCACCGCACCGACCACCAGATTGATCAGGCAACCGGCATTGGCTCCCAGGAACATGATCCCCACGGTGAGTACACCCGCCACCCCGGCCGCAATGGCGATCCACCCTTTGTGGTCTTCCGCGTTGATCGGGATGTTTATATTCAGCAAACTCAGGATAATGGCGACGGAGGCGAGGAGAGTGATCGATCCGATCACTATTTTCGACCAGACGTGTGTCCGCTGCTTCCGTTTGAGGTTGGAAAGCGCTTTTTCTACCGATTTTTTCCCGATGTTGTAATTTTTTACATCGATGTTCTCTTTGTCTAATTTCCCCAAATACCGGAGGTACTTGATCGTCTCCTTTTCGAACGTGTGTTCCTTTTGGAGATCCAACGCGGGATCTTCCTGCCAGAACGTAGTGAGCCACGCTTGCAGGTACCCTTTTGCCAATTCGTCGTTGATCTCTTTGGAAGGGATCCCGTTCAGCTCGTCTAAGGTATAAACCCGCTTGTCGCTCTTGGGGAAGTAGTAGAAGGGGTCAAAACCCAATCCTTTGATGGCTTTGTATACGCCCACCTTCCAGTTGTAGGGAGCGGGTTTTTCGGCATTTTCTTTCGATTTCAAGTCGGAGCAATACTTGATCCAGTCGATTTTGTCGTCGTACACCCCTTTCGATTTGAAGTAGTCGTACAATTGGGTGTCGTCGATATTGCACATGGTATCCAACTGGAAGCTGGCGAAATTGTCGTTTTCGTCCAGGATGTACTCCCGCATGCGGAGGTTCATGTAGTTCCCCACCTCTTCCGCCGTAAAGAAATAATCGCCGGCGTTCTCGTCCATCTGGAACGTATAGGAGACTTTCGGGCTGAGGTTGTACAGCACGGCTGTCTGGCGTTCGGTATGCCCTTTGGCCGAACGCACCTTTCCTTCCACGGCCGGATCGGTATAGCGCAGCCAGGTGAGAAAACCTTCGCTGATCAGGTCTGCCCAGGATTCATCGCTGAGCGTGTGTTTGTATTTGGCTTCAAGCACCTCTTCCGGTGTATGACACTCGATGGATTCGTTTTGGTCGGTCACCATGATCCACGGCAGGGTCTGATCCAGCGTGTGGATCAGTTGCAACAGGGCGCTGCGGTTGTCTTTGCTCTTTTTAAACAACGGAGCGAACTCCTGCGTAACGTTCGCCGAACCGCGGGCGCTGAAAAACAGGAAGAGCGGGTCTTCACTGTTGGCCAATGCTTTTTCGTACTGTTTGGCATTTGCTTTGAGCGATTGGGCGATTTCCTGCGGCGAATTGAGCGGGTTGCCTTTCACATCGGTATACGGAAGTTCATCGTCTAAGAAATAGCAGGTAGCAAAGAAACCGGCTTCTTCGTTTTTCGGAAAGCGCTTCTCCGTTATTTCGTGCAGTTCGGCCGCCAGTTCGTTGCGGTGGATCCCTTCTAACCACTCTTCTATTTTACCCTGATAGAGGTATTTAATGGCTAATGTTTTGTCCTCTCCCATGAACTGCACCAACTCCTTCGGCGAGTGGGCTATCTGGTTTTTGGAGCTGTTGAAAACGATTTTAAAACCGGCGATGTTGTCTTTCTCCGCCTGCAGATCGTAAATGGTCTCCCCTTTCGCCCAACGCGCGATTTTTTCCAAATCGGCGCGGGTGTTCGGGTCAGCAAGCGTCAATGCCTTGATCAATTGCAGGGTGCGCTCGCCCATGTTTTTGGGGTAGGGCAGCTTTCCGCTCTTTTTCAGGCTGTTCAATTCGTATTCGCTCATCCGGAAGATCTCCTCGCCGTCCCAAAGCGTCAACAGCATCATCCCCAGCGAAAAGAAGTCCATTTTGTTGCTGATCTGGATCTTTCCGTCAATCACATTGGAAAAATCGTAGTACTCCGGCGCGGTATAAATGGGCGTCCGGAGCTGCTGCTTGCTGTGCATGTCGGCGGATATGGTCAGCTTGCCGTTCTTATCGGCCTGAATGGAAATGCCGAAATCGGCCAGCGCCAAATCGGCCAGCTCCCGGCTCTCTTTCCGGAAGAAAAAATTGGCCGGTTTAACATCGCGGTGGATCACCTGTTGTTTGTGCAGAAAATCCAACGCAGCGGCGCAACGCAACGCTATTTCGCTCAACAGCTTTTCGTCGCCGTTGATCTTTAATTGATCCAGCGAACCGCCGGCGCAAAATTCCATCAGTTCGTAATCGCGCTTCTCCTGGGTTTGCGGATTGGTCCAAATTCCGTGCTCCAGCGTAGCCACCAACAAGCCTGTACCCGCCGACTTTTTGATGATCTCCATGATGTCGTGGTTGGGCGGCGGGAAGATGCCCACGTAGTACAATTTCAGGGCAAACCGTCTTCCCTGGCTCTCCACCAGAAAGATCTGCGCCTCGCCCGTCCCCTCGGAAATCGTCTTGACAACCTCGTAGCGGACTTTATTGATCTCTATATCCGTAAATTGCTGATTGACGATCTTGGTCGTTTCCTCCTGCTGATCGGGACGCATGGTTTTTCCCGTGTCCGGACGCATGGTTTTTTCCGCATCGGGGCGCATGGTTTTATCGGCCGAAGCAGCCGCCGGACGCATGGTTTTTTCTACCGGCTCTGCCGGGCGCATGGTTTTCCCGGGTTCCGGTTCCGCATCGGGACGCACTGTCTTCTCCGGTTCCGGTTCTGCGTCCGGCCGGACGGTTTTTTCTGAATCGTTTGACATCATCTATATTTTATTGTAATGTTTATACTAACTAAACTCTGATCACTCTATCACGCCGGCCCGTAGTATGGTACCAGGTCTTCGTCCCGCAAATACATGTATCTCCCTCCTTTCCAGGGCTTGGAGCATTCGTTGGGGTAATCGTGGCAACATTCGTAAGCATAACACACCCAATAGAGCCTGTTAGGTTCCTGTACTTTTACTTTTCGCGCCGAGTAATAGTCGCGCTGCAACTGCGGCGTCAGGCTTGCATCGGGTGTCATTGAAGCCAGTGTAGCCTGCATGTCGGCCAATTTTTCCCGGTATTTTTTCATTGCATCCTCTTTGCTGGCAATGTGGACGGAAAAACCCGGTTTGGGCTTCGGCTCCGGTTTCGGTGTTTCCACCGGCGGCTCTTCTGTTTTTTCCTGTATTTCCTGCCCGCGGAATGCGGCCAGCAGATCTTTGTATTGGTTGATCAACTCACGGTTCTCCGCCGAAAGCTCCGGGATTTCGGGCGGTGCAGCCTGGTCTTCGGGCGGAGAGAGTAAAAACGCTTCGAGTTCGGCCAACTCCTGGGCGATGGCGAACACCTGTTGCATTTTCGGGTCTTTTCGCGCTTCCGCCAACGCCTCCTGCGCCTGTGTATTCAGCGGGGCGTTGCATTTCCGGCAAAAGCTGCGGAAATTCAGCGTATGGCACCCGGGACACACAATGCCCGTACGGGGATTCCCGCACTCCGGACAAAAGGCGTTGTCGGCCTCCATCGCCCCGCCGCAAAACGAGCACAGTTCGGCCTGCAAATTGTGTCCGCAAGCCGGGCAGATCTCCCAATCCGGCTCTGTTTCCGCTCCGCAGTGCGCGCACGAATTTCCATTCAGTCCCGCCCCGCATTCGGAACAAAAATTATCACTCGCCGAATGGAGCGTTCCGCAATTGGGACACTGATATGTGGTAGTCTGTGATTTTTCTGCTGTTTGGTGTACTTTTTTATCCGCACCTAGTTCCTGCTTTTTTTCCTGAAAATTTTGCATATATATCAATGAGTCGATCCGGTTAATTCTTACAATAACTCTTAAATAACTTCAGAAAATAATGTAAACAGACTCTAAAACCCGCTACAAATATATAAAAATTTTGTGAGCAATACTCGTTATGCATTTAATAAAATGCATAACGGGGTATTTTGATCTATTGGTAAAAATATATACAAATTAATCTAATCAGTTGTGCATTAAAAAACGTAGTTTTTGCTCAAAAGTTTGTCTGATTAAAACTCGAACATGGTACGACGATGGTACGACCGAGGTCCGAGGGAGGCGGAGGGGAAGTTTGGGGAGGAAATGGGGGAAATTTACACGAGGTTTATGCTCATTTATTCCGGTATTCTAAAGGCAGAATAGCGAAAGAAACCTTTAGATGCACAACGGGTTGAGCAATATATATTGCGGCATAATTAACTGCAGCGAACATGGTCAGGAGATGGAATGCAACGCTTTCACCATCATTTCCGCAAATCGCCCGGAGGCTCCGGGAGCGCCCAGGCGTTTTTCCACTTCGTCGTAATCCGCCAGCATCTGCTTGCGCCGCGCCGGGTCCTGGAGGATGGCGGAGAGTTCTTTCGCCAACCGTTTCCGGTTGAGTTTCTGCATCAGCAGTTCCGTTATCGCCTCCTTGTCCAGGATCAGGTTGACCAATGAAATGTATTTCACCTTGACGAACCATTTGAACATCAGGTAGTAAAACAACCCTCCTTCTCCGCTGTAACACACCACCTGCGGCGTTTTCAGCAGGGCTGTTTCCAACGTCGCCGTTCCCGATGTGACCAAGGCTGCCGCCGAATGCCGGATCAACCGGTAGGTCTGTCCGTACAGAATCCGTACATCTGTTCCCCGGACATAGGGAGCGTAGTCCGCCTCCGACATGGAGGGAGCGCCGGCGATCACAAATTCGTATTCCGGAAAATCGGCCCGGACGGAGAGCATCTTCGGCAGCATGTTTTTCAATTCCTGCGCCCGGCTGCCGGCTACCAAAGCGATCAAGGGCTTTCCGGAGAGCTTGTTGGTCCGCACGAACTCCTCGACGCTTTCGTCCTGAAAGGGGCGGTTGCAAATGGCATCCGTCAGGGGATTGCCCGCATAATCCGCCCTGTATCCGTACCGGCTGTAAAATTCCTGCTCGAAAGGAAAGATCACATACATCCGGTCTACGTACTTCCGGATGGTTTCCACCCGGCCGGTATTCCACGCCCAGATCTTCGGAGAGATGTAGTAAAACACCCGGAATCCATGTTCTTTTGCATAACGGGCGATTTTCAGGTTAAATCCTCCGTAGTCGACCAACAGCACCACGTCCGGTTGCCAGGCCTGTATGTCTGCGCAACATTGCCGGATATTTTCCTTTATGCGCCCCAGGTTTTTCAGCACCGTAAAAAAACCCATTACGGCCGTGTCTTTGTAGTGGCGTACAATATCGGCGCCGGCACTTTGCATCAGATCGCCTCCCCAGCCGCGGATATCGGCCTGCGGGTCGTACTGTCGAAGTCCTTTGATGAGATTGGAGGCGTGCAGGTCTCCAGACGCCTCTCCGGCAATCATATAGTAGCGCATAGTGGGTGTCGTCCTTTAATTTTGCACAAATATAACTATATTCGCACACAAATCGGGAGGATATGATCTTGGCAGGTAAAAAAGCATCGTACACCACATTGGGGTGCAAATTGAATTTTTCGGAAACATCTACGATCCGGCAAAAATTGGAGGAGGCCGGAACTGTCACCGTGGAAAACAGGGCGGCGGCGGATCTGTGCATCATCAATACCTGCAGTGTGACCGATGTGGCGGAACACAAGGGCCGGCAACTGATCCGGCAGGTTATTCACCGCAATCCGGACGCTGTGGTGGTGGTGGTGGGATGCTATGCCCAGTTGCGGGCGGAGGAACTCCTGAAAATCGAGGGGGTGAATCTGGTCCTGGGGGCAAAAGATAAATTCAGGATCCGGGAGTATCTGGAAAAGATGAAGACTCCGGATGGCCGGGAATTTTACGGGTGCGACGTATTTAAACTGGCTGGTTTCGATCTGGCTTACTCTTACGGGGATCGCACCCGCAGTTTTCTGAAAATACAGGACGGGTGCGACTATTTTTGCTCGTATTGCACCATCCCTTACGCCAGAGGGAAAAGCCGGAGCGCGACTATTTCCGAAGTGGAACAGGCTGTGAACGAATTGGTGGAGAAGGGGATTCGGGAGATTATCCTGACCGGCGTTAATACCGGGGATTTCGGCCGGGGGAGAAACGAAAATTTTCTGGAACTGATCCGGCGTCTGGATCAAAATACCGCTGCGGAACGCTTCCGGATCTCCTCCATCGAACCCAATCTGTTGACGAACGGAATTATCGAGGCGATCGCTTCTTCCGCCCGTTTTATGCCGCATTTTCACATTCCGCTGCAATCCGGGAATAACGAAGTGCTTCGACTGATGAAAAGACGGTACGACCGGGAAGTGTTCGCCGAAAAGGTACGGACGATCCGGGAAATCTGTCCGGATGCTTTTATTGGAGTGGATGTGATTGCCGGCATGAACGGGGAGACCCTCTCCTATTTTGAAGATTCCCGGGATTTTATTGCGGATCAGGATGTTTCGCAGTTGCACGTTTTCCCTTATTCCGAACGCAACGGCACCCGGGCGCTGGAGATCGGAGAGCGTGTTCCCAAGCCGGAGAAGCAGCGGCGGGTAAATGAATTGCTGGAAATTTCCGCCCGAAAGCAGTCCGGTTTTGCGCACCGCTTTATCGGTCACTCCCGCCCGGTGCTTTTTGAGGCGAACAATCACCGGGGAAAAATGAGCGGTTTTACCGATAATTACCTCCGGGTGGAGCAACCTTTTGACGGGATGCAGATCAACCGGATCGTCTCGGTGCTGCTCTCTGCCGAAAATCTGCAAAAGTACGGTGATTAGCTCGTTTTCCGTTTTTATTCCTTGTATCTAATTAACAATGTTTAATTAGATTAGCCGGTTTTCATCGGTTATCTTTGTATCAGAAATTTTTCATAGTTTATTTCTGTTTAGGGTTAATTGTACAAGCCGCGGGAGATTCTGCGGCTTGTCGCTTTTTCCGGTCTTCCGTTTTCCTGCTCTTTAGAGTCTGTTTGTGTTAAAATATTTTCCTATCTTTAGAAGGTCAAAAACGTACGTCCTTATGAGGTATTTGTGCACTTTTTCCCTGTTGTTGCTCTGTCATGCGATGGCCTGGTCCCGCATCGTGTTGCCGGATTTGGTGGGAGACCGGATGGTGCTGCAACAGAACAGTCGCGTAAAAGTTTGGGGAGAAGCCGTTCCGGGAACAATCGTCACCCTGGCGACCTCCTGGGATGGGAACTGCTATTCCGGGCAGACTTCCGCATCCGGTCGCTGGGAGATCATCCTGCAAACCCCTGCCGGCGGGTATACGCCCCAAACTCTGCATTTCGGGGGAGACGACAGCGTTACCCTCCGGGATGTGCTGATCGGCGAAGTGTGGCTTGCCGGCGGGCAATCCAACATGGAGATGCCGTTGAAAGGCTTTGCGAACAATCCGGTAAAAAACGGCAATTATTTTATCGCCACCGCGGCTTCCCGCCCTTTTATCCGCCTGTTCACCGTCCAAAGGGATACCGCCTATTCGCCCCGTAGCGCTTGTGCCGGAAAATGGGAAAAAAGCACCCCGGACAATGTCCGGAACTGGAGCGCTGTCGCCAGTTATTATGCCTCTACTTTACAGGTAGCTCTGAATGTTCCCGTCGGCATCATTAACGCCAGTTGGGGCGGTTCCCGCATCGAAGCCTGGATGCCCGCCGGGGATCTTTATTTTTACGAAGATTTCTCTCCCGCAGATATTACCCGCACCGATATTCAGGTTCAACACCGCCCGTCGTTGCTGTACAACGGCATGCTCTCCCCCTGTTCGCCCTACACTATCCGCGGTTTTATCTGGTACCAGGGGTGTTCCAATGTAGATGCCCGGATGCAATACGACGACAAAATGATGACGTTCGTCAACCGCTTGCGAACCATTTGGAATATCGGCGAACTGCCGTTCTATTTTGTGGAAATCGCTCCCTATGAGTATTCATACGGAAACAGCGGCGCTTTGCTGAGGGAGCTCCAGTTCAAAGCCCAATCCCTGATCCCCCACAGCGGGATGGTGTGTACGAACGATCTGGCGGAAGAAAACGAAAAACACAACATCCACCCGTCCGACAAACAGAGCGTCGGGGAGCGCCTGGCTTACTGGGCGCTCAACCGGACGTACGGTTTCGAAGGCGTCGCCTGCCAAGGACCGGTATACCGGTCTGTGGAGATCTCCGGAGACAAAGCCATTCTCTCTTTTGACCACGCGGAAGACGGATTTTGGCCTTGGGAACAGATCACCGGCTTCGAGATTGCCGGCGCAGACCGCATCTTTCTCCCCGCCGAAGCAGTTGTTAACCGGCAGCGCAAAACTGTTACCGTCCACAATGCATTTGTTCCGGCTCCGGTTGCCGTCCGATACGGCTTCCGGAATTTCCTGCCCGGCAATCTGAAAAACACAGCCGGCCTGCCGGTCTACCCCTTTCGTACCGATGATTTTGAAGAGTAATTTGAAGAATAAAAGCAAGATATCTATCTAAAAGAAACATTCAGCACCTCGGATCACGTCTTGAAAGGAGTGCATAGAGGGATAACAGTCCACTGATTCTACCTTCAAATAATTCTGAACGGGATTTTTGGTTTCTTATAAAAATGCTCTATATTTGCATCCGCTTGGAGAGATGGCAGAGTGGTCGATCGCGGCGGTCTTGAAAACCGTTGAAGTGTGAGCTTCCGGGGGTTCGAATCCCTCTCTCTCCGCAATAAACTTTGAAAATCAGTGATTTAGCCGATTTGTACACGAAAATGTACACGAAAGCACCCCGAAACGGGTGCTTTTTTCATGTCCCAACACCACAAAAGAAGCCCGACCCAAAGGCCGGACTTCGACATTGTACCCGAACGAATCCGGGTTTCGCAACAATGTAAGACAAAGGTAATCAAGAAAATTTGAAAATCTGCTTGATGCCAACAAGAATCTTTTTAATCCAATTCAGTACCGGCACACGCTTCAAGTACAAAAACACAATCACCCCCAACACCAAGATGTAAAAAATGTAACGCCACCTATACGGGTCGGGCGCGGGTGCTTGTTCGACATTGACCGTCTTTTCGGTATTAGCCGCCATCGCTTCATTCTTGACGGCGGTGGTCGATGAAGATTCCTTGCTTTCGCCTTTCCGTTCCGAATCGGATTCAATGGTGGTTTGCTTGATAGACTTGACGGCGGCGGCTCCGATATTCCCAATGTTGGGCAAATTAAGACCGGAAGCGTTCGCCCCCGGTGGGCTTGCCTGGTCGGGTGGTCGTGCATCGCTTGCCGTCACGGGCGGGAAAAACTCAATTTCCGTAATGGTGATTTTGCCCTTGTCCGTCCGGGTGGTGTCAACCAACTTTTCGGTGTCGGTCGTTTCGATGGTCGAACGCTCCGCCAACATGTCGGCTGTTTTCGTGGTCTGCGTGCTTTTCTTGGTGGTGGCACACGCCGCCATCAGCACACACAGCAAAATAACAAAGTACCGTTTCATGTCACGCGCTTTTAATCGAGTTCAACCGGTTCATCCACCCCTTCAAGAAACGCTTGTTAGTGTGTTTCAGCAACTCCGATTCGGTGGCTTTGCGCCCAATCCGGGCTTCATACTTGGAAACGCTCGATGCCGTTATGTCGTTGAGAAAGGCGACACGGGCTTTGAACACGGCATCGAAGAACGTTTTGGGATTCACGGCGTTCACGGCAGCCAAGGTCTTTTCACCAACAACACCATCGGCGACAACCCCAAGAAGCCGTTGCGGAATCACAATGCCGTGTTTGCCCGACCCCCAAACCCAATCGACAAGGATGTTGGCAACCGCCTGGTCTTTGATGCGGTCGGCTTGCCACCTATCCCAATAATGGGGCTTCAACACGCGGTTCATCACATCGGCGTTGGAAAGCAACTTCAAGTCGGCCACATCAATGTCGCCATCGCCATCCTTGTCGTACCCCACTTGCCGCCACGTTCCGATTGTCACCCCCTTGTTGGTTGCACCACCGGCATCGGCGGGGTCATTGACAAAACCACCTTCCCACCGCAAAATGAACGGCAATAAAATATCAACCTTTGCCATCGCCGCCCCCTTTCTTCTTGTCTTTGAGTTCGTGCAAGTCAATGTCGAAGTGCCGTTCGGTCTTATCGACAAGAATGCGTTGGGCTATTTTAGCCCATTTTGCATTGTTGCAGGAACTTTCGTTTTCAAGCATAGACCAAATTTGCCAAAAGCAAACCGCCCCGGCAACAATGTTGGCCAACTTCACGGGCAATCCCTCGAAGATGAAATTTTCAATCAGAAAGGCAAGCACGGTTAAGGCGTACACTTTCAGCAACGTTACGAACACACGCCCGGCATAGTTCGATTTAAACTTGCCGTCATTCGCTCCGGGGAACTTCTTTTTTACCCGGCGGGACAGCGACCAAGCGGTGTAACAGTCGAGCAACACGGCGAACGTGCAAATCAAAATAAAAGGCACGGTGGGTTCAAGGAAAGCGAACACCGCCCCAAACATGCCGACAAGATATTTGCCGACAATAGAGAGTATTTGTTTAAAGAAAGGCCACAGAACATAGATGTTTAGGTGAATTGAAAACATTTCCCGACCTTGACAATGGTTGTGTCCATTGGGTACAAATGCAATGGCGAAAGTCCTTTGCTTGCCCGGTCTTGATTGATACGGGGCAAGTTGTTTTCTGCCTTTTGAATTGCGCCAATCAGGATATCCGAACCCGTGAAACATGACCGCCGTTCGCCATCGGGCGTTCCATCGGCATGTTTCGGATAATCGCCGTTTTCCGCAAAATCGACAAGGCATACTTGCATTTGCATACGCAAACCGGATGAATTTTTACCCGGAAAATTGGTTGGCATGATGATGGTCTTTTCAATCAATACCCGGCGACCGAAAAGTTCATCCATGTCGATGCCTTTCCCAATTATCACATCCGCTTCGACACCAAGTTCACTGAATTTTGCCATAAGTCGTTTAATTTGTTCCGTTTGTAAAATCGTTGTCCAACATGATTCCCACGTCTTCCGTAAATGCCAAATATTCTTTGTATTCATCCACGGCGGTCGCATCGACCTTGACTTTCAACACATGCTTGTTGTACGAGTTGACAAGGTGAAATTCAGCGGATTCATCTACCGCGAACCGGATGATGGCTTTTTTCAACACGTGCTTTTCGGGTTTTTCCCAAATGCGGATTTCACAACACGTCCATCCGATTTGCGTTTCTTCCGTTTCACCCTCTTTGAGAGCCATTTCAGGGTTGATGTTGAACCGGTACAGATACGACCCGTCATTATCTTTCTCAAACACAGATGGTTTACCATGAACAAGGTCATACCTTGCATTTGGCACGAGCGAATTTAATTTCATAAGGAGTGTTTTTTTGAACTTTTGACATTAGATTGATTGAGTTACAGAACTTACACCACCCCCACCAAGAACATATTTGTTGCCTGAACACCTCTTTTGTCGGCACAACCTTTCGCAACTTTGCCACCCGGCGGAAAAGTTTTTTCTTGATTGATTTGCGCAAAAGTGTGTGAGTGTGGAAGAAACGATACCCAACAAAGTCGATGCCACGCACATTTGTCGGGAATACCTGATAATTGCGTTTGACTTTCAAATTCAGTTTGTCACGCAAGTACGCCCGAATGTCGTGCAACAACTCATGCAAGGTCGCTTTGTCCGGTGCAAGAATCACAACGTCATCCGCATACCGCCAATAATACTTGACGCGCTTAACCTCTTTCAACCAATGGTCGAAATACGCCAAGTACACGTTGGCAAAGTATTGGGACAGATAGTTGCCAATAGGAACACCGGACAGCACGGAATCAATAACTTCATCCAACAGCCACAACAAGCGTTTGTCTTTGATGCGCCGCCGGATAACCACTTTCAAAATATCGTGGTCGATGGACGGATAAAACTTCTTCACGTCTATTTTCAAGCAATACCGTGTCCCATCCTTGTCTGTTCGTAATGCGTGTTTCATGTTCCTTGCGGCGGCATGGATGCCACGTGTCTTAATACATGAATATGTGTCTTTGGTGAACAACGCCATCCAAATGGATTCAAGGACGTTCATAATCGCATGGTGCGTTATGCGGTCGGGAAAGTACGGTAGCCGAAAAATTTCCCGCTCCTTGGGGTCGTAAATCTTGAAAACATTGTACTTTGAAGTTCGGTACGTTTGGTTTTTCAAATCATCGTGAAGCTGGAACAAATTGGCTTCACGGTTTTTGTCGTGAAGTTTAACGCCATAAGACCGAACCTTGCCTTTGCGTGCCTTTTTGTCCGCAAGTTGCAGGTTTTCAATGCTTATGATTTCGTCATATAAGTTTCCAATTCGTTTCATCGTTTGCTTATATATTAGGATTCTTCGGGTGTTGCCCCTACCAAAGCCGTTTTATAAAAGTTGTTTTTTGCCCTTGGATTGCTCCAAGACATTCGGTGTACGACACACCGTTTTTGTGGCAAGGTTTCCGTTGATGCAGTTAAAAATTCCATAAGCATAGCTGAGAGCCGATATTCGCATTCGTATTCGTAGCCGTATTATTCGTATTCGCATAGACGAAGCCCGCATTCGCACCATTATTCGCATTACCGCTGAACAACACGCCCCCGACAACGGACAACCCTTGTTTCACAATGATTTGAAAGAACCAACGCGCACGGGGTGAGGCTTACGCCACACCCGGAATATAGCAAAGCCGAGAGCCGAAAGCCGCATGCGTATCCGCAGCCGCAGCATCCGTAGACGCAGAGACGAAGCCCGCAAGCGCACCAAAAGACGCATAACCGCCGAACAACACGCCCCGTTCGGAAACCCCGCTCGATGGCTTGCTTGTGTAGAAGTAGTCGCAGAAATAGGTGGTTGACCCGGCACCGACAGCCAAAGGCATGATTTCGCCATATTCACCCAAAATCATTTCTTTAACATACCCTTCATTACGTGGCAGATAACCGCGCAACTCATAGTTGGTTTCCCCGGAACTTGTGAAGTTCGCCGGATTGTCGCAAACGTAAAATTCGGACAACGCACCATCTGCATCGGACCGAATCATGCACTTGCATCCGTCCGTCCACTTCCAAACATGCCCGAAAGGATTTTCGACACCTCGATATGATGGGACTTGAACGGTCAACGTGCCATATTCCGCCGGCAAGGTATAATCGACATATCCCGTTTGGTTGCCTAAACTGTTTGTGTGACCGCACGGCACGATCGGATAGTAACCATTAAAATTGCCCCACAACGTGCCGTTTAAGGCAGTAGCACCCGCGCCCAGACCGCCTTGGCGATAGCCATCTGCTGTCAAAGCGGCATTGAATGTGTCTTGGCAATTAAAATTGGCGTATTCCACCGCATAGAGCCACCATAATTTGCGTTGGATGTGGTATGTGTTGCAATTCCACTTGACCGAACCACGGTTGTGGGCAAACGCCCGAAAATTGGTCAAAGAAATTACCGTTGCCGGTTTGCCAAGCATCGTTTTGCTCAAAGCATCCCAATCGGACTGATTGCCACCACCACGATATTCGGGGGTGGTGTTTTTCACCGATGCAAGTTTGTTGGTGTCACGCTCGACGGTGGCTTCATATGCCGAAACGTAGTCCTTTGCCCACAATGTGAACCCCGGCAATGCCTGGTTTGACATTAAGCAGCGGCGTTTGTTACCGTTCATTTCAAAACGAATATAGACATCGGGCAATTCCGTCATTACCATGCCATGCGAACCGTCGAGGGTTGCCGCCGCTGAATTGTCACGCAATTCGGAATTGTTGGCGTGCAAGTAGTAGTTTATCGAACCATCATCCCTTTGCACGCACCGGCGCATCGCAGATTGAAGCGGCAAGGATTGGTGCAACTCCATTTTGCCGATTCGCGTGGGTTTCGGATTGGAAACCGTCACATCCCATTCGATGCCATAATAGTAGTCGTACGCATTCTGTGGTCTTGTTTGCCCCATTCCAACCAAAAGTCCCATATCAATATCACCATTTAATCGTTTTGGCAAATTTACCCTTTTCTATATTATAGTAATACATATTTGAATAACTTGGGTGTAACTTTTGCCCCCCCTAACTACAACAATTCTTCCATGCGGTTGATTTCATCCCGGATGGCTTGACGCTCCGCATGTAACGCATCAACATCATATGGCAAGGGCGCACCAATCAATTGTGCTTCCATACACTTGGTAATCATGTAGTCGGATGACGAAAGTTGCTCCTTCAATTCTTCGATACGCTTTGTTGTCGCCGTCGGGTCGGTTACTACCACCCACGATTGTACGACTTTCCCACCCTTGACCTCGTATGAGTCGAGGGCGACATATCCGGCTTCCGCTTGTGGCTGTTTCGAATTGGCGAACGGAAGAAAACCGGCATCCGTCAATTCAGCCATTCTTGCGGTGTGTTCCTTTGGACAAAACCGCAGGTCGATTTCATGTGTCGAAATAATTTTTGCAAGTTCCATATCATCAAATTTTTATTGTCTTGCCGCCACCTGGTACCAACCTCCATTATAGTATCGCAAAACGAGCGTATCGCCTTGCGTCATATCAATATAGGATACCGCACCACCGTTGTTATTATAAATTTGTCCGTCCGTTTGACTCAACAAGCGTATGCCATTGCTCACCCCCGATGCAATCGTAATATGGAGCAAAAAGGACACGGGGATGTTTCCTATGTCGCTTGTTATTTGTGATTTAGTCGGCATTCGAACATTCAGCAACGAAGCGGATATCGCTGTAAATACAAAACTATGGGCAATACCTATATATGACTCTATTACATCGGTGTACGCTTCCCCTATATACTTATCATCGAATAGAGTGTGTCCCCCAATGCTAAATAAATTTCCACGGTTGTCTATCGAACGCCTGATGCTCCAAGTCTCGAACTCATCATTAGGGAATGTCGCCCGTATCATCAAGGCGATACCCGATGCAAGGCCGCCATCCCCGGACTTATCCATAGTGAAACGGGCAAGCCCCTCAATGCCAGATGAAAGTGGCAAAACATTTTCGCCGATGGAAGCCCAATTGGTTGCGTTGGCAAACTTTATGAAGCTATTATACAACGACAACCCTTTCCCACTTGAAGCATTACCGCTTGTGGTTGCGCCAATACGCCCGTTCCCAATTTCAAATCCGCCTATTGAACCGGATATGGCTTTTATGATACCTTCGATTGTGGCTTTACTTGCGATAAAACTTCCGTCATGTAGCACCATAAATGGGGCGTTCGTCACATTGTCAGCCTGTTGCCCGACCGCAATACGAACGTCCGTGTCCAAGTTTTCGCCATTTTCACCGCCCCCTTTTCCATTGAAAAAAGCGTTAATGCCTTTATCGTTGCCAATACCAATAAGTCCCGACACAAGCCCGTCTTTGAAGTTGATACGACCGCTTATTTCACTCGTATCGAGGTCGAACCAAGTGTTGCCGTCATAAGACATTATTCGGCCGGTCTTGATGAATCCGCCATTGACCATTGTAAATCCATACGACAAGGATACGGCACGGGCATTCAACTCCGTATTCACCGAATTGACAACACCAATCCAAAAGTGGTAAAAATTCGCATCCTGTTTCACCTTGATTTGGTCAGGACTGAAAATGATTGTCCCCGATGTTCCCGAACGCTGACATTTCGCATAGATGTAGTATGCTTGCGTGTCGGAATTGAACGTGGTTGTGTTGTTAGCCAACACCCAGGAACGCGCCGCATTTTCATCAATTGTATAGTGTGTCAGAACGCCGCCCTGTACACTGATGGAATTTTTGTTGCCGTTATAATTAGGTTGAAATACCGTGTTTGTTAAGCCGAATTGCATGGACTTTGCCCCCACCGACAACGCATTGGTATCAATGGATTCCGGCTTGATTTTTGCGGTGTAATAATCACCATCCGGGTCGAATACCATGTTCAGCACTTCACGCGAAGACTGCCAATTCGCACGCGCCCGTGCGGGGTCTTTCAGGTTGTTGATGGTAATGATTTTGTCAACGTCTATCAACTCCGATATAATCCGATTGGTTACGTTCGTTGCCACAGTGTCGGATATGGTCAAGGTGTACTTGTATTCGTTGATTAAGTCACGCTTGAAGCCCTGAATCCGCACCGACTTGTCCACGTCAATATCGGCATCCTTGATGGGGATGTAGTCGCCCGGCTTGAAGATGTTGACCGTTACGCCGTCCCTAATCAGATTGCGCAAGAACGAATCATGGATGTCCAAACTGTATTGCACTTTGGGTTGGCAATTTTGGTCATAGTACGTTTCACCGGCATTCGCTAATTCATTTTCGGCTTCCACTTCATATTCGGGCGGCAAAGCCACATCGAGCAACTTATATTCGTTGCCCACCGCAAATTGGAACGCCGCCGAACTTTCGCTTGGAAACGAATCGCCGCGCTCATCGGTGATTTTGACCAACGTAAACGTGTGGGTTGCATGGTCATAGGCGTGTACATCGAACTCATACCCCGCAAGGTTGCCCGTGTTGAAGTGGATTTTAGCCGACACGCCCGGCAAAAGGTATTTGGTCGTTTCGCCGTCCGCTTCCATTGCATTCAGGTCGAACATGGTGGCATCCACGAACTTGAAAACAGAATCGGCGACCAATCCCGTCACCC